>JADFHE010000021.1:24137-44889 GCA_022567295.1 Pseudomonadota bacterium | reverse complement strand
ATCGTAATTGGCAAGGCAGCACCATAAGAGATGACGGTTCGGTGCGCACACCAATTTGGCAGAAGGGTGAGGAAATTAGTCGAGACCAGTACGATATTGTAACCGACACGAAGCAACGCCCACGTTACGGAACCCGGCGGCTCGCCAAAGCGAAATCAGGAACCAATTTTTTCTATCGTATGGCGGCATGGCCACTCGCTTTTGAAGCAGGTGGAATTGCGGTCATGCGAAAGCATTTCCCCGAGCAGGAGTTCTCGATATATATGCACGGCCATTCAACTGGTGGTCCGCTGGTGAACATGCTGTCACAAAGAGTACCCAACGTGGCCGGCATGATGGCGATCGAAAACTCGGCTTTTGGCTACATCTATCGCGCCCAATCGGCATGGGGCGGTCAACTCGGCAAGATTGGCGAGCATGCTCTAGTGAGCGAAGCAAGGCAGCTACCGTCGCGCTCGGATCCCTTTGATGAACTCTACATACGCAGTTGGCGCGACAGTGCCCGATACGTCGGTCCGGAATTGCTGGGTACGGAAGGGCCGGAAGCACTGATGCGACTGCCGATGATCATGGAGGATATATTGGACGCCTGGGACGATGAACAGAAGCGTCCGCAATTCAAAGCCGAGTATATTATTACGCACGGCATTGAAGCATCGATGACAGAGGCTGCGCTGGCGACTGCAAAACGCCTGCAACTTGACGAGGCGGATACTGACACGCTTGTCGCCCACTATATTGGTTTGACGAGGGAACTAAGCGGGCCGGGTGTCAATCCGGTTCCTCCGGTCATGTTCCAGATTTCTGCAAACAGCCGTGATCACAGCAGAGAGGTATACGAAGCAGTAGTGATTCCACTTTACCAGGCGATGGATCCGGCCCCGAAGCACTCGCTGACACAATTCATGGCGGGCAAACACGGCTATATGGCCGCCGATGACACGTTGAATTTACCGCTCGGCATCGGTCCTGCTGTATTTCTGCAGTGGGATAATGCGATCAAAGGCGGATGGTTTGTCGTCGAGTAATTAATACATACGCAGAGCAGGGTGAAAAAGATGACAGATAACAAAAGCAGGCCGAAGCTCGCAGTAATGAATGCGGTACATGATCTGCCTGTGCTGGTTGCGCGTGATCTGCGTTTCTTTGAAGACGAAGGTCTCGACATAGAATTCGTAACAACCCCGGGGATGGCGCAGGTAACGACCTCACACAGCGTGAAGTGGGATTCGGTTCTCGATCGTCCGCTCGACGCGTTGTACAACGATGGCGGGATTGATCAATATCGGATGTGCGAATGGGGCATCATGAAGCGCGCTGTCGAAGCTGCCAGTAAAGGCCTCCGCGAACGGAAGATCGTCGCGCTGGGCGCCGCTATGTCGTCTTTTGCGATTGCAGTCAGGCCCGACTCCGATGTTTACGAACCCGAACAACTCAAAGACACAGAAATAGCGGTGACGCCAAACAATGGTTCCAATTTCACAACATTGAAAATGCTGGAGGGTTTTTTGGAGCCCGAACATATCAAAACGGTTGGTGTTGGCTCCATGCCGAAGCGTCTCGACGCATTGCGCGATGGCAGGGTCGAAGCAGTGAGCCTGATGGAGCCGTGGATTAGTGTCGCGGAAAAACAGGGAATGCGGATCTTGATCGAATCTCATACAACACGCAGCGAGGCAGCCAGCAATGCACTTGATGCCAAGACGCTCGCGGCGATGTTCCGGGCCCAGGCCCGGGCTGTGGAGGTGCTGGAGAAAGATCCCACGCCTTACATTCACTATCTTGTCGCAGAGACCGGCGGCTTGTTGAAACCGCAAGACGTGCGTATCTCACGCCTTTTACATGCTCCACCTCAGCCATATACTCGCGAACGTTTTGACGACACGTACAACTGGACTGCCAAGTGGAACATGGTGGTGCGGGGCGCGACCTACGAAAATACAGTCGACAATCGTGCTTGGGATTAATGCGATTCATGGAGGTGTTGAGTTTCTGATATGACAAGAAATGAAATCGATCCAAGAGTCTTCGATCTTTACGATAATTACTGTCACGGTCGAATTGACCGACGCCAGTTCCTGGATCGCGCAGCGGCCTTGACGGTCGGTGGTGTATCTGCGTTGGCCATGGCGCAAAGTCTCATGCCAAGTTATGCGGAAGCAGAGCTTATTTCGTTTACGGACGAGCGCATCAAAGCCCGCTACGTAGACTACCCGTCGCCCGGTGGTACATCAGGCGAAATGCGCGGCTATCTCGTGCAGCCAAGCGGAGAGAGGCCCTTTCCGGCCGTGCTCGTCATCCATGAGAACCGCGGTCTGAACCCGTATATCGAGGATGTTGCTCGACGCGTCGCTGTGGCGGGGTTTCTGGCGTTGGCACCGGACGGCCTCTCACCGATTGGCGGTTACCCGGGCAACGATGACGATGGACGCGCAATGCAGAGAAGTCTGGACCAGCTCGAGCTGCGCGAGGATATGCTCAACAGTGCCCGGTATCTCAAGTCGCATTCGAGCTCGACCGGTAAGCTGGGGGCGACCGGTTTTTGCTGGGGCGGTGGCACGACGAACTTCCTGGCGGTGAAGCTCGGCAGCGATCTGAATGCGGGCGTGCCATTTTACGGCCGCGCGGCCGAATCGAACGATGTTGCAAAAATTCGCGCACCGCTGTTAATTCACTACGCTGAGGACGACGAGCGTGTTAATGCAATGCGGCCCGATTACGAGGCCGCGCTGAAATCAAATAACGTTCAGTATCAAATGCACACTTACGCCGGCACCAGGCACGGTTTTCACAACAACTCGACACCGCGTTTCGACGAGGCGGCTGCAGAACTGGCATGGAACCGAACGATAGCTTTCTTCAGGGAACATCTCGCCTAGCGAATATTGCTCATGCACCAGCCTAGGGAGTAGTCAACCAACGCAACGCCGCCACAAGCCCGCCCGCGAGTTGCCGCGGTTTCTCGATGTGACCGTAATGCGTCATGGGAACGTCGAACAACAAGATACGTATTTCGATTGTGGGATTGGCTTCGCGAAATTCCTCAGCAACGCGCAATTCGCGCGCCTTCGCCGGATCGGTGTTCCAATGGCCGGCATCTAGAAGTGCAGTTGTCCAGATCATTTTTCTATAATTGGTAACCGGTGAGCGCATCGTGCTGAACAGATCAGCAATAACCTCGTCGGCATCAACGCCCAACGTATTGTCTCGAAGAGCGTCACGAATCTGAGCTTCGATATCTACGCTCAAGTTGACGGCGCTGGAATGCTCAATGTCTTGCAGTGGCTGCTTGAACTGTGGGCGTCGGCGTTGCTCCCTCCCCATCCACTCTTCCGCCATCGCCTGTCTTGATTTATCCGGATCCCAGAAAGGATTCAGCGGACCAAGGTAACCGTTAGCGTACTGGTTAGCCGTCCGTGCACGCAGTTGGCTGATGTGCGGGTCGCGCCCGGGCTGGCGAATACCGCGAAATTCCTGCATGGTGCGCATGCTCGCGGGTCCACCGGTGCCCCAGCCGATCGACAGGTCGCGCAGCTTGCTACGCAGGCTGGTATTTTTCAGAATGAACTGGACTTCACCGCCAGTTGAGTGGCCGATGATGACGGCCGGTCCGTGCACTACCTTTTCCACGATTGCCTTTACGCCTTCGCTGACAACCCTGAATGTATAGACAGCGTTACGAATGGCAGCCTCTTGCGGCGACACATCACGGTCAAGCAGATATCCTGGAATTCGTTTGTCGAACTCGTTTTCAAGCCAGCCGCCATGGCGATAATTTCCCGGAATGCTCAGAAGTAGCACCGGTATCCTTTGCGCCAGATACTGACCGAGTCCTGCCCGGTTTAACGGATCCAAATAGAACTCGTACCAGTTCGCAGCACCACCATTGATTATGACCATAGTAGGCAAACCCGGTAACGGATTTTCCGGTACCAGATGCAGGCCAGGTATGTCCCAGTCAAGGCCGTAGACCTGGTATCTTTCCTCGTGCCAGGTCGCCCGATAGCCGAGCTTGTCAGCCGCTAACGATTCCAGTTGTCGCGGATCCAGCGCACCACCCGGAGTAGCGTCAGCCAGCGCTTTGACGGTATCGCCGCCGTCGGGCAGGTTCCAGCCGAGTTCCTCGAATAGCTCTGCCGAAATCGTGTGATACGGTCTGGCTTCCATGAGCATTGCTACGACCACGTCCTCCGCCGTGGATGCGGTGCGCGATTCCGTAGCAATCAGAGTCGCAAGCAATGCCACAAAAACGAGTTGGAGCAAGTTTCGATGCCGCAAGTATTCAGCCATCTCGTCCACCATAGTTTTTGCCGATTTATGCTACTTGACGTGTACTACATTGCGTAGAGTAACAAGGATGTCCGGAGCCAATCCGTAGATGAAGAAAAATATCGTAATTGTGGGAGCTGGTCACGCCGCGGGTCAGGTCATGGTGACGCTGCGACAGAGAAAGTATGACGGGAAAATCACTCTGATCGGAGAAGAAGAATACTACCCGTATCAGCGCCCACCACTATCCAAAAAATTTCTCGCCGGCGAATTGGCGGTGGAACGCCTGTACGTCAAGCCACCGTCTTTTTACGACGACCCTGATGTTGAGCTGCACTTCGGTACCACGGTCGCCCGTATCGATCTTGTGGGCAAGACAGTAATCGATGCAGACAACAATGCCTACCGGTACGAAAATCTGATCATAGCGACCGGAGCGAGGGTCAGGAAGCTGGATGTGCCCGGATCCGAATTATCGGGTGTGCATTACCTGAGAAACATTCAGGACGTTGTGGCGATGCATGAATATATGTGCGAGGGTAAACGGCTTGTCATCATCGGGGCAGGATACATCGGTCTTGAGGTTGCAGCGGTAGCGTCCGGCAAAGGCGTGCACGTAACGGTAATCGAAATGGCGGAACGCGTCATGAGTCGCGTGGTATCCGAGCAGGTTTCCGAGTTCTATCAATCAGAACACCGCCAACACGGCGTCAATCTGTTGCTCTCGACAGGTTTGGCCGGCTTCTCAGGAAATGCTGCCCTGGAGCAGGTCGATCTCACTGATGGCACATCGTTGGCTGCCGACTGCGTCCTGATCTGCATCGGGGTTATTCCTAATGTCGAACTTGCCGCGGATGCCGGTCTCGTGGTTGACAATGGTATCCGTGTTGATGACCGCTGCAGGACGAGTGACGACTCGGTATATGCTGTCGGTGACTGTACGAATCACCCCAACGAGCTGCTGGGCCAGCGACTGCGCCTTGAATCTGTACACAACGCACTTGAACAGGCGAAGACCGTCGCCCGAAATATTTGCGGCGATGACATGGTGTATGCACAGGTACCGTGGTTCTGGTCCGATCAGTACGACCTGAAACTCCAGATTGCGGGCATTTCCCAAGGGTACGACCAGACGGTATTGCGTGGCGATCCAGCAAATCGGTCGTTTTCCTGCCTCTATCTGCGGGACGGACAGCTAATTGCCATAGACTCGATTAATTCACCCAGGGACTTCATGCAGTCCAAATCATTGATAGGGAATCACGCGGTCATAAGCCCGGACACACTGGCCAATGTGGATCTGGCGCTGAAAGATATGGTGTAGCGGTATCGCCGGGCAGCCAGGCCGAGGCCGCAATGAAATTTCCCGCCGGATGCTTTCACAGCGCGGTGACGCAGGAGACGAATAGGTGTGGGCGGTCTGTTAAGGCTTTGGAACCCAGACGGAACACCAGCCGTTTGCATTCACGAGCTTGCCAACGAATATCGCGCACGGTCGCCACTCGTCACCTTCATCACCCTGCAACTGCGCGCAATTTGAACAGTTTTGTTCGGCGGCAGGCTGGAGGCGTAGCGCTGGATCAACGGTGCTCGCATCATGGGTATATTTAAGCGCCATCCCGACCGGATCGTCCTCGGTAAGGCGCGGCAAGTCCTGTGCTTGCGCTTCCGACCCCGGATGGACCAAATAACCGGCAGCGGCAGCTGCCGACAGTTTCATAAATTGGCGTCTGGCAATTTTACTCAAGGCAATCTCCTCGTACGGTTCAGCTATAGCCTGACCAATTATAACGACTCAGGCTTAACAACGGATGAACAATTCCCCAAACGGACTAGTGATGAGCCGGCGCAGCAGCGCCCGCGCCGGAGAACTCTATCCTTGTCATGAACGTGTAATCAGCCTCGTACGTCATCAGAAAAATAAGGACCATCAACGCAATGGGTGGACCAAGAATCACGATTTTCAGTGCCAGGCGTTCCCAGGCCAGGTGCATGAAAATGGCCACGATGAATCCCGCCTTCAGGAACATGAAGAGGAGAATCAGGGTCCAGCGCATGCCGCCCTGGAAATCCATGTAGTCCACCATGTAAGAGAAAAAACTAAAAACAAACAACAGCCCCCAGATAAAGAAATAAATGCTTAATGGATGTTGTTGTCCACTTTCCTGTGCCATATCAAGAACCTCTTACGATCCCTACCAAAGATAGAAAAATGCAAAGATGAATACCCAGACGAGATCGACGAAATGCCAGTAAAGCCCGGCGATCTCGACCATCTCGTAGTTGCCGCGCGTTCTGTCGTAGAAGCCGGATCTGACTCTTCGTGCGACAACGATCAGGTAGATGACTCCAACGCTCACATGCAGCCCGTGAAAACCCGTAATCATGAAAAAGGTTGAGCCGAACTGGGACGCGCCCATGGGGTTGCTCCAGAGACGCACGCCATCATCCACAATGAGTTTGGTCCATTCAAATGCCTGCATGCTGACGAACATCGCGCCGAAGCCCGCCGTTGCCAACATGAGCCAGAATGCTTTGTTGCGTTCTCCGCGATAGCCCATATTGACCGCCATCGCCATCGTGCCGCTCGATGAGATCAGAATGAAGGTCATAATCGCGATCAGGATCAGAGGAATGGGTTCGCCTCCGAACGACAGTGCAAACACCTCGCTCGGAACGGGCCAGGCGTCCCTGGCCGACATTCGAACCGTCATGTACGAGGTCAGAAAGCAGCCGAAGATAAAGGTATCGCTCAAGAGGAAGAACCACATCATGGCCTTGCCCCACGGCACCTGAAACGTCTGTTTGTCGGCAGAGAAGTCGGCTACGACTTCATTCCCGGTATCAGTCAATACAGCTTCAGACATTTGTCCTTATCCTTTTACGTAGATAACAGCAGACCGAACAATCCAACCCAGACGAGTAACAGATAGTGCCAATATATTGTGCACAGTTCGACGCTCAGGCGCACACTCTCGACATCTGCACCGCTCAGAACTCGCGCTGTCGTCCGGCCCCAGACCCACATGCCACCGAGCAAATGCAATCCATGCAACGCGGTGAGCAGATAGAAAAAAGCATTGGCCGGATTACCGGTAATGAGATAGCCGCCGGTGCTTAGTTGCTGCCAGGCGACGAGCTGGCCCAACAAAAATAAAGCGGTACACACACCGCCGACGAGCAGCCAGATTTTCATGGCCGCTTGCCGACCTCTGGTTGCAGCATTGCGTGTCAATTGAAAGGCGAAACTGGCCAGCACGAGGATTGCGGTGTTCGCCCAAAGTAAATCCGGCTCAGGCAGTGGACGCCAGTCGCCAAGTTTCATTCGCATCATGTAGGCGCTAAGGAATAGCGCAAACAACGATGTGACAACAGCGATAAATGACAGTAAGCCGATCTTTGCGGGATCAATATTTAAAACGCCCCGGCCGGGCTGGTTCTCAACCGGGTCATTTGCATTCCATGGCTGCGTGTTCAGGGTCTGGCGCACCAGCCAGCCGAGTGCAGTGGCCATGATGATGGCCAGGAAGACAAGCGCTATTGTCACGTATCAGATCCGTGTTCGCTCGTTGCGGGCGTCGCATCGGCCGGCACATTTTGCGGAATAAAGTCATCGTGATAGCCGGGGACGCTGTAGTCGTATGCCCAGCGATGCACGACCGGCAACTCGTCCCCCCAGTTGCCGTGCTTCGGCGGCGTGTCCGGCGTCTGCCATTCGAGCGTCGTCGCGTTCCAAGGGTTCGGCCCGGCGGGTTTGCCTTTTTTTAGGCTCACGATAATGTTGTACAGGAACAGCAGCTGAACCAAGCCGACAAACAAAGCGGATATCGTGATGCCCTGATTCAATACGAAGGCAGATTCGGGCATGAATTCAGTGTCGCCCATCGCAAAGTAACGGCGCGGTACACCCAGGAAGCCGAGGTAATGCATTGGCAGATAAATCGCATACGTGCCGAGGAACGTGAGCCAGAAATGCCACTTGCCGAGCGTCTCGTTGAACATCCTGCCGGTGATCTTCGGATACCAGTGGTAAATCGAGCCGAACACCACCATTATCGGCGACACGCCCATCACCATGTGAAAATGAGCGACGACAAAATACGTGTCGGATAACGGCAGATCGACGACCACGTTGCCAAGAAATATCCCGGTCAGACCGCCGTGCGTGAAGGTGAATATGAAACCGATGGCAAACAACATCGGTACCGTGAGGCGGATATTTCCTTGCCACAGCGTCAGTACCCAATTGTAGACCTTGATGGCTGTTGGCACGGCAATGATCAGTGTGGTCGTCGCAAAGAAGAAACCGAAATAGGGGTTCATTCCACTGACGTACATGTGGTGCGCCCACACGATAAAACTGAGCCCACCGATCGCGATAATCGCCCAGACCATCATGCGATAACCGAAAATATTTTTCCTGGCATGTGTACTCAGAAGATCGGAGACGAGACCAAATGCCGGCAGTGCGACGATATACACTTCGGGATGACCGAAGAACCAGAACAGGTGCTGGAACAATATCGGGCTGCCGCCTTCGTGGCTGAGGTTTTCTCCCATCGACATGATCGCCGGCATGAAGAAGCTGGTTCCGGCTACTTTATCCAGCGTCATCATCACGGCGCTGACAAACAGTGCCGGGAACGCCAGCAGGCCGAGGATGGTTGCCATGAAGATGCCCCACAGCGATAGCGGCATCCTCATCAGTGTCATGCCGCGGGTGCGCGCCTGAAGAATCGTCGTGACATAGTTCAGGCCACCCATAGTGAATGCCACGATGAACAGGGCGAGCGATACCAGCATCAGTATAATGCCCCAGTCCGTGCCTGGGGTGCCGGGAAGAATGGCCTGGGGTGGATAGAGCGTCCAGCCGGCCCCCGTCGGCCCACCGGGCACGAAAAAGCTCGCCAGAAGTACGATGACCGAGACGAGATACACCCAGAAGCTCAGCATGTTCATGTACGGGAACACCATATCCCGCGACCCGATCATCAGTGGGATGAGGTAATTGCCGAAGCCACCCAGGAATAACGCCGTCAGCAGGAAGATGACCATGATCATCCCGTGCATCGTAATAAACTGGTAGTAGTCGGCTGGCGTAATAAACGAAAAGCTGTTCGGAAAGCCAAGCTGAAGACGCATCATTGCGGACAGACACAGCGCGATCAAACCGACGAACATCGCCGTGACGCCGTATTGAATTGCGATGACCTTGTGATCCTGACTCCAGACGTATTTGGTAATAAATGTCGTCGGATCGTGGTGTTCTATTTCGTGGTCACGATCGGCAATAGCAACGTATGCCATCAAATTTTCCTTAGTCTACAAAGTGTTGATGTAAGCGACGACGTCCCGCATTGCCTGGTCGTCCTGAAGCGTTTGGGCCATTAGTCGCATCTGCTTGCCACCGAGGTCTTCGGGATGATGTCCGCGCAGCCCTTGTTTGAAATTCTTAAGCTGGCTCAGCAAATACCAGTCGTTCATGCCAGCTTGTCGTGGTGCGTTCATTTTTATACCCTGTCCGTCAGCGCCGTGACAATTGGCGCAGAGCACATACAGCTTCGCACCGTGGGCAATGTCGCCATCGACCGTAGCCGCCGCCGGAGTATCAGGCAACGTACCGATATAGGCGATGACATTGTCGATGATTGCATCGTTCACGAGCGTAGCCGCCATTGGCGCCATTATCCGTCCGTTGACATCGTCTTCGTGGATACCGCGCAGGCCGATTTTGTAATTTCGCAGCTGCCGTTTGAGATACCGCGGATCCTGTCCGCTGAGCTTCGGTGCGTTCAGTGCTAACAGGCCCTCGCCCTGCGAACCGTGACAGGCGGCGCATACGGCGTACGACGCCGCACCGAGCACAGGATCGCCGGGCGGTTTCGCCTGTAGCTCGGCGAAAGTTGGCTGGCTAGCCACCCACGCCTGGTAGTCCTCTAGCTCCTCAACAACAACCCTGCCCCGCATCGCATGGTGTGCGACACCACACAACTCCTCACAAAGGATTTCATATTCGCCAAGTCTGGTTGGTTCCAGCCACATGTAAGTTTCCATGCCGGGTACCAGGTCCATCTTGACTCTGAACTGTGCGACAGTGAAGTTATGCAACACGTCTTTCGAGCGCAGCCAGAACAGAACCGGTTCATTGAGCGGAACATGCACGATGGCATCATCGACCAAGACGTCATCGTCTCCGTGGGGGTCATCGGGATTGATGCCGAACTCATTGTCAACGCTGATCAACCTTGAATCGGTCATCCCGAATTTGCCGTCCTCGCCAGGCAGGCGAAAGGTCCAGCGCCATTGCTGGCCCACAACTTCAATTTCTGTTGCGTTTTCAGGAACATTCACGAACTGGGCCCAGACGATTAAACCCGGTGCCAGCATCGCGGCGACACCGATCGTCGTCAAAACGGTGAGCCAGATTTCGAGTTTCTTGTTTTCGGGTTCGTACTTTGCTCGCGCGCCTTCTTTGTAGCGAAAGCGATAAATCGCGTAAGCCATGAACAGGTTAACAGCAACGAATACGATTCCTGTCACGACGAAAGTGAGATCGACCGTGAAGTCGATCATGCCCCAGTTTGAAGCCAGAGGCGTAAAAGTCCACGGGCTCAGGAAGTGAAATAGAAGCGAACCTACAACCAAAAGAATCAACGCAATTACTAATGGCATATGTTATGCATCCTTAATTATCGTGACAGTCGCGGATGATTGTCACCGCATCGGAACCCGGACCGAGCCTGAATCCTAGGCGGAGAATAGAGGATTCAGTAGCTGATTTCCACAGGTTTGACCGCCAGTACCTGTATTCTCCAGAGGGCGGTGGAGGAGACGAATGATGGAAGCGGTTTTCCTGTTTTGCACAGATGCCGGCGCCGGACCGGATGGGAAACTCAGTATTCACGGAATATTCAACGAACTACTTGCGCCCGATTTTCCAGCCCGTCAGGACAAGATGGTTCTCGTCGGAATCATCGAATGGCAACGCGATCTGGAGGGCCGGATTCCGTTTACCGTAAATCTCAACGATCCTGATGGCCTGTCGATTTTCTCAATCGAAGGACACACTGATGTGGAGACTCGGCCAGCATCAAAAGCGCCGGCGAAAACGCAACTGATTCTGCCGCTGAAAAAAGTGATGTTTCCGGTACCGGGGCACTATCGAGTTCAGATCAATATCAACGGCACCGAATTGGCGGGGCCGTCCATGCACCTGATGCGGTCATAAAGTTCTTGGTACTCCGTCAAGGTGATATTGATGGGTTCAGCGAGTCGTGAAGCAGTTGACCGGCAGGCGCGTCTCGTCGGCAATGGCGCGTCCTTGCCAAGAGGCGCAACACCGCGGGCGACTGCTTCACGGCTCGCCCGAAGGGAGCCACCCGGATGATCCAATACGGCATTGCAGTCCTTGAAAAGGACTCGCCATTTTCTACACACTGCGCCTTGTCTTGAATCATCCGGGTGGCTCTGAACCCATCAATATCACCTTGACGGAGTACTAGTCATTCACCGTCCGGCTGGTACTCCAGGGTGGCGATATATGCGGCAACGGCGCGAACCCGATCATCCGTTTCGAGCATTTGCGACATGATGCGCATCTGCGCGCCGTAGATATCGTTCTGATGGCTGCCGCGAACCCCGCTCTTGAAGTTCTCGATCTGCCGGACGATGTACCAGTCATGCTGATTGGACAGACGTGGCGCATCCAGAGCTTGTGCCCCTTGGCCAAATTCTCCGTGACAGGGGATGCAAGTCTCATAAGCCTGCTTTCCAAGCTCGATATCGCCGTCAAGGGTTTGCGGTACGTCGGGCATGTCCAGGCTCGTTATATAGGCAACGACATCCGCGATGTCCTGATCACCGGCCAGCACCATTGCCATAGGTCGCATTTGTGCGCCAAAGGTGTCGTCGGGATGTGCGCCACGAATACCGGCCCTGAAATTCTTTAGTTGACGGGTCATGTACCAGGGATCCTGGCCGGCATTGGCCGGAGCGTTTAGTGCAGGTGTACCTTCACCATTTGCGCCATGACAGGCGGCACAAATGTTATACAGTATTTTGCCTTTTGCGGCGTCACCAGCCGCCTGCGCAGCAGATCCGGCACCGAGAGCGATAAGCAACAATAATCCCGAACGGAAGAGAGATTTCATTATGTGTTTCGGCGCGCCTCTGGGCAGTGAGAGCGTGGCTAACGTACCGAAGTCACCGCCGCGGCGCAATTGAAATTTGTAGTTTGCGCAGCTTACGGGCAAACTCTTGCCCCAAAAGAAGGGGGTACCAATTGTCTATCTCTGTTCTCGATGCGCTCCGGCCTGCGAAGAAACCAGCCTTACTCGGACTGGTTGTCGTGGTCGGCCTGTTTGTTGGCGCATGGGTACACGGCAAATATTTCTCCGATCGCAGTCCGATTCAGCCAATCGAATTCAGTCACAGAATACATGCCACGGACAATGAAATTCCGTGCCAGCATTGCCACATCTATGCTGACAGGACGCCGGTTGCCGGTGTACCCAGCGTCAGCAAATGCATGGGATGTCACAACTCTGTGCCCAGTGTCCGCGAAAGTCCGGAGATACTGAAGCTGGCCACCTACTGGGAAAATCGTGAACCAATACCGTGGATCAAAGTGTACGATGTTCCGGACTATGTTCACTTCACGCATAAACGCCATATCAAGGCGGGACTGGCGTGTCAGGAATGTCACGGTCCTGTTGAAACGATGGACCGTATTACCCGAGTTGCATCGATGCGGATGCCGTGGTGCGTCGATTGTCATACGGAGAGAAACGTAGAGCATGGCCGCGATTGCTGGACCTGCCATAAATAAAATGTCAAAGATTAGCCGAAGAGATTTGCTGCAATTTATCGGGGCCGGGGGCGTCGGGGTCGCTGGCGGTATTCTGTATGGCGAGGGCGTGCAGCGAAATGTCGAGTTCTTGATCCCGCAGGTGGTTCCCCCTGAAGACTATTCGCCGGGAGTTGCAACCTGGTACAACACGGTCTGCAACCAGTGTTCCGCCGGGTGCGGAATTTCCGTACGCATTCGCGAGGGCAAAGCTAAGAAGATTGAAGGCAATCCCGTACACCCGGTTAGCCAGGGTCGACTGTGTGCGAGAGGACAGGCTGGACTGAATGTCCTGTACAACCCGGACCGTATCCGAACACCGTTACAGAACGCCGCGCAGCGCGGCTCAGGAAACTATGCAGAGATCAGCTGGGACGAGGCGCTCACCACTCTAGGAAGTCGGATTGGCCGGCTCAAAATCGAGGGTAAGGCAGGTCGCGTCAGGCTGTTGACGGGTCGGACTAGGGGACACCTGGACGAACTCTTTGCACAGTTCATGGGCTTGCTGGGATCGGAGCACTACCAGCAATATGACTTCACCTATCCAGCTGCGATACGCGCAGCAAATCGAATTTCGTTCGGCGTAGACCAGCTGCCCTACTATGACATCAAGCATGCCGATTTCTTATTGTCGTTTGGTGCTGACTATCTCGGTACGTGGCTCTCTCCGGTTCACCATAGCCTCGCGTACGGACATCTGCGGCAGGGGCGACAGGGCCGGCGCGGTAAGACGGTACAGATTGAGCCGCGAATGTCACTGAGCGGCGCCGCCGCCGATGAGTGGATTGCGGCGCGGCCAGGTACCGAGGGGTTGCTCGCCTTAGGGATAGCCCATGCTCTCGTTAACGCGGGAAACTATCTCGGTAGTGACAGGGACGAGTGGTCAATTGCACTAGAGGCGTATTCGCCGTCGACGGTGTCTGCGGAGACCGACGTTAGCGAAGAGTCAATCGTCCGACTTGCCACGGAGTTCAGCGCACCGGGAACAAGTCTCGCTATTGCCGGTGGTGCGACTGCGGCGGGTACCAATGCCGTAGCCAGTGTGGTCGCCGTCAACGCATTGAATTATCTTGCCGGCAATCTCGGTCAGCGGGGCGGCGTTATCTTTAATTCTGATCCGGCATTTTCTGCCACAGCCGGCTCAAGGCAGGCCGGTCTGCGGGGGATGCTCGACCTCGTTGAGGCGATGGAAGCCGGCGACGTTGAAGTATTGCTCGTGCACGATACCAATCCTGTGTATGCGCTGCCCGAAAATGTCAGGTTCCGGCGAGCGATGGAAAATGTTCCACTGATCGTCGCGCTCTCGAGCTTCCACGATGAGACGACGGCAATGGCGGATTTCATCCTTCCCACCAACACGTACCTGGAATCCTGGGGCGATGATGTACCGGATCCCGGTGTCGGCTTCCCGGTGGCGTCGATCTCTCAACCCGTCGTGGCAAAGCTGTACGACACGCTCGCCGTTGGCGACATCATACTTTTATTGGCGCGACGTATCGGCGGCGAGCTGCCTATACGTTTGCACTGGGCAACGATGGAAGAGTTCATCAAGGAACGTTGGCGCGAAGAATACGAACTGCGCAGCGCAGCGGGGGAAGACCAGGACTTTGAGGCATTCTGGCGAGCGTCACTCGAAGCGGGCGTGTGGGGGCAACCCGGTGCCGCCACTGGTGACGAATCTGTGCCTTCGAGCTCGTCGATGATTGCTTCAATTACCGACCCGGTTTCAAAATTTGCCGGCAGCGAGAGTGACTATCCATTTGTGCTGCATCCGTACCTGACGGCAACCTTCACCGATGGCAGGGGAGCCAATCTGCCGTGGTTGCAGGAACTGCCCGATCCGATGACCAGCGTCGTATACGGGTCTTGGGCGGAGCTAAATCCGGTGACAGCCGATGAGCTGGGCATCAGAGAAGGAGACATACTGGAGGTAGAGTCACCGGCCGGCTCAATCCGTGTTCCCGCACTTATTTTTCCGGCGATCCGGCCCGGCGTAATCGCCATACCCATTGGTCAGGGCCATTCAGCTTATGGTCGATATGCCAGTGACCGGGGCGTCAATCCGATTCATATCGTCGCGACGCAAGTCGACGATCAATCAGGCGATCTGGCCTGGGCGGCGACGCGCGTAAGAATTAAACGTACAGGCGAACGGCTCCGCATCATCAAGACCGATGGCGTTACCCGTACCCTGGGCCGTCAGATTCTGGGGCCGAAGAACGATCATGCGTGAAACGGAGCAGTGATTTGAGCACCATCGTTGAGAAACTCAGGCAATACAGCAAGCCCGGTTATTACGATAAATTCGATTATCACTGGACAATGACCATTGATCTGGATCGCTGTACGGGATGTGAGGCTTGTGTGGTTGCCTGCCAGGCAGAAAATAATCTTCCGATCGTCGGCGAAGAACGTTTCGCCGAGAACCGCGAGATCAAGTGGATACGTATCGAGCGCTACTGGGAGGGCGAGTACCCCGACATAAAGATGGGATTCATCCCGATGCTGTGTCAGCAATGCGACGATGCGCCCTGCGAGACCGCGTGCCCCGTATACGCCACCTATCACAATCAGGACGGACTGAACACGCAGATTTACAACCGCTGCATCGGCACCCGGACCTGCGCCGTTTACTGCCCTTATGAGGTTCGTTACTTCAACTGGTTTACTTACACCTGGGACGAGCCGCTGGAGCAACAGCTGAATCCGGACGTCACCGTTCGCGAAAAAGGTGTCATGGAAAAATGCACGTTTTGCATCCAGCGTATCCGCATCGCCAAAGACAACGCCAAGGACGACAACCGGCGCCGGGTTCGTGACGGCGAAGTCGTCCCGGCCTGTGTTCAAAGTTGTCCGACCGAGGCCCTGGTTTTTGGAAATAGCAATGACCCGGAAGCCAAAGTGTCGAAAATGATGAAAAGCCCCAGGGGCTACAAAGTATTAGAAGAATTACATACGACACCGTCGATCGTTTACTTGACGAAGGTGCAGTCTTGAGCCGAGAAGAAGCTCAATCGATGTTTGATCACGGACAGCCAAGTTACGCGGACGTTAACAAGGACATCATCTCCACTATGTTGGAGACCGGTCCCAAGTACTGGACGCTGTTAGGCATAACGGTGAGCGTGGCGGGAATCTGCTTCTTCATGCCGTGGTTCTATCAGCTGATCGTCGGTGTTGGCGCCGCCGGCATGAATCGCAATGCGGTCTGGGGCAGCTACCTGTCGAACTTCATTTTCTGGATCGGCCTGAGCCACTCCGGCACGTTGCTGTCCGCGGTATTGCATATCACTAACAGTCCATGGCGCAAGGCGATTTACCGCAGTGCAGAGGCCATGACGCTGTTTTCGCTGATGACTGCAGCCATGTTCGTGATGGTGCATTTGGGGCGTGTATGGTTCGTGCACTGGAGTTTTCCGATTCCCAATCAAATGGGATTGTGGCCGAACTTCCGCTCGCCCCTTATGTTCGACGTTATGGCTATTACGACATACCTGACGGCCAGTTCGATATTTATTTACATGGGGTCTGTGCCTGACTTTGCTGCGGTCCGCGATGCGAGTACGGGCTTGAGGCGTCGCCTTTATACAATCTTTTCCTTCGGTTGGCGTGGTACCGCCAGGGAATGGCATACGCTTGGTTGGGCCTACACATTTTTTGCCGTTTTCGTAATTCCCCTTGCGGTGTCGGTGCACAGCATCGTGTCCTGGGATTTCGCGCTGTCAGCCGTGCCCGGATTTCACCATACGATTTTTGCTCCTTACTTCGTCACCGGTGCCATTTATTCGGGCACGGCCGGCATCGTGACCGTGATGTATTGCCTGCGAAAGTTTCTCAATTTCGAGCGTTACATCGGCCAGGTGCATCTCGACAGTCTCGGCAAGCTTCTGATCACACTGTCGCTGATATGGACCTACATCAACATCCTTGAGCTCTTTAGTACCTGGTACGGCGGCACATCGTTCGAACTCGAGGCATTGAGCTTCAAGCTCACCGGATTTTATGCGCCGCTCTACTGGGAGATGCTTCTGTTCTGCGCCTTCGTTCCCTTGTTGATGCTGTTCAAGAAGATTCGCTGGTCCTGGAACAAGATGCTGGTGATCTCCATCCTGATCAACATCGGCATGCTCACCGAAAGATTCATCATCGTAGCCACGTCACAGCCGCGCAAATTCCTGCCGGGTGCCTTTGGCTATTACGTACCGAGCTGGATTGAATTTTCGATCACGGTCGGCTCGTTCGCAATCTTCGCAACCCTGTTCCTGATCTTCATCAAGTGGGTACCTGCAATATCTCTCTATGAGGTCAAGGAAACACTCAGGCCCCTCAGGAGAGATGCCTGATGGCCATCATGGGCACGTTCGCGTTTGAGGAGGATTTCCTCGCCGCCGCGAAGAATCTGACATCATCGGGATTCGATAATATTTCGCTGCTGTCGCCGTTGCCCCTGGAAGAGGCGCAGGAAGTACTCGGACTAGGCAAGTCGCCGGTAAGGCATTATTCGCTGGCCGGCGCGATCTTCGGTGCCATATCCGGATTTGCGATGGCGGTCGCCACCTCCCTGGTATTCATATTGCCAACCGGGGGCCGGGCTATTATCACCATACCGCCGTTTCTCATTATCACGTACGAGATGACGATACTATTCGGCGTCCTGTTCACACTGGTGGGTTTTCATTTCATCTCCGGTCTGCCTGCATGGTCCGACAGGCCTTACTTGTCATCGGCCAGTGTCGATAAATTTGTCGTCGTTGTTGAAGGGGCCGACGGCGAACAGGCGGCCAGGGCGGAGACGATCATCCGAGACGCCGGGGCGGATGAAGTTCGGCATGTGGAGGACGGCCAGTGAAGCTCAGGCGCTTATCAGGGCTGGTCTTGGTGGCCTGCCTGCTGGCGATCCCGGTTACAGGTGTAACGCTGCCCTGGGACAAGGACATGCAGGACCAGCCGTCCATGAAACCCCAGGACTCGGTGATCGCAACCAACCAATCAACCGTTCCCGTCGGCGGCAAAGACCGGTTTTCACCACCGAAAGATATTATCGAGCTGGTGCAAGCCCGGCTGGCGGCAGGACGATTCCTGGTCAATCCGATGCCGAAGTCGCCGGAGTCACTTACTCGCGGCAAGGAAATGTACGAGCTGCATTGCCTGGTCTGTCACGGCGAGCAGGGTCGCGGAGACGGGCCCGTAGGGAAAAAGTTTGTGCCTCAACCCATGGAGTTGAATCTCGATTATGTGCAGCTCCAACCTGATGGCCAGCTCTTTTATACAATTAGCCACGGCAGCCTGAGGATGCCGGCTTATCGGCAGGCAATACCGGCCGAAGACCGCTGGCATCTTGTTAATTTCATCAAAGAAATGTTTGGCGAAAAATGATTAGTCCCAAGTCACAACGCGGCGGTATCGCGCTTTATGTGCTGATTGCGATTTTTGTGATCGGTGTTGCCAGCCTGGTGCTCGCCTTGTCGCGCGCGGATTCTCGCCCGGACTTCGCGTTGTTCACCGTCTCGTATTTGTTTCTGCTTGGAATCAGCCAGGTCGGCGTCGTGTTTTCGGCGATGCTGCGCATTGTCGAGGCCGACTGGGGCAAACCGTGGTACCGGCTGGCCGAGCTCTCGACACTGGCGTATTTTCCTTTCGCGATCGTCGGCTTTCTCTTGATTGTTTACTATGCTCGCGACGATCTTTTCCACTGGTGGCTGCACGCATCGCCCGAGGATCACATCAGCCCGTGGCTCAATATCAACTGGCTCGTGATCAGAGATCTCGGCGCACTAATGCTGTTTTATGGCCTGGCGGCAATCTATGCCGGAAAAAGTCTGCGCGCGGATAGAGCCGGCGGTGATGCAGCATTGGCGATTGATCACGACGACGCCGAGCGGCAGATGTATCGGCTTTCACCCATCGTGATACTCGCGTTTGTTCTCTGCAATACGTTTATTGCCTGGGATTTTGCAATGATGCTGATCCCGCACTGGCACAGCAGCGTGTTCCCGATACATTACTGGTTCGGCAATATATTCGCAGGATCTGCCGCCATGATTGCGATCGCCGCTGTCATGCGGCGCGTGGATGGCGGCGCGCATTTCGGGCCGTATCAAATCAAGAGTCTGGGCATGCTGGTTGCAGGGTTCACGCTGCTGTGGCTGTACTTCTTCTGGGCACAGTTCTTTGTTATCTGGTTTGGTAACTTGCCTCACGAAGCTGAGCCGTTATGGCGGCAAATGGAGGGTCATTACGCTCCGTATTTCTGGACCATGATGACAGCCAGTTTTTTTCTGCCGTTACTCGCTTCCATTTTCGCCATCGTCAAACGATCGGTGTTCGGCATGTGTGTCGTTGCGTTCGCTATCAACTTGGGGATTTGGCTCAACAAGTACCTGATGATCATGCCGGTATTTTCTCCCGATAACCGGCCTTTCGACCAGTGGATCGATGTCGCATTGGCGCTCGGATTGCTGGCAGGTTTTCTTGCGACCATTATCATTCTGGCGCGTCGGCTGCCTGTGTACTCGAAGTGGGAGATGAGTCGCGAGTCCTAGTGTGAGCCGCGACGCAGCCAAGTAAGCGGAGGACGCGCTAATCGTCAACCTTTCCGAATCGGACGATCCCAGACCGACCGGCAACGGTATTGTGAATGCCGGAGCGATTATCGCCGTGCTGTTGGGAATCTGGTGCATTCCAATCGGCATCTACGGCGTAGTTGGCATCATCACGGGGAAAAAACTGGTCGCGGGCCTGCTGGGTGCTGCGTGGAGTTACATGGCCGTAGTCGGCATGTATGAGTTGATTCGGCGCAAGTTCGATCGGGAACGTGGCAGGATATATGCCGATCAGCACTTGCTGGCAGGAACTGTGGCGGTTTCCACAGGCCTTATGATCAGTGGCGCGATGCACGAAACGATGCCAGCGCTTGCCATCGTACCGGCACTCTCAGCAATCAAACAGGCGAGCGATGGACACGAGAAAAAAACTCTTTCGTGGATTCACACCGCGGTGTTAGTGACAGGTATCGGCATTGGGATCTGGTTTCACACGGACGGGGTTATTGGCGGCGCAATTCTGGATAAGATCGCGGCAATGCCGTAGGCGAGCAACTGCGCATGCCACGGACATAACGTCCGCGATCGTAATTTCGTGCGACGATTTCTGGCCGCCATGCATCCAATAGGACGCAGACAAACAACCGAGGAATTAAGCAATGAAATTCAAACAAGTAGCCGTATTTATGGCGGCAATTTTGTTCGCAGCTACCGCCTACTCGGGTGACGAGGGTCACCACAAAATGGAAATTAAGGTGGTTGTGGATGGCGGGGACGGTGAAACGCGCATCGTAATCGATAGCGACGACCTGGATTTCGACCTGCACGACATGCAGATCGGCGAGAACCACTCTATTGTGGACAAGGAAGGCCGTTCCATTCTGGTTACGCGCGTAGAAGATGGTCTTACGTTCGAGGTTGACGGCAAAACGATCGAAATGCCGCTGTTCGGAGGTGACGACGGCATGCACGTCTGGGCTGCCGCTGCCGACGTCGATCATGTCTCAGATATCGACGTTCATGTCATGCATGTCGGAATGACCGCTGACGCAATGGCAATGGACGGCGTCATGATCTTTAGTGGTAAGGAGATCGA
>JADFHE010000021.1:21804-24038 GCA_022567295.1 Pseudomonadota bacterium | reverse complement strand
TCCGCATCATGTTCGGGTTATCAAGAAGCTACACGAGATACGCGAAGTGTCCGAGTAATTTCCCAGGACCACGCCGGTTAGTAGCAAGGGCGATCTTCGGATCGCCCTTTTTGTTGATACTAGGTACAGTTAGGTCTGTCGATCCCGGAGTTGGTAATGGATTTCGAGTTTTCTCCCAAAGTGCGTGAATTGCGTGAGCGCCTGCTGGCGTTCATGGATGAGCATGTCTATCCGAACGAGGCGCTGTTCTTTCGGCAAGTCGAGGAAGGCGATCGCTGGGAGCCACCCAGAATGCTGGCGGGACTGAAGGCGCGCGCCAAAGAGGCCGGTCTTTGGAACCTGTTTCTGCCGAAGGAATACGGTCAGTTCAGTGCCGGTCTGACGACCCTCGAATACGCGCCGCTCGCAGAGATCATGGGTCGAGTCCTGTGGTCGTCGGAAGTATTTAATTGCAGCGCGCCGGACACGGGCAATATGGAAGTGCTGGCCCGCTACGGCAATGAGGCGCAACAGGAGCAATGGTTGTTGCCCTTGCTGCAGGGCGAGATTCGTTCGGCTTTCGCAATGACGGAACCCGACGTCGCCTCGTCGGACGCTACCAATGTACAGACCTCAATTTTGCGCGATGACGATGATTACATCGTCAACGGCCACAAGTGGTATATCAGTGGCGCCTGCAACAATCACACTAAAATCATGATTGTCATGGGCAAGACGGACGTGGATAACGACAATCGCTACCAACAACAGTCCATGATCCTGGTTCCCGTGGACACAGAGGGCGTAAAGATCGTGCGGCCGATGCGGGTGTATGGGTTCGACGACGCGCCGGAGGGACACGCCGAAGTCATCTTTGACAACGTCCGCGTACCGGTAAGTAATCTGCTGTTAGGCGAGGGCCGCGGATTCGAAATCGCTCAGGGACGCCTGGGCCCCGGGCGGATTCATCACTGCATGCGACTTGTCGGACTGGCGCAGCGCGCACTCGAGGCCATGTGCGTGCGTGCGGAAAATCGAGTTGCGTTTGGCAAGCCGCTCAGCAAGCAGCAATCTGTGCGCGAAGATATCGCCCGATCCGCCTGTGAGATCGAACAGGCGCGGCTACTGACCCTGAAAGCCGCATCAAGGATGGATGATGGCAGCAACAAAGCGGCAAAAGACCTGATTGCGATGATCAAGATCGTGGCGCCAAGCATGGCCTGTACAGTGATCGATCGTGCCATTCAAATTCACGGTGCGGCCGGAGTCAGTCAGGACTTTTTCCTGTCCCACGCCTACGCAGCGGCACGATCCATTCGACTCGCCGACGGGCCGGATCAGGTGCATATGATGCAACTCGGTCGAAATCTTGCGGCCGCGACAACGAATATCTGAAGGATTACCACGGTGCGAAGCCCGGTTGATTCATTGAATCTTGACGTACTGGGGCCTTACCTCGAAGCACAGGTTGCGGGCTACACGGGTCCGGCCAAAGTCGAGAAATTCACGAATGGGCAGTCCAATCCGACGTTCAAGGTATCCGCTGCGTCCGGCGAGTACGTCCTGCGACGCCAGCCTCCCGGAGAGCTTCTAAAGTCAGCACATGCTGTCGATCGCGAATACCGGGTCCTGGCAGCGCTCGCCGAAACTCAAGTTCCTGTGCCCAGGGTGTATCACTTGTGCGAAGACCGTGCCGTCATCGGCTCGATGTTTTATGTCATGGAATTTTGTGACGGCCGAATTTTTTGGGATGCGCCGATCGCCGAAGTGGACAAGGCGGAACGC
This sequence comes from Pseudomonadota bacterium, assembly GCA_022567295.1. Classification (GTDB taxonomy): domain Bacteria; phylum Pseudomonadota; class Gammaproteobacteria; order Steroidobacterales; family Woeseiaceae; genus UBA1847. Next base: position 22,274 of record JADFHE010000021.1, on the reverse strand, counting down.
ACGGCCATCTATGACGATATGAGCCGAGTGCTGGTGGCTTTGCACCAGGTTGATATAGATAAGACGGGACTCAGCGATTTCGGTAAACCCGGCAACTATTTCGAACGGCAATTTGATCGTTGGAGCAGTCAATACCGCGCGTCTGAAATGCGGCGCTTTGAGGCAATGGAAACGCTGATTCATTGGCTTGGCGAGCACCTGCCGGAGGACGACGGTCGTGTGTCACTTGTGCACGGCGACTACCGCCTGGACAACATGATTTTCGATGCGTCCCAACCTAAAGTCATTGCACTCCTGGACTGGGAGCTGTCGACGCTAGGCCATCCTTTTGCCGACGTCGGCTATCAGTGCATGCAATTGCGCATGCCGGATCGCGTCGGAAGTATTTCCGGCCTGCGGGGAACAGATCTGGGTGAACTGGGTATTCCGACTGAGGATGAGTATGTCGCTACGTACTGTGATCGCATGGG
>JADFHE010000021.1:19786-21704 GCA_022567295.1 Pseudomonadota bacterium | reverse complement strand
ATCGACGGCATCGACAATTTCAGCTTCTACGTCGCGTTCAGCTTTTTTCGGCTCGCAGCCATAATACAAGGTGTCGCAAAGCGCGCTGCGGATGGTAATGCGTCCAACAAGAACGCAGCGAAAATGGGTGAGTACGTAGAGCCTATGGCTGAACTGGCTCTTGAGGCCATAGCTTAGGGTGGATGTCGGGGTGCAGCGGAAGCTCTCATATGATGTCGCTCCGTTATTGGCCAAAGTTGATGCGAATACCGGCGTAGGCCGCGCGCCCGAGCGTGCGGTATCCATACACCTGCTCGTAGTTCTCATCGAGCAAGTTCGTCCCCCTGGCGAACAATGTGACCGACGACGTCACCCGGTACTGCGCTGCTGCGTCGAGCAGCCAGTAATTGCTCAGCGTCACGATCTCGGACGGATTCGGCCACGGCGGGAAAAAGATGTCAGTTCGGGTGCCGCCGTAGTCTGCATTGAGTGACGCGGTGATGCGTTCATTTGTGGAGCGAAAGTCCAGTGACATTCCACCGGAATGGCGCGGACGGCGAAGTTCGCGAATGTCGCTGCCGGATGGGTCAGGCTCCGTCGAGTCGGTATAAGTGTAATGTGCGCCGAGCCCGAACGAGTCACTCGGACGCCAACGCATAGCCAGTTCAACGCCGCTTCGTTTACTTTTTCCCGGCATGTTTTCTGCTGTCGACAGAAAGGTCACGGGATCGAACACGAAGCCGTTGATCTCGTTTTTTAGATCCTGCTGAAACAGTGAAACCTGGAGCTGTAGTGCGCCGTCGGAAAAACTTTGGTCGAATCCGATGTCGTAAGACGTCGAAGTTTCAGGTTTTAGCGTCGGGTTGCCAACAAATTGTCCCGGGAAAAAACCGAATCGTTCGGTGAATGTTGGATTTTTCTGGCCCGTGCCCACGCTGCCGCGCAATGTCGTCGAGTCGGACAAACGGTATGCTAACGACAAACGACCGTTGGTCGAATCGTCGAAATCGCTGTTGTCGTCAAATCGGGCACTCAGAACCCAACTCAATCGTTGGTGGGATAAGCCCTGGTACTCGGCGATGGCGCTGGTGACGTCCAGTTCCTGCGTCTGATTCGGGTCGCCGAATACGATGGCGCCGCGTTGCTCAAACCCGGTTTTTTCGTGCTCGACGGCTAGCGAGAGCACGTTGTCGCCGATACCGATATCCGCCTGGTAGGCAAAGGTTATTCGATCCGACGCGCTTGAGGAGTCCTCTACGCCATCGGTCAGGTTGCGGTTGTCCGATTCAAAATAGCGGGCATTGAGCCTATGCGTTACACGACGATGGTCGGCTCGCAATACGCCCCCGACCTGCGCGTAGAGATTACGCGTGTCCGTCGCGAGATCACCATCGACAGGCAAACCCGTCACGGAGAAATCGACCGGATCAAACTGTGAGTCCGCATTGACGGATCGCAAACCGAAGTTCAGGGACAACGAATCGGTTGCCTGGAAATTTGCGGACAAGTTTGCCGTGGTTAGCTCAGAGTCGTCCTTTTCATCGCCCGTGCGGGATATATTACTGCCATCCGTCGCAAGGTGTTCGATACCGCCCCGCAATGCCCAGCGATCGTCACCGATCGAGCCGTTCAGCCCGGCATTGATGGTGCCAAACGAGCCGCCCTCGGCATAAGCCCGGACTCCGGAGCCGGAATGCTGCGTTCTCGTGATGATGTGTACAACGGCCGCAACGGCGTCGCTACCCCACAAGGAACTTTGTGGGCCGCGAATGATTTCGATGCGCTCAATATTGCCCGTACTCAGATGCTCCCAGCGAAATTCGTCGCCCGTTGCCGGGTCATTTGCACGAACACCGTCAATTAAAACAAGTATGTGGTTGGCTTCAGCGCCACGGACGCGAACTTGCGCCTGCGACCCCAAAACACCCGTTTGGCTCAC
>JADFHE010000021.1:0-19687 GCA_022567295.1 Pseudomonadota bacterium | reverse complement strand
CAGCGAAATTCGTCGCCCGTTGCCGGGTCATTTGCACGAACACCGTCAATTAAAACAAGTATGTGGTTGGCTTCAGCGCCACGGACGCGAACTTGCGCCTGCGACCCCAAAACACCCGTTTGGCTCACCGCAAAGCCGGGAACGGAACGCAGCAGATCGATTACATGGCGGGCTTCACGTCGTTCGATCTCATCTCGCGTGATGACAGTTAACGCGCTCCCGACCTGATTAACCGTGAGCGGTGTGCGGGCGCCTGTGACAACGATTTGATCCATATCCTCTGCCGTGGAATCATCAGCGACTGCGGAATGGCCCAGCAGCAATGCGCAGCCGAGCGTGGCAAGGTAAGTAGTGGTTTTCATGACTCTCTCCCGCGGGTATCCCCGTACCGGCGATTACGTCGATGGTTGGTCGGGGGAGAGAATCGAGTTCCCGTGAATCGCCCGCCGCGATCGAACAGTGGATTATCGACGGGCCGGTCTCCGGACTCATAAGTAACCAATTTAGAAATCGGTTGTTGTTAATCGCCTTCCCACGCGTGTGCGCAGTGGCTAAGTGATCAACTGACTTATTTACCGTTGCGGGGGCAGTGACGGGATTGCCTGTAAATGTCTGTGGCGCACCGTCTTCCCGTTTAATGCCTGTTGCCAGACACTCACCTGTCGAGGTTGATGCGGACTTTAGCTCAGACGGACTCTTGAAGTAAACTCAATGGCTACGATTTATTGCACTAATAGCTGGTTCGTGCGTCTCAATCGTATAACAATCAGCGACTTGGATATGGAAACGGAAATATGACGTTCACTCTTCGAACTTTAGCGATGGCATTAATAGTGCTTGGATTCGCCGTCACGGCGTGTACACAAGACGATCTGGCGACACAGATCGATCTTTCTTACGAGAAATTCCAGCTCGACAATGGCCTGACCGTTCTTGTTCATTCCGACCACTCAACACCGACCGTGTTCGTTGGTATGTGGTATGGCGTTGGTTCGAAAGACGAACCCGAGGGCAAGACCGGCTTCGCACACCTGTTTGAACACCTGATGTTCCAGGGCAGTGAAAATCACGACGGCGAATTCTTCTCTCCGTTCACGGATGCAGGCGCAACAGGTATGAACGGTACGACGAATGAAGATCGCACCAACTATTATGAGACGGTGCCGTCCGGTGCGATCGACATGGCACTGTGGATGGAAAGTGACCGCATGGCGCATCTTCTGGGCGCAGTTACGCAGGAGGCGCTCGACGAACAGCGGAGCGTTGTTCAAAACGAAAAACGGCAGGGTGAGACGCGACCCTATGCGCAGATGTATGACAAAATTCGTGAGGGAATTTACCCGCTGGATCATCCGTACCGCCACTCGGTGATCGGCTCAATGGATGACCTGAACGCGGCGTCGCTCGACGATGTCCACGAGTGGTTCAATAAATACTATGGTGCGTCCAATGTTGTTCTGGTGCTGGCGGGCGACATTTCCATCGAAGATGCCAGGTCGAAAGTTGAGCATTACTTCGGCGAAGTACCGACCGGCGAGCCACTGTCGCATCCGAAGAAATGGATTCCGAACCTCACGGAGAATCGCGAAGAAAAAATGTACGATCGGGTCGGCCAGACGCGCATCTCCCGTGTCTGGGCTCTGCCAGGATTGAACAGCAAGGATACATCGCTGATGTACCTCGTAAACGACTCGCTGGTCGCCAATAAGAATTCGCCACTGCGGAAGAAGATCGTCGACGAACTGCAGCTTGCCACCAGTATTCGAGGTCATGCACACGGGCGCGTTATGAGCGGCGAATACAGTCTGACGGTTGATCTTCGTCCTGGCGTAACGCCGGAACAGGTGATGCCTGTCGTCGACCAGATCATTGCCGAGTACCTGATCGATGGGCCCGACGCCCAGATCGTTGAAAATGCCAAGCTCGGCCTAAAGATGTACATACTCGGCGCCCTGGAAACCGGTTCACAGATCGGCCAACTGTTGGCGGAGGGCCAGCTGCTCTCGGATAATCCGCTGTTCATCAATACTGAGCTCCAGTGGCTGAATGATGCGACGGCTGAAGATCTGCGGCAAATAGCTAACCGCTGGTTAAGTCGTGGTTACTATCAGTTAACGGTCGAACCGTTCCCCGAATATCGAAGTGCCGAAACGGGCGCCGACCGGTCTTCTATTCCAGAAGTCAACGCCAGCTCGGTTATCAATTTCCCGGACATCGAAACAGCAACTCTAGAGAACGGTTTGAAGCTTGTGGTGGCAAACCGCGGCAGCCTTCCGCTGATCGATATTTCGATTCAGATTGATACTGGGGCGATGGCAGCTCCGGAAGATGCACCCGGACTCGCGTCGTTCGTATTTGGCCTGATGGACAAGGGCACAAAAAAATACGATGCGAACGGACTTGCAGCGGCGAAAGACAAAATTGCGATGGGTGGAGCTTTTCGCGATGGCGCTGAACGTAGCTCCCTTGGCTACCGCATCCTAAAGGATAACTTTGAGGAATCACTCGCCCTTGCCGCCGAGATGCTGCGTAACCCATCGTTTCCAGACGAAGAGCTCGGCAAGGTCAAGGCACAGGTCTCGGCGTATCTGTCGAATCTGAAGCATTCACCATCCAGCGCTGCGGGTAGCTTGTTCGATCGCGCAATCTATGGAGCCGACAATCCGATGGGTTCGGTCTGGATGCCGGAACTTGTTGAGCAAGTCGATCGCGACAAGCTCATGGCCTGGCACGCGGCGGAAGTTACGCCCGATAACATGACTATTTATATGATCGGTGATATCGACCTCGGCGATGCCACCGAAGCGCTTAACAGGACGTTCGGCAAATGGAACGCAAAGGGTAAGTCAGCACGTCGCGACATTGGCACTGCTCCTGAGCCACAAAGTCGCGTAATTCTCATCGACCATCCGGGCGCGGCATCCAGCACGATCGTTGCAGGCCATGCGATAACGCCTTTCGATGCCGGGTCATGGACGACAATATCGATTATGAACAGGGCGTTTGGCGGCAGTTTCGAGTCACGCCTGAATATGAATCTGCGCGAAGACAAGGGTTGGTCGTATGGCTACCGGTCGGGGATCAGCCGAAATTCGAGCGGTGACATGACATTTCGGTCCAGCGGACAGGTACAAACGGACAAGACGGCCGAGAGCATGCAGGAAATCAGGCGTGAGTTTGACGATTTCGTGTCGACACGTCCGGCGACAACCGTCGAAATCGAGCGCATCAAATTGAATCGCACGCGGTCTTTGCCAGGCTCATTCGCGACCAACAGCGGATTCCTTGGCAGCATTATCAACTCCGATAGCTACGGCCTACCGTATGACTATGCTGAGTCTTCTGCCGAGCGGGTTGCAGCGGTGACGCTTGCGGCTGTGCGCGCTTCTGCACAAGAGACCATCCATCCCGGCAAGCTGACATGGTTGGTTGTTGGGGATCTGAAAGAGATCGAAGAGGCGGTACGTTCTCTGGGTTACGGCGACGTAGAGGTTTGGGATGCGTTCGGAAACAAGGTCCGGTAACAGGCTGAACACCAACCCGGCCAACTTAGCTGACGTAAGTTAAACAATTCCCGCATCACGGAGTTCGTTGATTTGCGGATTGTCCGCTGTGTCCAAGTCTGCAAACTGAAGCGCGGACGAAACCGGTTGCCGATGTCTGATTCAACAGCCAGTGTGCTCGCATGGACGATGGGCGGGTGCAATGCCACTACCGTTTGTTTGTGCAGCCAAAACCGTTGCATGAACTTGTCCACGGGCTCTTTAACAATGCCACCAGCAGCTTCCAGTCGTGCGGCGGCACGGGGTGAAATTACATAGCCGAGCGCCAGTAGCGGTACGCGTTGGCAGCGACGAATGTCGAATGGCCCACTGCGTTCGGCACTGCGCGACCATCGTGGATAGGGTCCTGAGAGTCGGATGAAATCCCAACGCACGGCGCGGCGTTCAACGATGCCAAATCCATGCACGAATCCGGGATCCAGCCGCGCATCATCTTCCAGTATCAGGAACGGCTCACTGCCTCTTGCGCACTGACTCCAGAGAGCGAAGTGACTGGCGTAACAGCCGATTTCATTTGCCGTCGCTGATCGACCACAGTTGAGGATGAATTCCACGTCGTCGTAATGGTGAACGTGATTGAGCGCGTCCGCGCCGCATATGGCGTCGAAGAATGTGAACTTCTTGCCAGCGTTGTCGAGCTGCTTTTTAATACTGGCGCGACGCCGCTCAGAGCCCTTTAGGCTGATTACATAGGTCTTCATGCCTCATGAGACGAATCTCGCAAGGCAAATCGGTCGTATCAGCTCGATCGTGTTGCGATCGCTGGCGTTGATTAACGCCAGTTTTACTGGCCCCAGAAACGGGTCTGCGGTAATGACACAAAACCCCGGTCGTAGATTAGCCCGCCGTCGCGGTCTTTCTTGATCAGCAATGGACCATCGATGTCGACAAACTCACAGAGCTGCGCGAGCACATGTGACGGCGCCATGGAAAGCGATGTACCGCCCATGCAACCCACCATGAGACCCAAGCCACGACCTTTCGCGGCGCGAGCCAGTTCGAGCCCGTGAGTCAGGCCGCCGCATTTGTCGAGTTTGATATTGATAATTTGATAGCGAGCTGCGGCGTCATCCAGCTCCTCCAGATGCATACAGGACTCGTCCGCACACAGCGGTGCAGCGGAATGGTAGCCTTCAAGCTGCTGGTCGCCACCACGGGGCAGCGGTTGTTCGATCATCAGGACGCCGAGCTCATGCAATGCGGGACCATATTTCTCCAGCTCCGCGAAGGTCCACCCCTGATTGACGTCGACAACGAGTCGTGAGTCCGGCCGTGCTTTTCGTATCGCCGCGATGCGTTCAACTGGGCGATCGTTGTCTATCTTCACTTTGAACAGGGTAAGATCACTGGCCGCTGAAGCCTTCGCGGCCATCTGATCCGGAGTATCCTCCAGGCCGATCGTAAACACGGTTTCTATCGCGTTAGCTGCAACGCCAGCGGTCTCCCAGACGCTAGTGCCGGAAAGCTGCGCCTCCAGGTCCCACAACGCCGAGTCGGCCGCGCAGCGTGCGCCGCCGGGTGGCAACAGCTCCAGCAGTTGCTGGCGGCCGGCGCCAGCCGATATTTGACCGGAGATTTCCTGTAGCTGCTGCGCCATCGATGCTGGCGTTTCGTCGCAATAGTGGACGCCCAGCGCCTCACCGCGACCGATGAACCCGTCTTGTTCGATTGTGTAGACAACACAAGGAAAGTCTTCCCAGACATGGTTCGAAATCCGAAACGGAATAATGCTGGGCCACGACTCAATCTCGATCGAGGGTTTACGTTTCATCAGGCAGGTTGCAGCAGAAAGTCGGTAATGGGGGTCATACCGGTTGCAATGGGATCAACACAAGGCAGTCCGAGTTCGCTTTGCAGCTGCGACAAGTAATTATCACGGTCGATGTCGCCCATCGATGATGTATTGACACTGACCCCGGCGCAGAAGCACTGTGCGCGAATTCGACGCGCCATTCGCAGTGCGTCGTCGATGACCTGGCCGAGTTCGGGTATCGGGTAGTCACCTCCCGTTTCGTCGATTTCGGTACGTTCGGCATCGTGGCAAAGAATGATTGCATCAGGCTGAGATCCATGTAACAGACCGAGGCTTACCCCTGAGTAGCTCGGGCTCAGCAGCGACCCCTGTCCTTCGATCACGTCCCAGTGATCGTCGTCATTGTCGGGCGACAGTACTTCTGCGGCTCCAGAGATGAAGTCGGCTACGACCGAGTCGATCGGAATACCTTCACCGGCGATCATTATTCCTGTCTGACCCGTCGCCCGAAACGTCGATTTGATGTTTCTGCTTTCTAGCTCACGATGCAGCGCCAACGCGCTGTATTTCTTACCGACCGCGCAGTCGGTGCCGACCGTCAATACACGCTTGCCCGAACGCAACCGGCCATCTCCGACAGGCAGATCGGCTGGAGGAACACGGACATCGATTAGCTTCGCCTTGCCTTTGCTTGCGGCGGCGACCAGTTCCGGAATGTCAACAAGCTTGGTGTGCAAGCCAGCGGCGATGTCGAAACCGGCAGCGGCGAGCGCGGTAAGTTGCTCCAGCCACTGCCCTGGCATTCGTCCGCCCATCGGCGCAACGCCGACCACGACTGTTTTGATACCTGCATCTCTGGCGCCCTGCACCGTTAGCTCCGGCAACTTGAGGTCGACCGGGCAATCCGGCAGGCGCATCTGCCCGGCACATCGGTCGGGTCGCCAGTGTGCGATTCCGGCGGCTGTCTTGGCATGAAGCATGTCGGGGCAGTCGCCGAGATAGAGCAGGTAGGGTGCTTCGAGGCTTATCTTCGTAAGGCGCATTACGGCTTCCATGGTACCCCTGCACTCATTTTAATGCTTCTTTGAGGAGCAGTAGTGTATACAGACAGATGCATCAATCACCAGCTGGAGTCAGGTTGAACGAATTAGCGACCCATCTTGCGGCTGCGATCGGCGCAAGAAACGTGCTCGACTCCAGCGTCATTTCTGAGCGCGCGACGAGTTACTGGAATAGTGCGCCGATGCAGGCCAGCGCGCTGGCGATGCCATCGACGACCGGCGAAATAGCTGCAGTCCTTCGCATATGCAACGCAGCCAAGCAGTCCGTTATCACGCACGGCGGCCTGACGAACTGCGTATCGGCCGTTGAGCCCAGTATTGACGACATCGTTCTGTCGACCGAAAAAATGACGGGTATCATCGAGATCGACAGGGTTGGAGGAACCGCCATTGTCGAAGCTGGTGCTGTTTTGCAAAACGTTCAAGAGGCCGTTGCCGAAGAAGGTTTTTGTTTTCCGCTGGATCTGGGCGCGCGCGGCAGCTGTACGATCGGTGGCAATATTGCGACGAACGCCGGCGGCATTAATGTCTTGCGTTACGGCATGATGCGAAATCTCGTACTGGGTCTTGAGGCGGTAATGGCGGATGGCACGGTCGTGTCATCCATGAACCGCATGCTCAAGAACAATGCCGGCTACGACACGAAACAACTTTTCATCGGTACCGAGGGGTCGTTGGGCGTGATTTCGCGCGCTGTGTTGCGACTGTTCCCACAGCTGGCGAGCCGGCAGAATGCGCTGGTCGCGATGAACAGTTTCGAAAAAGTCATCGCGTTTCTTAAGACTGTACAACAACAGCTGGCAGGTTCGCTCAGTGCCTTTGAGGTTATGTGGGGTGATTATTATTACACGGTCACCGCAGAGGGCTGGCTCCGGGCACCGTTGTCGCGTGACCATGCATATTACGTCGTGTTTCAGGCTGAAGGCAGCGATCCGGTCGCTGACGACGAACGATTTGAGGTCGTGCTGGGCGAGGCACTGGACGCTGGAATTATTGTCGATGTCGTGATCCCCAAGTCGGAGTCCGAAGTCCGCGACATATGGAAAGTGCGTGAGGATTTTGACGCCGTTCTGGAACCGGCGCCGTGTTATCTTTATGACGTCAGCCTGCCCATTCGCGACATGGAAGCCTATGTGAATGATGTGAAGAGTCTCGTCTCGAGCCGTTGGCAGAACGGCCAGTGCTTTACGCTGGGGCACATGGCTGACGGCAATCTGCATTTCTTCGTAAACCCCGGCGAGGATGGGGACCATCATCACGCCAGCAATGTATGCGTGTATGAACCGTTACGGTCACTCGGCGGGTCGGTCTCGGCCGAACACGGCATCGGCACCGAAAAATTGTCCTGGTTGCCGCACAGCCGTAGTGCGGCAGACATTGGCCTGATGCGCACGCTAAAACGCAGCCTGGATCCGAACAACATTCTTAATCCCGGCCGCGTGCTCGAAGGCGAAAATTTGTTGAACCACTAGTCTGGCAGGAAAATCGTCGCCGGGTGTTCAAGTAACTCCTTGATCCGCTGAATCATTGCGGCCGCGTCGTAACCGTCGATGAAGCGGTGATCAAATGACGATGACAGATTCATCATCAGCCGCACCGCAATCTGACCATTAAACACCACGGGGCGTTCGGCGGCGCGGTTGACGCCGATAATGGCGACCTCCGGCAGGTTGATAACGGGCGTCGACGCGATGCCGCCCAGTTTTCCAAGACTCGTGATCGTGATCGTCGAGCCGCTCAGTTCACTCTTCTTCGCGCTGTTATCGCGTGCTGCTGCCGTGACATGCCGCATTGCTGCTGCGAGGGCGTCGATATCCATAATCTCAGCATGTCGGACCACAGGGACCTTGAGTCCGTCCGGTGTTTGCGTTGCAACGCCCAGGTGTACGGCTTCGTACTGCAGCAGAACATTACGCTCTTTGTCGTAGGTCGAATTGCACTGTGGAAATTCTTTAAGTGCTCGCACCAATGCGAGTCCCAGGAACGGCAGCAACGTCAGTCGGTCAGACGGGTCGTTTCTGCGGCTGTTAAGATGCCTGCGCAGCGCTTCGAGTTCGGTGATATCGATCTCTTCGACATACGCGAAATGCGGAATTTCCTGTTTCGCCCTGGTCATGCGTTCGGCGATAATGCGGCGTAAACCGATGACCTTGATTTCCTTGACGGTGGTAGCGGGAGCGGCGGGCGTCACGACCGGAGTGCCTGTTGACTGGGCCTTCAGGTAGTTATCGAAATCACTGCGTTGAATTCGGCCGCTCGCGCCCGTGCCAGGAACCAAACTCAAATCGATATCGGCTTCTTTCGCGCGCCGGCGAACGGCGGGCGACGTTACGACCCTCGAGTGGCGCTGCACATCAGCCGGGCCTCCCAAAAAGGGGTTAGAGCCCTTTTCGTTCAATGGGGGCTCTGACCCCTTTTGGGGTTCGGGTTTGGCTGCATTGCCGTTCGTTTCGAATACCACAAGTGCTGCACCGACAGCGACGATGTCGCCGGGTTCGCCTGCAAGCTTGACGACAATACCACTGACGGGTGCGGCGAGTTCCACCGCGGCTTTGTCCGTCATCATTGTGCCGACTAAGGCATCTTCCTCGACGAACTCACCAACCTTTATGAACCACTCGCCAATTTCAGATTCGACTGTTCCCTCGCCCAAGTCCGGCAGTTTGAAGATATGTTCGCTCATTGTGCCTCCATCACTTTGCGTATTCCTGCCGACATGCGTTTCAGGCCCGGGAAGTACTGCCACTCAAATGCGTGCGGGTAGGGAGTATCCCAGCCAGCGACGCGGCTGATCGGTGCTTCAAGATGGTAAAAGCACTCCTTCTGCACCGTCGCCACAAGCTCGGCACCGTAGCCGCCAAATCGTGTTGCTTCGTGCGCGATCAGGCAGCGCCCTGTTTTTTTCACTGAAGCAACCAATGTAGCGACATCCAACGGCGCCAGGGTACGGACATCGATCACTTCACAATCAACGCCGGTTTCCTTCGTCGCCGCAATCGCGACATGTACGAGTGTGCCATAAGTAATGATCGTCAATTCTTCGCCGGGATGTGCAATGTCGGCGTGGCCGAGCGGCACCGTGTAGTAGCCCTCGGGAACCTCGCCCTTGGGGTGGGAATTCCAGGACACGGCCGGTTTTTCGGGATCACCGTCGAATGGTCCGTGGTAGATTCGCTTGGGCTCGAAGAACACGATCGGATCGTCCGATTCGATCGCGCTGATCAATAACCCCTTCGCATCGTAGGGATTCGATGGCATGACCGTCTTGATACCGGTCACATGCGCAAAAATGGCTTCCGGCGACTGCGAGTGTGTTTGTCCACCGCGAATTCCGCCGCCGCAAGGTGTACGGATTGTTACGGGCGAGAAAAACTCGCCGCTGGACCGGTAACGCAGTCGTGCCAGCTCGCTAACGATCTGGTCAAAGCCGGGATAGATATAATCAGCGAATTGAATTTCGGCGACGGGCCGCAGGCCGTTGACACCCATGCCTATTGCCGTACCAATAATGCCACCCTCGGCGATCGGTGCGTCGATGACCCGGTGTTCGCCGAATTTTCTTTGCAGCCCATCGGTGCAACGAAACACGCCGCCGAAGTACCCGACATCCTGGCCGAGAACGACGACACTCGGGTCCTTGTCCATCATGATGTCGTGAGCCGAGCGAATGGCTTCGATCATATTCATTTGTGCCATTACTCGCCCTTCTCGATTTCAAGCATCCGCCGTCGCTGTGACTCGAGGTTGTTCGGCGTTTCGGCGTACACATCTTCAAACATCGTGCCCGGGTCGAGCCAAGGCCCTTCGGTCATCGTGCCGTGCTTCTGAGCTTCCTTCCAGGCTGCGGTAACTTCTGTTCGCAGTTCGTCAATAAGACTCTCGTGCTTCGTGTCGGACCAGTGTCCCTCGGCAATCATATGCTGCTTCAGGCGCTCAATCGGGTCGCCAAGAGGAAACGAGGCCCACTCGTCTTTCGGCCGGTATTTCGTCGGGTCGTCACTCGTTGAGTGGGCTCCGCCTCTGTACGTCACGAGTTCAATCAGCGTCGGACCGCCACCGCGCCGGGCACGATCCGCCGCCCATAAAGTCACTGCATAAATTGCCAGCAGGTCATTGCCGTCAACCCGAATGCCGGGAATGCCGAGGCCCAGTCCGCGCGCCGCGAACGGTCGGCGCTGTCCACCGGCTGTACCCTGAAACGTTGAAATGGCCCATTGATTATTGACAACGTTGAGAATAACGGGTGCCTGATAAACTGCCGCAAACGTTAATGCGTGATGGAAATCCGCCTCTGCAGTACTGCCATCTCCTACCCATGATGCCGCTATATGATCCTCTCCCTTGATCGCGGACGCCATCGCCCATCCGACGGCATGCGGATATTGCGTTCCAAGATTTCCTGAGATTGAGAAAACGTTCCCGCTCTTACTGTGGTACATGATTGGCAACTGCCGGCCCAGGCACATGTCGCGTGTGTTGGAGAGACACTGGCACATCATATCGACGAGTGTTACGCCGCGGTACATGAAGAGTCCCTGGTTCCTGTAGGACGGAAAGCACATGTCGCCCGGGCGTAATGCCATGGCTTGCGCGATTGACACCGCCTCTTCACCGGTGGCCTGCATGTAAAAGGAAATGCGGCCCTGCCGCTGGATCTGCCACATGCGTTCGTCGAACACGCGATTCAGCAGCATCCAGCGCAGCCCTACTTGCAGTTGCGCTGGGTCAAAACCAGGATTCCACGGACCTTTGGCGTTGTGATCGTCGTCAAGAACGCGCACGAGGCCGCTGCTCAGGTGCTCCAGATCGCGGGTTCGAGCGTCAATCGCCGGTTTGTCTACACTGCCGGCCGCGGCAAGATCCAGATAGCTGAAGTCGGGCTTTTCGCCGGGTCGTGCTGTCGGTCGCGGAATCTGTAATCGCGATTTCTTGTTCATTCGTCGCTTACCTTTTATTTCCTGCCGGCGGTAATCAAACGGCGCGCTAACTTATCGGCGAGTTCGTTGGTTGTATGGCCTGACTCGCTCGCCTCCGCGAATATAGCGTCAAGTCGCTCCGGAATCTTCGCAATGTCGGCCCGCACTTCGTTTTCCGAGCTGCTGCCATGATATTCATGCGAAATGCTGATGATGCCACCGGCGTTTATGACGTAGTCGGGCGCATAAAGTATGTCACGGCCGGCGAGTCGTGCGCCGTCTGCTGCGGTGGAAAGTTGGTTGTTCGCGGCACCGGCAATCACTTTCGCCTTGATCAGCGGAATCGTCGCCGCCGTCAGAACGTTACCCAGCGCGCAGGGCGCCAGCACGTCGGCGGCGGCGAACAAGATTTCGCCTGGTGCGACAACCTCGACAGGTATCGCGCTGCTGACCGCATTGAGATTTTCACGATTGACGTCGGCGACCACCAGTTTTGCGCCGGCGTCGTGCAATAAGTGACAAAGATGACCACCGACGTGACCGACACCCTGAACCGCAACGGTTATTCCGTCGCAAGAATTTTTGTCCAACCGGGTTTTGATGGCGGCCTGGATGCCAAGAAAAACGCCAACGGCGGTCCAGGGGGATGGATCACCGCCGGCATTGTTGCCGCGCTGTGGAAGACCGGACACGAATTGGGTTTGTTGTTGCACATGCCGCATGTCCTCGACCGAGACGCCAACGTCCTCCGCAGTGATGTAGCACCCGCCGAGTGATGCTACGGCGCGGCCGAGGGCGGCGAAGAGCGCGCTTGATTTTGGTGCTGCGTCATCGGCCAGAATCACGGCTTTGCCACCACCAAAAGGCAGTTCAGCTACGGCGTTCTTGTAGGTCATGCCACGCGATAAACGCAGTGCATCTGTCAACGCGTCAGCGTCGCTCGCGTATGACCAGCGACGACATCCGCCGGCTGCAGGGCCCAGCGTCGTGGAGTGCACAGCGATGATGGCGCGCAGGCCGGTCGCAGCATCGTTAAAGAAATGCAGCGATTCGTGAGCATCAAATTCGGCGTGATCAAAGACGCCCATGCCTCTCCCCTGTGAGGTGTGCAACCATTGACAAATATATCGCGAATTACGGGCGTAAAGCTTGCAAATCCTTTCACGTAAGCTCAAAAACGCGCATAATAATCGCAAATTAAAGCGTAGGTTCGACTAAATAATGCAAAGTGTTTCATTGGATCAAACCGATCGCAAAATACTCGATCTGCTGCAGTCTAGCCCGGGAATCAACGCAACGGCCATTGGCGAGCAGATCGGATTGTCGCAGTCGGCTTGCTGGCGCCGCATGCAACGCATGCGCGAGGAGGGTGTGATCTTGAATCACCCGGTTATTCTGGACCGGGAAAAAGTTGGATTGACGACAATGGTATTCGCGCATGTGAAACTGACATCGCACGGACGCAGCAATCTTTCATCATTTGCCGAAGCGGTCAAACAGTTTCCGGAGGTGATGGATTGTTATGTGTTGCTGGGCAACGTGGATTTCCTGTTGCGCATCGTCGCCGAGGATATCAAAGCCTATGAACGATTTTTCTTCGATAAGTTATCGCAATTGCCCGGAATTCAGGAAGTCACCTCAAGTATCGTGCTGTCGGACATCAAGCACACGACAGCGTTACCTATCTAATTTCATCAAGGCAGCAGATTAGCTGTGCGCTTTGAGTCCCAATGACTCGCGCGCCTCGGCAGGAGATTGCACGGTCGCGCCCAATGATTCGATGATCTTGCGTGCACGCTCAACGAGCTGTGCGTTCGTTGCCAGCACACCCTTCTCAAGATACAGGTTGTCTTCCAGTCCGACGCGCACGTTGCCGCCCAGCAACATGGACTGTGCGACTATCGGCATTTCCATCGCGCTGATTGCGAAACCCGTCCAGTTACAGCCATCGGGTAATTCATCCACCATCGTCTGAAAAACTCTGGGAGTGGCAGGGGCTCCCCACGGAATTCCAAGGCAAATCTGGAACAGAGGAGGGCTGTCGATCAAACCTTGTTCCAGCAGGTGTTTCGCGAACCAGATCTGACCAACTTCAAATACCTCCAGCTCTGGCTTAACACCAATTTCCTGCAGGCGTTTTGCGCCGAGTTCGAGCATCGACGGCGTCGAGATGAAGACGTAGTTCTGGCCCATGTAATTGAACGAGCCACAGTCCAGCGAACATATTTCCGGAAGTAGCGCCTCAACATGTTGCATGCGCTCCATTTGGCCAACGCAGTCTGTGTTTTCGGTAAAGTTGAGCGGGTCATCGTCCGGACCGAGGAACAGATCGCCGCCCATGCCCGTGGTCAGATTCAGCACAACGTCGGTATCACTTTCGCGAATGCGTCCGACCACCTGTCGATATAACTCGACATCGCGAGATGGTTTTCCCGACCCGGGCTCACGAACATGGATATGGACGATCGCCGCTCCCGCTTTCGCCGCCTCTATTGCCGCTGTCGCGATTTCATCAGGCGACTTGGGCAGGTCCGGGTGCTTTGCAACCGTATCTCCGGAACCGGTAACGGCGCACGTGATAATAGGATTGCGATTCAAGGAGTACTCCTAAACTCTATTTAAACGTTGCCACATTCAGTGCCTGTTCTGTGGAAACAGATGCTCGCTTCATGCCTTCCGAATTGTACAGTGTAGCGATCGCATTTTTTTGGGAAACCGCGATGACACCGGCATTGCCACCCAGGCGCTTCACTTCGTAAAGCATGTCCGTGATCGCCATTTCAAGTGCCACGCCGGACTTAAAAGCGCAGGCGATCGATACGGCGCCACCGGAGCGTATGATGTGTTCCCCCGTTCCGGTGCATGAAATCGCAATATTGTCGTCGGCCCACGTGCCGGGACCGATCAGTGGCGTATCGCCAACGCGGCCCTCAAGTTTTCCGAAAGTACCACCCGTTGATGTGGCAGCTGCGAGCGCGCCGGACTGATCGCGAGCAACCGCGCCGACGGTTCCGTGTGCGCTGCTGTTCGTCAATTCGTCTCTTGTGACGCCGACCGGCACAATGTAATAGTCACCGGGGTCGCTAACTTCCGTGTAGGCATGGCTTTGCGCGAAGGCGCGCGCTCCCGCGCCGGCGAGCAGGACGTGTGGTGTTTTTTCCATCACGCCGCGGGCGATCCGCACAGGACTTATGAAGCCAGCCAATGCGGCAACAGCGCCGGCGTCACGTGTCGGCCCATGCATGATCGAAGCATCGAGTTCAACGTAGCCTGCCGTGTTGGGGGCCGAACCGCGTCCGGCAACGTACATGCCGCTGCTCTCAAGTTCCGCGACCGCGATCTCGACGACATCGAGCGCGCTGCGACCGTCCGCCAATAATGCCGCACACTCCTGCGTCAGGTTGCGGAGGTGTTCTTCAACTGCGTCATAGTTGCGCCCCGCTATTGCGCCGGCACCGCCATGCAACGCGAGTGCGTAGTGATTACTCGTCTTGCCCATCATCCGATTCTTGTTGCGGTTCGGAAAGGGTCGCGAGCATAGCGGCAAACTGAGCAGGGCGATAGCAGTCCCTGCAATCACAGGGGCGTGCCATCGAGTTCGCCGCCGTGCCAAGCAGTCGAATAGCTGCTCTCTAATGTTGGGTTGACAGTTGAATTGAGGATACAACAAATAAAACAACCAGTTATGGGCGTCCTTTCAACTTCTCAATGTTTCTTTGGTCGCCAGCAGAACTATTTGCCGGTTTCGCGCATCTAACACAACGAACTATCCGTCAAATGATCGTCTAACGATTTACTTCCGTGCACTATCCGCACCTCGCGGCGCGCGTTTGATTGCGCTGCACGGCGGTGAAACAGGGCAACTAATGAAAAAGAAAATTATTTGGGCCGGAGCGGTCATCGTTGTCGTTTTGCTTGCCTCATCGTTCGCGTTCTTCAATGGCAACGGAGAACGTCTTGTTACGGTGCAATCGGCGACCGTCGCGCGCGAGACTATCGTACAAAAGGTCAATGCCACTGGACGTATTCAACCGAAAACACAGATTCGTATCAGCGCCGATGTCAGCTCCAAAATAGTGGCACTGCATGTCGAGGAAGGTGATTGGGTTGAGCAGGGCGAATTACTGGTCGAACTTGATCGTGAGCGATTTGAAGCGGCCGTCGAAAGCGCGCAAGCAAATGTCCGCGCGTCCCAGGCGAATTCCAAGCTGGTATTGCAGAACAAGATCAAGACGGGAAAAGACTACGAGAGAGCAAGAGATCTGGTGGCAAGAAATCTGGAATCGATTGCCGCACTCGATTCTGTGGAAGCGGCATATCAGGTTGAAGTCGCACGTTATCAGGCAGCATTGGATCAAGTCGAACAAGTTCGCGCGATGTTAAAACAGGCCGCGGATGATCTATCGAAAACAATGATATATGCGCCGATGTCGGGAACGATCAGCGATCTCAACAAGGAGCAGGGCGAGATTGCCATTGGTTCGCAATTCCAGGAAGACATCATTCTGATTGTCGCCGACCTAAGCGCGATGGAGGCGCTCGTGAATGTCGACGAAAATGACATCGTCAATATCGCCATTGGACAGCAGGCTGAGGTCGAGGTTGATGCACTATTCGGCCAGATCCTGAGCGGCACCGTCTACGAAATTGCAAACTCTGCAAACGTCAATGACCAGGGCACTGCGAATCAAAAAACCGAGTTTGAAGTGAAGATTGCCATTAACGGCGAGATCACGAAGCTACGACCGGGAATGACGGCCAGCGCGGATGTCGTTACGCAGACCAAAGAGAATGTTGTTGCGGTACCCATTCAAAGCGTGGCTGTCAGAACACTTGATCAGCTGACGATGGAAGGCCAGAAGATTGCAGACATTGAAGGCGAATTTACGGCAGACGCCGACGGCTTTGTTGAAATCGTATTCTGTATTGAAGACGGTATCGTTGTGGCTCGGCAAGTCGAGATTGGCATTCAAAGCGACAAAAAAATCGAGATTATTTCGGGTATTGACGAAGCGGAACAGATCGTAACGGGAAGTTATCGTGCGATATCGCGAGACTTGATCAACGGCAGTTCCGTTACGGTCAATAACGACGGTGACGAAAGTGATGTCTAATGGATAGTCACGTGGATGCCAGCACCGGAAACGAGGTGCTGCTCCAACTCAGAGACATCGTACGAACCTATGAGATGGGCAGTGAACTGGTGCATGCGCTGTGCGGAATTTCTCTGGACATTTGCCGCAATGAATACGTCGCGGTAATGGGGCCGTCAGGGTCCGGCAAGTCGACACTCATGAATATCATCGGCTGCCTCGATATTCCGACCAGCGGCGACTACTCGCTGGCCGGAGAAAAGGTGGCGGACAAGAACGAGTCCGAATTGGCAGACATTCGTAATCGATTGATCGGTTTTGTGTTTCAGACCTTTAATTTGCTACCGCGCGCCAATATCTTGCACAACGTGGAATTGCCGCTGATTTATGGTGGCATCGCCAGGGCTGAGCGGCGACACCGCGCGGAACAGGCATTGGAGCGTGTTGGGCTAAAGGACCGGTTGACACACCGGCCAAATGAATTGTCCGGTGGACAATGTCAGCGTGTTGCAATTGCTCGCGCCTTGGTGCGCAACCCTTCCATCATTCTGGCAGATGAGCCAACCGGTAATCTTGACAGTAAGACCGGCGACGACATCATGGGCATGCTGGATGATCTGCATGCGGGCGGGCAGACTGTCATCCTGGTGACCCACGAAGATGATGTCGCGGCGCACGCGCAGCGCGTGCTATGTCTGCGTGATGGTCAGGTTGAGTCGGACGTGATGAATGTCGATGAGTCCGTTCTGCGTAATGCACGCGCTGGTTAATCCGGAGATGTTTGCGGAGCGCCCGGCTTGAGATTATTACTCGATACCGGCGAGTCGTTTCGAATCGCAGTGGGCGCAGTAATGGCGAATAAGGCCCGTGGCGCCCTCACAATGCTTGGAATCATCATCGGTATCGTGGCCGTCACGATGACGCTGGCGGCGTCCAATGGCATGCAGCAGTCATTTCGTCAGGCGGCGGGCTCGATCGGTGCCGACGTAATATACGTATCGCGGATGCCCTGGATCACCATTAATGATTTCTTTACGTTTCGCAATCGGCCGAATATCAGTCTGCAGGAGGCGGACAAACTGGTGGAGGCATTCGCGGGCGTCGCCGTCGTTAATCCGACGATGTCCGGACGCCAACCGCTAAAGTATCGCTCACAGGTCCTGCAGGACGTGACCATAGTGGGTACGTCGGAAAAAATGCCGATCATCAGTGGCCAGGTGCCGGAAGATGGTCGTTTCCTGCTGGCTTTCGATGTGCGCTTCAGGAAAAACGTAGCGATTATCGGCAAGGATGTCGCTGACAATCTATTCCCGAGCGCCGATCCCATCAACAAGACTATCAGTATTGGTCGGTACCGCTACCGTGTCATCGGCGTCATGGAAAAACAGGGTGGTAACACGTTCGGCGGACCCAATCTGGATATGCAGGTATTTATTCCGATTACCTCTTTCGTAAAATCCTTCGGCGGTCGGCGAAATACTAACGTCGATGTTGCTGTCAAGGCCGGCTCGATTGCCGCGATGGAAAATCTCGAATACGAAATTATTGGCGAAATGCGAAGAATTCGTCAGCTTCGACCGGCAGAGGACGATAATTTTTCCATCAATAAACTCGACTCCTTAATGGGCGCATTTAATAGTGTATTCGGCGCCGTTCTCGGCATCGGGCTCCTGGTAACGAGCATCGCACTGATTGTCGGTGGTATCGGTGTCATGAACATTATGTTTGTTTCGGTAACCGAGCGAACACGCGAGATCGGAATTCGCAAGGCGATCGGGGCACGGCGGCGTAGCATCCTGATGCAATTTCTATTTGAGTCTACTTTGATCTGCGTTTTGGGCGGTCTTCTGGGCATAGGGCTGTCAATGCTGTTGACGCTAGCAGTGAATGCTGCTGGCGCCTTCACAGCGAGCTTGTCGCTGGGAATCATGCTCAGCGCCGTGTTTGTTTCTGCTCTGGTCGGAATTATTGCGGGTTTGGTTCCGGCATACAAGGGCGCGAATTTCGCGCCAATAGATGCTCTTCGGTACGAATAGGGCGAGGCGAGAATCATGCAACAAATGGATATCTTCACCATGTCGCTGCAGGCAATTCGCACCAACAAACTGCGCTCGTCGCTAACGCTGTTTGGAATCGTACTGGGCGTCGCGTCAATTATCGCAGTAATGACCGGGATTTCGGTCATTCAGGGCACGATGGAACAGGAAATGACCGTGCTGGGCGCGCAAACATTCCAGATTCAAAAGTGGCCGACAGGATTCAGCTCTGATGAAGACCGCCGCAAGGCGATGCGGCGCCCGCCCGTCACCTTGAGTGATGCCCAGGCCATTCGCGACAACGTCGACAGCGTCGATATCGTTGGCTCCGAGCTGTGGCAATTCGGCTTCACTGCCGAGTATCAGGGAGAGTCGACCAACGGCGACACGGTCATTTGCGGCTGTACGCCGGAATATCCGCAAAACAATACGCATTTTGTCGGCTACGGTCGCAATATTTCGCAGATGGACGTACGGCATTCACAAAAAGTCGTCGTCATAGGCCATGCAATCGCCAACCGCTTGTATCCGTTTGTCAATCCGATTGGCAGGGAGATTCGAGTCGACGGGCGCGAATACACGGTCATCGGTGTCTTGGATGAAAAGAAATCTGCGTTTAATTCCGGGTTCGACAATTATGTATTGATGCCTGTCAGCACCTTCGTCAATACCTACGGTATGACCAACAACTTCGGCTTTGAACGGTCTGTCAATATCACGGTGCACGCAAAGACGCCTGAACTCGTAGACGATGCCATTGAGGAAACTCGCCAGGTGTTACGCCGAGTTCGAGGGGTACGGCGCGGCGAGGAAGATAATTTCGAATTTTTTAACAGCGAGAGCAGTATCGTCCAGTTCAATCAGATGACTGCAGGCGTCAAAGTCGGTGCTTTCGTTATCGGTATCGTTGCGCTGGTGGTTGCAGGCATCGGTATCATGAACATCATGTTGGTTTCGGTCACAGAACGAACCAAGGAGATCGGTATCCGTAAATCCCTCGGCGCCCACCCGCGCGATATCCTGCGCCAGTTTCTGTTCGAGGCCATCGTTCTGTGCAACGTGGGTGGCGTGGTGGGTGTCTTACTCGGATTTGGTCTTGGCAACGTTATCGTCAAGCTCGGGATTTCATCGTCATTTGAGGGCGTCGTGCCGATGCAGTGGGCCGTGATCGGGCTGTTGTTTTGTACCGCAATTGGTGTCGTGTTCGGCATGCTGCCAGCCATGAAGGCATCCAGAATGAATCCCGTTGATGCGCTTCGATTTGA
>JADFHE010000079.1 GCA_022567295.1 Pseudomonadota bacterium | reverse complement strand
GCGATGCGGTCCGCATCGAGCTGTTCGACGAGGAAGTCGAGTCACTGTCGTATTTCGATCCGCTGACCGGCGAGATGACACGTCGTGTCGCGCGCCTGACGGTGTTCCCCAAATCACACTATGTGACGCCGCGGGAGCGGCTCCTGGAGGCCTGTGATGACATCAAAGTCGAGCTGAAGGAGCGTCTGGAGTACCTGAGGGGCATTGAGAAACTACTGGAAGCTCAAAGGCTTGAGCAACGAACTTTATTTGATTTAGAGATGATCAGGGAGCTGGGTTATTGCTCCGGCATCGAAAACTACTCGCGGTACCTGTCCGGACGGGAGGAGGGTGAACCACCACCGTGCCTGTTCGATTACGTACCGCCCAATGCGTTGCTGGTCATCGACGAAAGCCATGTGACCGTGCCGCAGCTCGGCGGCATGTACAAAGGAGATCGATCGCGAAAGGAGACACTGGTCGCGTTTGGTTTCCGCTTGCCCTCGGCACTCGACAATCGGCCGCTGCGCTTCGACGAATTCGAGCTGACGGCGCCACAGACCATTTACGTCTCGGCGACACCCGGTAATTACGAATCCGAACATGCCGATAACACGGTCGAACAGCTCGTTCGACCGACCGGGCTTGTGGACCCCGAAGTCGAGATCCGGCCTGCCAAAACGCAGGTCGACGATGTGCTGTCCGAGATCAGCAAGCGTGTCGCCGTTGATGAACGCGTGCTGATTACGACGTTGACCAAGCGCATGGCGGAGGACTTGACCGATTACCTGCGCGAGCACGACGTCCGCGTGCGCTATTTACACTCCGATATCGGCACTGTCGAGCGCACCGAAATCATTCGCGATCTTCGACTTGGCGCTTTTGACGTTCTCGTCGGGATCAATTTGTTGCGCGAAGGGCTGGACATGCCCGAAGTGTCCTTGGTAGCGATTCTGGACGCCGACAAGGAAGGATTTCTGCGCTCGGATCGCTCGTTGATTCAGACGATTGGGCGTGCAGCACGCAACATCAATGGCGCCGCGATCCTTTATGCCGACTCGATCACCGGTTCGATGCGACGGGCGATCGACGAGACCTCGCGGCGGCGCGAAAAACAGCGGGCACACAATGAAGCGCACAGCATAAAACCCGCCTCAATCGTCAAACACGTCGCCGACATCATGGAAGCCGCGTATCCGGTGCCGGGCAGGGGACCGCGCCGCGCGGCTGAAGATGCGGCGCCGTATGCATCAATGAGCCCGCAGCAGCTCATGAAGAAAGCGGCGAAGCTCGAAAAACAGATGCTCAGGCACGCACGTGATCTGGAGTTCGAGGACGCTGCGAGGCTGCGTGACGAGATACACCGCCTGCGCCAGGCAGGCCTCGGCCTGGCGGATCGCGACGCCGGCTAACAGGCCTTGCGCCGATCAGGGCCGTTGAGTATCGTATGGCGCGTTTCGCGGGCTGCGGCAGTTCGAGAGGGCGATTAGCTCAGGGGTAGAGCGCCACGTTGACATCGTGGAAGTCGGTGGTTCGAGACCACCATCGCCCACCAATTTTTTGTTCCAGCCAACTCCAACATTTCCAATAAATAACCCAACGGAAATCAAAAACGACAATGACGGCACAACCGTTATTGGCCGAAAGCCGTCCTTCAAGTTTCTGCTTTGCAGCCATTTGACCGGCCGCTATGTACCAGCGACCGGCTGAAATCGCAAGTTAGAGATTAGGTGTTGCATCGACCGGTTGAGTCTGCAACCCGAAACGGTCATCGTAGCGAATGATCTACAGTCTAACTTAAAGGTTTCCTGCAAATAAAAATAACAACGGAGGAAAAATCGTGAGAGGAACTCGCTGGGTCGTTCTGGCAATCATCATCTTCGCGAGCTTCATTGCTTACGTGCTGCGCACGAACCTGTCCATCGTCAGCGAGACGATGATGCATGACCTCGGCATGAACGAGTACCACCTAGGGATGGTGTTTTCGGCCTTCGCCGCAGGCTACGCGATTTTTCAATTCCCCGGCGGTATTTTTGGTGACAGGTTCGGCCCCCCCGATTTACGATTACGGCCATAGCAATAGCGTGGGCCTTGCTGACGATAGTAACCGCTGTTATTCCCGGTACGGACGTGTTGTCGGTCGGCGCGATCGTTGCTGCTATCTTTCACTGGTATGTGACCGATGATCCGAAGGATCATCCAAGGATAAGCGCAGCGGAACTCTCGCTCATAAAATCTGATCGGCCGTCGGCCGAGGACGGACCGGAGAGGGGAGCATGGAAGCTTGCGTTAAAGAACAAAAACGTCCTTTGCATGTTTGATTGGCGTTTTCTCTCTGCTGGTGAATGACCGCTGCAGGTGAAGCGGCTATCGAGGCGGGGGTGATCTATCCTCAGAACAGTAAAATCCGAGCCACCACACCCAGTGGTGGACCGCCTGGGAAAGGATTAGGGGTATGATTAGCCGACAAAATGCCTGATTCTTTTGAGATTATCGGGGTTTCCACGGTTGTTTCTTGGGTTCCGGCTATATAGAATCGCGTTCCCGTGCTGGCTGTGCCTGGGCGAGTGGCATTGGCGTGGGATGTACCTGTTAATCTGTGGAGGAATCGAGTATCGCAGTCACAAAGCGCGTACGACGCAATGAGGAAATAGACGTTTCCGAGGTCCGGGTAATCGGCTCGGATGGTGAGCAACAGGGTCTGATGCCCATCGCCGACGCGATCGAAGTGGCCAAGCAGGAAGGACTCGATCTGGTCGAAGTTGCACCCACGGCCGAGCCGCCGGTCTGCCGAATCATGGATTTCGGCAAATACTTGTTTGAACAGAACAAGAAGGCGCAGTCGGCGAAACGCAAGCAAAAACACGTACACGTAAAAGAGATCAAATTTCGTCCGGGAACGGACGAAGGTGATTACCAGATCAAACTGCGCAAGCTCGTCGAGTTCCTCGAATACGGGGACAAGACCAAGATTACGTTGAGATTCAGGGGCCGGGAGATGGCGCACCAGGAACTGGGTGCAAATTTGCTGGCCAGGGTTCGCAAGGACCTCGATGAATTTGGTGTCGTCGAACAGATGCCGCAGATGGAAGGGCGGCAGATGATCATGGTGATGTCACCAAAGAAAAAGTGAGTAACAGCCGGATACGGTCTTAAGACACGAAGGCGCTACCCGCCTGCAGCGGCCGGTACAAACCGGTACGTGGCAAGGCCAGAAAAGTGGAGACGACAAATGCCGAAGATGAAGACCAATCGGGGCGCTGCCAAGCGCTTCCGTCGGACGGGTAAGGGCGGCTTCAAGCGAGCCCAATCCCACCTCAATCACATTCTCACCAAGAAGAAACCGAAGCGCAAGCGTCAGCTGGGCCTGACGCTGCAGGTCGCGGACAGTGACGTCAAGAGCGTGCGCCGCATGCTCCCGTACAGCTGAGAGGAGATTGAGACATGGCAAGAGTGAAACGTGCCGTCACCGCGAAGGCACGCCATAAAAAGGTCCTCGACAAAGCGAAGGGCTACTATGGCGCACGCAGTAAGCTATTCAAAACCGCCAAGCAAGCTGTCATCAAGGCAGGCCAGTACGAATATCGCGACCGGCGGCAGCGCAAACGACAATTTCGTGCCTTGTGGATTACGCGCATCAATGCAGCGGCTCGTCTGCACGGTTTGTCGTACAGCCGCATGATCAATGGGCTGGTCCGGGCGAACATCGTTATTGATCGCAAGGTGTTGGCCGATATCGCCGTCCACGATCTTGAGGCTTTTGGTGCAATCGCCGAACAGGCAAAGGCCGGACTCGCTCGGGAAAGTTAATTCGGTGGGTCGGGCACGGTGACCGTACCTGACTCCGGATGTATTCAATGCAGGAACTGAGTGAGCTGGTCGAAGCAGCGGCTGCGCAAATTGATGCGGCGCGCGATCTGGCTGCGCTCGACGCAGTCAGGGTGACGTACCTTGGCAAGAAGGGCGAACTAACCGCCAGACTCAAGACATTGAGCCAGCTGCCCGCCGACGAGCGTCCGGCAGCGGGTGAGGCAATCAATCAGGCCAAGCAGGAAGTGCAGAGTCGGGTCAATGTTCGACGGGAGGCACTGGATGCGGCTGCATTGCAGAAAAAACTCGCCGAAGATGCCATTGACGTGTCGCTACCGGGGCGTGGTTATTCGATCGGCGGCCGTCACCCGGTATCTCGGGCAGGATCGCGTATCGAAAAGATCTTCCGTCACGCGGGATTTGGCGTTCGTTCAGGCCCTGAAATCGAGGACGACTTCCACAATTTTACGGCACTGAACATTCCCG
>JADFHE010000053.1:6447-15679 GCA_022567295.1 Pseudomonadota bacterium | reverse complement strand
GGGCGATAATGTGCAGATGGTTGTAGAACTGATTGCACCGATCGCAATGGAAGACGGCCTGCGCTTCGCTATTCGCGAAGGGGGTCGTACCGTCGGCGCCGGTGTTGTGGCGAAGGTTATCGAGTAAAGATTTAGGCCAGTAGCTCAATTGGCAGAGCAGCGGTCTCCAAAACCGCAGGTTGGGGGTTCGATTCCCTCCTGGCCTGCCATTTAAGCTTCGTAAAACGGAATGAGTGTACAGACAGAAACAACACAGAGCAGCATGCTCGATACCATCAAGCTGCTGATTGCAGCGGCTGCGTTGGTAGGCGGGCTGTACGCGTATTACTACTATGAAGCGGAAATCGCTCAGGCGATTCGCGTTCTCATGGTGCTTGGCGGGACAGTTGCCGGTATCGGCATTGCGATGACAAGCGTTCAGGGTCAGCGACTCTGGCACTTTATTCAGGGCTCACGCGTTGAAATTCGCAAAGTCATCTGGCCGACCAGGCAGGAAACGACGCAGACGGCGATCGCTGTATTCGTGTTTACGCTGGTCATGATGTTGTTCTTCTGGATACTTGATTCGGGTTTGCTTTGGCTGACCCGGACATTGGTCGGCTAACGGACAATTCACATAACGAACGGAATTTAGAGGATTAACGGCAGTGGCTTTACGCTGGTACATCGTGCACGCCTATTCGAACTTCGAACACCGCGTCAAAAG
Source organism: Pseudomonadota bacterium (assembly GCA_022567295.1). Classification (GTDB taxonomy): domain Bacteria; phylum Pseudomonadota; class Gammaproteobacteria; order Steroidobacterales; family Woeseiaceae; genus UBA1847. The sequence continues at coordinate 14,973 of JADFHE010000053.1, read as the reverse complement.
CGGGCTTGAGGAGCGTATTGAGCGACTGGGACTGCAGGACAAGTTCGGTCAGATCCTGGTTCCGACTGAAGAAGTGGTTGAGATGCGAGAAGGAAGTAAGCGGCGCAGCGAGCGCAAGTTTTTCCCCGGCTACGTTCTGGTGCAAATGGAAATGGATGACGAGACCTGGCATCTCGTCAAAGAAGTACCCAAGGTGCTTGGCTTTATTGGTGGATCCAGCGATCGACCGGCGCCGATTACCGAAGAGGAAGCAGACCGAATTCTGCAACGCGTTCAGGAAGGCGTCGACAAGCCACGGCCGAAAGTTCTGTTCGAGCCAGGTGAAGTTGTTCGTGTTACGGACGGGCCGTTCAACGACTTCTCAGGAGTGGTCGAACAGGTCAATTACGAGAAAAGCAGAATTCAGGTTGGTGTACAAATTCTCGGCCGGTCTACCCCGGTTGAACTTGACTTCGGTCAAGTCGAAAAGTCGTAGGAGCGCGCCCTGCGCGCGATTGATTTTAATGCCCATGGAGGATTTCGCCCGCAGGGCGGGCTCCTACAGGGAATGAAGAATGTACGAGGAGCTCGCAAGAGCGTTTGAACTCGAGAGGAAGATTTAATGGCGAAGAAGGTTGCCAGCTACATAAAGCTGCAAGTTCCAGCGGGTCAGGCGAATCCGTCTCCACCCGTCGGTCCTGCGCTTGGTCAGCACGGTGTCAATATCATGGAGTTCTGCAAGGCGTTTAACTCGCAGACTCAAGGCACTGAGCCCGGACTGCCTATTCCCGTCGTGATCACGGTTTACACCGACCGCAGTTTCACGTTCATCTCCAAGACCCCGCCCGCTGCCGTATTGCTGCGTAAAGCTGCAGGTGTTGCGAAAGGTTCTGGCACACCCAACACGGAGAAAGTCGGCAGAGTTAATCGTGCACAACTCGAAGAGATCGCGACGACCAAAATGCCTGACCTGACCGCTGCCGACATGGACGCTGCTGTGCGCACTGTTGCAGGCACGGCCCGTAGCATGGGTATTGAAGTTGAGGGGGTAAAGTAATGGCCAGGCTCAGCAAGAAGAAGCAGGCAGCTCGGGACAAGATTGATTCGCAGAAAACGTACGATGTTACTGATGCACTGGGTCTCGTCAAAGAACTGGCAACGGCCAAGTTTGTAGAGAGCATTGATGTCTCGGTAAACCTCGGCGTCGATCCGCGTAAATCTGATCAGGTTGTTCGCGGCTCGACAGTATTGCCCAACGGCACAGGAAAGACGGTTCGCGTTGCAGTATTTGCCCAGGGCGAAAATGCTGACAAGGCGACTGCCGCTGGCGCCGACATCGTTGGTTTCGAAGATCTCGCAGAAACAGTGAAGAAAGGCGAGATGGATTTTGACGTTGTCATTGCGACACCGGACGCTATGCGCGTTGTCGGTCAACTGGGCCAGATTCTTGGTCCGCGTGGCCTGATGCCAAACCCAAAGGTTGGCACGGTTACCGCCGATGTCGAAACCGCTGTCAGGAACGCTAAATCCGGTCAGGTTCGTTATCGCACCGACAAGGCTGGAATTATCCATTGCGTGATCGGTCGTGCTGACTTCGAAGTAGGCGCGCTCAAGGAAAACCTTGAAGCGTTGCTGACAGATCTGATAAAGGCCAAGCCCGCATCCGCGAAGGGATTGTATTTCAAGAAAATGACCGTCTCGTCAACGATGGGCCCCGGTGTAGCAGTGGACCGAGCGTCAGTCGGCACTTAGTCGACGGGCCGGTCGTAAAGAATGTGTAAGAGCTCCTTCGGGAGTTCGAATATTAGCCGCAAGGAAGCGGCGTCGTCGAAGACCGTAGGTGATCAACATGTAGTTGATCTTAATCGACGCCTACGCAGATGGAGTTACCTGAGTCAGTTATCTGGCAGTGGTTGCCCATCCGACAAGGGGACGAATCCCCGAATGGGGGGTGAGGCTCGTCTTCACCCATTTGGTGTAACCGTAAGCCAGGAGTAGTCATGGCACTGAGACTTGAAGACAAGAAAGCTGTTGTCAAAGAGGTAAACGCGGTTGCAGGAGAATCTGTAACAGCCGTTGCGGCTGAATACAGAGGTCTTTCTGTTGAAGAAATGACGGAATTGCGCAAAGAAGCACGCAGTGCCGGCGTATACATGCGTGTGGTCAAAAACACGCTGGCACGTCGCGCCGTCGAGGGGACTGATTTTGAGTGTATGCAGGACACACTCAAAGGCCCGATTCTTCTCGCGTTTGCAAAAGACGATCCAGGTGCTGCTGCCAGGGTTATCAAAGATTTCGCCAAGGAGCACACCGCTCTGCAGGCGGTATCGCTATCAGCCGGTGGGCAATTGCTACCAGCGTCTGATCTCAAGAAGTTGGCTGATTTGCCGACCCTTGATCAGGCGCGCGCAATGTTGCTTGGCGTGTTCGTAGCACCGATGAGCCAGTTGGTACGCACGTTTGCAGAACCCTCCGGAATGCTCGCAAGAACTCTGTCTGCGCGCAGCCAACAGGAAGCTGCATAAGTTAATCAAATATTCCCTGACTCAGGGAACAAAATTATATAGAGGAATTAGAAAATGGCACTGTCAAATAAAGATCTGCTCAAAGAACTGAGCGCCAAGCCAATCATGGAAGTTGTTGAGCTCGTCAAAATGCTCGAAGAAGAGTGGGGCGTTTCCGCTGCCGCGCCGGTTGCTGTTGCTGCCGGACCGGCCGCCGACGCAGGCGAAGCGGCTGCAGAGAAAGACGAATTCGACGTCGTATTGACAAGCTTCGGCGGCAACAAGGTGTCTGTTATTAAGGCTGTCCGTGCGATCACGGGCCTCGGCCTCAAAGAAGCCAAAGACACCGTCGAAGGCGCGCCTTCTGCAATTAAGGAAGGCGTTTCCAAGGACGAAGCAGAAGCAGTTAAGAAGCAGCTCGAAGAAGTCGGCGCTAGCGTCGAGCTCAAGTAGTTGCATCGAGAGATGCATGACCTGTCGTTTTTTGGCGGTGGGTCGGAAGAAAAGTCGAGTGAGCAGCCAGTCGCAAAGCGGCCGGCTGCCTGCTCGCGTCTGTAACTAAAGAGGATTTCTCGAATGGCATACTCATTCACTGAGAAAAAACGAATTCGCAAGAACTTTGGTAAACGTCCGACGATTCTGGAGGTGCCGTACCTGTTATCGATCCAGGTTGATTCATACAATAAGTTCCTGCAGACATCGAAAACGATTGAAGAGCGTGAAGACAAAGGTCTGCATGCTGCCTTCCTGTCAGTATTTCCCATCGTCAGCTATTCTGGCAACGCTGCGCTCGAGTATGTGAGTTACCGCCTTGGCGAACCCGTATTTGACGTTAAAGAATGTCAGATGCGTGGATTGACCTATGCGGCTCCTATCCGTGTGCTGGTCCGTCTGGTCATTTATGACAAGGAATTCAGCGGTACGCCGAAGCCGGTCAAGGATATTCGCGAGCAGGAAGTTTATCTCGGCGAAATGCCGCTGATGACCGACCACGGTACGTTTGTCATTAACGGTACCGAGCGAGTAATCGTTTCTCAGTTGCATCGCTCTCCGGGTGTGTTCTTCGATCATGATAAGGGCAAGACGCACAGTTCCGGTAAACTGCTGTTCTCGGCACGGGTCATTCCTTACCGTGGTTCGTGGCTCGATTTTGAGTTCGACCCGAAGGATTCCGTATTTGCTCGCATTGATCGCCGCCGCAAGTTACCGGTGACGATTATTCTGCGTGCGCTGGGAATGACCAACGAGGAAATGCTCGAACTGTTCTTCGAGAACACCGAATTCTATCTGTCGGAGAAAGAAATCAAGATGGGCCTGGTGCCCGAACGCCTGCGTGGTGAAACCGCATCATTCGACATCAAGCTGGGCCGCAGGGTCTTCGTCGAAGAAGGCAAGCGCATTACGGCCAAACATGTTCGCGCCATGTCGAAATCGACAGTCGACAAGATTGTCGTTCCGAACGAATACCTCGAGGGCAAGATTCTCGCCAATGATATTGTCGATACCGAAACCGGCGAGCTGCTTGCTGCCGCCAATGCTGAGTTGACACCCGAACTTATTGAGCAATTGATCGCAGCGGGCGTTGAGCACATCAGTGCGCTGTATGTGAACGACCTCGATCGTGGTCCGTTCATCTCGAACACACTGAGAATCGATCCGTCAAGCACTCGTCTAGAGGCGCTGGTTGAGATCTATCGCATGATGCGTCCGGGCGAGCCGCCAACGAAGGAAGCGGCGGAAAACTTGTTCCAGAACTTGTTCTTTAACCCGGATCGCTACGATCTCTCGGGGGTTGGACGTATGAAGTTCAATCGCCGGGTCGGTCGAGACAATTCGGAAGGCGAGGGAGTACTGAACAAGGATGATATCCTTGATGTGCTGTCTACGCTGGTCAACATTCGCAACGGGTTTGGCACCGTCGATGATATCGATCACCTCGGCAACCGTCGTGTTCGTAGCGTCGGCGAAATGGCAGAGAACGCATTTCGTGTTGGCTTGGTTCGCGTTGAGCGTGCCGTGAAGGAACGTCTGACACAGGCGGAAGCCGACGACCTTATGCCGCAGGACATGATCAATGCCAAGCCGGTTGCTGCTGCCGTCAAAGAGTTTTTCGGCTCTTCCCAGTTGTCGCAGTTCATGGACCAGAACAACCCGCTGTCAGAGGTTACTCACAAACGCCGGGTCTCGGCGCTTGGGCCGGGGGGTCTGACGCGTGAGCGTGCTGGTTTTGAGGTTCGGGATGTTCATCCAACTCATTATGGCCGGGTGTGCCCGATTGAAACACCTGAAGGACCAAATATTGGCCTGATTAACTCTCTGGCTGTCTATGCACGCACGAATGAGTATGGTTTCCTCGAGACACCGTATCGCCGTGTCAAAAACGGCAAGGCGACGCTGGATATCGACTACCTGTCGGCGATCGAAGAAAGCCAATACATCGTCGCTCAGGCGAACGCAGAGCTCGACAAGAACGGCAAGTTCGTAGAAGACCTTATTGCTGTACGCCACAAGAACGAATTCACGTTGGCCGCACCGGGCGACATCAGCTACATGGACGTTAGTCCGCGGCAGATCGTATCGGTCGCCGCAGCGCTGATTCCATTCCTTGAGCACGATGATGCCAACCGCGCGCTCATGGGTTCGAACATGCAACGTCAGGCTGTACCGACGCTACGCGCTGAAGCGCCGCTCGTGGGTACGGGTATCGAACGAGCTGTTGCTATCGACTCGGGCGTTACCGTTATCGCCCGTCGTGGCGGTCGCGTTGATTCGGTCGATGCATCGCGAATTGTTGTACGTGTCAACGATGACGAGACTACCGCTGCGGAGCCGGGTGTCGATATTTACAATCTGACGAAGTACACGCGATCGAACCAAAACACGTGTATTAATCAACGCCCGCTCGTCAAGAACGGCGACATCATCGCTGCTGGTGACGTAATGGCTGACGGGCCGTCAACCGATATGGGCGAGCTGGCACTTGGCCAGAACCTTCTGGTCGCCTTTATGCCGTGGAACGGTTACAACTTCGAGGATTCGATTCTGATCTCGGAGAATGTCCTCAAGGAAGATCGATTTACGACGATTCATATCGAAGAGCTGCAGTGTGTCGCCCGAGATACGAAGCTGGGATCTGAAGACATTACATCGGATATTCCGAACGTTGGTGATGCCGCACTCGCGAAACTCGACGAATCGGGAATTGCGTTTATCGGTGCTGAAGTAAAGGCAGGCGATATTCTGGTCGGTAAGGTTACGCCGAAGGGTGAAACGCAGCTGACACCGGAAGAGAAACTCCTGCGTGCGATCTTTGGTGAAAAGGCCTCGGACGTTAAAGACACCAGCCTGCGCGTACCGCCCGGCATGGACGGCACGGTTATCGACGTTCGAGTATTTACGCGCGACGGCGTTGAGAAAGACGCTCGCGCACTGGCGATCGAGAGGGCTGAACTCGAAAATGTTCGCAAAGACCTCGACGACACACTGCGCATTCTGGAAGAAGATATCTACGAACGTGTAGAGAATATGCTCACGGGCAAGATGGCGCAGGGCGGGCCGGACAAGCTGAAGTCTGGTAGTAAGATCACCAAGGCTTATCTTGATGAGGTGTCGCGCGAACAGTGGTTCGAGATTCGCCTGAAAAATGACGGCGCGAATGAGCAATTGCAGAAGGCGTTCGAACGCCTCAAGTCGCAGCGCGAGGATTTTAATCATCGATTCGACGTGAAGAAAAACAAAATCACGGCCGGCGATGATCTGGCACCCGGTGTGCTCAAGATGGTCAAGGTTTACCTGGCCGTTAAGCGTCGCATACAGCCCGGTGACAAAATGGCCGGGCGCCACGGTAACAAGGGCGTCATTTCTACGATCGTTCCGGTCGAAGACATGCCCTACCTTGAAGACGGCACCACCATCGACATCGTACTCAATCCTCTGGGCGTTCCGTCACGAATGAACGTCGGACAGGTGCTCGAGACTCATCTCGGCTGGGCCGCAAAAGGTGTTGGCCGGAAGATCGACCAAATGCTCAAAGCACAGGAGTCGATAACGAAGCTGCGTCAGTTCCTCGATGCCATCTACAACAAGACCGGTGGTCAAGTGGAAGACATCAAGTCGTTCAGCGACGAAGAAGTGCTAGAACTCGCGAGCAACCTGACCAATGGTGTCCCGACGGCAACGCCAGTCTTTGACGGTGCATCCGAGGCAGAGATCAAGGGCCTCCTTGAGCTCGCAGATCTCGACGTTTCGGGTCAATCGACTCTTTGGGACGGTCGCACAGGTGAAAAATTCGATCGCGAAATCACGGTCGGCTACATGTACATGTTGAAGCTGAATCACCTGGTTGACGACAAGATGCACGCACGCTCGACGGGACCGTACAGCCTCGTTACGCAGCAGCCGCTGGGGGGTAAGGCGCAGTTCGGTGGTCAGCGTTTCGGTGAGATGGAGGTCTGGGCGCTCGAAGCCTACGGCGCCGCCTATACGTTGCAGGAGATGCTGACGGTGAAATCGGACGACGTCCAGGGACGCACCAAGATGTACAAGAGCATCGTGGACGGTGAGCATTACATGGATGCTGGAATGCCGGAATCATTCAATGTGTTAGTCAAGGAGATTCGATCTCTGGCCATCAACATTGAGCTGGAGACAGACTAATGAAAGATCTGCTTAAGCTTTTCAAATACCAAAACCCGATTGATGACTTCGATGCGATTCGCATCGGTCTGGCGTCGCCGGACATGATCCGGTCGTGGTCTTTCGGTGAAGTCAAAAAGCCGGAAACGATCAATTACCGCACCTTCAAGCCGGAGCGCGATGGCCTGTTTTGTGCCAAAATTTTTGGCCCGATCAAGGATTACGAGTGCCTGTGCGGTAAGTACAAGCGACTGAAGCATCGCGGCGTCGTTTGTGAGAAATGTGGCGTTGAAGTTACACAGACCAAGGTTCGTCGTGAGCGCATGGCGCATATTGACTTGGCGAGCCCGGTTGCGCATATCTGGTTCTTGAAATCACTGCCATCGCGTATTGGGCTCATGCTCGACATGACGCTGCGTGAGATTGAGCGTGTCTTGTATTTCGAGGCGTTCGTCGTCGTTGAGCCGGGGATGACCGAGCTCGAGCGTGGTCAGCTGATGACCGACGAAATGTATCTCGACGCCCTGGAGCAGTACGGTGACGAATTCGATGCCCGAATGGGCGCCGAAGCAGTCCGCGAAATGCTCATGACCATCGATCTGCAGCGCGAAATCCTGAAGGTTCGCGATGACATGGACGCAACGCGTTCCGAGACCAAGATCAAGCGCCTGTCGAAGCGACTTAAGCTCATCGAGTCGTTCATCGAGTCGGGTAACAAGCCGGAGTGGATGGTTCTGACCGTTCTGCCAGTACTGCCGCCGGACTTGCGTCCGCTGGTGCCGCTGGATGGCGGTCGTTTCGCGACTTCAGATCTTAACGATCTGTACCGTCGCGTTATCAACCGCAACAATCGTCTGCGGCGCCTGCTGGAGCTGAACGCTCCAGATATTATTGTTCGCAACGAAAAGCGCATGCTGCAGGAATCAGTAGACGCGCTGCTCGATAACGGCCGTCGTGGCCGTGCAATTACGGGGACCAACAAACGACCGCTGAAGTCACTCGCAGACATGATCAAGGGCAAGCAAGGCCGCTTCCGCCAGAATCTCCTCGGCAAACGCGTTGACTACTCTGGCCGTTCGGTAATTGTTGTCGGCCCGACACTGAAACTACATCAGTGCGGTTTGCCGAAGAAGATGGCGCTTGAGCTGTTTAAGCCATTCATTTTCTCGAAGCTGCAGCTACGTGGGGAAGCGACAACGATCAAGGCAGCGAAGCGGCTTGTTGAGCGTGAAGGCGCAGAAGTCTGGGATATTCTCGAAGAGGTTATTCGTGAGCATCCTGTGATGTTGAACCGTGCACCGACTCTTCATCGACTAGGAATTCAGGCATTTGAGCCGATATTGATTGAAGGTAAGGCTATCCAGCTGCATCCGCTCGTTTGTACGGCATTTAACGCTGATTTCGACGG
>JADFHE010000053.1:0-6349 GCA_022567295.1 Pseudomonadota bacterium | reverse complement strand
CGTGATGTTGAACCGTGCACCGACTCTTCATCGACTAGGAATTCAGGCATTTGAGCCGATATTGATTGAAGGTAAGGCTATCCAGCTGCATCCGCTCGTTTGTACGGCATTTAACGCTGATTTCGACGGTGACCAGATGGCAGTGCATGTGCCGTTGTCGATCGAAGCGCAAATTGAAGCACGTGCTCTGATGATGTCGACAAACAATATTTTGTCGCCCGCCAACGGTGATCCGATCATCGTACCGTCGCAGGACGTCGTACTCGGTCTGTATTACATGACACGCACGAAAGTGAACGCGAAGGGCGAGGGTATGATACTGGCGAACCTCGATGAGGCACTTCGTGCATACGAAGCTGGCGTCGCCGAGTTGCAGGCGCAGGTGAAGATTCGCGTGACGATCCATGAGTCGAACGAAGTCGGTGAGTCGGTTGAAGTAACCAAGATTGTCGACACTACAGTTGGTCGTGCGTTGCTCTCGGGAATTCTGCCGAAGGGCATAGAGTTCGTTCACATCAACAGATCGATGACGAAGAAGGCGATTTCCAATGTCATCAACGTCTGCTATCGCCAGCTGGGCCTGAAGGAGACCGTCATATTTGCTGATCGGCTGATGTACACGGGCTTCCGTCACGCGACGAAGGCCGGTATCTCGATCGGCATTAATGACATGGTTGTGCCTGAAAACAAGGATGAGATTCTTGCAGTTGCAGAAGCCGAAGTTAAGGAGATTCAGGATCAGTACGGTTCGGGCCTCGTAACCGATGGCGAACGCTACAACAAGGTTGTTGATATCTGGTCGCGCACCAATGACCAGGTGGCGAAAGCAATGATGGACAAGCTGGGGACCGAAACGGTTAAGAATGCTGAGGGCAAGATGGTCGAGCAGGAGTCATTCAATTCGATTTACATGATGGCTGACTCAGGGGCTCGTGGTTCTGCCGCCCAGATTCGCCAGCTCGCCGGTATGCGTGGCCTGATGGCGAAACCGGATGGATCGATCATTGAAACGCCTATTACCGCTAACTTCCGCGAAGGTCTTGATGTACTGCAATACTTTATCTCGACCCACGGTGCTCGCAAAGGTCTGGCCGATACGGCTTTGAAGACTGCTAACTCAGGTTACCTGACCCGCCGTCTCGTTGACGTTGCACAGGACCTTGTTGTAACAGAAGACGATTGCGAAACCCGCAACGGTGTGTCCATGGCGCCGATCGTTGAAGGTGGTGACATAGTCGAACAGCTGCGCGATCGCGTACTCGGACGTGTACTGGCTGAGCCGGTATTGATTCCGGGAAGCGACAAAGTTGCTTACGATGCGGGCACGATGCTCGACGAAGCGACAGTACAGCATCTCGATGATATGTCGATTGACCATTTAATGGTTCGCTCGCCGATTACCTGTGAGCTTCGCTCCGGCGTCTGTGCGCAATGTTACGGTCGTGACCTTGCTCGCGGAGATCGCATTAACATCGGCGAGGCTGTCGGCGTAATAGCGGCGCAATCGATCGGTGAGCCGGGCACACAGCTGACGATGCGTACCTTTCACATCGGCGGTGCGGCATCTCGTTCTGCCGCGATCAATAAAATTGAGATCAAGTCCAACGGTGTCGCACGTCTGCGTAACATTAAGACAGTCGCACATCACAAGGGTTACCTCGTTGCTGTATCTCGCTCCGGTGAAATCATTGTGATCAATGAGCAGGGCCAGGAACGTGAACGTTATAAAGTACCGTACGGTGCAACGATCACGATCGAAGACGGTGTTGACGTAACGCAAGGTCAGATTCTTGCGACCTGGGATCCGCATACACACCCTGTTGTGTCTGAGGTGGAGGGCAGGATCAAATTCGAAGACTTCATCGACGGCATCACCATTTCCGAGCAAGTCGACGAATTCACCGGTCTGACAAGTATTGTCGTTCTTGATCCGAAGAGCCGCACTGGATCTGCTAAAGACCTGCGTCCGGTCGCGAAACTGGTCGATGACGACGGCAAGGATATTTGCTTCGCCAACACCGATATTCCCGCGGTTTACGCATTGCCTGTCGGCGCTATCATCTCGATGGCCGACGGTGCCAGCGTTTCCGTTGGTGACGTTATTGCCCGTATCCCACAAGAGTCTTCGAAGACTCGCGATATTACCGGTGGCCTGCCACGCATTGCCGACTTGTTCGAAGCTCGTAAGCCGAAAGAGCCGGCGATCATGGCGGAGCACACCGGAACGGTGAGCTTCGGTAAGGAAACAAAGGGTAAGCGTCGTCTCGTGATTACGGGCGAGACGGAAGTTTATGAAGAGTTGATTCCGAAGTGGCGGCACCTCAATGTGTTTGAGGGCGAGCAGGTCGCAAGAGGCGAAATCATCGCTGACGGCGAACCAAACCCGCACGACATATTGCGTTTGCGCGGTGTCGAGAACCTGGCGAACTACCTCGTTAAGGAAATCCAGGACGTTTACCGTCTGCAGGGCGTAAAGATTAACGATAAGCATATCGAAGTGATTATTCGCCAGATGCTCCGCAAGGTGCATGTTGTGAAGCCGGGCGACAGTAATTTCCTGCGCGCTGAGCAGATCGACAAGGCACGCTTCTTTGAAGTTGAAGAAAAGCTACTGGCTCAGGGTAAAGAACCCTTGACCATTGAACCGGTTCTGCTCGGTATTACGAAGGCCTCTCTGGCTACGCAATCGTTCATCTCCGCGGCGTCGTTCCAGGAAACCACACGCGTGTTGACCGAAGCGGCTGTCCGCGGATTGCGCGACGACTTGCGCGGCCTGAAAGAGAACGTCATCGTTGGTCGCCTGATTCCGGCAGGTACTGGTTTCGCACATCACGCCGAGCGTCGACGCACGCGCGAGCAGGATCTTGCGGATCAGCTGAAGGAGCTTGAGGAATCACTTGTAATTGCTGCCGAAGCGGCGGCTGAAGAAGCGGCGGCTGAAGAAGCGCTGGTCGCAGATGGGCCAGCAGATGTCGACGCGCCGGCTGATGTTGAGGTTGTAGCTGATCTCGAGTCTGCGGTCGATACCGAGTCGGTGGGCAACGAAGTTGCGGCAGGTGAATCGGATGCTGCTCCGGAAGGCAGCGAGGAAACAACAACCGCTTAATAGAAACAATGACTTATCGGTCGTGGCGGGCCGTAATCGATGGTTGCTTGACACTGACTCGCAGGCATCACTAAAATGCCCGCCCTTAACCATAGGGCTCGCCATAAGGCGGGCCCTGATTTTTTCAGCAAGAGAAGAGTGAAGGCCCATGGCGACAGTGAATCAATTAGTGCGCAAGCCACGTGCTGTAAAGCGTGCCAAAAGCACGGTACCAGCGCTCGAGGCCAGCCCGCAGAAGCGTGGCGTTTGCACGCGTGTTTACACCACCACACCGAAGAAGCCGAACTCGGCGATGCGGAAGGTCGCTCGCGTGCGTTTGACGAACGGATTTGAAGTCACTAGCTATATCGGCGGAGAAGGCCACAACCTGCAGGAACATAGTGTTGTGCTGATTCGTGGCGGTCGTGTAAAGGATCTGCCCGGTGTTCGTTACCACACAATCCGCGGCACGCTCGATTGCGCTGGCGTTTCCGATCGACGACAGGGTCGTTCCAAATATGGTACGAAACGGCCGAAGTCATGAAGTTGAGATAGCAGACAATGTCCAGAAGAACACAGGCCCCGAAGCGCACGATTCTGCCCGATCCCATGTACGGTAGTGACCTGCTCGCGAAGTTCATGAATATGATCATGAATGACGGTAAGAAGTCCGTTGCAGAGCGCATCATCTACGGTGCGCTGGATCGCATATCCGATCGCGAGACACAGACGGGCGAAAAAGCGCTTGAACTTCTCGAGACGGCGCTTGAAAACGTCAAGCCCGTTGTCGAGGTGAAGTCACGTCGCGTTGGTGGTGCTACCTACCAGGTACCGGTCGAAGTACGTCCGGCCCGTCGTCAGACACTTGCTATGCGTTGGGTAATCGACGCGGCGCGCAAGCGCGGCGAGAAGTCGATGGCGCATCGTCTTGCACACGAGTTACTCGATGCTGCTGAGAATCGCGGTACGGCTGTCAAGAAGAAAGAAGACACGCACCGTATGGCGGAAGCCAACAAGGCGTTCTCGCACTACCGTTGGTAAGTGTTTTGCCGTGGCTCGCACAACCCCTATCGAGCGTTACCGCAATATTGGCATCATGGCCCATATTGATGCGGGCAAGACGACCACGACGGAACGTGTTCTGTTCTACACAGGCGTTTCGCACAAGATAGGCGAAGTCCATCACGGAGCAGCCGTAATGGACTGGATGGAACAGGAGCAGGAGCGCGGCATAACGATCACGTCGGCAGCAACGACTTGCTTCTGGCAGGGCATGGACAAGCAGTACGATGAGCACCGGATCAATATCATCGATACGCCGGGGCACGTGGATTTCACCATTGAGGTCGAGCGTTCTTTACGTGTGCTTGACGGTGCAGTAACGATACTTTGCTCAGTTGGCGGCGTTGAGCCGCAGACCGAAACGGTCTGGCGGCAGGGCGATAGGTACGGTGTGCCGCGCCTGATCTTTGTCAACAAGATGGATCGCGCCGGCGCTGATTACCTGCGAGTGGTCGACCAGGTTATTGAACGGCTGGGCGCAAATCCAGTACCGATTCAGTTGCCGATCGGCGCGGAAGATAAATTCAAAGGCGTCATCGATCTGGTACGGATGCAGGCATTGTACTGGGACGAGAGCAACTTAGGCGTGACCTATGAGGCTCGTGAAATTCCTGCCGAGCTGAGAGCTGAAGCCGAAGCGTGGCGTGAGAAAATGATCGAGGCTGCGGCCGAAGCGGACGAGGAGCTGCTGGACAAGTTTCTCGGAGATCGTGAGTTGTCGGTAAACGACATTCGCAGAGGGCTTCGCGCTCGCTCCTTGCGTGGGGAGATCGTCGTCGTGACGTGCGGCGCAGCATTTAAGAACAAGGGTGTTCAGGCCCTGCTCGATGCAGTTATCGAGTACTTGCCGTCACCTGTCGATGTTCCGGCTATCAAGGGCATCAATGAAGATGGCACGGTAGGCGAGCGTCACGCCGATGACAGTGAACCGTTCGCAGGACTGGCGTTTAAGATCGCGACAGATCCATTTGTTGGCAATCTAACGTATTTCCGTGTGTACTCCGGCGTTTTGTACTCCGGCGACACAATTTACAATCCGGTGAAAGGCAAGAAAGAGCGCATCGGACGTATTTTGCAGATGCACTCGAATGATCGCAAAGAGATCAAGGAAGTCTGCGCCGGTGATATTGCAGCGGCGGTAGGCCTGAAGGATGTAACGACTGGCGACACGCTGTGCGATATTAAAAACAGGATTACGCTCGAACGTATGGAGTTTCCGGAGCCGGTCATTTCCGTGGCGGTCGAGCCGAAGACGAAGCCGGACCAGGAAAAGATGGGTATCGCATTGCAAAAACTCGCGAAGGAAGACCCCTCTTTTCGTGTTCATACGGACGAAGAGTCCGGGCAAACGATCATTTCGGGAATGGGCGAACTGCATCTCGAGATCATCGTTGACCGCATGAAACGCGAATTCAATGTCGAGGCAAACGTCGGCAAGCCGCAGGTTGCGTACCGTGAGACAATACGTAAGTCAGTGGAGCAGGAAGGTAAGTTCGTGCGACAGTCAGGCGGACGTGGTCAGTACGGCCATGTGTATCTGAAGATCGAACCACTTCCGCCAGGATCGGGGTACGAATTCGTCAACGGGATTGTTGGTGGAGTGGTGCCCAAAGAATATATTCCGGCCGTGGACAAAGGCGTGCGGGAACAGATGGAAAACGGTGTCGTCGCAGGTTATCCGATGCAGGATTGCAGGGTGACTTTGTACGATGGCTCGTATCATGATGTTGACTCAAGCGAAATGGCGTTTAAGATTGCCGGTTCAATGGCCTTCAGAGACGGTGCAGGCAATGCCGATCCGGTGCTGCTTGAGCCGATCATGAAAGTTGAGGTGGTGACACCTGAGGTAAACATGGGAGACGTGATGGGCGACTTGAATCGTCGTCGCGGTCTGCCACAAGGTATGGATGATACGCCTGCGGGCAAAGTCATTCGCGCCGAGGTACCGCTGGCTGAGATGTTCGGTTATGCCACGGATCTGCGTTCAATGAGCCAGGGCCGTGCTGTGTACTCGATGGAGTTCGAGAAATATTCAGTAGTGCCGCAGAGTGTGGCGGACACGGTAATTAAGAAATAGCAGGAGCACCCATAGAGCATAAACGGCCCTGGCCGCGAATGTATTTTTAACGGTTTTCAGCTTAGGCACGGGAATAGGGAAATGTCTAAAGAGAAATTTATCAGAAATAAGCCGCACATAAACGT
>JADFHE010000052.1 GCA_022567295.1 Pseudomonadota bacterium | reverse complement strand
TTACGCATAATTTTCGCCTCCCATTAGGAAAACGATAGCACGCTGAGGGATGTCCGCTTTGTGACAGCGGCCCGTAACAATCCTACCAGCACAACAGCCGCTATCCGCCCGCCCAATAGCGGCCGATCCGGCGCCCCTGTCTGACATGATCAGCTTATGGGCCGTCGGGTAGAGCTCACGACGAGTATAGCGGCTACAGCTTTATTGCTCGCCCTGGCTCAGTGACGTGGCGGGTTCTCAGTCCGTACAATGTGCTCCGCTCCCAGCACCTCGAGGCGCGCTCGCTCGTGTTTGTCATGTAGCGCCAGATAAGTGTTCCGGCCGTCCGGATCCGACGCTCCGGCGGCTGGATTTCCGCTGAGTGCCAGATATGTGTTGGTCTCTTCGGATGTGAGTCCCACGAGAACTTCGCGGCCTTCAGAGTCCGTGGTGAGACACCGCATTTCATCGAAATAGGCGCGCTCGGCATCTGTGATTTTAAGCATCTACGGGATCCTCCGTCGTAGGATATGACTTTGGGGTCCAGTCCAATCCGTCATAGCCATGCAGGCACCGCCGGCAACATCGATGGTTATATCGATGGAGGCCGGGATCGTCAGAATCGTCGATACCGAATCCGGATGGCATGTCGACATGATACGCCGGTTTCATCCACACCCTCGGTAAGGCCCGGGTCGATATCTCGCGTCCTGCGCAATCTCATGCGGCCTTTTTTCTTCGACGATGGGATCCGCTGACGACCGCTGACCGGAGCGGAAAGTGGATCTGGGGTAGAATGCTGTTCATGGATGAAAGCGATGACACTACAAACAAACCCGGAATCGTTGCCCGCGTTCGAAGTGCGTGGAAATCGAGGGAGGAACTACCGAATTGGTTTTTGTTTCTGGCCGGTGTGGCCTTAGTGATTGTTATATGGCGAGCATTCAACCTAGGTCAGACTGACCTGTTAAATTGGTGGTAACTGACTATGGTGGACTACATCCCAGTGGACTTACTACGGAAGAAGCTGGGAGAACTTGAGCAGCAAAAAAAACTCAGTTTCGACGAAATCAAAAAACTGCGAGCTGAATTTCCTCATTCGATTCAGTTACCAGAACAATCGCCTCAGGAAATGGTTGATCTCCCTTTCATCAACTGCGCAATGTACGCATTCAACCTTAAAAGTGATGATTGGTATCGTGCTATTGCCGACGGTCCAGGAATCATTAGAAAGAATCCTTCACGAGCAACCGAACCGGACTACAGCATTTCTGCTGATACCGAATTTGTTGATTACTGTATCAACAAACGTTTAGTTTCAGCAATTTCCGGCCGCGAACTAGAGTCTGGCGACTTGGTGGTGTATTCCGACATCGATTGGTGCCGCCATGTTGGCAAGCTAGTACAGCATGGTCGAATTCGTTCCAAGTGGGGGACGATAGATTTATTTGAACATGAATTGTTTGAAGTGCCGGATATCTATGGACATAAACATCAGTACTTTGAGGGTTTGGGATCCGAACGAGCTCAACAACTATTCATAAGATATGCGTGGTCAGTAGTTGACGACGATCCTCAGATTAGGATACTTCTCAAGAGCGCTATCAACACATATAGCTGACTTCCGATGTCTGACAAGATCAAAGAGCCTGTCTAACGTGAACTGTCATCGTAGGAGAAATATCAGATGAAACGAAGCATGGATTTGTGCCGAGAGATTCTGCTAAATCTCGAGGCACAGCCCTTCGGCTCCGGAGTTATTGAGGTCAAAATCAGGGACAATACTGAACTAGAAGTCTCGTACCACCTGATGCTCCTTGACCAGGCAGGGTTAGTGGAAGCTGAAAACCTTTCGAAATCGACGCAAAAAATGAAATGGCGAGCTAGGTACATAACGTGGGCAGGCCACGAATTTCTTGAGGCATCCAGAAACCAAACCATTTGGGACCGAGCCAAGGCCACTATGGCGGAAAAGTCGGTCGGCATGTCATTTGATATCGTGAAAACAATCCTGATTAAGTACGGTACCGAGGCTCTAATCGGGAAATGACACTGCCTGACATGGACACCGCCTAGCTGTGATAGTCGGGACCCAAAACTTACGTACACAATCAGATTCCATCACGATCGAATGTCTGCTTTGCAGCCGTTAGCAGCCGTCCAGGTGATAAACTAGCAAACGACTGCAGTTGACCCATAACCGTCGTACACAGTTAGCCGGAGGCACGTACGTTATGCTGCACTTTTGCGAGATAACCAATAGTTAGGCAGCGGAGGAAGTCAAGTGGCACGAAAACCGCGGTGGGATCAACTTGAAGTTGAAGCCGGTGTAGGCGAGTTCAGACTGTTCTCGTGGAAGTACTTTTCCGATTTTGTGTATCAGGAGATGTTGGATTTTCGTTACTATATCTGGCGAGGCCATCGATGTGACGACTGGTTCCTCGAGCCAACACTGGACCGGCGACTTAAACGGGTTGGACGGGTCCGCCAACGGCAATTGAGAAAGTCGCATCTCGAGAACTTCCAGTATGCAGTACGCGGAAGGCGCGGACCAAACCCAGTCCCCATTTCAAACGAGAATGACTGGTGGGCTCTCGGACAACATCACGGACTCGATACACCACTCCTCGATTGGACCTCCTCCCCGTTTGCAGCTGCGTACTTCGCGTTTTTCCACACCGGGCCGGACCAGACGCGACGCAGAGCCCTTTATGCCGTAAATTCGTCTGCTCTCGAGGCTAAGTCGCGCGAGATTGCAAAATCGATTGAAGGGCCAGATCGGCCACCAATCGTGGAGCTCGTTCGACCCCAATCTGACGATAATCCACGTCTCGTTAACCAGGCAGGGCTGTTTACGCGAGCGCCAGATCGAGTGGACCTCGAGTCGTGGATTAAAAAGCATTTCGCCGGCATTGAGGATGAATACATCTTGATAAAGATCACGATTCCAAACAAGGATCGTCAAATGGCGCTTCGATCGCTTAATAGGATGAATATCAACCATTTAACACTTTTCCCGGACCTACATGGTGCGTCTAGATTCTGCAATCTTGACCTTGACATTGACAAATACTAACCAGTATCACTGCCTAACAAGGCGCTGCTCTGGCCGCCCCCAATGTCCGGTTGTGGCCGATTGCTGCCCGTCACAAGGTTGAATATCGGCGTTATTGAATGACCGCTTCCGGCGGAAGCAGCCAAACCGAAATGGTCCAATTTTGGGCCAAGCTCACCCAAAACTAGCCGCAAAACGCCAGAACAACACAGCAACGAAAAATTCAATGAAACCGTTTTGGCTCAACGGTTTCGATAACAGTTCACGTACACTGAAAACACCTGAAAAACAGCGCAGGGACGACTTAAAATCCGCTGCTATGAGTGGCCGGTAACAGCCCGAAAGCAGCCGGTCGGGTGATATGATGCTGACAGGCTGCTTGTGACCCAAAGCGGACGATGCAATTCGGGAGGTATCGTGTCGAGTCGAGAAAATTACGCCTTTTATTTCGTCTTTCTCCTTATCTTTGTTGTGGTCGGATGCCAACGTGCGCCTTCTGACTTCACGACCGCAAACAAGGAAGTTGTTCGACAGTGGTTCTCAGCTCTAGACGCTCAGGATTTCGACGCTTTGACAAACCTGATGGACGAGCATTTCGTCGTTCCCGCTCGCATAATCGACGGTGCAGATCGGGCCGTTAGTAGAGATGCAACCTTTGAGGTGATTCGAGGCTACTACCGTAGCTTCCCCGACTACACGCATGACATCGAGGAAATGATCGCGGAGGGCGACCGCGTTGCGGTCAGGGTAGTCCTTAGGGGTACCCAGCTAGGCGAGTATGCTGGGATCGCACCAACTGGACGACAAGTTAGCTACGCCGGTACGTACATGGTGACCGTAATTGACGGGGTCCTCACGGAGGTTTGGAGCTTAGACGACGAGATCAATCTCCGTTCGCAGCTTGGCATGGAACTTGTGCCAGTAACACGCGATAGATAGTGACGGCCGGTCTTCGGATTTCCCAACCGCTGCCTAACAAGGCAATGAAACTGGCAGTCCGATTGAACCAGGCTCCGGTGGCCGCTTTTGGCCGATAGCGGACCCTCGTTTCAGTCAATATCGCGGTGCCTGAATGGCCGCTTTCGGGAAAAGCAGTCATTCAGATTTTAGATTTCGAAAAATAGGTGCGGAACGGCCGGTATGCGCCCGAAAGCGGCCGCTGAGCTGATACGATGTCGGAGGGCCGCTGATGACCCAAAGCGGTCACCGAATCGCAAAGTGGTAGCGGGCAAGACTGATAATCTAAAACTTGTGATACCGTCCGATTATGAAATTTGTTTGTTGTGCCGTGTTTCTCTCGATTTTCTCGCAGTCGTATGCAGACTGCTTGTCGAGGGGCCGGGAACTTCGTGCGGACGACGAGATTCCAGCTTTCAAGATCATGTCATGTGGCGCAGCTCTCGATTACGTCGCTAGAAATAGGGAGTTTCTCGAAGATCAGTTCGGTTATGAATACGCGGTACAGCGGATTGCGCCTGACGATCTTGCGATTGAAGTTCGTCCAAACAACCAGTCAGCGACTTCATTCATGTACAACCGGGAACAAGAGTACTGGCACTACAAAGGTTCATGTGATGATGTACCGCTGGGCAAATCAGTTAGACTTGAAACCTATCAACACTGCTCTGATACCGGCCTAACTATGTACGGCATACTTGGCGATGTGACGATCAAGAGATTTATTCTCAATAATTGATTTCTATGGCCGTCCGCTTGTGGCCGAAAGCGGCCTGTCGCGGAGGAACTTTTCTAAACATTTGAATGACCGCTTTCGGGAAAAGCAGACGTTTGCCGTACTCCGTTTGGTTTCCGGATAACTAGCGATAACGTGGCTTATCGCTAGCTTTGTTCGTGACCGTCAGATCGCCATGTCATATCCAAGTTTGCGGTATAATCGATCGATGAAATATAGATTCATATCTCGGTCTTTAACCAACGCTCTTGGCCGGTTCCTTCGGCTAGTAGCAGATAGTGTTGATTCTGATTCATCGCAAGATGATCGACCACAACTTGATGGTTCGGACCTGATGGGGGATTACAATTTTCAGACTGGCCGAATGGATTGCGGCATCGATCCGTATGGCTCGTATGAAGACGATGTATGAATCCGCATTATCTTTTCAGACCCTTTGAGATTAATGCTCGACCGATTTGTCCACCTTGCCTGCCAGCGTCATCCGCTTGGCGAATGAGGGGTGCAGATGCTGCCGATATTGATCTCCCGACATGAAGGCCCACCCAGCCCATCATGGCACTCCACAATAACGGCAGTCCCAGATACAGACTCATTGTAATCATGTTGAGCAACATACGCTTTGCATCGTGTTCGCCTGGGTTGGCGAAGATCTGAAAGAAAATATTCACATCCGGGTACATAGAGAGAATAAGATTTTGATCAACCCATAACGCGAGATACCAGAGCACGGACCAAAACTTCACGGTGAATATGGCCATGGCACCGGTCATCATCATCGAGATCGAGTAACGCGAGAGCACGACCAGCATGGGCAGTAGTGCGTACATGCCGAGCAAGAGTACCGCTTGCACCATCGGCAGGCCCTGCAATACTGCTGTCATAGTTACCGAGAACAGTGCTGATGCGGTTATCACGCCGCCGGTGGCCAACCCTCCTTTGACCAATCGTTCTGCATGGCTGATCAGGCCTGATGTGCCGGTGTTGTTGGTCACCAGATCGTTGTTCGACCAGGATGGCGGTGCGTTCGTTAGCACGACTCGCGCAACAGCGTCGTATTGTTTGTCGGAAGCGAGAAGCGGCGCTATGACGACAACGAGTCCGGACAGTCCGCCTGCGGTCAGATCCGCTTCGGCAACAAGCTTTTGGCGGAGACCAATATCGCCGTCTACCCACCACTCATTGCAAAACGGTTTGCCCCAAGTCGGTGGTTCAGCAGGATCGTATTCCGTGTCGCGCGCTGCAACGTAGTCCCATCCAACGACTGCCGATGTTGGCCTGAGTGTGTCGTAATAACCGGGCGTCTCCTGATAAACGTGCGATCCGAGCCAATCTGGATCGTCCGATCCATAGGTCTCCAGCAAGCCGGTAATAGCGGCTGATGTCGGTTGCTCTGCCTGATACTTGGAGCGTGTTGGAATGTAGCACTCGCTGAAGAATTGACTGACTTCCTGACGTAATCGGGGATCGGCAATGGTGGCCAGTCTGGCCTGTTGTTCGTAGGTTCGCATGTCAGCAGCGGACGGCAGGCCTTCAATCACCGCGTGGTTGATGCCTGACGAGACTGCCAGTACCGCGTACCACCATATTGGCAGGTTGACGGTGTCGGGAGAGCCCGTAAAACCGGTGCTTCCGAACGTGCTCTGCGAAGCGGCCACGGTTGCCGATACCGGATCGGGATTGGTTAAGGTCGGTGGTGGTGTGTAACTGAGTGTCGCGGCGTTCAGCGCTGTCAATTGCGCCGGTTGTCCGGCCAGGACAACCACCAACAACGCGATGAAGAGCTCGATTTCCATTCGCCGCAGCGACAGGCCCGTGACGGTTCCAAACTCACCGCCCTCAGCGGGTTCCCGCCAGTTATCAATAAGGATGCCGAGAAAAGGCAAAAACACTATGCCGGTGCCCACCAGTACATCCCACAGAATGCCGTAGAAGGTCCAGCCGAAGAGCGTCGTAAAAAGTTCCAGGTAACTATCGACGTTCATGCGCCACTCCAACCCAGTGCCTGCAGTAGTCGCCAGACAAGGTTTTGACCGAGCAGCAATTCAATGAACAATAACCAGCCAATGATTCGCCAACGCTGTGACGTGAGTTCGGCGCTATCTTCTTTACTGATGCGTCCAGACCGAAGTGCATACTGAAGAAGTCTTGGCCACGCAAGAGCAATCAGGCCAATGGCGACGAGTCGCATCCACATAAATTCAAATTTGTAAGAATCAATACTCGCGTGAAGGGCTGCGATGCCGGAACCTTGCAGCGAGACCATGAGAACACCAGTAATCATGATCGCGAGCACGACGGTAAGCATGGATAACCGCAGAAACCACCGACGTTCGCCCATCGTTCTATTCTTGAACACGGCCATTCTGGAGCGGTTGAGGATCGATCGTCGGTACGCTTGGAACGTTAAGCGATGCCTGACGACGCGCAGCAGCACGTTGTAACAGCGTTACCACCGTGGCCGAGACGACTTCCCGTCGCACTCTGGTTTCGAACAACAGGTTGTCAATTTCCCGATCGAGTTCGGCAATCGAGGTATCGGCGTGTTGGCGCGCCACCTGCGTCGCATAGACCTCCGGCACCTGCCGGCCCGACAGTAACAAACGTCTTGCGAATAATGCTTTTTCGATCGTGCGGGCTGTACTGATTTCCGACACCAGGCGGCCCACGATCAAACTTTGCTCCGTTCCCGGCATATCACGAATGGCTTCGATCACCTGACGTGTGATGGCCACACCGGGTGCGGTGATCAGTTCAAGATTATCAAGTGTTGGTGCCGTAGCGCCGTTCACCAAACCTTGCAATTCCACGGTGACTGCCCTTCCCTCCTGGAACAGTTTTGGTAATAGCCCGGTGCCGGGAACGCTGTCTTTACGACAGGTATCGCAGGTGGTCACGATGTTCTCGCCGACGACGTCCACCACCCAGTCGCGGGCCGCTGAAGGCTCGGACCAGATTTCCGACAGTCGTGTTGCTGAGGCGTCCGGGATGGGCCCGGTCGCACTGATCGGTCGATTCATGTTGATGTTATAGCCGGCCTCAACAATGTCACCCGTAAATCGCAGTTCCGGTTGGCCAGAGCCCCCGGCCTGACCCGTAATCCAGGGAATACCGCTTTCGCCGTTGGCTTCCTCAACGGCTTCTTTGGCCGTGACCGCATCGTTGCCACCAATACCCATTTGCAGCTTCCAGTCGTTGCCTTTGGACAGGGCAATGAGATCGGAATACGGGTTTTTGCCATCGGCAATCTCAGCTTCCATGACCTCACAGGACTTAGTGGCAAGCTGCATGGTTTCCTCGGCTTTGAGCAAGGCGTTTTGAAACAGATCGTACAGCCCGGGATTGGCACGCTGCAGGATCAGCGCCGGTAGCGCAGCAATGGCGCTGGTCGCAGCAGCGGTCATTGCGGCCATCATGTCATCAACACCGGAGCCGATATCGTTCAGACTGTTGGTCACCGCCGCAACGGGATCAAACGCTGCACAGCTGTAACCGAGGCCAAGTTGTACGGATCCGCCCAGCGTCATTGACGTCACTTGTGGGTTGGCCGGAACCGACACCGGTTCGGCACCACCGATCTCGTAATACCACAGGCCGTCCTCGGTCGGTGCGTTAGTGCCCGCGATTGCACCATGCCCAAACAGCGTGCTTGCGACAATCAGGCCGCGCACGAGCTCCTTCGTGCTTTTTATGCGCTCCGCTGTCATCGTGACATTCCTCATGCGATTCTCAATTTGGAAAATCGACCCAATCAAAGTCGAACAGAAAAAACTGACCTTTACGCTGGCAGCACTTGTAGGGACGCCACAAGTTCCAGACATAGTCGCCCTCCTTATCCACGCGTCCGCCACCCCAGCCCGAATCGCTGGCAAGGTCATTGATGCCAAACACGGCACACTCGGACTCGCTCTTGGGCAGCATCATTTGCCAGGTGCCGGTGCGATGGTCGGTCTCAAGCAAGGGTCCCGGTGACCACACGCGTTGACTTCTCGGTGAGGGATCGTCCAGAGAAAGATAGACATGCGGCTGGCGATCGCGGGTGACAATATCGCCAGCACGCTGGGCATTGAGCGCAGCGGCCTTCGGCTCCTCGGCCTGCGTTGTCCAGCCGGTTCTTGGGAACACGCCGCCCCAGGTTTGCAATGGCCAGTCACCCAACTCCCGAAGACCCGGGATAAAACTCGCTGGGTAAAAGATTTCCGGGATCGCGTGGCGCCAGGATTGCGCGTCCAGCCCGGACTGAAAATACGGCACGAACGGATCAGCTTGAGAGGCACACAGGTATTGCGGGAAAGCGCCTGAGAAGAGCTGTTGCGGATGCCCGATGACATCGGTTTCCCGGAACACCAGGTTCTTGTGATCGCGGTTCCCTGCAGTGCCTTCGGTGCGATTGCCGGCACTGTCGATGGACACTGCCGACAAACGTCCCAGAATGCCATTGGCTGCCGCCTTTTGTGCGCTGCCCAGCACCGATCGAATCTCATTCCATGGATTGCCCCCTAGCTCGTTGTAACTGCTGACCACAAAATCAGGGTTGTAATGGCCAATCTTTAGTGATGATTCGACATCGCACTCAAAATACGAACACCTGAGCCAGAAACACAAGCCCACCGGTGTCCACTGCATGCAGGCAAAGGTGGCATCCGCGGTCTTTCTGAATATTTCCGCGGTGCTGATGGAACCGGCCCGCGCGCTGACCGCCGAGAGTATCAGCGTGAGCAGCAGGAACATCGGACAAGGTCGGATCATGAGGTTTCAGCCAGACGCCAACGTCGATAGTGCTCTAGCGCACGAAATGGATCACTTAGACCGTAGACAACGAAATCGTTATCAAAAACGATCGCCGGGTATTTCATGACGCCGTAGCGCAGTGCAGTGGCAATTGATGTTGCTGCGTGTTCGAGCTGCGCACGTTTATCCTTGCTCAATTGCTTGAGCCGAGTCAGCGCCAGACGTTTTGCCTTGCTTGCATCTCCGGGTAGTCCCTTCGAGAGCTCGTTTTCGAGATTCTCGATGGCATCAAGGGTATGAATGCGAAGTACGATTTCCGGGTGTTTTGCCACAAACGGTTCAAGCCGTGTGATCGGTTGATCCGCCGTGATAAAGACGTCCATGCGCGCTGCGAATTCAGGATTGTCGGCCTGGCTCATCTCGCCGATCAACAGCACCAATACGGAGCACAAGGGAATTGATATTGATGGTCTAATCATTGCAGCCGTCTTGGCGATTCACGAATGCACATCGTGACGCGCGCCGAGCGTACGGGACAGGGATAAGCCGATCAGGTAGTGATGCTGTTATCGTGAACGACTAGAGACAGCAGTCACTAGTGACGATTTCTGGCAATGCGCTCAGCCACGACGTAAACCGCTTCTAACTCAGTGCAGTTCTGCTCACGCATGATCTTTGCGCGCTCGGCTTTTTCGTGCTTTTCCGTCATGGCCAGTGCTAAGGACAAGGGCGGCGGTACATTGCGGAATAGCGCCTCAATGCTGTCGGCAATGACGACACCCTCAACGTACTTCCCAGGCTCCTTGCGTGTTGATAGCAGCAGACTGCGCTGTTCGTCACTGAGATCCTTGAACCGTGCAATCTGCTCGACCTCTTCTTTGGGCATGACCAGACACAGCCACCATTCCATCATGTTCAGCATTTTGCGGCTGGCATCGGGAAAATCCTCGAGGTTCTGAGTTGCGATCCAGAACCAGGCTCCCAGCTTGCGCCACATCTTGGTGATCTTGACGACGTAGCGTGCCAGCAAAGGGTTGGTGGTAATGATGTGACCTTCGTCGGTGACGACCAGTGTCGGTCGTGCGTCGTGTTGGTGCTCTTCCACCAGGGCGTTGATGTGGCTCATCATGGAAATATAGGCCACTGTCAGTTGATCCTCGTAGCCTTCCCGCGCTAACAATCCCATGTCCAGCAGCGTGACATCTGCCGCCGGCCATTTTGTACCGGGACGATTGAAAAATTGCCCAGCGAGTCCGGAACAAAAAAGCGCCATACCGTCGCCCATCTCAGTAGCGCGGTTACGCCGATACTCTGCCAGCTCATCATTGGCGCCGATCGTATGCAATGCGGCGACCACGTCTTCGGTCAACACCTGATCCTTGCTGGCGTCTCTTGCGGTGTTCGCCGCGAGATAGATGGCGTTTCGAATCAGCAATCGATCGGCGCGGGTCATGCGGGCGTCTTCGCGTTCATCACCGCCGGTGATCATGATGCGTGCCGCAATTTCCATTTCACCGAGAATGTCGCGACCGGCGCTTTCCAACACATCGTCATCATCGGCATCGATGTCGAGCGCTTCCTCGGCGTACGCAAGACCACTCGCGCCGCTGCGAAGCTTAATGGCGTCGGCAAACGGTGGCAGGCTCACGTCCGAGTTCGGGTTCAGGGTAACCTGATTCACGGTGAGTCCGTGAAAGCGCAGATGCTGACCCAGTAATGAAAACGAACCACCGGCCTCGATGATAAAAATACGCGGTCGGTGCACAGCCAGCATTTGTTGCAGCAGGTAAACAAGCAATGCTGACTTGCCCGCACCGGTGGGCCCAAGAATCAGCATGTGGGCGTTTTTCTTACGATCCGCCGAGTGCAGTGGGTCAAAAACCAGCGGTTCGGCGCCGCGGTTGAAAAAAACCAGTCCGGGATGACCGGTACCGCGTGAACGACCGTACACGGGTAACAAATTGGCGGCATGACGCGAGAACACTAATCGCGAGCGGCGTCGGCGCTTATCCAGCGCCACATCGTAGGCCATTGGTAAGTTGCGAATGTAGCTGTCTTGTATGAGCAGGTCGGCCTCACGGCCGATCGGCAGCAGTCCACCGGGCAACAGCAAGGCATTCACCTGATTGACATTGGCCCGCAACATCTTGAGATCATCACCGCGTACATAAAAAGCGATATCAAGCGGGTAAAGATTATTGCCCTCGGCCATTTCACGCTCGACCGCGTCGGCATCATCACGTGTCATCGAGGCTTCTGCTGAGTCGCCAACTGCCGCTCGTCGCACTTGCGCAATGTGGTTTCGAATCCGGTGTTGTGGCTTACACGTCAAAGTCATCACCATCACCGTGTGTTCTGGCAGTCGATCAAACAGGGCAACCACGTGATCGCCGCTGGCTCGTGCTGCGGTGATGTGTCCGATGTCGGGCGCACGCCTGAGGCCCTGGACAGTCACCACGGTGTGGGGAATTTCGTCGAACCACCAGACGCCCGCTTCTGAGCGCGGCGTCGACAAGGTGAGTTGCTCGGCAAACTCATAACCGAATGGCATTGCAGCATCTCCGGGATAGGCCGCAATCTTGAGCAACTGATCGGGATCCCCATTGGCCACGGCCGCTGCCGGATTAAACCAAGGCAGCAACCACTCGTACAGATGTTTGCCGTCAGCACGATGCGCGCGGATCCCGGCCGATGTCAGTGCCGCGATCCATTTTGCGGCGACCTCATTCAGTGCCTCTTCGACCTCGATGAGTGGCGGTGGTTTTCCGCTGGTTTTCAGACGCCGGTACAGCGTTGCGCGGACGATACGTTGCTTGCCACGCCAGGGCGTGCCGGTGACGGTGTGATCAACGAACAGTCCACCGGGCTTGCTGATGCGGCTTAAATGCTCTTGCATGATCGCCTGCTGGTGCTGTGTAAAACTCGTGTGGCGAAGGCGTGGGTCGGGATACTCGCTGAGATTCTGTGCAAACTGTCTGAGGCTCGGCTCATCCTGAACGTAGACCTGCAACACCCAGGGAGCACCCTCCTCTTCGGGGATGGCGTCAGTCAACGCGGATTGCACGGCGTCGCGAAGTTGGGTCATGAATGCGGCTGTTCTCGCCTCCGTGCCCACGGGCTGAATTTCAAACAATGCACCGACGCTTATGCCGTCCTCTAATAAGAAGCACGCACTGTCCGCGTCATACTCCACCCACGGTAAGAGATCGGTGAAGGAACTCGGCTCATGGTAGAGCTGTTTGACAGTCTCATTCTCAAGGGCTGGCAAACCCGCCATCGGTCAGTCAGCCGCTCGAATTGTGCTCGCACTTCACCGGGTAGGGCGTACTCCACCTGTCGATACATAGGAAAGGTTGTGGCATAGCCCGGTACCGGTACGCGCTCGGCACCTGCGAGGTGTGGGAATACGTACATCACGAGCGTTGGATTGGGTAGGCGTGGAAAATGTATATCGAGTTCGTTGAATGCGTCGCGCGTGTAGCCAGCCAAATCGACCGCGTCGGTATTGAGCGGACGAGCCTTTAACTCTTTACGCACACTGGTCGTGCCGCGCATGCCGATGTTGTTGAAATGCTCGGTGTAGATGGTTTTCATACTGGCGCCATCCAGCGGCAGAATGGTGTCTTTGTTTCCTGCGCAAGCGGTAAGGCTAATCAAGACGATGAGCAATAGGGTTCGGTGTCGCATTTTCATAACTGAGTCTCCTGCCGTGCGGGTCCAGATCGATGGACAATTCGCGGTCAACGTGAATGGCAAGCTCGGCGCCGGCCGGGACAAAGACCGCATCAAAACTCTGTGCCTGGCGCTCAAGCAACCACTGCGCAATTTCACGGCTGCCACGGCTAAGTGTCTTGCCGAGCACGAACTCACCGGCGTTGCCGCCGATGTTAGTGGTAATGGCGCCGCTGTCGCGTATTACGGTGGTGGTATTCGATGCAGCCGCCGCATCAGCGGCGGCCTCGATCGCGCTCACACCAATACGCTGCGAGAGAAATGCGGCGGCGTTGCTTTTGCGTTGACCACTGACGCAAGGAATACCTTGTGCATCGGAGATCCAGCCCAGTGGTCGATTGGCCTTACCGCTCTGGTTTTCTCGATCATCCGTTGAAATAGTTCGTATGCTGCCGTCGTGGAAAACAAAGGTGACCGATTCCAGCCGCCCGGTGACGCAGGAAAGGGTCCAGTCGCCAACCGCGGTGCCGCTCCAGATCATGCCTTCCACGCCTGGAATGGTTAGACCGTTAGCGGCCAGGTTCTCATGGCCGGTGATGACCTTAAACGGCATGGCATCACGCACTTCACCGCGCACCGGTACGCGCCCCAGCAGTGCCGTCATGGCCGTTGCACCTAGCAGCGTGGCGTTTCTGGGCACCGTGTAAGCAGGTTTCGGCGCGCTGTCTGCTTGTTCGAACAACTCGGATGAGCGATCTTTGCCCACCTTAGGGCTTGGCAAGAACCCATCGCTGAAATCATTAGCATTTGAGTCCAGCGGTTCAACCCAATGCCATTCCGACAATGAATAGCCACCCTCCAAACCCAGCCCCACCGGAATGTCCGTTGCACCGGCACTTGAAAATGACGAACTCATTGCCTCCGATAGCGCGTCGATACGATGGCTCAGTGAGAGCAGCGCTTTGCCGTCACTCTCTGGTCGCTCTCGTGCGGCGAATTCGTCCTCAATTCTGCTGCTCAGGCGTTGTTCGAGGCCATCGCGATTCTGTAACAACTTCTCGTTGTCGCTGCGCAGCATCACATTCGCCTGCCGCAGCGCCTGCAACTCATTGATCATTGCTGCGACATTCGCCGTTAGTGTCTCTATGGTGTCAGCCGGTGTGTCCGCATCGGGTGCCGACGCCGTCGGCACACGCTCGAGCAACACACTGTCTGTTTTCTCATCCTCACAGGATTTGTTCAGGACCAGAACCAATATCAGCAACACCATTGCGGCCAGGATCGGTACCAGTCGATTTTGTCTTGTGATCAACATGGCCTACAACGACTCTGCGAAGGGCTGTGCCGATACCAGATAGACCGCCGTGGTATCGGCATCATTACCTGCTGGCAGCAATCTGGAATGTTGAAACGCGGCACTCAACCAGGCGCCACGAAGCGTTCGCGGATCGAGTATCTGTGCTTCTGAAGAACGGTTGGTCAGTTTGACCGCAGTGATGTACAGGCGCCCGGCACGCCAGGCCACCAAGGGTTTGGCGGCAACGCGATTGCCCCGAACCAGTGGCACATCTTGCTGCTGAACGGATATGCGCACGATGCCGTATATTGAGGACAAGAGGCGCAATGGTGCATACAGTTGCTGTGCCGCGTATCGAGTCAGGCTGACGTAGCCGCGCCGCGCCCCCTCACCCGCCTTCCCCGTCTCTCCCATTCGATTCTCTGCATCTGTTGTCTCATCAATGAATACGACGATCGCTGCTGACTGCTGTGCATCGGTGTCCGCGCTGAGGTCAAACAAATATGTCTGCCCACCCTCTATTTCGCGCACCATTACGCGGGTGCGGCCGAATGCGGCGTTGGCCATCCAATAGACCGTGCCGTTCACCGTCTGCGTTCGCAACACGGACTGCAGTGTCGGCGGTATGCCGACACTGATGGGCGTACGAAAATGCACCATGCGCTCCTCACCCACACTTAGCGTGATCGCGATCGGTTTCTTTTGCCATTGAATGCGCTGCGGATACGTTGACTCGGCACTTAACGTTGGTGCCACCAACAACAGCAGTGCGGCCAAGCTCATTGATAAATGGCGAAGTAACTCTGAATTCGACACATCGACTCCTTATATGTATGTGTAATGCGACGACGGCCTGCTGCAGCTCATCGTGCACTGCCGAGATCAAGCTTTTTGGGGCCCTCGGCGGCAAAGCCGTCCAGTGCCAGACCCCATGGGTTGGCCTCGGCATCAACCGCGTAACGCACCACCCGAATCGGGTAGCGTATTCGGGTGTTTTTGATCGTCATACCTTTGACGGATTCGTTGAGCTCAAGATCGAGCCACACCACCCAGACATCCGGGCTCAGGACATCCACGCGACGTTCTTCGTAACCACTATCAAGAATTGCCTGCAGGCTGCGGACACGGTGCGCAAGCTCGCCCTGTTTGCCCTTGGCTTCCATGTCCGCAATCAATTGGCTGCGAAACTCCGGAGTAAGATATGGCGCAATCCGAAAGATCGCCTTGCCGTAATCCTCAGCGCCGTCTTCCGGCCAGCGATTGAGCTGCTGAAAGATGTAGAAGGCGAACGTATACACATTCGCCGGTGGCACCTCACCGAGCGTCATCACACTGCCGGAACGAAGATCGGGCGGTATGTGCACCGTGATGTTAGAGGGCATGCGCATCCAACCGATCCATAGCGCCACAATGAACAAGAGCTGCAAAGCAATCACGGCCCACAAGGATCGCAGGTGGCTGCGAACATTGTCTATCTCGTATCGATACCGTTGCATGACGCTATCAGAGTCTTGTTTCGCTGCGACCAATGGCCCAGCTGCCATCGCGGCGAATAAACGGTGATCGACGAAGGCGTATCTTTGATAGCCCAATGATGAATTGCTGCTGGTAATAGCCATCGGGTCGACCGCGTTTGACGCGCTGAAACACGGCAGCCGTAATGACGACCGTGAGCACAATCGCGATACCGGCCAT
>JADFHE010000051.1 GCA_022567295.1 Pseudomonadota bacterium | reverse complement strand
TGCTATGCCTATTGGGCCAAAGGCTTAAGCCGATAAGGTGACGGGCGAAGTGGGATAATTTGTACTTTCGCAGCAGTAAGAAGGTAAGGAGCCAGGCCCCTGGTTCCTCCGAGAAGCCACGGAAGACCCGGAGGAACCAACAAATTATGACCGGAAATAAGCCGACAATCGGTACTATTGCGCGCCAGGCTGGCGTCAATGTTGAAACCATCCGTTATTACCAGCGATTCGGGCTGGTCAAAGAGCCGCGAAAAACTGGCGGGACTCGCTATTACTCGGACAAAGTGGTTAAAAGGCTGCTTTTCATCCGTCGCCTGAAGAAATTGAGCTTTACTCTGCGCGAGATAGCCGATCTTCTTGGGGTCGGCCCCAAAGGCTGTAGTGAGGTCAGGGCAATACTGCAAAACAAGCGGACGGAATTACTGCAAGAAATAGAGCAGATTCGCACTGCGACCGAGAAACTCAAACAGATGGTAATTGATTGCCGAGAGCAGTTACTTCAAGGGGTTTGTGCCTGCCGGCATGTTCCCGAGTCGGACTAGCCTGGAGCCAGCCTCTCTACAAAGGTGGCAGCAATCTGCCAAGTTCCACTTTATCGGCCTACGTCCCTTCTCAATCTCGCCAGAAGTCCTTAAACCTGTTGGCTGGTGGTATCGCTTACCAGTGTGGCACCTAGATGCCGTTTAGGGGAGGAGGAGTCCATACCATTGCTTTGGGTTGCGGTTTCAACCGGTCGATGCAACACGGTTCAGATAGGCGGCAAGTGCAACGACTGGTTATGCGCCATTGCAGCTCGCAGGCGATCTAGGACCACCTTTGCATCCTCAGAAATATAGGTATCACCTATTGTTCTGGGAACACAGAAGCTTTTTGCGTTTCCATCGTGGAATCGCTCCAAGACTCCGCCAGCCTTTTTCGCAAGAGCAATTATCTTACTTGGTTTAAGAACTTCGATACTTGGTCCGCTTTCGGCCGCGAGGCCATGACAGCGGCAAAACCTGTCAGCCTCGAATCTGCTGATAAATTTTTTCGGTTTCCGGTGATGGGGTTACGCCCAGTGTGCCTTCTAGCGTGGTCCGACAGCGGTTGTACACTTCTATGGCTTCGGCCTTGCGTCCCTGCTCCGCGTGGCAAAGCATTAACAGCCTGTAAAGACTTTCCGATCGGTCATCGGTCTCGAGGGCATGCTCGAGCAAGTCAATCGCTTCGTCCGGACAATCATTTGCATTGAAATAATTGACAATCTGGCTGGTGAATCGTGTGAATCGGTTTCTGACCTGCTCGCGTGTACCAATCGCCCAGGACGCTTCTTCATCGCCAAGGAAAGCACCCTGGTAGATATTCATGATCTTGCCAACCACTGCCCTGATGTCATCGAGGCCTCCGGCGATTTCACCGGCGATCATCCCGCTGACCTGCTTCTGCGCCTGGTCCATCGCCCAGAGATCGAGCCAGAAAAGACTCGGATTAAGGCTCAGCCGGCCACCTTCGAGAATCAGCGCCTGCTCATCGCCGAGGATGTTGCGTAGGCGGTGAAGTGTCGTGTTGAAAGAACGGTTGGCGTAGTCGCTGTCGATGTGCGGCCACATAGCATCGGCAATTTTCTGTACGCGAACATCTATCCCGCCAAAAGCAATGATTACCTGTAGCAGCTCGATGGGCCTTCCCTGTGCCTTGCCTTTCTTTTTCCTGGCCGCCTGCCCGACCCACTCAATATGGAATTTTCCCATCGTCGTGACTCTGAACATCCACGGCCAACCTTCGACATCCAATGGTGGCTTATCGGGCATCAGTCGCCGTTTTACAATCAGCCACTTGACGTATTCAGGTTCAATCCCGCTGCGCAAGGCGATGACAGCCAACCTGGCCATCAACCGCCTTTGCCACCAGAAGGTGAATGAATAATTATTTTCCCGGCCCAATTTTAGCGCCGCACTCAAGGCGCGCAGTCCCTGCGACTTGCGGTGGTACTCGAACGCCAGATAGGCATAGATCAGGAGACTCGAAAACTCGAATAGACGGTTGTCGATGGCCCGGACAAATCTTCTGACCTTTTTCAAGTGCTCGAAGCTTTTCCGGGTATCGCCGAGTTCAAACTGAATCTGTGCCATACCG
The DNA here is from genome assembly GCA_022567295.1 of Pseudomonadota bacterium. Classification (GTDB taxonomy): domain Bacteria; phylum Pseudomonadota; class Gammaproteobacteria; order Steroidobacterales; family Woeseiaceae; genus UBA1847. Next base: position 14,218 of record JADFHE010000051.1, on the reverse strand, counting down.
ATCCTCATGATGGCTTCGAAAAACGGCAGACCGAGTTCCTGGATCAGCCTCAGCGCGGTCCTCTGCTGATTGAAAGCATCCTGCAGATCACCCCTTTCCATCGCGATCCAGGCACGGACAAGATAATACTGACTGGCATCGAAGCGCCTGGCTTTTAATGCGTCCTCATCGATTTGTCCCAGCATGCTTTCCGCGGTTTCCAGGTCTCCGGCGCCCAGCGCCCCGGCCGCACCAAAAATCAGCGTCGTGTTCCGCCACACATGAATACCACTGTCTCGCGCCGCTTTCAGACCCTGACCGGCGACCTTCAGACAATCTTCGTGTTGTCCCAGGAGCATGTAATGCATGGTCTCGAACGCATGCAAGGTGGTGACCGCGATCGGCGGCACGTCCGGTTCATCGACAATCTGGCGTATGGACTCGATGAATGTCCGCGCAACGTCAAAGCGCCCGGTCCAGACAATCCCGGAACACAGCATGGTCACAGCCCGTAAGCGGGTAGCCGAATCGTCCGCCTTTTCGATTACGCCGACCGTACGTTCCGCCCAATGCTCGATTTCCGGGTGTGAGGTCTGCCGATAGACCAGCGACAGGTACATGTTGTAGGTCACCCTGGCGCCATAAGGGTGTTCGGGAAAATCCGGGTATTCCGCCAGCAGCCGCTCGACTTCGCTGATCCAGTGATCCAGCGGGCTCAGGTCGTTAAGATCGTACAAAATCGCATCCAGCACGCCGCCACAGGCCATGAAAAGCCCATCCCGATCGACCGGTTGCTGTTCGCGGAACATTGTGTAAGCGCGCTCGCAGAAAAGCTGGCTTTCCACCGGCGCATACGCGGTACGACAAGCACCCATCCAGTAAGACATCCAGGGATCGCCTTCCACGAATTTGGAGGGTAACTTCTCCAGCCATTCCTGCAAGGTTTCGTCGCGCCCCTGCCCCAGCACCGTCACTGCATGTTGCTTGACGAGCTTGGCCAGTTCATCCCATTGCCGGTTTTCGATGCGCAGATTGATCGCATCCTCGATTTGTCCTTCCTGCTCCAGCAGATTCGCCGCGCGCTCCTGTAGTTCTGCGAATTTCTTCTTGCCCAGCTTTTCTTTGGCCCGGCCCAACAAAAACTCGCGCAGCAAGGGATGATATTCATAGATGATTTCGTCCAGACCGTGCCTGGAAGTGACGAAGAAATCGTTGCGCGCGAGAACACTCAGGATATTTTCTGTGTCGTTGCGGTTAGTTAGCGTATCGGCCTGCTTTGCGGTAACCTGCGGCAGCAAACAGGTCTGCAACATCAATTCATAATCTTGATCGGGCAGCCGTTTGATGACCTCGGCCGCCAGGTAATCGAAAATCACCTGTGGCGTAGAATCTTCCTGAACGTCATGTATCGGTCTGCTCCCGTGCTGTTGCTCGAGCATCAGGACCAGACCGGCGACCCACCCACGGGTTCGCTGAAATAATCGCTCACAGGCCTCTTCGTCAAATTCGTGCCCGCGAACGCGGATGACGGCATCGGATTCTTCTCGCGTGAGAGTCATGTCTGACTGGTCGAGCGCGAGCATGCGCTGGTTCGCCCTGATTCTCGCCGTCCAGGCCGGCGGCTCTTCCCGGCTGATGATCACCACGCAACACCCTTGAGGTATCTCGGCCAGGCCATTACGAATCACATCATGAAATTGCGATTTGGCGGGCACATCCTGGAAATTGTCGATAACCACAGCGAAAGGCTGCGCCAGGCGGGCGAAAAGCTCGCGAAAATAACCGTGAGAGAACGCCGGGAGATCGCTCAGATACTGGGGAGAAAAAGCCGGCAGGGGCTTGGCATCGCTATCGTCCGAATCAGTGACCGCCCGGGACAGGTAATAAAAGAAGGTGGCGACATCGCCGTCGCTTTCATCGGCTTGGTACCAAACATCATCAACTGCCCAGGTATCGAGATAATCGGCAACCAGCGTGGTCTTGCCCGACCCGGGCGAGCCGGATACCCAGATTATTGACCTTTGCCTGCCCTCATCCAGCAGCGTGAACAATCGGGGCCGGGACGCGATCTTCGGCAGACGCGGGCGGCTGATTTTTGCGAACCTGACGGCCGAATGTTGCATGCGTGTCTTTAGGACCAAAAACTAGTATATGGTCGCTGATCCTGAAGTTGTCAAGCCAGAAACGCCAGCGATAAATCAAAGTGTCGCGCAACAAAATCAGCGAGTTACGACTCCATTGCTGTACAGCCTGTAAATTGCGCCGACAGTTTTAGGGAATGGTCGGCTTTGGGTCGATAGCAGACATAAATGCACAGGTCATTCTGGTAACAAGTGCAGCACTTGTTAGTGCGGCAATCGACCATCTACTTGGGTCCCGCAAAGACAAGCCTGAGACCGATTGAAGCCACGATATCGGCCGTAACAGCCTTACGTAGCGTTTCACCATAATCACCTGCCGCTGAGCGCATTGTGTAAGTGAATTGTAAGTCCTGTGTAAGTCCCGTGTATGCCATGCCTGGGTATGGTTGTTCCATGACCATAAGCGGAAGGACTCACATGGCTGAGTTCCTCCCACCTTAGTAAACAAAGGAGTTTTGCGGTTAGCCACGAATAGGAAACGCTCATGCTGACCAAATTCGTCTACTTTCTCGTGCAACGACGCATCGTCGTGGTATCGGTAGCGCTCGTGCTGACCATCGTGCTCGGCGTGTTTGCAAGCAGACTCAGCATCGACAACTCGATTGAGGCGTGGTTCGTCGAGGATGACCCCGCACTGGTTTCGTACCAGACATTCCTCGAAGAGTTCGGCAACGATGAGGTGGTCGTCATCGCGATTCACGGTTCGGACGACGTGTTCGCGCCCGACCGCTTGGAACGACTCGCCCACCTGAGTAGCGCCCTGGAAGAAATCGGCGGCGTTGCCCGGGTGCATAGCTTGGCCAACACCGGCGTTCTCGTGGCCGGCGCTGAGCCGCGGCTCGTTCCCGCAGTCGACCTCCCTGTTGGCAACGACGATCTGCTGCGCGCCCGCGCGGTGGTCGCTATTGACGGACTGGCATCGCGACTGGTCGGGCGCGACGGCTCGACGCTCTTGGTGTTCGCGTGGATGGAGGCCAACCGCGACATTGACATCGAGCGGCCGCGCATACTCGAAGCGATCCGTACCGCCACCGAGGCAGAACTAAACGAAGCCGAGCATTCGAGCTACGGCGGAATCGGTGTCCTCCATGACGCGCTCAACCGCGCGACCATCGGTGAGGGCAGCCTCTTCATCGGCCTGTCCTACCTGGTCATCGCCGCCACGCTTTTCCTGATCACACGGCGATGCCTGTGGACGGTCCTCGCCCTATTGGTGGTCGCTCTGGCGGACATCGCCCTGCTCGGAGTCATGTCGCTCCTCGGCCGCTCCGTCAATATGGTCACGATAGCGCTGCCTCCGGTGGTGATGATACTCGGCGTCGCCAACGTCGTTCACATGACCACCGACCTCGACATCGCCCTGGGCCGAGCGCGCAACTCGATCCAGGCTCTCACGACCACACTCGCCGAAGTGACCATACCGTGCGCATTCAACACGGTCACCACAGCAGTGGCGTTCCTGTCACTGACGACGGCGAGCATGGCCGTTACACGCGACTATGGTTTGTTCGCTGCCATCGGCGTGGTGTTCGCGTTCGTGTTCGCAGTGGCGGGGATGTCGGCGCTGCTGCCGCGGGTGTCGCGACTGCGTCCGCCCGACCGCTCAATTGCGTGGCTGGCCAAGATCGTCGAGTGCATCATGATGTTTTCCATGCGCCGCCGCGCCACCGTGCTGGTGGTGACGTCGCTCGTCGTCGCAGTCTCGATAGTGGGCGCGGCCAGGATCGTCGTGGACACGAACAGCATTGGATTCCTTCCCGAAGACAACGTGGCCCGGCGGGACGCCGATGCCATTGAGCGCACGGCCGGCCCCTATTTTCCTCTAGAGATGACGCTGCGAACGAGCGGCGACAACTGGATGGACAGTGAGTTATTCGCCGCGGTGGCTGCCGCGCAAACGGCATTGGAAGCGGACGCGGCTATCGGGCGCACGACCACGATCGCCGATGTGCTACGCGACTTTTATGTAGGTGCCAGCGGAGATGTGATCCCTCGGCCGTGGGTGCCGGAAAGCGACGATGTGATCGAAATGACGGTGGCACTGCTCGAACGCACCGGCAATAGCGACATACTCGACCACCTGGTAGCGGCCGACGGGCGTACGCTGCGACTCACGGCGACCACATCGGGGATGAGCGCCGGCGGCTTTATCGAAGTAGCCGAGCGAGCGAGTGCGACGGCGCAAGCGGCCGTCGGCGACCAAGCCGAGGTCTCTATGAGCGGCTATCTGCCGCTGTACAGCCAGATGATCGAACACCTGGTCGGCGACCAGGTGAAGAGCTTCAGCCTCGCGTTTGTGATGGTTTTCTTGGTCGTGTCATTGGTGCTGCGCTCCTGGCGTTTCGCCCTGGTGGCCATCCCGCCCAATCTGCTCCCCGTAGCGATGCTGCTCGGTGTGATGGGATTCGCCGGCATCGAGCTGGACATCGCCACCGTTACCGTTGCCGCAGTGATGCTGGGCGTGATCGTCGACGATACCGTGCACATTCTGCACCGGCTACGGCGCGAGCTCGCTACCGGCGCCGCTCTCGACGACGCGATGCGCGCAGTGGCGCGAGCCAGTGGGGTCGCGGTGGTAATGACGAGTTTTGTTTTTTGCGCGGGCTTCTTCGTCATCTCGCTTGCCGGCAGCGACGCCATCGGCAACTCGGGCCTTTTGATGGCAGTCGCAGTGTTGGCGGCGCTGGTGACAGATTTAGTACTGCTGCCCGCGTTCATTTCGTTTTTGTTTAGCAGGCGGCACGCCGAATAACATCCGAAGGGGTTTAAACATGGCAACAGATTTCAATCGACTGCAAAACTTCCTCGACTACCTTGACAACGTCCACGAACAGTTGGACTGGAAGAATGGGCTTCGACCCAAACACAACGCACTCCCGCCGCCCATCCCCCGTGGCACCGATGAAGAAACGATAGCGGCGCGCTGGCAGGTGCTTCCCGTTGACGATGCCGCCCGGGAAGTTATCGCCGACGACACGTCGATGAGCCTGCGCGAGAGATTTCGCTGCAACGTGGAGAATTTTATCGGCACGGTGAAGGTTCCGGTGGGTGTCGCCGGCCCGTTGCGCATCAACGGTATGTTCGCGCAGGGCGACTACTATTATCCATTGGCGACCACCGAGGCGACGCTGGTAGCGTCGTATAATCGCGGTGCGCGCGTGATTAGCGAAGCCGGCGGTTGCACTACCATTCTGGCGAACGAGGGAGTGAGCCGCGCCCCGGGTTTTGTGTTCAACAACCTCGCCGAGGCGTCGAACTTTCTCATTTGGACGATGCGCAATATCAAGAAACTGCGTCGCGCCGCCGAGAAAACCACACAGCACGGCAGACTCATTGACATCAAGTTCAACCTCGAGGGCAACCACGTCTACTTTCTGTTCGATTTCTTCACGTGTGATGCATCTGGCCAGAACATGACCACCATCGCATCGGAAGCGATGTGCAAATACATCCTGGAAAAAAGCCCGATCAAGCCCAAGGTTTACTTCTCCGAGTCCAATCTGTCCGGCGACAAGAAGGCGACGATTCAATCCTTCCAGACGGTGCGCGGGCGCAAGGTTACTGCAGAAGTGTTCGTGCCCAGGGATCTGGTCGAGAAACGACTGCACGCCACTCCCGCAGACATCACCCGCTACTCGAACTTCGCCACCACAGCCAGCCTGCTGATCGGATCGATCGGCACCCAAGGACACTACGCCAATGGACTGGCTGCACTTTACCTCGCCTGTGGGCAGGATGTGGCTTGCGTCGCCGAGTCGGCCGTGGGGATAACGCGTTTTGAAACCACCGAAAACGGTGACCTGCACCTGTGCGTGACGCTGCCCAATTTGATGGTAGCAACGGTTGGTGGCGGCACACAGCTTCCCAGTCAGAGCGCGTGTCTCGACATCCTCGGCCTCAAGAAACCGGGCCGGGCACACGAACTAGCCGAAGTGGTTGCCGCGTTATGCATGGCTGGCGAGCTCTCGATTGTCGGCGCCATCTGTGCGCGCGAGTTCACGCAGGCCCACGAACGGTTCGCGCGTGGAAACTTCGACGAAGGTCGCGAAGGCAAATCGTGACTGCGATACCCAAACCGCTAGCAGATGAACACGGGTCGTCCTGCATTATCCGTTTTGACCAGGCGACGCCGGCGCAACCGTTGGGCGGCAAAGCGGGTGCGCTGGCCGCACTTGGCGACACCGATTTTCCGGTGCCGCCGTGGATCGTGCTTGCACCGGACGCCTTCGACCGAAGCGTCACTGAGGCGCAGCGCGAAGCCCTCGCCATAGCGACGACCTACGACGACGTTACTGCGCTGTTAGACAACCTGATGATGGCTCCCGACGTCAAGTCGGCGTTGATGAGCGAGCTGCACACACTCGCGGGCGACGGACAGCGCTTTGCGGTTCGTTCGTCGGCGGCGGACGAGGATTCGGCCCAGCATTCTTTCGCGGGACAATTGGAGAGCTATCTGTTCGTCTCGCTCGAGAACGTGCCGTGCCGTGTTGCGGACGTTTGGCGTTCTGGATTCGGCGAACGTGTGTTTGCCTATCGCAAGGAGCATGGACTCTCGCCGTCGCCCGGCGTCCCAGCCGTGTTGATTCAGATAATGGTCGACGCCGACGTCTCTGGCGTGGCCTTCAGCATCGACCCGGTTAGCGGTGATCGGGGCATCGCGGTGGTGGGATCAGTTTTCGGCGTGGGTACGGCGCTGGTTTCGGGCGATGCCGACGCCGATACCCATCGCGTCGACTGCCACGGCGCTGTGGTCTCATGCGAGTTGGCGACAAAGACGATCGAGCACCGATTTTCCTCCTCGGCCCGGGAAGGTGTGGCAGCGGTAGCTGTGGACGCAGGACGAACCGAACAGTGGGCGCTTTCCGACACCGAGGTCGCATCGGTGGCCAGACTCGTGCGCAAGGCGGAGACCTTTTTCGGCCGGCCACAGGATATCGAGTGGGCGATGGCGTCCGGAGAACTCTACCTGTTGCAATCGCGTCCCATCACCTCGCTCGCCATCACCGCTGACGTCGGCGGCGCGCTTAACATTTGGGACAACAGCAACATCGCCGAGAGTTACCGCGGCGTGACCACACCCCTGACGTTTTCGTTCGCGCGCAACGCCTACGAGGGCGTGTACACACAACTGTGTCGCATTTTCGCCATTCCGGAAGCACGTATCGATGACAATCGCGCCGCCCTGAAGAACATGATCGGGCTGATCCGCGGACGCGTGTACTACAACGTGCTCAACTGGTACCGGCTGCTTGCCCAGACACCCGGTTACCGCACCAACGCCACTTTTTTCGAGCAAATGATCGGGTTGCAGGAACCGATCCCCGAAGAGGCGCTGGGTACGGCGACGAAACGATCGCTGCCATCACGCCTAGCGGAGTGTTTTCGCTTGCTGAGGACGTCAATTTCGATCGTTGTAAATCTCTTTACTCTCGATTTCAAGATTCGGCGATTCTACGGGCGCGTCGAAGCGGCGCTGACCACGCGTCCCGATCTGGCGACGCTGCGCGCGAACGAGCTCGTGGGCGAGTACCGCTTGCTGGAGAGCCGACTGATCACACGCTGGGACGCACCATTGATCAATGACTTCTTCGCCATGAGCTTCTATGGGATTTTGTGCAAGCTGTGCGTCAAATGGTGCGGTGATGAGGCCGGCACCCTGCAAAACAACTTGTTGTGCGCAACCGGTGGCATGGTCAGCACCGAGCCGGCGGAGCGCTTACAAACGATGGCCCAGATCGCCGCCGGGAACAAGGATCTCGCGCGCGCGCTACGCGAAGCAGAGTTCAGGGAAATTACTCCGCAAATCGAAGCCGACGAAGAGTTTCATCGGCTTTACCAATCCTATCTCGAGGAGTTCGGCGATCGCTGCATCAACGAGCTCAAGCTGGAAAGTCACACGCTGCACGACGACCCCACGATGCTGCTGCGTGCGATCGGGGCGCTGGCCGCGCAAAATATCGGGCCCGCGACGGACACGGGCAACAACAGGTGCGCGCTGCGCGCCGAGGCAGAGGAATGTGTTCGCCACACGTTAGCGTCGCAAACACTCAAGCGTTGGACGTTCGAGTGGGTTCTCGGTAATGCCCGTGACACCATTCGTAACCGCGAAAACCTGCGCTTGGAACGAACGCGAGTCTTTGGCCGCGTCCGCCGCATCTTCGTCGAGTTGGGCAAACGTCTCAGCAACATCGACGCGCTCGCCGATCCCCGTGACGTCTTCTACCTGCACACGCGCGAGGTCCTTGATTTTGTCGAAGGCACCGCCGTTACCACCGATCTGCGCAAGCTGATATCGCTGCGCAAGGAGGAGTTCGCAGAATACGAGCGCCAGGATCCGCCGCCCGATCGCTTCGAAACTCGCGGGGTCGTATATCGCAACTGTTTTGACGCCACGCTTGGGACCAATGACGGCGGCGACACACGTACCGGCATCGGCTGCTGCCCGGGACAAGTTTCCGGCGCGGTGCGCGTGGTTACCGACCCGCGAACGGCCATGCTGCAGCAAGGGGACATTCTCGTAGCCGAGTGCACCGATCCAAGCTGGATCATGTTGTTCCCCTTTGCGTCGGGTCTGCTCGTCGAGCGCGGTAACCTCCTGTCACATTCGGCGATCATGGCGAGAGAAATGGGCATCCCAACGATCGTCTCCATCTCCGGTGTGACCCGGTGGCTGAGCAACGGCGACACCGTCGAGTTCGATGGCGCCAGTGGAATCGTTCGGCGCACCGGCGGCGGCGAGGAAAAAGCGTGACCGGCGTAACCAGCGAAGTGGAATCACGCGCTAGTTTCTCCCTGCTGCGCTACGCCCAGTGTTGGGAAGATGCCGACGTGCTTCTCGCCGCGCTCGATATTCAACCCGGCGATAGTTGCTTTGCGATTGCATCGGCCGGCGACAATGCGCTGGCCATGCTCAGCCGTGGCCCGCAACGCGTGGTGGCTGTTGACCTCAATCCTGCGCAGCTCGCGTGCATCGAATTGCGTATTGCCGCCTATCGCGAGCTCGAACACAACGAGCTGCTGCGCCTGATGGGATCGCGTCCTGGCAACGACCGGCTTGCTCTCTATCGGCGATGTCGTTCGCTTCTTTCCAGGAACACGCGTTCATTCTGGGACGCACGGGCCGGCGCGGTCGCGGGTGGCATCGGCTCAGCGGGCAAATTCGAAAACTACTTCCGGCTGTTTCGCACCAGGGTGTTGCCGGCCGTTCACGGCCGCGATACGGTCGAGCGCCTTTTCGAGCCACGGCCGCGTTCTGAGCGCGAGGCGTTCTACGAGCAGGTGTGGAGTAATTGGCGCTGGCGGAGGATGTTCAGAATCTTTTTCTCCCGGTTCGTGATGGGATGGGCCGGCCGCGACCCCAGTTTCTTCAAGTACGTCGAGGGGTGCGTGTCCGATAGAATTCTTGTGCGAGCGCGGCACGCGCTCATCGAGCTCGACCCGTCACAGAATCCTTACTTGCAGTGGATATTTTTTGGTAGCCATCCCACGGCGTTGCCTTATGCGCTGCGGGCGGAAAACTTCGACGCGATTCGCAGCAACCTCGATCGGCTCGAATGCCGCGTTCAATCGCTGGAGGATTTTCTCCATTCCGACGATGCAAGGTCTGTGAACAGCTACAACCTGAGCGACGTATTCGAGTACATGTCCGAGGAAAACTACACAGGCATTCTCGAACGCATTACGGCCTACGCCGCGCCCGGCACCCGCATCGCTTATTGGAATCTGCTCGTGCCCAGGACCCGCCCTGAAACTTTGGCAAAGCGGCTGCGACCGCGACCGGAAGCGGCTCGGCTCCATCAGGCGGACAAGGCATTTTTCTACAGCAATTTCATCGTGGAAGAGGTTGTGGCCGAATGAATTCATATCTGGGCATCGCACTCACCGTCGGCGGCGTTTCCGGGCTCATGGTGGGCACGGCGGCGGTCCGCAAACGAGTCGCCATACACGCCGAAACCGCGCGAAAGATCGTCCATGTGGGCAGCGGACTGCTCGCGCTGAGTCTCCCCTGGCTCTTCACCACGTGGTGGCCGGTGGTGATTGCCTGCGGCGTCAGCGCGATCGGACTTGCCGTACTTCGCCACACCAACTGGTTTCCGGTTCGCCTGCGCGAGGTTATAGGTAGTGTCGACCGGGAATCGGGCGGCGAGTTCTATTTCCCTCTGGCGATAGCGATGTTGTTCCTGCTGGCCGGGGCCGATCCTCTGCTCTATTGTATTCCCGTCCTGATTCTCACGTTTGCCGACACCGCAGCCGCCGTTGTGGGTTTACGTTTCGGATGCACCCACTATCGATCCACACGCGGACACAAGTCGGTAGAAGGGTCGCTGGCGTTCTTCGTCGTATCGTTTCTCTGCACCTATTCGGTGCTGCTGCGATTCTCCGATCTGACTGGCTTCGACAGTCTACAAATCGCCGTGGCCGTGGCCGTCGTCACCATGTTAACCGAGGCCATTGCCACCGATGGATTGGACAATTTGTTGTCGCCGCTGATCGCGTTGGTATTGCTGGTCACCTCGTTTCACGGTTCCGCGTTTGGCCCTTGGCTTCAGATCGGATCGACTGTGCTCCTCGTCACGGCCATTGTCACGCTGCAGCGGCGCGCACGCGAGCCCGGGCAAAAAAGTTTCTTTGAGCGGATGCAGGCATACTTTTCCGGAATGTTCGTGATACCGGTGCACATCGCCATCGCCGCCGTTCTTTACCTCGGCGTAGCCTCGCTGATGAAGAGCATTTACGGGCTCGAAACGTCGCTGTTCACAGCGTACAGCGTCATCGGCGTGTGTACCTTCTTTTTTCACCTGCTCATCCTGCGGCTGATGGATGAGCTGAAGGACCTCGAAGTCGACCGGGTGCTGTTCTGCGATCGACCTGTGCCATCGGGACGCGTGCGCGTTTCTGACATCAAGTCGAGTCTCGCCATCGCATCGGTGTTGTTTGTGCTCACCAACATGGCCGCCGGTCCCGCGCTGTGGGTGGCACTGGTCCTGCTCGGTTATGCGTACTTGATGTTTGGATACTTTTTCATCCCCGAGATTCTCCGGCGCAATTTGTTACTCAATCTCGCCACCCACAACCCGGTTGTCGCCGTCCTCATGCTTTATGCGATGGTGCTCTTCGGCGTCGAGTACGGCTTGTCCCTTGACGAAGTCAGCGGGTCGATGGTGGCACTGGTGATCGCCTTCTATTGGGCACCGATATTCGCGTGGGAGATTTCGCGCAAGATCCGGGCACCGGAGGAGGAGAACGACTACGTGACCTATTCGCGGATCTTTGGCCGACTCCGGGCGGTGTTGATTGCCACTGTCGCGCAGACGGCGGCCTTGATCATCGGGCTCTATTTCTATCGAACTTTGTCGCTATCCGGACTCTTCCCCGGAGTCATCCTGCTCGCATACGTGATCACCATGGCGGGTCATATTCGTTTCGTTCTTCGCCCCAACCCGCGATCGTCCAAACTTCGTCCGTTCGCCGAGGGATACGTTCTTGCGGTTTTTGCTTCGGGTTTGCTGGAGCAATTCTTCAGCGAGCTCTTCACCTGGTCGTGAGATGACGATGACGGTACACGACTTCAGCGACGACACCACCCTGACCGACCGGATGGTTCGCTTTGGCGCCGAACTCTATCGCGGCGACGACAACTGGATCGCGCCCTTCCAGTCGTCGCTGCGCGAGCAGTTGTCTCCGTCCTACCGATTCTGCCGTAAACCGGGCAACGACCGCATGAATTTCGTCGCCATGGACGGCGGTAAAACGGTGGGACACGCAGCGGCCATGGTTAACGCCGACTTGCGCGAAACCGACGGCGCAGTCGGCACCGTCGGCTTCTTCGAGTGCGTGGACCACTATGCGGTCGCCGAGAAGCTCTTTACGGCGGCAATCGACTGGCTGCGACGTGTCCATGGCATCACCCGCGTCTGGGGACCGATGAACTTCGACATTTGGCACGACTACCGAATGATGACGCGCGGGTTCGACCGCCCCGTGTTTTACGGCGAGCCTTACAACAAGCCGTACTACCCCGGCTTCTTCGAGCGTTACGGATGGCGGCCGAAGCGTAACTGGGAGTCGGTCGAAGTCATTGGGGATGCGATCGAGCAGTTGATTACATGGGGCACGCCACGCTACCAGGATTTCGTCGCCAATGGCTACCGTTTCGACAAGTTTGACAATGCGCGTTTCGATAGCGAGCTGACTCGCCTCTATGGCGCACTCACCGAATCCTTCTCCGGGTTTTTCGGATTCACGCCGATCACTATTGACGAATTTGTCGCTATGTTCTCGAAGCTCAAGTACGCGCTCGACCCGCGGTTGTTTACGTTCGTGACCGATCCACGAGGCGAGCTCGCCGGTTTCGCCGGGGCGTTTCTCGACCTGTCTGCCGCGGTTCGCGCCATGAGGGGCCAAACCAGCATTTGCGCACGACTGCGATTTATCATGCGGCGCCGTCGCGTCGATCGCCTGGTGTTCTACATTATCGGATTGAGCGCGCGGGAAGCGGCGAGGCAGACCGGTCTCGGCAGTGCCGCCGTTTGCCATGTCACACAATCGTTACACACACTCGGGTACCGCTCGATGGTGGCGGCGTTGATGCCACAGGACGGGCGCTCGCGGGGCCTCGTTGGTGGGCGCGACGCCATGCCCGCGCAACGCGAATACACCCTGTACGAGATCGAAATATGACAAAGAGGAATCCACTGACATACTACAACCGTGAGCAGGGCAAGTTGCTCGACGACGAGATATACGCCGACGCGTTCCTCGATTGGTCATACAACACAGCCTTCGGGAGGCTGCTTACCGACACCGTCTTTCGGCACCGATGGGTGTCGCGGCTCTATGGTTGGTTTCAGAAGACGCGGTGGAGCCGGCGCCGCATCAAACCCTTTGTGCAACAATTGGGCGTCAATGTCGATGAAATCGTGCGTCCCCTCGACGAATTCGAAAGCTTTAACGACTTCTTCATCCGCGAAATCGACCTGTCGCGACGGACAATGCGATGGGATCCTGACGTGTGCATCTCTCCTGCCGACGGACGCGCCCTGGTTTACCCCTTCATCGAACCTGACGCCACGTTTCGCATCAAACGCGCGACGTTCAACTTGCGTGAACTGCTTAGCGACGACAACCTCGCCGAACGCTTCGCCGGCGGGAGCATGTTCATCACGCGGTTGTACCTGCGAGACTACCATCACTTTCATTTTCCCGACGGTGGCACACCGGGACCTTCGCGGACGATCGCCGGAGGACTCTACGCGGTGAGCCCGTACGCGCGGCGCGCGCTTGTTCCCTTCTACGCGGAGAACCAGCGAATGCTCACCCGCTTCGAGTCCGAGCACTTCGGCAGCATGGCGTTAGTCGAGGTAGGCGCGTTCACTGTCGGTTCGATCCGGCAGCGTTTTCAAGCAGAACAGCACGTCGAGAAGGCGCAGCGCAAGGGTCTCTTCGAACTGGGAGGATCGACTGTGGTGCTGCTCTTCGAGACCGACAAGATTGTGTTCGACGACGACCTCATTGCGAACACGCGCGATGACATCGAAACCTACGTGCGACTCGGTGATTCAATCGGCCGGAAGCCTGATTGAATCCAATAAAGCGTGGACGCTGAATCACGAGGTTGCATCCATACCCAGTGGAATGATCAAGAATCGCATAACAACCGACAGCGACCTGATTTCTACTCTGAGCAAGGAGGCGTCGCCGCTGAAAATTCTGAGCGTGATGCAGGACGTGGTGAATGGTGCACTGGACGACATACACACTGCGCTGAGTTCCGGTGGGCCGATAGACTGAGCAGTCGAACGTCTGCTTTTCCCAAATCGGTCATTCAATCAATCAGAATATTGCCTCGGCGACCGGCCGCTTTCGGCCATTAGCGGACATCCGCTGACTCGGCCGGAAAACTCACTCGCCTCGATTTAGCTCAGTCTTTCGGCGCCGGAGTTGGCATGGAGGCATGGTCTGCCACGTATAGCCAGGTTCCATTAATATTCCTGGCGACATCCATGTAGCGACCTTTCATTTCGACGGCATCGCCACCTTCTATCGGCTCTGCCATGATTGTGAACAGGCCCCAGGCCACAGCCGTATCACCGTGGATC
>JADFHE010000078.1 GCA_022567295.1 Pseudomonadota bacterium | reverse complement strand
CATGCTCGGATCCGACGGATTCGATCTCGATATGATGCGCCAAACGCACATTGTCTCGGGACTCTTCAAAGATGCCCGGCGGAATACCGCTGTCTTTCCGGCTGAAGAAACATTTGCCATGCTGACACGCAATGGCGCCATTGGCCTGGGGCTTGAGCAGGAAATCGGATCGCTCGAGGTCGGTAAGATGGCCGACTTCGTCTGCCATGATACCGACCGGCCGGAATGGCAGCCGCTGCTCGGTGTGCTGAATCAATTAGCCTGGCTGGCGGATGGGCGCAGCGTGCATAGTGTCTGGGTCAACGGAGTTCGGGTAATCGACAACTATCGCGCCACGCTGATCGACGAGGAAACGCTTTACGCACAAGCCAGTCGCGCATCCAGGGCTGTTATCCGCCGCAGCAAATTGCCATTTATCAGCCCGTGGCCTGTTTACTGAGTAACGCTGCCCGGCATACATCTGCGGTCAAACGACTGCAGGTCGTGAGAGTACAATCCCGGTAATGTCCGTCTGGATCAAGACTTAAGGAGTTCGAGCGGTGTCCGATAGCGAACCGATTCACAAATTACGTCCAACACAACCTCGCTGGACGCATTTAGCGCTTCACGTCAGCGACATAGAGGCGTCGATTGTCTGGTACGAGAAATACACGCATCTATCGGTGCTTACGCGAAACGAAGACGACATCGGCAAAGGCGTCTGGCTCGGTGATGGTACCAATGCTCAATGCCCGTTCGTGCTCGTGCTGGCTCAATTCTTCGAAGGCAAGGATCCGTTTGCTCCTGGCAAACACGCGGTACTGACACCGTTCGCTCATATCGGCATCGAGGTCCCTGACAAGGAGATGGTCGATCAATATGCGGCGGCCGCGGATGCGGACGGCTACCTCGCCCTGGGACCGGTACAGATGGGGGGTCCGGTCGGTTACGTGTGCTTCATCAAGGATCCGGACGGCAATCTGATCGAATTTTCTTATGATCAGGGGGTGTATGAAAAAGCACTGGAGGTCTGGGGCGGCAATAATGTGCAATCGTGAAATTGCGTTGAGCTATCTAAACGCATTTTCAACCGGCGACCCGGAGGAAGTCGCCGGCTATGTAACGGACGATTTTGAAAACATTCAGGTAGGGCGTCTGGGAACCGGCTGCGTTGGAGCGGACAACTATCGAGAGCGCCTGTCCGGGTTTCTTTCCACCTTTAAGAAACTCAATTATGAGGTCAGTGAAGTGATCGCCGATGGTGACAAAGTTGCAGTGGCCTACACCATGACATTCATAGACGAGAACCGGCCGATAGAGATCGAGGGTGTGATGATAATGACGATCAAGGATGGACGAATCGCGGTGCGCAAAGACTATTGGGATGGCCTGTCATACCAGGAGCAGGCCAGCCCGGAGTCATAGCTCCGCCGTGTCAAACGGTTTCAAGCGGGTCAACAAGAAAGCGCCGAACAGCAGCGCGATGCATATTACGACTACGGCGATGCGGTAGTTTCCGGTCAGATCGAAATCAAGATCCATAAGAAAGGGTGTAACGCCCTGTGTCAGCACTATTACACCGTAAACCAGACCCGATATGGCGCCATAGTGCCGAACACCAAAGTAACGGGAAAGAAAATACGGCAGCACGCCATATTCAGTACCCAGTCCGAGTCCCATCAAGACTCCGGCAAGCAACAGCAGTGAGTAATCGGACGTCGTCGCGAACAAAATAAGGCCGAACACGGCGGAGACGAAGAATGGAGCCGCGATCCACGGTTTCGGAAAACGATCAAGTGTGTAGCCAACGCCGACCTGCCATACGGCGGTCACCAGTGAAAATGTGACCAGAACCGAAACCGCCTGATCCATACTGATGCCGCGATCGACCAACATCGGTACAACATGAGCGAAAACGGCGGTCATGCAACCTGCGCCGAGGGCCACCGCGATCAGAATCGTCCAGAACGTTTTCGTTCTGCGCGCCTGCGCGAGCGTCATGCCCTCCGATGTGTCACTCCCAGCGATGTCTCTTGTCGGTGGATCTCGCAGCAACCAATACAGCACGGGGAATCCGACGATGACGATGACGAGCGCGATCCCCTGGTATGCGCCACGCCAGCCAAAATTTGCGAGCAATATAGATGCGAAAACAGGCGCGATTGCGGCTCCGGTGCCGTTGCCGACGCCGCCGGCAAACCCCAATGCAAACCCCCGGTTGCGATCAAACCAGCCGGCGATTACCTTGGTAAACATCACCGAACTCGGAATGGCAGCGGTGATACCGAGCAAAGCGTATGCCAGGTAAAAGTGAACAGGACTTGCGGTGCTTACCGAAACCAACGCCACGGACATTGCGAACAGGAGGTTGCCGCTCAGGATGACACGCCTCGCGCCATATCGATCGATGATCCGGCCAACCACCGGATACGTCAGGGCGCCGACAGCGGCGAGAATCAACAGTACAATCGAAACCGCAGACCGGGGCCAACCGAATTCCGTGGAAATCGGTATCAGGAACAGACCGAATACGGTGTACACCATCGGTGTAACGCTGACCGCATTGCCGACCGTGCACGCGGCGACTACGCCATTGGCGCGTGTAAAAAAACGGCTCATGCCTGTGTCACTTTCGGACAAAGGCAAGAGCCGTATTCAGTCGATCCCAAATCAGAAATTGTATCTGATCGTGGCAATAGCCTCGAACGGCGGGATGAACTCCTCGCTCGTTTGAAGCACTCCAAAAGGATTGCTGAAGCGTGAATTGACGCCGTCCTCATCCGTTATATTTGTGAGGCCGACCGACACACCCCATGGCCCATCGGCCGGACTGTAGTCAAAATACAGACTTACAATATCGTATGAAGGAACGGTATCGACCAGTGGATTATTGTATACGCGATACTGGTACTCGCCTCGGTGTATGTACTCCAGCCGGGACGTCAGAACCGACCCGCCGGCTAGAGTACGCTCATTGGTCAATGCAAGTCTTACCGTCAGATCCACCAATTTCGGCGGCTTGTTGCCGTTCAGATTGGTTGACTGGCTTAAAGCAAGACGGAGATCGAATCCTTCCTGGGTGAACAAACCGACATCGGGCGCCAGGCCTTCGCGAAAGTCGACAACGTCGAGTGTAAAGAAGTCTTGCTTGAATTCACCATCCATCCAGGTCACATGTCCACCAAGCTGCCAGGTATCGGACAGCAAGACATTGAATTCAGTTTCGATGCCGTAAACGTCTGTCTCGGGAATGTTGCCGGTGCCGCCGGCGAAAGGTACCGCGTCCTCCTGCATGAATTGCAGATTCTCGTAGTCATATATGAAGCCCACGACATTGAGCCGAACGCGGCCGTTAGCCAAGGTGTTCTTCGAGCCGAATTCGTAAGACGTCACTTCAGCTGGTTTAAAAAAGATCGGAACCTGGATCGCGCCGGACAACGCGCCCGGATTCGCGCCACCATTCTTCCAGCCGGTCGAGACGAGGCCGTAGAGGAGATTATCCTCGGTGACGTTGTAGTCGAGCCCGACCTTCCAGGTAAATTCATCATCATCGAGCGTCGAGACTACGGGACAAGGACCGGGAGCGCCGAGGGAAACGAGACAATCGAAGAACTGGATCGCCTCATCCACCTGCTCTTCGTCCTGATAACGCATGCCCACCCTGGCCGTGACCGAATCAGTAAGCTTAACGTCCACCTGGGCAAAAGCCGCCAGGTCTTTCCGTGTCAACGTTCTGGCTTCAACAAAATTCAGTACGGAACTGAAAGGTGGCAGCGTGTTGATGTTCGGATCCGCCAGTGCGGCTTCGGAATCCGAAAAGGGCGACGGGCCCGTGGCTTCGAGAAAATGATTGAAATTTTCGTGGTCCAGGTAGTAGCCACCGATAACCCAGTCGATTCTGTCACCGCTGTAAGTCATGCTCAGCTCTTGGCTGAACGCATCGGAATCGTTGTCCCAGAACGTGAGCACATCCCAGTTCGCCGTCGTAACGAAGAATCCGAGAATATCGATTGACATGAGATCCTCGTTCAGCCGATCGCCATCAACCGTTTGTCTCTTGCGTAAATCCTGCCATCCCGTGATCGACTTCAAAGCAAGATTCGAAGACAGCTCCCATTCGACGATCGCTGAAAAGGCATTGTTCTGCAATTCGAATATCCCGGGATAATCCTGGCTGAGCTTGCGCCTGTCGGGATTCGGATCATCTACATTCTTCTGCGCAGCGGCATTCTGATCTGAATCCTGCAGGAACGCGGACAAATACACCGACCAGTCGTCGTTCGGTTCCCAAAGCAAAGAAAGTTTGGCGGTCCAGGAATCCGCATCGTCGAGCTCATATCCTTCCGGTGCACCGCCTTCGGTGGAGGGGAAGCTGGACCGGGAGATTTCGGCGAAACCGTCACGAGTGTATTTCTGTACCGAAGCGCGGATTGCCGCCCTGTCGCCAACCGGAATATTCAACGCACCTCGTGCCTGCACAGTGCTGTAGGTCCCAACGCCTAACGAAATATCGCCAGCAAACCCATCGAAATTTGGTTTTTTCATGACAACATTGATGGCCCCGCCGGTGGTGCCCTGTCCGAATTCGAACCCTTGCGGCCCGCGAAATACTTCGATCCGTTCTATGTCGCCGAGATCTGTACCCATCGCGATCGGATTTGCTATATAGACGCCGTCGACGTACATGAGCACGCTCGGCTGAGTACTCAGGTTCTGCGCAGTTTCCCAGCCAACACCACGAATCGATACCGCGCGACCGGCACCGTCGTTTTTGGCGACGACAAGACTTGGCACGTAACCATTAAAGTTGTCGAGACGCACAATATTGGACTGGTTGAAGTCGTCACCGGAGATCACCGAAACGGCGAGGGCGGCGTCCTGGATATTCATCTGACGGCGCTGAGCGGTCACGGTGA
>JADFHE010000077.1 GCA_022567295.1 Pseudomonadota bacterium | reverse complement strand
ACTTGGTCGAGAAGTCTGCGGCACGGCTTGACCCAGCGTAGCCACGACCGCCTTCGCCGAAGTATGCCGCTTTGACGATAGCTGCTGCCTGCTCGGCCGATGTCACATGTGGCACGAGGATTCCCGTGGCGCCGCTGTCCAGTGCATTGCGAATTTCGGCGGGTGAGTCGCTCGCGACCCGCACCAGGCAAGGGCAATCCGCGGCACGAAATGCCGCGACACAAAGATCGAGCTCCAGGCGGCCGAATGGTGCGTGTTCGGTGTCGATGCAGAATACGTCGAGTGCGGACAGAGATAGAACTTCGGCCACGATTGGTGAAGGCGTCTTGACGAAGGTACCGACAATCTGAGTCCCGGCAATCAGCTGTCCGCGAAATTCGCGGAATTTCTTGCGCATTCTCTATCCCCAGTGTTCGCCATTGCCGTTTTCAATCGTCATGCGGGTCGTCGATCTGGATACTAACAAGTTGTGCGGCGAAATCGCACACCATTTGCATCAACGATTAGTCACTCCTGCGAAGAGTTTTGCGTCAGCAGTGCGACGAGCAAGCGAATCTGTGTCTCGTCCAGCCGCTCGCCAAAAGCGGGCATCTCGCCCGTTCGACCAATCGCAATGGAGTGTTGCAGGGCCGAATCGCTGTTGCCGTACAGCCAGGTGTCATCGATCAGGCTTGGGGCACCAAGTGCCGCATTGCCGGAACCGTCGAGTCCGTGGCAGGCGACGCATAATTGATCGTACTTCGGCTGGGCTGGATGTCCGCCGGCGTCGTCCTGGCCAAGACGCTTTATGTAGTCGACCATCTGCAGCACACCGTCGTCACCGAGGATCGGCGACCACCCCACCATGACGGCGTTGCGGCCATTTCGAATCGATTGCTCGATTTGCTCAGGCGAGCCGCCCCATTGCCATTCGCCGTCGGTGAGGTCGGGAAAATAGGATGCCTGGCCCGCGGCATCGTAGCCGTGGCAGACCGCGCAGTTGCGATCGAAAACTCTCTGCGCGGAACGGAGCAGCGCATCGTCGGCTTGCAATGTTTCAAGTTTTGCCTCTGCAATGAGACTGCGCAAACCACCGAATTCGGACTCGTAGTCGACCATGCTTTCATTCAGACGTCCGCCTTGCGACCATCGCAATGCACCCGCATAGCTGCCAAGTCCCGGGTAGAGCATCAGGTACAGCACCGAGAAAACCATCAATGCGAGAATCAGCCAGAACCACCACATGGGCGCCGGGTTCGAGCCTTCACGCAGGTTTTCATCCCAGACCGGGCCTTCCGATTCTTCCTGCCCGGCGTCTGCGGAGAAGTACACGCTGAATATGAACCAGACAAGTCCCACGAAACTGACGATCGTGACGGTAGCGATCCAGCCGCTCCAGAAAGCTGTCGGCATATCAGGCATCGGTGTCTTCGTCCTCCAGCGGGATGCGCGCAGATTTCTCGATCGTTTTATCCGAGGAACGCCAGAACACCCAAACGACAAGCACTACCATGAAGAGCATGACCAGCATGTCACCGGCGAAAATGAAATAGGTCACGGTGTATCCTCCGGCTTCGTCCAGGTACCGAGAATCTGCAAGTACCCGATTAACGCGTCGATGTCCGTTAGCCCTTCGAGTGCGGCCGGTGCTGCCTCAATCTGTTCGTCGCTGTACGGATGCCCTAATTTTCTGAGCGCTATCATCTTGAGATGAATATCGTTCCCGGCATTTGCGTCCCGCTCCGCAAGCCAGGGATATGCCGGCATTATTGAATTGGGCACAACGTCCCGCGGATTGATCAGGTGCAGCCTGTGCCAGATGTCTGAGTATTTGCCGCCGACCCGGTGCAGGTCCGGCCCCGTGCGTTTGGAGCCCCACAGGAAAGGTCGATCGTAGACCGACTCGCCGGCACGCGAGTAAGGACCGTAACGTTTGACTTCAGCCAGCAGAGGCCGGATTTGCTGTGAATGACAAACGCTGCAACCTTCCCGGATATAAATATCTCTGCCGGCCAGCTCAACCGCGCTATAGGGTCTGGTCGTGCCGGTCGGCGTTTTCAGCGACTCCTGAAACAGGCTGGGCAACACCTGCACGAGGCCGCCGATTGTGGATACGAACAGGATACCGAATATCAGCAGCCCTGCATTTTCTTCCAGCTTCTTGTGCAGTCCTACGCCATTCATCTTCATACCTGGTGCGATGTGACGGCCGGCGGCCGAACATGGATCGTCCGGCGACCCCTGATCGTCATATAGAGGTTGTAGGTCATCAGCACGGCGCCGAGAAGAAACACGAGTCCTGCGACAAAGCGCAGCGCGTAGTAGGGCGGCATGCTGGCCATGATGTCCTTGAAGCTGAAGCTCAATTCGCCGATTTCATCGAGGCTGAGCCATAGCAGACCCTGAGACACTCCGGCGCCCCACATCGCAAGGATGTACAGCATGGTTCCTGCGAGGGCCATCCAAAAGTGAATATTGGCAAGCCTGACACTATAGAGCACCGTGCCGACGAGCCGCGGCACCAGGAAATAAAAGGTTCCAAACGTGATGAGCGCGTTCCAGCCAAGCGCACCTGAGTGGACGTGTCCGATGGTCCAGTCGGTGTAATGGCTGATGACGTTGACACTCTTTATGGCCAGCATCGGACCCTCGAACGTTGCCAGCCCGTAAAACGCCAGTGACAGCACGATGAATTTCAACGCAGGGTCGGTCCTCAGTTTTTGCGATGCGCCGGAGACCGTCATGATGCCGTTGATCATTGTTGCCCACGACGGTGCGAGCAGAATGAGGCTCATCGCAACGGCGAGCGATTGGACCCAATCGGGTATTGAGCTGTAGTGCAAGTGATGCGGGCCAGCCCAGATGTAACTGTAAGTGAAGGCCCAGAACGCAACGATGGATAATCGGTAACTCCAGATCGGGCGGTCGGCCTGTTTCGGCAAGAAGTAATACATCATGCCGAGGAAGCCACCCGTCAGCAGGAATCCAACGGCATTATGGCCGTACCACCATTGCACGATGGCGTCCTGTGCGCCGGCGAACAGCGAATAGGACTTGGATATCGTTACCGGAATGGCGAGACTGTTGACGATGTGTATCATCGCGATGACGATGATCATGCCACCGTAAAACCAATTCGACACGTAAATCGGTTTGATCCTGCGTCTTGCGATCGTGCCGAAGAAGACGATCGCGAAACACACCCATATTACGGTGATCGCAATATCGAACGGCCATTCAAGTTCTGCGTATTCCTTGGAAGTATTCCAGCCGGCAAGCAGGGACAGGCCGCCGAGCAACAAAGTGAATTGCCAGGCATAGCAACAGAACCAGGCCAGTCTTGGTGCATATAACGGTACGTGGCTCGTGCGCTGTACACTGTAGAACGCCGTGCCCATGAGAGCCGACACGCCAAAACCGAATATCACCGCATTCGTGTGCAATGGCCGCAAGCGGCCGAAGGATAGCCACGGCAGTCCGAAATCGAGTGTCGGCCAGATGAGTTCGGCTGCGATGTACACGCCGACGGTCATGCCAAGGACAGCCCAAATGACGGAAAACATGACCAGCGCCGTGACAACGCGGTCGAAATAACGTTCTCCCTCCACTGTACCCGACACCATCAAATCCCTATCGATGGGCCGATTCCCTGGCCCCACAATGCGACGGTAAGCCCAAGAAAGCTCACGGCCGCGACGAGCAGGTAGCCGATCAGTGCGGACGCCATCAGCATTCCGCGCTCCGGACTGATCTTCAGTACGATTGGCAGACCCCTGTAAAGCAAGTACATGCTCCACATCAGCGCGGGTATCAACACGACGATATTGAGAAAGACATGCGGGAAGAGATGAATTGCGCTGCCTACGACCAGCGGCGCGGCGATGATCGTGACCAGCGCGAAATGAATACCGAGGGAATGTCTTGCACCGTAGGTCGTTGCCATCCATTGGGCGACAACGGCCGTGCTGACAAAGGCAAATAGCAGCGCGAAGAAGTAGATGATGCTGACAAGGATCAAGTCGCCGGATGGCATAAACAAGGGTTCAGCGGCGCCGAGTCTCCAGCCGAAATTGGATGCACCGATGTACGCGAAGACGGGCGGGATTATGGCCAGCCACACGACGAATTTGAGAAAGACACTGTGTGGTTCCGGACGGGTCTCAGACAGTTCCTCGAATACCGCCGTCGGCTGAAACAACAATCGAAACAACAGCCACGATGAGATCACGGTTTTCATCGGTCGATATTTCGGCAGCAGCCGCAGACCTTGCTCATAAGTCTTGATGTTGTCTCTGTTCCAGGCATATGGGGCTGCGCTTTTGGATTGCTGATGTCATCTGTCTTATGCGTGATACTACCTAAAATGCGATAATAAATGTTCAAGGGGCACAGCAATGAGTCCGTCAATCTAATGACCCGTACGCTCTCTATCATTTCCAGCAACATTCGTTACGACGAACCCCACGACGATGTCCATTGCTGGGAAAATCGCAAAGATTTTCTCATCAGTCTGTTGCGCGACTATGCACCCGATTTGCTGGCTACTCAAGAAGGCAAGTTGCCCCAGATACGGGATATTGATGACGGCCTGGAGGAGCTTACGTGTGTGGACTCGCATCGCGACTGGGCCGACTCATTGATGTATCCCTGCCTGTTTTACCATCCGACGTCGCTTGTTTTGAAGGAGTCTGGCGATATCTGGCTTTCCGAATCACCGGCAATACCCGGTTCATCTTCATTCGGAAGTGAATTTCCGCGTTTGTGTACCTGGGCCGTCTTCGACGGGGGAATCCTTGCCATCAACGTGCACCTCGATAATTCGAGCAGCGAAACACGGCTCTGCCAGATGCGTGTATTGCTGCAGCAACTCGGTGCATTGAAGGCAAGAAGCCAGACGATACTGCTAATGGGCGACTTCAACGAATCTCCGACTTGCCCGGTTCGAGCGCTCATCGGCAAGGAGTGGCCCGATCTCAGTGATCCCTGGATTGACCTGGGTCAGGCCGAAGAAACCAGCCATCACCACTTTTACGAAGCGATCGACTACGGCAGTCGCATAGACTGGATTCTCGCTAATGGTTCG
>JADFHE010000020.1:28009-53926 GCA_022567295.1 Pseudomonadota bacterium | reverse complement strand
CAATGTCCGTATTCAGGCCGAGGCTCCATTTATCGCCTGGAGCAATACTGATACCGGTCGAATGAGTCAAACCTGTCATCGTATCGCTGCGTTGGTATCGTTCTTCAAGAAAAACGCTGGCACTGTCCGAGAAGCGTGACTTAACGCCGGCAACCAGATTCCCCTGACTGCCGCGGCCAGAATTCAGGCCATTGTCCGCACGCTCATTCTCAAGTGTGTAGTTGAGATACATACTCGTGCTATCGGAGTACTTGTAATTCGTTCCAAGCCGGCCCCCGGCGCCGAGATCGCCACTGGAAACTTCGGCATCTATTTGCAGTTTTTCGAAAAATTGCATGGTGCCACCAACGCCAGCACGCGCATTTTCCTGTCGAGTCCCGGTGACAGAAAGCGTCTCTTGCACGAAAGCGTAAAGGTTCCAATCAGCTTTCGAGTCATAACCAACCTGCACGACTGCGTCGGCCCGCTCTCCTTCGTCTTGAGTGAGCGGCACGATAATTGATCGGTCAGTGCGTTCGTCTTCACGGTAACCGACGCTTACGTCCCAACGGTCACCAAGTTTATAACCAAGAGTGTATTCCTGTGCCCGTGTCTCGATGCCTTGCAGCTGACGTCGGTTATCAACCTTGGCACCGAAAGTAAAGCGTTGTGCGAGAGGCAGACTAAACGTGCCACCGTAGTTTTTGGTATCGGTTAAAGCCGTTAATCCCGGCGCGGAGTAGCCGGCGTCAACTTCCTGAACATACAAAGTCATACGCGCATCGAAGCCGAAGTCGATAATATCGGCCAGGCGCAAGCTGATATCTGCTCGTCCGGCATCCGCCTTTGCATTAGTGAACTGCGTCGCATCGTAGCTGTTGAATTCATAACCACCGTCATTTGAAAACAGCGGCATCGACAACAGGCCCTCACTTGTCGCTTGCTGAATCTTGAACCAGGACTCCGAGGTCAGTCTGAATGTGAAGTCTGCGGCCTGCAAAGTGCTGTCTGCGCCATTTTGCTCATTCACGTTTGACGTCACTCCAAGCTTCACGTGTTCGCCAAACCAGTAGTGTGCCTGGCCGCCGACGGACAGTGCATCAATAGCGTCGAAGCCCGGACTGTACTCGTAACGCACTACCAGGTACGCCTCGTCTCCAGATACGGCTCCGCTGCGAACGAGCAAATTATCGTCGGCGGTTGATACCAACGGCTCGGTCAACACAACACGGCCTTGCAGATAATCAATGTCGTAGTCGATTACTGGTGTCAGGTTGACAACGCCCGTCACCATTCCCGAAGCCTTGTCGCGCAATTCAATCCGAATTCGCTCCGACCCGGTGAGCAAGTCCTGGCGGCGCAGGAAGTACAGGGATCCGCCCGTTCCCCGGAATTCCTCACGACTCCCGATCGTACCGGGTTCCGCGGCATAAACGTCCACTGCGTATCGCTGCTCGCCAAAGTCCGTCGTTGCATCGGACTGATAATGCGCATTCGCGCCATACAATCCGCGATCAACATGCGCCAGCTCGTTGTTTACGTAACCAATCTTGAAGTTACCCCATTGACCGTAGTTGTCGTCCTGACTGAGGCGTACGAAGAACTTGCCCATCGTCGGGGCCATCTCTGCGACGGTACTGTCGTCACCAAAGGTCGGGTAATAATACTTTTCATCGATACGCCTGAAAAACGCGTCGGGCGTCTTATCCATGAAGCCGCTGAATATGTTCTTTATTGGTCCTTCACGGGTATCGGCGCTGGCCATTAGGCGCCAGTGGTCACCAAACTTGCCATTGACGAAAAACGCCAGTCGTCCATCAACATTTGAGTTCGGGTCGCTCGTTGAATTGGCGCCTTGTAAGAGATCGATCGGTCCGCTCGATTGATTACCGGAAACGGTCAGGTCCGCCATACCGACGTAGAACCAGTCATTGTCTTCGAATTCAAAGTCACGCAGATAGAGCTCACCACGCCCCTCTTTATCAAGAACAGCGACTTCAACCGTGTGTAACCCCTGCGGTAAAATTTCTTCAGCGACGAATTCGCCATTCTCATCAACCGGAATCGGCCGGCCTGCTACCCAGACTTCCTTCTCTTTCGAAATTCCTCTACCACGCACGCTGACAGTGCCACTACTAAGACCTATGTTTTGCCGGTCCAACGTGTTTTGGCCGTAGGCCGAAAATAGAACAGCGTCCTCATCGGATTTATCGACACCGTCTTGCAGCTCGATTTCCTCTAACGGAAATTCATCGTCATAGTCGACCCACAACGCTTGCGGTTCCGTCTCATCAAAATTGCCATCTGCACCGTAAGCTCGCAGCACGTAGGCCAGCTTCTTTGCTGGCGCCCGGAAGCTATCGGATGCCGGCCGCCAGGTCGACGAACCGTTGAGATTCATCTTGATAACATCAAACGGCTCGCCTTCGAGTGACTGACCGTTCTCGAATACACGAATTTCAGCGCGATCGATGAAGTATGAATAATTGGTGTACATCCGGAACTGCACTTCAGATGCGTAGGTATCACCATCTTCAAGCGCCGCGACGGCGATGCGTTCCGGCTGTGCCACCACGCTGAGTCTGGGGGCGGACTTCAAATTGTCGAAGCCAAACTTAATATCTACCTTCGCCAAAGCAACGTCTGTACAACGTTGAATGTCCGCCGAACTGCGTTTTGGATCGTCGATCGGCACGCCGTCTACCGTGATTCGCATCAAGTTTAGCCCCAGCGGATCCTCAGGGCTGAGTTCGCGAGTCATGCGCGTAATGTCAACGCCCTCGTAGTCATCCAAAATCGCAAGTTCGTCGAAAACAACCTGGACCGACACATGCGATGTTTCGCCCTGAATAAATCCGGCATTAACAACATCATCGGAATGCACATAACCGCGACCTTCGAATTCAACCTGTGACGAATCGAGTGTCAGATCGGCGGCAACCTGCTGCATTGCCCGACGCGCCCGCGAAGCAGACAAGCCAACATCATCGGTGTAGACACTCGCTGTGCGGCGAGCGAGTCGTTCGTTGCGGGTGTAGCCAACAAAGCGAAGTCGCGGATTGACCTTGTCAGCAACATCTTGCAGACCGCGCATCAACGTTGCCGCATAGCCAGTCTGGACGACCGGCCTGCCGGCCACGAACCTGATATCGTCGATCGCTCCCCACGGAGGATCGTAAATCTTCGTCACCATCTCCGCGCCAGCATCGCCCGGACACAATTGCGGCTCATCCGGCAGGTTCTGCAGCGGATCGTCATACCAGAACTCGACTTCGACCCGACGATTAAGGGCGCGCCCCTGTGCCGTCTCGTTAGTGCTGAGCGGTTTCTCTGCACCACGACCATTGCTTTCGACAGCTTTGGTTGGCAGATCCAGACTGTCCTGAATAGCCAGTGCAACACGGCGCGCGTGAGCTTTGGATAAGCCAACGTGATCACCGTAAATTCTTTCAGTCCGGCCGGTCAGGGGCACCCCGTCAGTGAAGCCAACAAACTTCACTACAACATTCTCCTTGCCTTCGAGATTGCTAAAGCCCTGTTTCACTTGTTCGATGAACGCGTCGTCCACATCCACCGCCTCCGCACTGTAGTGCAGAGGAGCAATCAGATTCTGAACGCGTGCGCGTCGAGCGTGACCGTCGATATACCTCAGTTTACAAACCGTTTCGATACGACACACTTTGACTGTCGCGACTTCGTGCTCGACCAGGAATTCTTCGAGACCGACCTCGTCATGAATTTCGTCGTACCAGACCTCTACTTCGACGCGACGATTTTGCGCCTGGCCTGCCGCAGTGTTGTTGGACGCAACCGGGCTCAGATCGCCCCGCCATGAATACGACACCGCTTCGGCCGGTAACGCCAGAGCCGTTTGCATGTACTCCGCAACCTCACCGGCGCGTTCGTGCGAAAGCCCCATGTTATCTATATATATCCTGGCCAGCCGCGGTGACAACCGTTGATTGTCTGCATGCCCCACGAGGTGCAGGCGAACATTCAGCCGGTCTTTCATGCCATCGAGGATTTTACTGAGGGCCTCAACCGTGCCCTCAGGAATCTGTGCAACACCGGATTCGAAGAGAATCGGCGCAACGACGTTGCCGAGCTTGACGGTCTCAAAACCATCCTTGATTATTTCACGGGTTTCAATTACATCACTCGCTTCCGTAGCAAAGCGATCCGCGTCTTGTACCCACGGCGTAAAATCGATGTCGTTCGTAAGGTGCCGTTCGACGGCCTCACCGATCGATACCTCATCGACATCCTGCGCAATCGCAGCGATCGGCAACCACAAAAATAGTGCTATCAAGCGGGTCAATGCGTTCATCGTTCACTTCCCCGCGGCCGCGCGACCGGTCCACCCAGTCGCCAGTGAATCTCTGGCTCAATGATGAGTTCGTAGCAACAGTTGAGCTCTTCCCACGCGTCCGCTATCTGCGCCTTCAAACTATTCAGTCGTTGCTCGACCAGCGCTTCCGACTCGAGATCGGCGACGTAAGAAAGACGCAATATCGCCGGTGCCTTTTGCAGTTCCTCGATCAACAGGGTGATTCGTGGCACCCACTGCTGGCGCATTGTTACTGCATTCGGTTCGAATACGGAATCGGCAATGTCGAGACCGACGACACGGTGAATCGACGCTCCGAAATTAATACGCAACGACTTACCACGCGTCGCACGCTGCACCTGTACCGGGCGTGTTGATGGCCGGAATCCGCTCGGCAACGTCCGGTCATCAAGTTTCAATACAAAATTGCTGCCACGGCTTTCACTCGGAACGATGGCGCAGGTAATGTGATAGCGACCATAGGAGTCCGTACTTGCAGCCAAACCTTTCGCGGTTACCAAGCGAACACCGGGCAAGCCTTCTTCATGATCGTCCTGATAACCGTTGCGATTAACGTCGTTGAAGACCTTGCCTGTAACATCAGTGCAATCGAAGGTCGGGTCCGGAATAATTCGTACCGTTGCCGATGCCTCTTCTGATATGGCGCTGCCCAATATTGAGTTGATTACCTGAGCACGATTCACGAACTCGCCTTCGGTGACGCCGGCGCCGACTGCAAGAAGCAGTTTGATCGTATGGCGACCGTCTATAGCTAACGTGAAGTTCGACCAGGTCAACTCGCGCCCGATGATCGTCGGCTCAAGAGGCTGGCCATCGAATCTCGCCGATCCCTCTATGTAACGGAACCCAGCCGGGAATCGATCGATTACATTGACGTCCTGCAGCTCAACGCCAAAAGTATTGTTGATGGTAATGGCATACGGAACCAGTTGTCCGCGGGTCACATTCAACATTGGTGTCGTCTTCGTAATGGCGACGGCACCGCCGAGGCGTGGGTCCAGCGGCACGTGGTTATTGAAGAGCTGACTTGAGCCTGGAACTTGAGTGGCATCCAGTCGCAGGAAAAGATGGTAGTCAGTCGCCGGACTTCCCGCCGGAACGGACACCAGAGGCGCAAATTCAGAAAGTTGCGCTTCACAGGTTTGCGGGGTCACAGGATCCGCGTCTGTCGACGAGCCCGGGCAGGATGGAACATCAAACGGTAATGTCGTCTGGTCTGACGCTGGCGGAATCAAAACTGATATGCCCGGTACGTAGGTCGTGTCCGGAGCTGAAACCTGGATCAGGTAGTTGAGGCCACTTGGGCACGCCGGGTCCGAGAAGTTAATGTCGAATTTGTAGTAGCCGTTAGCAACGGTCACTTGATCCTTATGATTCGGGTCATTGAAACAGGCTGCCGGCAAGGCGACACCACTGCCCGCGCTCACGAGCGTCACGATAGCGCCCGCAACCGGCGTCCTCGCAACAGAATCATAGATAACACCGTTTGGATCGACCGGCATATTCAAAGCAAGCAGGTTGCTGCCTGCAGTTACTTCGATCTCCGTGATCCATTGCTGACCGTCAGTAAAATCCGAATCGGTTTCACCCAGCAATGCCGTCGTAGAAACAGCCCCGGGCGCGCTGAACCGAAGCGAATACATCTGGCCGGTGGCGTAATTGGGGACGACATTGGTAAACAGGTAATATCCATCGACGTCGGTGACCATGGATCGCACCGGCTGATTATCCAGCAACAGCTCAACGATCCATCCTTCGAGAAGCCGCTCAAGACCGCCGGGGGTGTTGTCGTGATCCGCGTCATGCCAGGCGTTACCACTCAACATGCCGGCATTCGGCATCGCGCCGACGTCGATCATGACGGTTGCTTCCGCCTGCTGCTGCGGGTCGTCCCAATAAACGCGCGCAGTATTTACAATCGTCGTGCCTTCGATGAGGATTGGATTTATTATGGCTCGGAAACGCAACACCAGCGATTCGCCCGGAGCGAGTGGACCGTAGTTTGTAAAGTAGTCGGCTGTAATGACAGGGCCTGCCACATTGATGCCATTGGCCAGACCATTCAATGTCGCGGACTGGTCGACATAGCTCAGGTAGCCCGGGTTCGTTTCATCGAGGTCATCGCGGAGAGTGACGTACAGCGCGGGTACCGTACCGACATTCTGTACCGTAACGACGTACTCGAGTGTCGCGCCGGCAATTGCCGCGCCACCATCAACGACCGAAACTTCTTTTGCAATGGTAAGAACTTGCGCATCGCCAACAACGACCACCGTCGGTTCCGGCCCGGTCGCGGGATTGCCGTCACCATCGGTCAAGAGATCCGCAAACTCAGTACTGTAGACCGTAGCCTGGTTAATGATCAGGGTGCCGCGGGCTACTCCGGCATCAACCTGCAAATCAAACTGCACCACTGCGGACCCGCCCGGAGACAGTATCCCCTCTCCCGCCCCCGGAATTGGCGGCGTCAGATCCGACGAACTGACCGGGATGCCTGCTGCGAGCGGGAACGTACCGCCGTCTGGTTGTGCAACAGGCAGGCCATTCAGCGTGGTCGAGTCAGGCACATAGGTCGTGTTGGCCGGCACATTGTCGAACAATTCGACAGCCGTTGCCGGCACGTTGCCCTGGTTGTAAATCGTAATCGTGTAGCGCAGTACATCGCCGGGATCGACGATACCGGGTGAGCCATTGTCGATCTGCAACGCTGCCGATTTTGCGGCGAACAACAACGGGAAATTGCCAACGACATCGAGCGTCGGGTCGTCCACCAATGCCGTGCGCGGATCGTCGGACGGTTGATCTGCAATACCCTGGTCCACAGCGCTGACGAAAGCCTGGTTCGATATGACGGTGCCATCCGGCACGTCCGCATTGACGATGACATCGAACGTTATCGTCGCGACGTTGTTGGCAACAGCGGCGTTCAACACACCCGGCGTCGTATCTTGCGGTGCATTGAGCAAGATTCCGTCTATCAGCGGTGAGCTCACACCATCGGGAACGGCCATTCCATTCAGCGTGGTGCTGCCAGCGACATACACAGTATTGGCCGGTACCTGGTCAACGATAAATACGCCAGTTGCGTTGTCGGTGCCGACGTTTTGTACAGTGATTGTGTAGCGCAGCGTCTCGCCAGCCAGCAATACATTCGGGTCGCCGTCGAGGTAGGTCGAGATCTTTTCGACAACGAATGACGGCGCCGACTGGATCAGGATTTCTGTCGGGTCCTCATCGCCGGCTACGTTGGGGTCGGCAGCACCGTTGATGTTCGGGTCGTCGCTGATTGCGATCGGGTAACCAAGGAACGAGGCCTCCGACTGGTTGAGGACGACGCTGGCATTGGCAATTACGGGTGCAAGTTGAACTTCGAACTCGATAAAGAGGGTTTCGCCAAGCCCGCCAATACTCAAATCTCTGATATCCAGCAAGCCGGTGCCTGCGGCGCCGCCATTCGGGTCTGTGTTCGAGCCATCAGCACCGGCTGGCAAGGTCGTGATGGTCAGTGTCCCGGCCTGGAACATCGCCACCGCGTTCAGACTGTCGAGTTCGTCGACAATGTTGAAGCCGTCGATCGGCGCATTGCCGGCGTTTTCAATTCGTAATGTGTAACGAATCGTGTCACCCGGCGTCGCAACGGTTGCCGGATCTTCACCCGTCGTAACGTTGACGGCATATTTCTCGAAGATCAGTGTGGGCGTGAATACCAAAATGGTATGTGCATCTTCATGATCGACAATATTGACCGTGCCGTCGGTAATGACGCGATCGTAATCACGCGCATAGGCCAGCGCGGCGGCATCCGAGACATCCAGGCTGAACCATTCGGTCGCACCCGCGATATTCGTTAGCGCCGCATTTTCCTGGCTATCGATGTCGAGCTCTGTTTCGTAGGTGACGATCAGGTGCTCGTCAACACCGATGGCGCTGCTGGCGCTCAACATGGTCAGCGTCAACGAACAGGTCGGGTCGCCGGCGAATACAGCTGTGTAATCCGTACCATCAACGAGGACCGCCGACACCGGCGTAACACCGTCGGACGCAAATACTTGCACCGTGATCGTCACGGGCGCAGCGTCGCACATGCCACCATCGGCCTGGTTCGGTAGCAGATCGCCTATCGTCAGGTTGTAGGCTGGCGAATCGCCGGCATTATGAATATCGAGCGTAAACGTCTCGGGCAAACCGATACGCATTTGCAACGGGCCGCTCTTAGTCATGGTCAGGTTCGGCTCGACGATGGTCATCGGCCCGGTCGTGCCGGAATCGCCGGTCAGTTCGGTCGCTCCATCGCCGTCGAGCTGGTTGTAGGTAAACCACGCCGTATTCGTAAATTGCAGTCCAGCGACATTGGTAGCTGTATCCACGAGGCGCACCGTGATTTCAATGACCACCTGTTCGCCCGCCGGAATGTCAATGCCGACCACCGGGTCTTCGATGACCAGGCTTGTTGCTGTACCCGTGTTAACCGGAGTCCACGGGCCTGACCCGGAGATCTTGATGACGCCGACGAACTCCAGATCAGCCGCCGAAGCTGCCAGATCATCGAGAATCCGCACGTCGTACATATCTGCAATATGCGGTGCGAACGGAACCGTAATTCTGTAACTGAATTCTTCGCCAATGGTTGCGGTGGCCTGCGTATTTTCCTTGAGCAGCGGCGAGGGTGGTACTACCTCGATCACAACACGCGTCGGGTCTTCGTCACCATCGATACTCGGATCGGACTGACCATTGACGAATGGGTCGTCACTGTCCGCCAGCTTAACCGCGCCCATCAGGTCCGCCTGATTGGTAACCACGGTGCCACCGAGAAGCCCGGATTCGAGCACGATATCAAACTGGATCAGGACTTCGCTGTTCGCTGGCAGATCCATGCTGCGGATGTCAATCATTCCGGCGCTGTTGGTCCCGCCGAACGGATCCGTATTGCTCGTATCCGCGCCCGGCGGAATCGTAGCCGCGATGAGCGTCAGCGAACCCGGCACGAAAACCGCCGTGGGATTCATCGCGCCAAGATCATCGACAAACGAGAAGTTGGAGAGAGCACCATCTGTTGTCTGCAGACGCAGGGAGTAACGCAACGCATCGCCCGGTGCCGCTACGGTGGCGGGATAGACACCGGTCGTTAGATTCTCGACTGTTTTTTCGAAGAAGTAGCCGAATAACGCGACGGTCGTGGTATGGGCATCTTCATGATCGTCGATACCGGGCGTGCCCGTGACAACTGTTCGTGAAAATCCGATGCGGTCGATGTTGCTGCTGTCGCCGTTGTACCATTGTGTTGCACCGGCAATATTCGTTAACGTGGCGCCATCCTGGCTATCGGCATCGAGTTGCGTCCGGTAACTGATTACCAGGCGCTCATCGGGACCTATCGTTGCCTGCCCCGTCAGCATGACTATTGTCAGCGTACAGGACGGCGCACCAGCATAATTCAGCGTGTAGTCGATGCCCTCGATCAGCGGACCCTTGCCCGGAACCGGTGTAACACCGTCGGCGGCGAAAACCTGTGCGCTTAGAATTTCGGGCGTCGCATTACACATACCACCCGTCGGTCCGTCGGGAAGCATGTCGATAAGTGTAAGGTCCCAGGCATCGCTCAGGCCAGTGTTATGTACGTCGAGGCCGAATAGACCCCACTCGCCGAGATTCAGGGTGAGGCCCAGTGTCGCGGGACCGGACTTGGTCACAATCAGCTCGGGCGCGGCGATCGTCAGCGGTTCCGAGATACCCCATTCGCCGGGCAGCGGCTGGTAGAAGATTCCATCAATGAGGCGGCCGAATTCCCACTTAGCGGTATTGACGAATTGCGTACCCGGTGCATTGACGGGCGTATCTTCGAGGACCACCGTAATCTCTATGACGATCTGATCGCCAGCCGGGATGACTGGAAAATTGTCGAACGTGAGTACACCGCCGACGTTGCTGAAAGTGTGCTGCACTGGCAACCCGGTATCCTTCCAGTACGCGGAGTAGCTGACAAATGTCAGGTCGACGCCGGTCGCATTCAGGTCGTCAGTCAATATGGCACTGTGCAGATCGTTAACCGAGCCCTGCACGTTGATGACTGTAGACGTAGCAGGATCGAACAACACGGGCATTGTCAGCGTGTAAGTAAACGGAACGCCTATAGCTGCGGTTGTCGTGCCCGCCGGGTTCTGTTTGTCGATCTTCTCGACGGGGATCAGCAGATTTTGGCAGTTTTGACTTATCTTGCTCGACGAGCCGTTCGTAAACCAGATCTTGTGCTCGTGAACGGCGTTGCACGACATATTACCCGTATGGACTACGTTGTCGAAGACGATGAGCCAGCGTTCGTTCGTCTGCCCGGGCTGCGTCAAGAAACTGAAGTTTGTGGTCAGCGGATTGTCGGCCGGGAAGTTTCGAATCGTGCAATTGCGATCAATCTTCAATTGCGACGGAGCCACGTCACCTGCAAACCCGTCGATGACACCGTTGGGGTAATCGGAGCAGTCTTGCGCTTGCGCGGCAAAGGACAGACCGAGTATTGCGACAATAGCGAGCAAGCGGACGCCGAGTCGGCGCACGATGCCATTGCATTCTGAAGAATGTGCTTGTGCTTGGGCCATCATCCCTAATTTCCGTCCGCCGGCGACGGCGTTACCATTGGGGATAGCCCAATCGAAAATCGTGTTTCGTGAGCGGTCCCGCTGCCCTGGAGCTAGCTGCCCTAAAGGCCGGTAACTTTGCGTCGCCCCCTTTCGATGGCGTTGCCTTTTTTCCGAATCCAATCGTGACTATGGCGCATCGATTGTCACCAAAAGGTGAACTGCATCACAGGTTGCGGCTTTAGCGTGTATTACGTCAAAAAGGTGCGAAATTACTTCTTGTAAAGGCGGATCAGGCGGCTGGGAGGAAGTCGATAGGATAGATTATGGTAACTGCAACAATGTCTTCCTTGGCACCGAAATCAAACCCTATCACGCGCTCAACAACCTGTTGGGCGAGGACCGGCGCATTCATATTGGATGACTGCGTTACACAGAATGACACTGATCCGTCCGGCTCAATTGTCAGCTTCAGAATAATTTGGCCACGGAGGGTCGGGTTCTTCCGTAGCTCACGATTGTAGAGGCGATACAATGATGCCTTGTAGCGATCAAAGACGATCTGAATTTCCTCATCTGTGCGGCCTGCGAATGCACCACCACTACGCGGCCTACTCGAAGTGCCACTGCCGCCAGTGCCAATAGAACTCGAGATACGGGAGACTGAAATTCCGTCGATGCCCAGGCCGCCCCCACCGACATCGCGACTGATGTCGGCAAGATTGATACCGCCACTCGAGCCCGGCGCATTTGACGTGACCATAGATCGCGTTGGCCGACCGATCGCGTTTTCCCCGGCATTGCTGAATCGAGCATGAGAACCCAGTTGAGCGGATGGTCGCAGGCTCGCACGACTGGCAAAGCTATCGCGAAAGGCCAGTATGCCTTTTGATTTCATCTGCCGTTTCGTATCAACTTTGGCGTTGTCTGCCACAGCGGGTTCATTAACAGCTTCAGGTACCATTTCCTCTGGCAGAGTCTCGACCAACTCTTCAGGCTCGGGTTCCGGCAAGTCTTCCTCGAAGATTCGCTCTGGCTCGGGCTTCGGCTCCGGCCGTGCCCTGTTCTGCAGAACCAGCTTCGCCACTCGCTCCGGTACTTTGATGATTTGGTCCAGCTCAATAATCGGGATCGCGATCGAGCCTACGAGAATCGCCAGCAAAACAGATGCAGCGAGAGAGAACCGCAGAGACTTTCGGAAGCGCCGGTCTTCTTCGTTACCGCGTGTCCACGGCATAACCAGCGTATGGTGCGGGACACTATCGGCGTCACGTTCGACAAGCCACTCGTTCTTTCGAGTCTCTTGCTCCTCCGCGATATCGAGTAAGTTGTAGTGCAGATGATCCAGCACTCGATTCTGATTGCCGATACGTTCGAGGACGGAGTCGCGACGATCCTCGACGCGCTTGAATTCGGCACGGTATTCGTCGATTTTTCGATGCGCGCGAGCGAGCTTCGCACCATATATTTCGGGATCATCTTGCGCACTCCAGAACAGATCTGTTGCGCCCAGATTCTCGAGTTCTTCCAGAGAACGGCAGATCTGACCGAGGACTTCGAATGGGTAACTTTTTTCGGCGAGTGACGCAAGCTCATCGCTAACGCCCTGCAGACTCTGTTCCAGTTCCGACAGTTGCTGCTCGGAATTCTCGAAACGAGTCCTGATTGACTGCTCTGTACTTGAAAGATCTTCGGTCACGCTGCCACCTTCACATGTACGGCGCTAGTTCGCCGCCACTTGTGCGCCTTTCTGCGTCACTGCCAGGGATACGACCTCGAAACCCTCACCCGTACACGTTGACATGATCGTCTTGATCACAATGAACGGTACTGACTTGTCTGCAAGAATCGTCACTTCCTGGCTGGTCGAGACGGCCAGCGTACTTATCCCGATCACGTTTTTCTTTAGCTGCGCGAGACGCGCGGCGATGGGGTCCAGCACACTCGACTTGTCCTTGAGAATGTCATCCACGAGAGCAACCAGTTTCCCCTGTACCAGTACTTCTGTCGGGCTAATGAATATAACCACAGTCTCGCGGGGTTTCGATTTTACGCGCGATTCCGGAAGACTGATCTCTTTCGGTGTATCGAGCACCTGAACCGCGCCGGTGTTTACAAGCAGGAAAAACACAAGAATCGTGAAGATGTCCATCAACGACGTTAAATTCATCTTGGCTATCTTCGTTCGATTCCGACCCATGCGTTTGATGCGGCGAGAGCTCCTCACGGCGCTTCTCCGACAGAAATCACGGAGAACAGTGCGTACAACTCGTACTCGTTCTCAATATCAGTCGGCACTTCGACAGTACGAACGACATCCATTACCTGGATCAAATAGTCGTACGGAATATAGGCCTCCATCAGCACAGACGCCGCGTCGATATCCGGGTATTCCTGTTTCAATGCGACCATCATTTCCGAAAGCGTTTCAAGATCGTATTCATCATCCTTCTTCGGGACCGAAGCAATAATTTCTGTCCCGTTGCTGATTTCGATCCCAGGCTCTCTAACGATAACCTCGACCCGAAAACCTTCCTGCTGTGGTGCTGCGCCATTGGCGTTGCTCGGCAGGTCCAGCTCTACAATGGTCATTCGCGAGAAAACAGCGGTTATCAGGAGAAACGGGATCAGCACCACCATAAGATTCAGGAACGTGGTGACGTCGATCTCGTAAGTGTTTCCCTTGTTACGCTTGTAGTGATGTCTCCGCGCCATTTCGTTTACGCCTCAACGGCACGTTGCGCCCTTCTGGAGAATATGTTCAGCGCTTTGACAGTTACCATCTCAAGACTGTCGACAATGTCGCCGGTCTTGCTGGTCAAAATCGCATGAACGACTAGCAGCGGTATGGCGACCATGAGTCCGAATGCAGTCGTGTTCATGGCGACGGATATACTGGCCGACAACAGGTCAGCTTTTTCCGCCGGGTTAGCGTTCGCGACCGCTGTAAATGCCTGGATTAAACCCATGATCGTGCCGAGCAATCCAAGCAACGTAGCAATGCTTGATGCCAATGCCACGTACGGTGTACGCTTTTCGAGGCGCGGCACGATTTCCATCATGCTCTCCTCCATAGCGATCTCGATATCTTCACGACGACGAACAGCGCCCTGCAGTGACAACCCCATGTTCAAAACCTGCGAGATTGTCGATTCGTCCTTGCCGGTCATTTCCCGTGCCTGGGCAAATTCACCGTTATCCAGCAATGGCTGTACTTTGTCCCAAACCGCCTGGTTTTTGCTCGTAATCAGCGTGAGCGTTACAAAGCGCTCAACCGCTATTGCTACGCCGAACGCGAACACCAGGAGAATTGGATACATGAACACACCACCCGTTGCGAAGAAGGCTACAATCGAATAGAAAAAGTCCATCTCAAAATCCTCGTTTGAAAATATGTTCCGGTTTCTTGACCGAACAACCGCCAGATTAAACTTGGAGTTCAATGAATAACGTGACGTAGTGCACGTTCAAGGATTATGTTGGTACGAACTCGCACTTCCTTGAGCTACGTCATAGTGACAGTGCGTTGATTTACGCGGAATTGGGGCAATCGTAGGGGAATTACTCGCCTGAACGGATCTCGAAATATTCCAGCTCGCGAAGAAAAACTTCCTTGTCAACGGGCTGAGCCCGGTCGCCCAGCGTGTCTGACAAGCCGATATCATCCCCAATTTCGGACGATTTCCACGGGATGATTACCAGAGACTTCGGCGTTTCCTCGTTGCCGAGGATCGACATACCGGCCAATTTCTTTGGGCCGGTGTTCTCCGGCGCTACTTCTTCTACCGGCGTGGCGTCGGTCCTGGTCGCTTCAGCCTCGTCCTCCGCTGCCGTTATCGACGGCAACAGCGAAAGAACCAGCAAAAAATACAATGTCCTATTCATCAATTCACCTATTTGCCTACCCGATTACGCAAGTCAGTAACCCACATTGATGCTTCCTCATCGGCGGGTACTGTCGCCAGGTACGCCTCGTACTGGTCAAGCGCGCAGTCATAGTCGCCCAAGTAGAGATCGCAAAGGATGGCGAGATTTCGCCTCGCGTGGTGATAGCCCGGAAACACCGCAATCGCTGCTTCGTAATGCCGCTTCGCTGCGGCGAAGCGTCCGGCCTTTCGGTACACGATGCCAAGCTCGTTGTGCGCAACCGGATGGTCGGCATTGAGATCGAGCGCCTGAAGAAGATTTCTTTCCGCTGCATCCAGGTCTCCCTGGCGGTGGTAAGCCATGCCAAGATCGATTCTGGGCGCGGTGACCAGAGGAGCTGCCGCCGCAACTTTTTCCAGGATCACAATGCCCTGTTCAAGCTGTCCATCAAGCAAATAGTTCAATGCTTCGTAATACCGTAACCGCACCTCTTCAGCTATATGTATTTCTTCCGTGATCGTGAATCCGACAGCTTCCTGAATTTCGATGTTCGCCGCTTTGCGCTGTGGTTTGGTCGTTGCATTGCAGCCGGCGAGCAATAACGCGCCAGTCATCATCACAAACATAGCGCGAATCACCGGTTTTCTTTTTTGCTGATGATGTGATGTCATGACGTTTCTATTCACCTAGTTTCTACTGACAAGGCCGGCAAGCGCTGCCGCTCGCGTTGCGTCGTCTTTGGCGGGCCGTGACTCATCCGTTTCCGCTACGCCCTCTCCTTCGGCATCGATTTCAGATGCGACGGGCATCCGGTACGCAAATACATCGATTGAACCGAGGAATCCTTCACTACTTTCGTTCTTCGCATAACGGCCCGGCATCATTACCGCCAGCTCATCAAGACTTTTTTGCACCCAGGAATTGTAAATACCCGTGGCTAGCAGTTCGAAGTTTGCTTCGTGAACCTCGATAGCTCGTTCCTCAAACGGCCAAGCCTCCTCTTCTATAAGCAACTCGTAGTC
This sequence comes from Pseudomonadota bacterium, assembly GCA_022567295.1. Classification (GTDB taxonomy): domain Bacteria; phylum Pseudomonadota; class Gammaproteobacteria; order Steroidobacterales; family Woeseiaceae; genus UBA1847. The sequence continues at coordinate 38,138 of JADFHE010000020.1, read as the reverse complement.
ACTCATCTCGGCTGCCGAAAGATCTTCCGGGCGCTCCGATTCCATCAGCGCCGTGCTGAATTCACGATACGTTTCGGCAATGTAATAAGTGGCCGCGGCCGTAACATCGGTAACCTCGTATTGCACAAGTTTTTCAAGCTCGGCCAGCGTCGTGTCCATGCGCATCTGTTTTTGGGCCAAGCTCGCCTCGAATGGCTGCACAAGCTTGAGCCCCGCGAATTGTTGGTAGAGTTGCTCGGCAAGGACCAGTGCTGCGCCGGCAGCAACATAGCGACTGCGATCCGTCCGATCGACTCCGGCTTCACTGTCAACAGTAACGATCGCCACCAACTGAGCGAAGTAGCGCTGGTAATCGAGCTGTTCCTCAAAAATTTCGGACAGGCGTTTGCGCGTCTCAATGGCGTAGTCTATTGGCCGTGGATAGTCTTCCACGTATTGCTCGTAGACACGCACTGCATCGGCCATTGCCTTGGCCTCGTCGTACAGATCACCTGCAGTCAGCAAGGCCTCCCGACTTAGTTCGATGTCGCCTGACTCGATCGAGATACGTTCATGTTCGGCGGCAGACCGCGCTAGCTGACCGTCTTCGCGATAGATGTGCGCGAGCTGCTTGGTCGCATCGTTGTGTAATTCATGCTCGGGATGCGATGTTCTGAACTCTTCAAGAACATCGGCAGCCATAGTCCAGTCCTGCAGCTTCATCAACGCCGCAGCAGCGTCGTATTCTGCAGATGTCCGAATACTGGATGTTGGCGCCAACACCTTAATGCGCAAAAAGTGATTTGCTGCAGCCCGGTAATCCGCAAGCAGATTCGCCTGTTCAGCCTGTTTGTAAATCGACGCGGCCAGACCGTCGATAACCGCCGGCCGTGACTCGTCATCTTCCGGCGTTAGCTTCAGCACGTTCGCATAGGCGTGCTCGGCGTTCTCGTATTCAGCAGTATCAATGGATGAATGTGCGACCACGGCCCAAGCAGCACGTCTCAGGTCAGGATCTGATGCAGGATAACGTTCAATGAGCTTACTGGCCGAATCGATCGAGCGCACAAAGTCTTTCATTTCATAAAGATCTTTTGCAGCCGCACCAAGAACGACAGGTGCCTGATCATGCTCCATGAAGGTGTCCGCAAATCGCAGTGAGCTTTCTACAGTCAATTCCCTGACGTCATGCCGACGCGCGCCGGTTACACGATCCAACTGCTGACGGTAGGCAAACACGGCGGCGTAGCCTGCAGATGACGCCTGTTCATGATCACCGTACTCATAGGCTGTAAGCTCATACTCGAGAGCTGCGCTGCCAAAATCTTCATTCTCAAGTAGCAGGTCGGCCAACTGATAATTTATCTGTGGAGTCTCCTCATCGGCCGGGAACGAGCTTAGCAATTGTCGGTACCAGCGATACGCCTCGTTGAAGTTAATCACCTTTTCCGGGGTCAAAGCGTTCTCTTGATAAAGCGCGTGATAATGGCCCGCGAGGTCGGTCAGATTCGTTTTCAGGAAACCGGTAACATCAAGTGCGCTGGCGACATCGTGACGATCCCAGTATTCCGATGACAGCGCGTAGCGGGTCGCGAAGTCTTTCTTTGCCTCCACAACCAGCAGTGGAAATTCGGCTTCGTCAAATATCTCGACGATGCGCATGCCGAAATGCGGAGACCTCAGGTGGTACGGATTCAACTCGATGAAAGAGCGATACACCGATGCTGCGTCGTTGAAACGTAGTTTGGTCAAATAAAACTCACCAAGATTGCTATAAATCTTGTCGCTGTAAATTCGGTGACCCTTTTCGGAAAAGTACTCGTCGACGACATCTGGTCCGCCAAGATTGGAGAAGCTCAAGCTAACAACACGGAACGTATCCGTTACGCGATGTTCTTCATTGTCATCCTCGTGTTGATCGAAGTCATAGCCGATTGACTTTTGATAGTCGAGTAACGCAATGAAGTTATCCAACGCCGCATCATAGAAACTCTGCTTGTAGAGAGCCCACCCCATCTTGTAGAGCGAAAGTTCGTAATAGGATGAGCTCGGCCCGAGGCGGATCACCGCCTTGTAAGCTGCCTCGGCATCACGATAGGCCCTGCTAACGAAATGGAACTCACCGCGGCGAAACTGCACCTCGTCAACGTACATGGAGTGCGGATACTCACTGATAAAGCGATTCATCACCTCCATCGCTGCATTTGGTTGACCAATTTCGTCGTATGCACGTGACATTTGGTAAAGCACTTTGTCGTTACGCTCGTAGTTCGGATAGGTCTCGAGGATTTTCTTGTAGGTCTCGATAGCTTCACGCGGACCGGCCGGAATTATTTCTCCATCCACGGCAACCAGTTCTGATTCGCCGTTAGTGCTCGGTGCGAGAAACTCTTCGCGTTGTGTCGCCCGTTGCTCGAATTCCCGGTCCGACTCCGAAAGTTCTACGAGTCCACTCGACGAAGTGCGAACCGCAGCAGCGACATTCCCGGTGGCGGCCTCCGGCGTAGTCATATCACGGACTTCACCATCACCCATGAGTCCATAGGCCTGCTCAATTTGCAGGTCGGCAAAGCGGCGCATCGCTTCGGGCGTCCTCGCGCTGCCCGATGTCTCCTCAAGATAACGACGATAACTCTGGGCGGCACGCTCAAGACTGTCATCAAGATAGACATCCTGGAGGTCCGCCTTGACCTCGCCGAGTTCAGCCAGCGTGCCGTTTTTTACGGTGGTCGATCCGCACGCCGTGACGACGGTTGCCAGAAATACGATTGCCAGACTCTTTCTGATCATGGCGAATTGTCCAGTCTCGCCTGCGCAAGAGTCGCCCGGTCGTAGCTATCCGCTAGTGCGAACCGCGCTTTATCTCCGTAGTTTTCCAGACGTTCGCGGCGTGCAACGAGTTCCTCGATTGCCAGCACTTCGAGCAAATGGCCCTGGCGAGCCATGAGCTGATCAATTTTTTCGACCGACTTCACTACCTCGGCCCGCAGGCGTCTCATTGGCTTGCCATAGCCAACGAAGCTGTGAGTTGCGGCCTGTCGGTTACGCACGTATTCGTCGTACTCATTCTGGACCATCGCCATCGCGTGGTCCAGACTGCGCACGTTCTGGTCGAATTCGGTCAGGCGCTCGTGGTACTCGGTGCGCAGTGTGTAATTGAGAATTCCTTTCAATCGTTTCAGGCGCCGCAGGTTTTGCTCGTTGGCACTGACATCCAAAGCCGCGATCTGCATTTCAACCGCTTCGATGCGACCGAGAATCGCTTGCTCTTCAGGCGTTGCCAGGAAATCCGGGCGCGGCGTCGTCAACAGATCGTCGCGCCGTTTGACCAGCAATTTGTGTTGTTGAACGCGCAAACGCAGGCGCGAGTCCAGCTTGCGGAATTGTTCGTCGACGTCAGGCAACAATAGAGCATAGTGGTCTGCACGGATTTCGACCATTTCCTCAAATGCGTCGAATCCTCCGCTCCAACTCAGCAACTTGCGGCGCAGATCGGCAAGGTCCAGGTAATTTTGCAAGCCGGTCTGGAAATCGTGGGATGCCAGCAACTCCATCAGGTAATAAGTTTCAGGCGCCTGTGGTAACGATCTGAGGCGAATCACCCAGTCTTTGTTTTGTCGGATCTCTTCGCGAACCAGCGCCCCGAGAAACTTGCCTTCACGAATGCTATCGACCGAGCTTTTGAGCTTTTGGATCTCAGCAGCAAATGAATCAAGAGCGCGTCCATAGTGAATTGCAGCTCGACCATGAATATTCAGTTTGCCATAAGCGTACGGCAGGGCCAGCAGCGCCTCTTGCGTCGCGCTGTCTGTGACTTCCCGGTCGGCGAGAATGCTCCACGGCACAACCGCTCGCTCGAAGTCCTCGATTGACATGCTCGCCCAACCGGCGCTAAGCAGCGCCTGGTTCGAAAACGGCCCGTTCAGTCGCACCCGGTCGAGGTACTGCAATGATCGTTCAAATTCATTGTCTGCAAGCAGGATCGTGCCAAGCACGAGGTTTGACTTGTCACGAATGGCAAGCTCGCTTGGGTTATCAGTCTTTATTTGTCCGGCTTTTTCGAGTTGTTCGAGGGCAAAGCTTCGCTGACCATTTTGCAGGTAAGCGATACCAAGATTGTAGGCTGCAAAACCGCCGTATTCGTCCGAGCCCTGCAGGTTTTTCAGAACTTTGACAGATTCGAGTTGCTTGCCCTGCGCCAGATAAACGTTGGCACGCAGAAAAGCGATATCATCACGAATCGAGTCCGGCACTTTACCTTCGATACGATCAAGCGCCAGGAGCGCATCTTCCATCTGCTGTTTTTGAAAATGAATTCGCGCGAGGCGATAGGCGGCATCGTTACGAATAACTTCATCGACAGCACCCTCAAGAACTGCCTTGATGGCGCGGCCCGCACGGTGATGCATTCGGTAGCGCAACTCGAAGTCGCCGAGCGAAAACTCAGCATCGTCAATATGCACGAACAGAGAATCGAGTTCAGGCTCGTCAATCTGCTTATGCTGCCAGATTTCCGTATCCAGGCGTTCTAGCGCTTCAAAAAACTGCCCCTGACGAGCATAATAAATCGCCTCGCCAAAGTAGAGATCTTTCAGTTCATCGGCACGAGCTGGGACCACAGCCAAAAGAACAAACAGCAGACCCGTCGCCAAATATGATATCCGGAACACAGATTACCAATCTCTTACCTGGATTCTATCGGTTCCAAATCCCGGTCCTGCGAGCGTAATTCCCAGCACTTTAGGTTTGACACCCTTAGTAAAGACAAAGCTGCCTGATTCGTTGAACTCCTTGCCGTTCTTGAGCTTGCCGATCATGGTCACACTGAGCTGGTGATCTCCGGTCGTCAGGTTTCCCGTGTATATCTTTTGCACGCCACCGTTTTGCAACGCGTCCAGTTCCTTGAAGCTGTATATGTGGTGGGTGGCGAGCTCACCGTTAATTTCTACCTGAACCGCGTCCAGTCGAAATTCATCGTTCTCGGCGATTGACACAAACAGCGATATTTGGGTATGCGAGGGGAACAGCAGGCGTTCTTCCAATGTATTGAGCTCAGAAGCGATACTCAGCACATCCGACTTAATCTCCTGTACCTGTCCGTCGAGACTGCGCATGCTGTCGCCGGACAAATCCTGTGCTGCGCCTAGCATTGGGCTACCGGCCAGCACTAGCAACAATGAGTTGCGCAATAGACTCGACATCGTACGATTCCTTGTGGTCTTACATAATCCTTTGATTCGAGACTGCGGAGTACGACGAGCGCACCACGTCCCGCAGCTCAAACCAGTCTCAAGGAAGTGAGGAGGCAGGTCTGTGAACTGTTCCTCAAATCAGTCCTGTATCGGAATGTGATCTGTTTCACTGTCTTCGGTTCTTTTCCGAACCATAGTTCCTCAATGTCGAATTTCTTCACATTACCCGGCGAATACATACTTCAACTGCTAGCACTGAACGCACCAGGCATCGCCTCGCTACTGGGTGTTGTTAAGCCAGAAGAATCGACTACTTTCACGATCGTGCTGTCAGTACTTTTTTGGGTACTCGCTTGCGTCGCATCCTGGGGTTCCATCAGGCTGGTACAGAATCTTTACCGCATCACTGACGCGCTCTTTCGTACAGTTTGGTTTAGGATCACGCAGACTGCCGGCAATATGAAGACCCGGGCTGTTTGCAATTTCAGGCAATTGATTCCACAGCGGCAACCCGGCAATCAGCACGACGCGAGGCCCGAGGTGCAATTCGACGATTTTGATTTTACGGTACTGCAAGCGACTGCCGACCGCGGCCCTGGATTTACAACTTCGGCGGCAGAGCTGGCGAGCGTGTACGGTCTGCGTCCGGCACAATTCCAGAATAGTCTCAGCAAGCTGCATAGCAGCAAGATGATCACTGCCGTAATCGGCTCTGCTGACGGATTCGACAAGTACCGCCTGACCGACTTTGGCGCGGCTTACTTGAAGATGTGGGATCGGCGACAAGCGAGCTGACCATTCCCTGAGTCAAGGTCGAACTGCCCATGCACCCGCCTCTGTCCTCGACGATATCCGGTGCCGGGCGAGTTAGTATTCACACCGAAAAATGGAGATGTGCCAGCATCAAATGCTATATGATGCTGGCGCGTTGACTAGCGCAAGATCGACTTTTTTGGATCAAAAATCAGGCGTCGGGTCATGGCGCCTCTCACGGAAACGAGAATCGTAACAACGACCAGAATAATCCAGGATTTTCTTGATGATTCGAGTTGAGGCATTGACCCGGACGTATGACGGTTTGACTGCGGTCGATCGGGTCTCCTTCGAAATTGGCACTGGAGAAATTGTTGGACTGCTTGGCCACAATGGCGCAGGCAAGACGACCATAATGAAGATGCTGACCGGCTACCTGGAACCCACTGGCGGTTCCATCGAGATTGACGGTCTGGATATCACTACAGAACGCGAAGCCGTCCAGCAGCGCATTGGGTACCTGCCGGAAAACGACCCCCTCTACTACGAAATGACGGTGATTGATTACCTCGATTACGCCGCCACGCTGCACGGTGTTCCTGACGCCGAGAGAACCGGCCGGATACGCGAGGCCATTATCCAAACAGAACTTTCATCCAAAGCGACGAACACAATCGGGACCCTTTCCCGCGGTTTTTGTCAGCGGGTGGGCGTCGCACAGGCAATTCTGCATAACCCCCGCGTACTCATTCTCGACGAACCCACTAACGGTTTGGATCCGACCCAGGTGCAGCATATGCGCGACCTGATCCGCGCCGTCGCGGAACACGCCACTGTCATCCTTTCGACCCACATCCTGCAGGAGGTCCAGGCAATCTGCAGCCGGGTCATCATTATCCACGACGGCCAGAAGGTGCTGGATTCCGCCTTGGACGAGCTGCTGGCCGGCAAGCGTTTGCAGGTCACTGTCGATGCCGGACCGGAACGTGCGCTTGAATTGCTCAACGCAATTAACGGCATCGTGTCGGTGGAGCCAATGGCGCAACGGGGACCCGGGTACCGCTATGCGCTGGATCTGGCTGACAAGGATGATCCGGCCGAAACGGCGCACATTGTTGCCAGCCGAATTGCGACGGAGGGATGGAAACTCTACGCCTTGCAACCCGAGCGCCGCGACCTGGAACAGATCTTCAGTGAAATCTCGGCGATTGAGCGGACGCAGACTACATGAATATTATTTTGCGAATCGCACGCAAGGAATTTGCCACCTTTTTCTCGTCCCCCATCGCCTTTATCTTTCTCGGCGCTTTCCTGGCCGTGACCCTGTTTGTCTTCTTCTGGGTAGAGACTTTTTTCGCCCGCAATATCGCCGATGTTAGGCCCCTGTTCGAATGGATGCCGCTGCTGCTGATCTTCCTGGTCGCCGCGGTTACGATGCGCATGTGGTCGGAAGAACGGCGCTCCGGCACGTTGGAGTTTCTGCTCACCGTGCCGGTCAACGGCTACCAGATGGTGTTCGGCAAATTTATGGCGTGCCTTGGCCTGATAGCGGCGGCTCTGCTTTTGACCCTACCGCTACCGATTACCGTTAGCCAGCTTGGCCCGCTGGACTGGGGACCCGTATTTGGCGGCTATCTTGCCACGGGGTTTCTGGCGGCGGCTTACGCGGCTATCGGGCTGTTCATCAGCGCGCGCTCGGCAAACCAGATTGTCAGCCTGATCCTGACAGCAGTGGTCTGCGGCTTCTTCTACCTGCTGGGCACCGATGCGTTGACCGGACTGTTCGACAACCGGGCTTCGGAGTTTCTCAGACTTCTGGGTTCCGGCTCACGCTTCGACTCCATTACCCGCGGCGTGATCGACCTGCGCGATATCTACTATTACGTGAGCCTGGTGGGGGTCTTTCTGACGCTAAACGTCTTCGCGCTGGAGTCGCTGCGCTGGGCCGGCAACGCAACCAACGCCAACCATCGGCGCTGGGGGCTCGTTACCGCGCTGGTTGTGGCCAATTTCTTGATGGCCAACGTGTGGCTTGCACCGCTGAATGGGGCCCGCGCCGACTTAACCCAGGGAAATGTCTACTCCATCTCAGAGGCCACCCGAAGTTACCTGGCGCAACTGCGGGAACCGCTGCTAATCCGCGGCTATTTCAGCGCTCAGACTCATCCGCTGCTGGCGCCGTTGGTGCCGCGCTTGCGCGACCTGCTGCAAGAGTACGCCATTGCCGGGGAGGGCCGCGTGCGCGTGGAATTCATCGATCCTCAGGAGCATCCGGAGCTGGAGCAAGAGGCGAACGAAAAGTACGATATCCAGCCAGTGCCCTTCCAGTTCGCCAGCAAATATCAGGCGACGGTAGTCAACTCCTACTTTAATATCCTGGTCCAGTACGGTGATCAGCACCAAGTACTCGATTTCAGCGATCTCATCGAGGTCAGGATGCAGAGTGAGGCCGATCTGGAGGTTGAACTTCGCAATCCCGAGTACGATCTGACCCAGTCCATTAAGAAAATCCTCTATGCGTATCGGGGGTCGGGTGAGCTGTTCGAGAACATTCCCCATCCGGTCAGCTTCAAAGGGTATATCTCAGATAATGAGAAATTGCCCGCGGTACTTAAGACACTCCGCAAAGAATTAGACACGATTTTGCATGACATGGTCGAACGTTCGGGCGGCAGGCTGGATATCAACATTAGCGACCCGGACGCGCAGGATGGCGCCCTGGCCGAACAGATTAGGAGTGAATTTGGTTTTCGTCCCATGGTAGCCAGCCTGTTGGACACCGATACCTTCTGGTTTTACATGACCCTAGAGGGAGATGGGCGCATCATCCAGGTGCCACTGCCGGAACAGTATGACAAAGCAGGTCTGGAACGCGGCATGCAGGCGGCCCTGAAACGCTTCTCCAGAGGTTTCCTGAAGACCGTGGCACTCCACACCCCGGCCTCAACACCGGCCATGTTCGGCATAACCGGCAGCGGCAAACGTTTCGACCAACTCAGAGCCACTCTGGCGCAGGAGCACAACCTCGCCTCCGCCGACATGCAGAGCGGTCGAATTCCGGATGACGCTGATTTGCTGCTGCTGATATCGCCGGACAAGCTGGGCATCAAACAGCTGTTTGCGGTGGACCAGTTCCTCATGCGTGGCGGTACTGTGATCCTGGCAACATCGCCCTTCGACATCGAAATCCGCGAAGCCTTATCCGTGCGCAAGAATGAATCTGCATTAATCGACTGGCTAGGCCACCACGGCATTGTGCTGGAAGACCAGTTAGTGCTCGACCCGCAGAACGCGTCTTTCCCCATACCGATCGAACGCCGGGTTGGCGGCTATGTTTTTCGCGAAACGCGCATGGTGAGCTACCCCTATTTTAGCGATATCCGCAGCGATGGAATCGTGCAGGACGGCGGCCTGACCACGGGCATCGATCAGGTCACCATGACCTGGCCATCACCCATTACTTTGGATGAACAGGTAAACCAGGATCGCAAAGTCGCGCGCCTGCTGCAAAGTTCAGCTCAGGCCTGGATCTCTGAAAGCACGGAGATCGAGCCCGACTTCCAACGGTATGGCGAACTCGGCTTTCCAGTGGGTAATCAACGGGGCGCACAACTGCTGGCGGTAGTGGTAGAGGGCCGATTCGAATCGTACTTCAAGGACAAGCCCTCACCACTGCTCACAAGCGACGACGAGACGGATGCTTTTGGCGTTGCGGAAGGCGCAGAAACGGCACCGGTCATCACCCGGGTAATCGACCGCTCCCCTGAGTCGGCACGCATCATTGTATTTGCATCCAGCAGTTTCCTCACAGACACGATGCTGGATCTGGCCGCATCCGGGATGAGTACCCGCTACCTCAAGCCGATCCAGCTGGTTGAGAACGCCATCGATTGGTCCCTGGAAGATCGCGGTCTGCTGGCCATTCGCGGCCGGGCCCACTTCTCGCGCACCCTCAATCCATTGGACAGGGAATCCCAGCTGTTCTGGGAGTACCTCAACTATGGCCTGCCGCTGTTAGGTCTGCTCCTTATCGCGATAATCCGCAAGCAGACATACAAGCGGGCAGCGGCGCGCTACGCCGCCGTTCTCGGCGTGACGGAACGGGCAGGGCCTGATTGATGAAGCGCCGGATCATTGTTCTGAGTGGTGTGTTGGCAGCGCAACTCGTATTGGCCGCGGCCTTAAACCTGGCAGGCGAGGAATAT
>JADFHE010000020.1:0-27910 GCA_022567295.1 Pseudomonadota bacterium | reverse complement strand
AAAGCGGCGACTTCCCGGCCAGTCAGCGCGATGTTGAACAGTTGCTGGACAAACTCGCCACACTGGAGAAGGGCTGGCCAGTGGCCAGAACCCGCAGCGCGGCACAGCGCTTCAGGGTGGACGAGGAGCAGTTTGAGCGAAAACTGGTGTTGGTTGCCGACGATGATGAACAGGCCACCCTCTTTGTCGGCTCCTCCCCGGGATTCCGGAAAGTGTATGTCAGGCCCGGAGATGGGAATGAAATTTTTGCGGTGGATTTCAATACCTGGGAGGCGGACGCCAAAGCCGACGACTGGATCGACAAAGACATTCTCACACTCGACGAGAGTAATGTGGAGCGTATCGAGATGCCCGGACTCATTTTGCAACGGGAAGACGGCAAGCTGCAGATGGCAGACCTGGGAGAGAAGGAACAAACCAACGGGGAAGAAAGCCGCGCCCTGCTTGGCAAACTGACCGGACTGCGCATCCAGTCCCTGCTGGGTACCGAAGCGAAGCCTGAATACCGGCAGGACGAGCCTGCGCTCGAGGTCAAGATAACACGCACCGACGGCGAGGTTTTAGGCTATCGTTTCTCCAAACCTGAAGATGCCGCCTATTACGTGCTGAAACGCTCGGATCTGGATCACTACTTCAAGGTGGCCGAATACCTGGTAGATCCCGTCAAGGGCACCACACGCGAAAAACTGGTGCAGGCCAGGACCGAGGAACCGTCAAGCGAGCACGACGCATTACCTTATCAATCCCCGGAAACGAAATGAGAGTCACCGTTGCAGCCTAGCCGAACAACTCCGTGAAACTCGACTCCGGATACTCGGAAATCGTATCGGCAAGGGTCTGCATTTCGACGTGCCTGTCGTAGAACCGGGGCTCCGGTCTGCGCAAATGATATTGCCTGAATCGCCAAAACGATGTAGCTACGGCAGCATATACCGCAAAGGCTTGCAAACATTCTCGCTCGTCCGACCGAAGAGTCATGTCGTTCTGGTAACCGCGAATAAATCGCCTCGCCTTTCGGAAAGAGATACCTTGACGACCTCGGCACGTTCCCACGATTACCATGCCCAGATCGAAACTGCGGTAATAGTGGCAAGCCTCTTCGAAATCAATGATCGCGATGAGCTGATCACCACGAACAATCAGGTTGTCGAAGAAGACGTCACCGTGAATAAATGTCATCGGTAAATTCTCAGGAATCCGTTTTTGCAAATAACTGTTCTTCTCCGATAACCAGTCGATATAAGCATGATCAAGACTTGAATCTGTCACCTCGGGGAAATAGCTACGGCCATAGGGAAACGATTTAGGCAGGTAAGAAGGCGTGGAAATCTTATGCAACCGGGCCATTTCTTCGCCCAACTGAAGCAGCAGGTTGCCAGTTATGTTGGCCGTAATGTTGCCGTCGACGTAACGCTTCAACATGACAGGTTTTTGGTCGTGCAGTATTACAACAGGCCCCTTGGGGGGCACGACGACTCTCGAAGTGCGAATACCTTGCTCCGTCAAATAGCCCAACAGGTTTGCAAGGTTAGTCGCGTGCTGTAACGACTTTTGATCGCAAAGCGTCAGAACGTACTTTCCCGAGTTCGTTTCAACGCAATAGTTGGTGTTCTCGCTTCCGCCGTCCATGACCGAGAAAGCTGTAATGTCATCAATTCCAAACCGACGAGCGAGACTCTCGACCGCAGCTCTGTCCAGATGAGCATACAGTCCCATCTTTGTACCCGCCTAATGGGACATGGATGGCTTCACGAAATCAATGAGGAGGACATCTCTGTGCCCGCCACCATCGCGCTTGCCGGAGACGATCGGCGAGACGCTGTGCCATAGAGAACGGTCAAAATAATATGAGTCGAAGTAAGACTTCTGCTCCCAAACAGCTTGGGGAACTCCCATCGGCTCCGGGCCATTGCCGTAAAAGTAATTGACGCCACCACCAATGTTGTGGCGAGAAATCAAATGTTGCGACGTATAGTGTTCGTCGTCACGATGAGTGCCCTCGGGCGTAGGATTACCCGGCGTTCCAGGCGTTGCGACTATCCGGATCTGATGAACGCCGATTAGCCAGTCGCTCTCGATATGATTGTTCGAAGTCAGCTGAGCAAAATCAAACAGTATCAGTTCGAGCAAAAACGGATTTTCGACGGTATTGGCGCCCAGCGCTGCGAAGTGTCTTTGCTCGCCACCATTGAGCGGGTTGATTTCAGTACTTTGATAGAAAGGCGCGCCGGGAATGTGGGCCAACTGACCGGTGGTAGCAGACATCCGGTACAGCCCGTATCGCCTCAATCGGTAACTTCCGCCATCGGCCATGTAGGGATCTGGCTCAAGATGCGCCCAATCCCGCCTGAAAAGCTCACCAAAGTCAGTGAGATCGGGTGAAAACGAGAAATCCTGGGAAGGAACCAATGCATAATGAGTTCGCTCAATCCTGCTGCCTATATCGGCATCAACGGTGATCACTTTTCTTCTTATTATCTCCTAAACGGGACAGTAGTATACAGAGGTACAGCCGTTCAGTCCGATCTGTAGTCTTTATGCAACACAATCAACAAGGGTATAGGTTCTACGAAGAAAATCGGAATGTTTAAGCGCCCTCGTGAAACTGAAATCGAGGGTCAGGTGTATATTATGAGATGGCCTTTTGTGGGGTACTTTTGCAGGCCATTCTTCGTATGCTGACAGGAACGGCCAAACTGAACGAAATGACCGCTGCTATACTTTCCTTAGAATCGCACCAGCATGGGAGAAGACGTGACAACGAACGCCCGTTTTGCAGTTGGCGATCTGGTACATCACAGACTGTTTGATTACCGCGGCGCGATAGTCGATGTGGATCCATGTTTGATGCTGTCCGACGAATGGTATGACACCGTCGCGCGCTCACGACCACCGAAAGACCGGCCTTGGTACCGTGTGCTGGTGCATGACGCATACCATGAAACCTACGTCGCCGAGCGCAACTTAGAACCGGATCCAAGCGGCGATCCTATCCGTCATCCATCGATCGAGACCTGCTTCCGAAGCTTCACCGATGGACACTATCTAACGGCTGAACGAACAAACTGAACGAACACGAATCATCTCGATGACCGGACTTCTTTCCAGAGAAAGAATAATTGCGCCGCCCGATTACAATGTGCGCTTCAATCGGCTTGTTCGACACCCGTTATCAATCTCGCACCGCGACCATAAGTGATGTACTCCCACAGCCAGCGGATGGAAACTACCAACGGACTGGGCACACCAACAAGAAAATAAATGTGGGCAATGCCCCATATCCACCACGCGAGCCTGCCTTTCAGTTTGCAGCGTGGGAACTCGATGATTGCTGACCCACGTCCAATGGTCGCGAGATGCCCGGCATGCCGGTAGTGAAATGCCTGCGCGGCTGGTTTGCCGGCGATTCTCCTGGCAATAAGGTCCGCCACGAACCGGCCCTGCTGCTTGGCGGCTGGTGCGATGCCGGGAACAGGTTCGCCGGCGTCATTCGTCACCGATGCTGCATCTCCGATGACAAATATGCTGGAATCTTTTTTGGTTGACAGGTCCGGTCGAACGATGACTCTTCCGGCCTTGTCGGTTTCCTCGTCCAACCACTGACCGGCCGGTGATGCAGCGACACCTGCCGCCCAGATGACGGTCGCAACGGCAATATCCTCGCCACCGATCGTCACCCCTTCCGCATCGCAATGTGTCACTGGCTTGCCCAGGCGAACGTCAACGCCAAGCCTTTCCAATGACTGGCGGGCGTAGTCGGATAAAGATGCATGCAGATAGGGAAGCAGGCGTGGGCCCGCTTCGACCAGTGTTACCGTGGCGCTGCGCGGATCAATGCGTCGAAAATCAGCAGCCAATGTGTGATGCGCGAGTTCGGCGATCGTGCCCGCGAGTTCGACACCCGTGGGCCCGCCGCCGACGATGACAAAGCGTAGCAAGCGCCTTCTTGCTACGTCGTCGTCCGTCATCTCCGCCTGCTCAAACGCAGTGAGGATGCGGCGACGAATGTGTGTGGCATCGTCAATGCTCTTTAGGCCGGGGGCTATCGCTGCCCAGTCCTGGTGTCCGAAATACGAGTGGGTGGAGCCCGTCGCAACGATCAGATAATCGAAGGTCACGGTTTCATGCTTTAGGATGACCTCATGCCGGCCGACACTGATGTCCATCACTTCATCCAGCAGCACCGAGGTGTTTTTCTGGCGACTCAAGATGGAGCGAATGGGCCAGGCAATGTCTGATGGCGGCAGGCCGGCTGTCGCAACCTGATATAGCAATGGCTGAAACAGGTGATAGTTGTGCCGGTCGATCACCGTGACATCAGCCGCGACACCCGCCAACTTCTTGGCAGCGAACAATCCGCCAAAACCGGCGCCGAGGATTACAATGCGTGGCATACGAGCAGTCTATCGAAAAAGCCAGGAGATTCCGCGTTACACGACACGACAGATCGTAAGCGGTTACTAATCTGCCATTCAGCTATTATACTGCTGCCACTAACAAGACCTTTAGACAGCCGGACTGCAACAGAGCAGAAGGGAGATCGGAAAATGAACGAGGCTAATGCAAAACGCAAGATCGTATGCGTACTCTACGATGACCCTGGAGAAGGTTATCCGCCGAATTATGCGCGCAATGGTATTCCAACGCTGAAGCAGTATCCAGACGGGCAGTCGATGCCGTCGCCTAGTGGTATCGATTTTTCTCCTGGCGATCTCCTTGGTTGTGTCTCAGGGGAGCTTGGCTTGCGAAGCTTTCTGGAAGATCGTGGTCATACGTTTGTCGTGATGTCTGACAAGGACGGCGCAGATTCGGCGTTCGAGAAGGAACTGGTTGGCGCTGACGTCGTGATTTCCCAGCCATTTTGGCCTGCGTACCTGACCGCTGAACGGATTGCGAAGGCTGACGGCCTCAAGATGGCGATCACGGCCGGGATTGGGTCGGACCATGTTGATCTGCAGGCAGCGATCGACAACAACATGACGGTATGCGAGGTCACCTTTTGCAATAGCATCAGTGTTTCAGAGCACACCGTCATGATGATCCTGGCTCTGGTGCGCGACTATATCCCGCAGTACGGCTGGGTAATCAAAGGTGGCTGGAACATAGCTGACGCGGTGGCCAGATCGTACGATGTCGAAGGCATGAGTATCGGCATCCTCGCCTCCGGGCGCATTGGACTGGCAGTGCTCAAACGCATGAAGCCATTTGATGTGGCACTGCACTACACCGATCGACACAGACTATCGGCAGAGGTCGAAAAAGAGCTCGGGCTTACCTTCCACGAGGATGTGGAATCGTTGGCTGCGGTCAGCGACGTTCTTAGCATTCACTGCCCGCTGCATCCGGAGACAGAACACCTTTTTGACGAGAAATTGATCAACAAGATGAAGCGTGGTTCCTATATCGTCAATACGGCCCGCGGAAAAATCTGTGATCAGGACGCCATCGCAAAAGCGCTCGAGAGCGGTCAGCTGGCGGGCTATGCTGGTGATGTATGGTTTCCGCAGCCACCGCCAAAGGATCATCCGTGGAGGAGTATGCCTCACCACGCGATGACACCACACACGTCTGGAACAACGCTTTCGGCTCAGGCACGATACGCCGCAGGTGTACGGGAGATTCTGGAGTGCTGGTTTGATGGTAAACCGATAAGGGATGAATACCTGATCGTTCAAGGCGGAAAACTAGCTGGCGCGGGCGCACACGCATACAGTGAGGGAGACGCCACTGGCGGATCGGAAGATGCCGTCAAGTTCAAAACTGGGGATTAAAACGGAGCCACGAGCAGGTGCGTAATGGCGAAGGATCTCGCAGATTGTCAGGCTGAAGCGATTGCAAATGGATACACGCATGACTTTGGTTTTGACGCAAGGTCGGCGCCAGCTGATATTGTGAACCAGCTTCGTGTTGTGGATTACGTGACCTTCGATGGCGGCACGGATCCCGGCGACGACGTCACGATGTACCTGATTGAATCGACAAGTGAGCTGAAGGGTTACCTGATACTTTCGGACAGCTTTCATGCCGACCCACGCAAGGCTGCCTTTATCGATGCGTTACTCAGCAAGCGGCGTGTCATCAGTTGATCCCCATAACGATCCGCTTAGCCGCTCCGCATAAAGAGAAATCATCAGGTCTGGTGATGCTGGTCTGCGACCTCGGATCGTGAAAAACCTCCTCCGACCGCCGGCACGCTGGATGCACGACACGCTTCGTGACGGGCTCAATGCCCTTACGACCGGACGCATCAAGGTCGCCTCGGAATGCTGTCAACGCGTGCTGGGTGCAAAACCCGATTTGCCCGAGGGGCATTTTCTTGTAGGCCTTATTGCGCTCGAGATGAGGCAGACTCGTACTGCAATTTCAGCGTTCGGCTCAGTAACCAAACTCGAGCCGAAACATGGTGCCGCCTGGGCGCAGCTGGCGAAACTTTTCTTCAGATCCGGCCACTTGATCAGGGCCGACGAAGCGCTGGCCAGAGCGGTTACAAACGAGAAAGGTGATCCCATCGTCCACGATCTGCTTGGCATGGTCTATTCAATGCTCGGAGATCAACGCGAGGCGGCAACCTGGTTCGACAAAGCCGCGACGGCAATGCCTGGCAACCCGAAGTTCCTCGTTAACCACGCGCAGAATGAAATGTACCTCGGTCACCTTGAAAGCGCGGAAAACGGATTGCGGAAGGCGCTCGATATACAACCTGACGGCGCACAGGCTCACTGGGTCCTGGCCGGTCTGCGTAAAGCGACCAACTTCGAACACGTCGAAACACTGCGGCCCCTGGCCGCCGATTCGAAGACCCCTCTCAGGGCGCAGGCCTTTCTTAACTACGCGCTGGGTAAAGAGCTCGAGGACTTACAGGCCTGGGATGAGGCGTTCGACGCCTTCGCTCGTGGCGCCGCCGCGCGGCGCAAGGACATCGATGTTGATGAACAAGCTGAAATCGACATGTTCGATACGCTGCGAAACAGCTATGACGCAGACTGGCTGGCCGGCAAAACAGGATTCGACAGCAGCGCGCCGATTTTTATCGTGGGGCAGCCGCGAACCGGCACGACGCTGATCGAACGCATCATTACAAGTCACTCGCAGGTGCACTCGGCAGGCGAGTTAAGGCAATTCGGCAGCAGCATCCGTCGCCTCACGCGCTACAAGGGCCGCAGCCGATACTCGGCAGAACTCGTGACACAGGCGAAGGACCTCGATGGGATTCAACTGGGCCGGGCCTACATGGAGTCTTCCCAAAAAATGCAGGGCAGCACGCCGCGCTTTGTCGACAAGCTGCCACCCAATTATATCTATCTGCCGCTGATCCTGATGGCGTTGCCCAACGCGAAAATCATTCACGTGCGGCGCAATGCCATGGATGCCTGCTTCGCCAGTTTCAAACAACTGTTTGCAGATGCGTACCTGCATTCCTACGACCAAGCGGAGATGGCCCGGCACCACGCCCGCTACTATCATTTAATGCAGCATTATCGCGATCAGTTCGACGGCCGTTTTTTCGAGATCAGCTACGAGGATACAGCGCGCGATGTCGAACCGAATGCACGTGCGATGATCGATTTTCTCGAATTGCCATGGGAGGAAGCGTGCCTCGAGTTCCACAAGCAAACGACTGCCGTAACGACGGCGAGTACTGTTCAGGTGCGCGAACCTGCCCACACGCGTTCGATTGGCCGCTGGCGTCGATACGAAAAACAGCTCGAGCCTATGCGCAATGCGCTGGAGGAACACGGCGTCGTGATCGGGGAGTCCTGACTCAGTCCCTGAGACGTCCCCTATACGCTAGGAATTCGCCGCAGCAAACGAGTGGAAAAAGGCAAAATATGGTGCATAATCAGCCGACGAATGACTTTTCAATCCGCTTCATTCGGGGGAAAGAACATGAAAGGCAATAAGACGTGCCGGCTGCACTCGCCGCGGACCGAGCCCGATAGTCGTCATCCCGATCAAATTAAATCGTTCCGTAGAAGGCCTCTGGCACAATCGATTTCTGCCATTCTGATTGCGTCCGTGGCCAGCACCGCAGCTTACGCACAGGTAATCGATGAAATCATCGTGACCGCGACCAAGCGTGACGAGTCTATTCAGAACGTACCGCTCGCGATCACGGCTTTTACCGGGGACTTCATCAAGGACGTCAATCTCGACGATATTAAGGACCTTGTATCCTTTACTCCGGGTGTCACCGGCAACAGTAAAGATGCTTTTATCGACGCGATCAGCATCCGCGGCGTCCGCACGCAGGACTACGGGGTCGGCGGCGATCCCTCGGCCGCATTCTTCAAGAACGACTTGTACGAAGGGCGTAACGGGGCCGTCGTCACGAGTCTCTTCGATCTCGAGCGTGCCGAGGTTCTGCGTGGGCCGCAGGGCTTCCTGTTTGGCCGCAACGCAGTCGGTGGTGCATTCAACATCCACACCCGTCGTCCTAACCTGGACGGCAGCCGAGACGGCTATGTCGACCTCGACGTAGGCGATCGCAATCATGTCACGCTCGAGGGTGGTGTCACGATGGCGCTCAGCGACACCTTCGCGTTGCGTTTGGCCGGCTATCACTCCGAGGAAGATGGCTATGTCAAAAATCTTGCCAATCCGGCACGGGATCTGATTGGTCACGACAAGACGGCATTCCGTGTCTCCGGCTTATACGGCAATGACAAACTTGAGGTCTTCTTTTCGGCAGATTACGAAGACATGGATCGCGATGGTTCGGTGTACCGGGCGTCGGAACAGTCGCCACGACTTGCGGTTTATCAAACAGCGCTCGGAGCGTTTTCGCTGCCGAGCGACGGCCGCGACGTAAACCAGGACCTGTCTGGCGGCACCGATGATGACGCGACGATAACGACCCTCGGTCTGCACGTCGACTATGACTTCGACAATATGTCGTTGAGCTGGTCAACCGGCTACAAGGATCACGATTACCTCTATATCGAAGACTACGACTCGACACCGGTAAACGTAGAGACCTATATGCAAGACCAGTCAGGCAGCTACTTCCAGAGCGAGTTGCGGTTGATGTCGAACACGGACGGTCCGTTGTCCTGGTATGCCGGTGTATCCTTCTACCGGGAAGAGATCGACGTCATTTTCACGGATATCAATGACGAACAGGCTTTGTGTGCCTACTACGCCTACTACTACTCCTCCTACTACACCGGCCTTGCTGGTGTCGATAATTGCTCGGATTATTTCGACTATTGGCAATATGTTTACGACACGTATTACCCTCAATATTACATCACAGTGGGCCCTTTTGTGCCCACAGCCAATGGCCTGCTGGAATCAGTGACGGACGTGCAAGGGCGCAATGACGGCTGGGCGGCCTATGTCGACCTGACCTACGCATTCAGCGACCAGTGGGACGTATCGGTCGGTCTGCGCTATTCCTATGACAAGAAGAAATTTGGCGTGCTTGTGCCGCCGGTCGCGAGCACGCTGCAATCGTTTTACTTTCCCGGTTACTTCACGAGCGAGCGGCTCTCGGACACCGCCGACTGGAGCGGCACGACCCCGCGCGTCATCGTGCGCTATATGCCTTCCGACGAGTCTACCTTTTTCGCCAGCTATACCGAGGGCTACAAGTCGGGCGGTTTCGGCACTTTTACGCTCGAACCCGCGATCTATATGTGGTTCGGTGACGGTGCCGATACTCCGCTAACCGTGGCAGATGGGTACGTGCCGGGACAGTTCAAACCCGAGGACGTCAAGTCCTACGAAATCGGTTACAAGGGCACTCTCGCCGATGGCCGCGCCTTCGTCGACGTAACCGCATTCCTTTATCAGTACACGGACCTGCAAGTAAATTTCTGGGACGGTGCGGCGTTCGTTGGTAACGCCGGTGAGGTCGACGGACAAGGCTTGGAAGCATCGATCCAGATCGCGTTCACCGAAAATCTGGACCTGATCGCATCGGTCGGTTTTCTGGATACCGAGGCCCGCGGCATTCAGTTCCTGTGTAACGGCGCGCCCGATGTCGACGGCCTCCTCGACGGCGATCCCGAGGCCTGCGAAGGCAACAAACTCTATTGGGCACCTGACGTTTCCGGCTCCGCGGTTCTAAAAGGCGATTTCCCGGTCGGAAACGGGTCGATCATCGGCAGCCTTGAGGTGTTCTTCGAATCCGAGCGCGGTCGCGGCTACGAGGACATCATCGATTCCGAAATCGATCCGTTCCAGGAGTGGGCATTCCGCATCGGTTACGCCTCCAGCAACAACTGGGAGGTGATGACCTATGTGGAGAACTTCACGGATGAGCTGACTTACGACGGCGCCGCCAACAACGGCGGGGTGATCCCGGCATTTTACTTCGGCCCGAGCAGACCACGGACGTTCGGCGTACGGTTCGGTTATACCTTCGACTAGCCGGGGCAAATCGACGACGGGAACGGTGCCGCCCAAACGCCCGGCCAAGCGCCTGCAGCGACTCATCGAGCAGGGCTTTACAGCACTGGCGGCTGCCAATCGGCAGCTGGCCGTGGACTTGTGTCGCAAAGCACTCGCCGAGCGGCCCGACATGGCGCGAGCGCATTACCTTGCCGCCGTCATCGCACTCGAAGACGGCGACCGCGACATGGCGCAGCAGGCGCTGGAAACGGTTGTTCGCCTCAATGACACTCATTCTGCAGCCTGGGCGCAGCTCGCCCGACTGTTTGTAACCTCTGGCAATTTTGTCAAGGCCGAGGGTTGCCTGCTCAACGCCGTCAATACCGAGCAGGGAAATCCCACGATAATGGATCTGATCGGTACGGTGTTCAGATTAGCCGGTGATCTCGACGCATCCCGGCAATGGCATCGACAAGCCGTTGCAAAAGACGATCAGCACGTACCGTTTCTGATCAACCTGGCGAACAATCATCTCTACCACGGTGAACAGCAGGATGCAGAACGGATTCTGCGAAGCTGCATTGATATTCAACCAGACAATCCACAAGTGCACTGGATGTTATCCGCGACGCACACCGCTACGTCGACGCGGCATGTGAATGAAATGCGCACCTTGCTCGAGTCGGCAGTCCATCCGCGCTCGATCGCCTATCTCGAATACGCGATCGGCAAAGAAAGCGAGGATCGGAAGGATTGGCAATCCGCCGGCGCAGCGTTCGAGCGGGGCGCAGCCGCGCGCCGCGAGACCGTCGCTTACGACGAAGCCGCCGAAATCGAGCTGTTCGCAACGGCTGAGAAACTGTTCACCAGGGACTGGCTCGACCGACATCAAGCCGGGCCGGATGATTCGGCGACGATTTTCATCGTCGGCGAACCGAGGACCGGCACAACACTGCTGGATAGAATCATCGGGGCGCATTCGGCAGTTGCTTCCGCGGGTGAGTTGCGCCACATGGGCTTTGCATTGAGGAAAGTCACGGGAATTGATGAACCGAGGCAATTTTCTACCGGTCTGTTGCAGGCGGCACGCGACGCCGATATGGCCGCAATTGGCGACGCTTATCTCGCAAGCACCGCGGGCTTGCGTGACGCACCAAGAATCTCGGACAAATTACCCTCCAACTACCTGTACCTCCCGCTGATCGTTGCGGCTTTGCCGGGCACCAAAATCCTGCACATGACGCGCAACCCGATGGACACTTGCTTCGCAATTTACAAACAGTATTTTTCAGACGCCTATCTTTACTCCTACGACCAACAGGAACTCGCGCGTCATTACGTGCGATACGCACATCTGATGAATACCTGGCGAGAGCGTTTGCCTGGGTGTTTTCTCGATGTGAATTACGAAGATCTCGTTAGCAACACCGAAACAGTCGCTCGACACGTATTCGAGTACCTGGATCTGCCGTGGGAAGAAAATTGCCTGCGTTATTACGATGAAAAAGGCACCGTCACCACGGCCAGCGCGGCACAGGTTCGCGAGGCCCCGCATGACCGGTCAATCGGCCGCTGGCAACATTACACCAAACAACTCGACCCGATGCGAAAAATTCTCGACGCGGCCGGCCTCCTCTGACGTTTTACTAAGACGCTACTCACGCCGATCATTCACCCTCACACAATTTGACAAACAATAATCAGCGCCTTGTCGTTAGCATGTGCCAAGTTGAGTGTCTGTGCCGAGTACATGTCGACTTCTGCAATCTCCGGTTTCGTTATCGTCCCATTGGCAACGTCGACTGACAGCTTTTCACCGAAGTTCATTGAACTATAGTGCGTGTCCCTGACACCGATTGCGCAGACGGCGCCCGGTGCTGCGACTCGCCACAACTCGTCCAGTGAATCGGGTCCAAGGTGTCCGTGCGTAAAGGTGCCTGCGCTAATCACGCCAGCATATTGCTTATCGGGAATATCCAGGCGCTTTGTAAGATCCGCGATAATTAGACGTCTATAGACTGGAACATCGTTTCTTGTTTTCTTGTTGCCGGCTTCAACAAGCATTTGCGTCGAAATATCGACGCCGTCAACAACTTCAATACCACCCTCTCGCAAGCTGACTCCAACAATGCCGGTGCCGCATCCCACGTCCAAAACAGCCCCGTTAATCAGGGATCGCTGCCGGAGGAAAACCTCTGCGACTCGCAGGTGAACCACGTAGCCTTCGCTTTCGACAAATTCCGAGTCGTACGTGTCTGCCCACTTCCCGTAAAGGCGAACACTGTCGGCAGGTGTCTTAAGGGCGTACGCGTCGTCGACATTCAACGGTCGTTTCTTGCTCACATGGGCCCTCTTATCGTCAGTTCAGGTCTATCTTCCAAATGCTCCCGTGATACGGTGCACCCGTCACGTCTTCAACCGCCGTCACGTACATCGAATTGTCATCGGGATAGAATGTCAAATTAGTCACGCCGATCCCGAGGATTTCAAAGCTCTGAAGAAATTTACCTTCGGAAGACATCTTCACAACGTGACCGCCCATGTAATAGGCTACGAAGATATTGCCTTGGGAATCCACCCGCATGCCATCTGGCCCCAGCCAAATCGACGGCTGGGCGGGCCCTGGCAACATATCGGACATGCGGGCGAAGAGTTGCCTGTTTGATAATGTTCCGTCATCCGCTATGTCAAAGCTCAATATGCGGTTGGCATTGTGCTCTGCGACGAGCAGTGTATTGCCGTCATTTATCACGACGATTCCGTTGCCGAAGTGCACATCATCCGCGACCTCAACAAAACCGGCAGCACCGGGTCCTCGAAAATACACACCGCCAACAATCTGTTTGGCTGCAGCGACGAAGGGTCCGGAAGTTGTGATGTACGCCCCTCCTTCGCCGGTAAAGACGATATCGTTAGGGTGGTTGAATGGCTCGCCGTTCACGTCGGCATCAATTCGTTCCAAGACGTTGCCATTCAGGTCGAGATAAAGAATTTCGTTCGACTCATAACAGATAACCACCAATTGCTTATTCGGAGTAAGAGACAATCCGTTGTGACCACAGCCTTCCTGCTCATGCAGGACGGTCCTGGTCTCACCGTCCAGACGCATAAGCCGGTTTGATATGTATTCAACCCAATGAAGTTGATCATTCACAAATAGCGGCCCTTCGGGAAACGGTATCTTGTCGACAACAGTTACGGCCGCGGTACTGGTTGCGCCTCCCGCTTCTGCGGTCGACATCGTGCAGTGCGCTGTCGCAATCACGCAAGTGACGAGCCAATACATTTTCGTATCAAATATCATTGCGCGTCCTCACTGGATCGTTCATTCGAATGCCTGCTCGAGATCCGCAATCAGGTCGTCAACGAACTCAATGCCGATAGACAACCGTAGCCAATCCCTGGGGACCGGGCTGCCCTCTCCCTCGATCGAATACCGATGTTCGATCAGGCTCTCGACACCACCGAATGAAGTCGCCCGCGTAAAAACTTTGCATCGCTTGACGATGTTCAGTGCGTCGTCTGCACCGCCTTTTACCTGGATACACATCATGCCGCCGAATCCGCCGTCCATCTGCCGCTTGGCGAGCTCGTGCCCGGGATGGTTCGGCAAGCCTGGATAGATAACGGCTTCAACGCCCGCATGTCCATCGAAATGTTTTGCAAGTGCCAGCGCCGACTCGCATGCTTTCCGGATACGCAAGAACAAGGTGCGCATTCCGCGTTGCAGAAGAAAGGCCTCGAAAGAACCCAGAATTGCCCCTCCATCTGTGCGCAGCTCACAGACACGCTCCCAGAATTCGTCCTCTTTCGCAGTTACGACTGCACCGGCAATAATGTCGCAGTGACCGTTCAGGTATTTGGTTGCCGAATGTACAACGATATCGGCGCCGTATTTTATCGGCTGCGTCAGTACCGGCGTCGCTACCGTGGAATCCACCGCGAGCCGCGCACCGGCCCGGTGCGCGATGTCGGCGGCCGCTGCAATATCAATGACGTCCCAGGACGGGTTGCAGGGCGTTTCAATCCAGACAAGCTTTGTTTTACCTTTCTTGACAGTGTTGACGAGCGCATCCGGATCAGCAGCATCGAAGAGATCCAGGCCCAGGCCCCAGTTATCGCAGAACTTGACCAGCCAGTTACGCAGTCCCCAGTACATTATCTTCGGCGCCACCATTTGATCGCCCGGCCGCAGAGATTGCACGATGGCCATCGCCGCAGCCGTGCCGGAGCTGAACAATAATGCCGCCGGCGCCCCTTCGAGTTCTGCCAGAACTTTTTCGGCAACGGCATAACCCGGATTCTCAGCGCGCCCGTAACTGTGTCGTGAATTTATCAGTTGATAATTCTCATCACGAACGTAGGTCGACGATGGATAAATAGCGGGACTGAGTCCTCCCGTCGCCGCATCGATGTGATTCAGAGCTTGTGCGCTTATGGTCTCCGGTGAAAGACCCTTTACCTTACTCATGCGAATAACTTCCAAGGTTGGGCGTGGCACTTGTTCTACGCCAGCATGGCCATCACGAGTCTATCAGCAAAAACATCCTCTAGCGTGCAGGTCGCCGCTCGATTTCTGATCCGTTATACGGTGTATAACAATTGGCATATTGAAGTAGAAACTTCTCGGTCAGCATCGAAATGAGATGATACATTCGGTGTCCAATTATGGCACGCCAAGACAACCACCGAGATTTAGACTGCATGACTAGAAATCCCCGCTACGATATTCTTTTTGAACCCGTCAAGATCGGTCCCGTGACTGCACCGAATCGTTTCTACTGCACACCGCACGCGCTCGGGACCGGTCAGCAGATGCCGCACACGCGTGCCGCCATGCGTGAAGTTCGTGCCGAAGGCGGTTGGGGCGTTGTCAACACCGGCTATTGTTCAATTCACCCCAGCTCGGATGACGCGCCGTTGCCTTATTGTCGCCTGTGGGATGATGAAGACATAAAAGTACACGCGCTGATGGTGGACGCTGTGCACCGCCATGGAGCGCTGGCCGGCGTTGAGTTATGGCATGGGGGCGGCGGAACCGGTAACCGCTTGACGCGCATACCGCTGATGTCCGCTTCCGGCGTTTCCACCGATTCGACATACCCGGGCTGGATGAACCTGACACGCTCCCGACCGATGGACAAGCAGGACATTCGCGAGTTTCGCCGCTGGCATGTCGACGCAGCGAAGCGTGCACGGTCCGCGGAGTTTGACATTGTCTACATCTATGCTGGCATGAATTTCGGTCCGTACCAGTTCCTGTTGCCGTGGCTGAACAAGCGAACCGATGAATACGGCGGCAGCCTGCAGAATCGCGTCAGGCTCATGCGTGAGATCGTCGAGGACATGAAGGAGGCGGTCGGCCAGACGTGTGCCATAGCCGTGAGATTCAGCACCGATGAACTGCTCAACATTCCTGGCCAGACCCTGGAGTCGGAGGCCCACGAGATCATCACGATGTTGTCCGACGTCCCGGACCTGTGGGATGTGAAATCGTCAAGCTGGGTCAGAGAAACTGCATCGGCCCGGTTTACCGAAGAAGGCGCACAGGAACCGATTAACAGTTTCGTGAAACCGTTGACGTCGAAACCCGTCGTTGGTGTCGGCCGTTTTACGTCGCCGGACGCAATGGTCAGCCAGATCAAGCGCGGCATATTGGATCTTATCGGAGCAGCGCGACCGTCAATCGCGGATCCATTTTTGCCAAAGAAAATCGACGAAGGTCGCGAAGACGAGATTCGCGAATGTATCGGCTGCAATATCTGTGTGTCCGGTTATCACGACTGTGTCCCGGTGCGTTGCACTCAAAACCCGACCATGGGCGAAGAGTGGCGACGCAATTGGCATCCGGAGCGCATTCCGCCCGGCGATCCCGACACAAGTGTGTTAATTGTCGGCGCCGGGCCGGCGGGGCTCGAATGCGCGCGGGCGCTCGGACAGCGTGGCTTCGCGGTGACGTTGGCCGAGGCAAGAGAGGAACTCGGCGGTCGCGTCAGCATCGAATCGAAATTACCCGGACTCGCAACCTGGGCTCGCGTGCGCGACTACCGGACAAACCTGATTCAGACGATGGGAAATGTGGATATCTATCGTGGCAGCGAACTGTCCGCACAGGATGTAATCGATTTCGGCTGTGACCACGCGGTCATTGCGACGGGCGCGACGTGGACACGCGAAATATTGAGTTCCAACGGGTACCCGGTCGATGAAATCGAAGACGATGCAGTCTTTACTCCGGACAACATCCTTGCCGGTGCGGAACTGCAAGGACCCGTTGTCATATACGATTTCGATCACTATTACATGGGGAGCTGCCTGGCCGAACTTCTGCGTAAGCGCGGCATCGAGGTCACGATAGTAACGCCGGCCAACGCGATATCCGCCTGGACATTCATGAACAACGAGTTGGGCAATATCCGCGTGCGGATGATCGAACTCGGTATCGGTACTGTGTTCGAAAATTACCTGACTGGATTCAGTGACGGCGCGGCGAACCTAGCCAGCGTTTATCCAGGTGGCGGTGTCAGTTCCATCGATTGCGGGGTATTAATTGTCGTCGGTGTTAGAAGCGGAAATGATCGCCTGTATCAGGAGCTGAATTCAGACGCCGGTCGAATGGCTGATGCCGGCATTAGCTCATTACAAAGCATCGGTGACTGCCGAGCGCCCGGCGCAATTGCACACGCGGTGTATGCCGGACACGAGTGTGCAAGAAATATCGATGCCAACGAGCCCGTTGCGCCCTTCCTGGTGGAGCGACCATCACTTTCGTCCAATTAAAAATCATAGACATATAGATCGATCAGATATTTTTCTTTGTCAGCAACCAGTTGTTCCAGTTCCGGTGAGTAACGATCGTTATAGGTGCTGGGGCGCGGACTTGCATTCAATGCCTCGGCGTCGTGAAGATAGGCGGTGATAGCTTCTGTAATTGGTGTGCCAGTAATCTCGAACAGGCGCAGCGCTTCTTCTCGTAGATTCTCGAATCGACCGATATGAACGGGGTGGGTATTTGGTGACTCGAACATGAGCTGGAACAACCAGGAGTAATAGCCATGATTTTCAGGAAAGTTTGCAAACTGCTCTGATCGGAGACCTGGGAGGCGACGACGAGCATTAATATGGGCATTAATGACTGTTGGTGCGGCTTTAACTAATTGGTCCAACAGGTTCTTGCTCTGATCGCTGTTATCTCCTAGGTTCAAGAATCTGGAAACGGTTTCCTCAAAATCAAGGACGCCCCGATCGGAGATAATTTGAAAAACATATTGTTGTTTACGCCGGTAATCAAAGAACATCGAGATATACCAATCCCATGGGTTACGCACGAAGCCAATAACCGGTAGATGCGAGAATCTCCCAGGCAGGTCTCTCAGGTGACCGTGGTACTGAAGCATTCGCGCACCAGGCACGTGTTCAAGGATCAGCTTGTTCAAGAAAGTGCCCGCAGTGCGTGAGGTATGGATATAGATAAAATACTTCGTAATTATCATTTTCTTACACTGCAGGCGGTCGTTCCTTCGGCGACGTGATCGATACAATTCGATCACTGTAGAACCCATTGTAATTGGTCCGCCCACCGATGCTATAGGCACCGATGTTGCCAAATTCGAGGTAGTCGCCAGGTCGAATGTCAGTCGGTAATGGAACCAGCCCGGGCAACGTGTCCGTTGCGTCACAGGTCGGACCATTTATTTGAAATTCCATTGTCTCGCCCTCATGCGGCTTGCCGTTGCGGTATGTCCGCACAGGAAATCTGTCAGGCCCGTCGATTCGCAGCACCCAGAATATTCCAAACATACCGTCGTTGATGTACAAACGACTGTCTTTGCGCAGCAAGACTTCAACAACTGCTGACATGCCAGGCGCCGCAAGCGCGCGCCCGGGTTCACCCAGCACCTCCGCGTTGTCCGCGAGGGGCAGAGTACCAACAGACTCTTCCACCGCCTTAAAATATTGTTCCAATTCGGGAACGATGAAGTCGGGGTACGATTTCGGATAGCCGCCACCCACATCGATTAGGCGCAGCCGAAATGGCAGCTTATCGAGAACCGACTTGGTGACGGACATCGAATACCGATACGCTTCGGGATCGGTGACGGACGATCCGACGTTGAACGCCAGTGCCGGTTCAGCACCGCTGTCACGGATGGATTGCAACAACGCCGGCATCTCTTCCGGCGGTGCGCCGAACCTTACCGATAAATCCTCCATCGCCGATTCGTGATGAACGGCCATGCGAGCGAATATGACGGATCGGGATGTGTCGATCTCCTCAACGAGTTGTGAAAGGCCGCTCAGATGATCAACCACAAAATGCCGCACACCGTGTTTTTTCTGTGCCGTACGCGCTGCATCCCTTATGCGCACAGGAGTCATGAAGTACTTGGGCGCTTCGGGTGCGATTTCGTCGATTAACTCGATCTCTGGCAACGATGCGCAGTCGAAATGACGCACTCCGGCCGCAAGCAATAATCCAAGGATGGTCGGGTTCGGGTTCGCTTTGACTGCGTATAAAACGCGGCCCGGAAAACCCTTGAGAAACTCCGTCGTTATCTCGCTGTAGACGTGTGGATAAATGCAATAAACGGGATCTTTCGGACGCACCGTCCGCAGAAGACTTCCCACGTCAGCAAATTCTTCGATTGCATCGACCATGCATTGCGCCCTTGCAGTATTACTAACTTCTCATGCGTGATCCACTGGGATCACAGGATGCCTCTGAAAGTATTGTGGCCGGTCTTCGCTCATCCACAATATGTACGGAAAATTCATTACCCGATGTATTCAGAAATTCTGTTTTTAAGTAAGCCAGTGCCAGGCTTTTCTCGACGGTATGGCCATAAGCGCCAGAGGTCACAAACCCTGCATACTCGTCTTTGCACCAGATTGGCTCGTACCCCCAAGCGTCCGCATCACTCGAATCAATTTCAAGCTGTACGAGCTTATGAACATGATCGGCGTCGCGATCTGCCAAGGCCGCCTCGCGACCAACGAAATCGGATTTGTCATAGTCAACGAAGCGATCGAAACCGCACATCGCAGGCGTGTAGTCCGGTGTAAACTCCCGCGACCAAATCCCGAAACCCTTTTCCATTCCCAGCGACACTAAAGCGCGTATTCCGAAGGGTCTTATTCCGAGACTATCTCCAAGTTCAAGTAATTTGTCATACAGCATGCGTGCATAAACGGTCGGCACGTAAAACTCGTAGCCCAACTCACCGGTAAAGGAAAGCCGCGCTATCAAGCACGGTGCGAGACCGACATCCATGTAACGTGCAGACATGAATGGCATTGAATCGTTATCTACATCTCCTGACGTGGCTAAACGCAGGAGTTCGCGAGCAGCGGGACCGGCAATAGCGATGGCGCTCAACTCTTCTGTGCGATTGACGATCCGGACCTCTTTACCGGATGAATGTTGTTCAAACCACAACATATGAAATTCTTGCAGGTAACCGGAGCCAGTCACCATGAATTTATCTGCGGCGAGCCGCATGACAGTCAGGTCACCTTTCAAATGGCCGGACGGCAGGAGTAACGGGCCCATGCGTATTCGCCCTACCTCTGGCAATCGGCTCGCGAATAGATAATCCATGTAGCTAACGGCGTCAGGACCGGAAATTTCATACTTGGCGATCGACGAGATATCTATTATGCCGACGCCGTCTCTAACGGCGCGACATTCCTCGCCCACTGGTCCATGTGCATTCGAGCGTCGAAAGCTGGGGGTCTCTATGGGCTCGCTACCCTGCGGTGCAAACCAGAGTGGTGTTTCAAGCCCAAAGGACGGCCCAAACACTGCATTCGTCTGTTGCAGACGATCGTGAATTGCGGATACCTTATTTGGACGCGCGGCGGGCCACTCATCGTTCGGGCATAACAGTTTGAATCGGTTTTCGTAGAATTCCATCCCTTTCTCGATCACAAACTTTTTGGTCGCAAACGCTCCAAAGCGATTGACATCCATTGCGAACACGTCACCTTCCGGTTCACCGTCGATCATCCACTGCGACAATGCCAGCGCTACGCCGCTGCCCTGGGAAAACCCCGCCATGACTCCGCAACAGGACCAGTAATTTTGCACGCCCCGTACCGGACCGATGAGTGGATTGCCGTCGGGGGTGAAAGTAAATGGGCCATTGACAATGCGGCGAATTCCCGCATCCGCCAAAGATGGAAATCTCTCGAAACCCTGCATCAGTGCGTCTCCGATATCATCCAGACGCGGCTCCAGCAGATCGGTTTCGCCGTAGTCCCACGGCGTGACATCCACTGACCAGGGAGTAGAATTCTTCTCATACACTCCTAGGAGGACCCCGTTCTGCTCCTGACGCAGATACATCTCTCCGTCGAGATCAATCATCATCGGCAACTCGCCGTCAAAATCTCTTACTTCGTCGATATCCCCGGTGAGTATGTAGTGATGCTCCATCGGGATAATGGGCACATCAACGCCAGCCATTCGTCCCACTTCGCGCGCCCACAATCCGGCACAATTGACAACGTGTTCACAGTGAATATTTCCCTTATCGGTAACTACGGTCCAGGTTCCATCGGACTTATGCACCAGGTCCTCAACCATGGTATTCACATAAACTTCCGCGCCGGCTTTGCGCGCCGATTTGGCCAGGGCATGAGTTGAGCCATAGGGGTCGATGTTGCCCTCGTTGCCGTCGAATAGACCTCCGATTACGTTGCTGGTGTCGATGATCGGACACAGTTTCTTGATTTCCTCCGGAGTGACAAGATGACTGTCGATCCCGATTACCTTGTGACGGGCATGCTCATAACGAATGACTTCCCAGCGCTCTGGAGTCGCTGCGATATTGATCCCACCGGTCAGGTGCATGCCGACGTCCTGGCCGCTGATCTCCTCAACTTCTTTATAAACGGAAATTCCATAGGCTTGTAACCGTGAGACGTTGGGGTCGCTGTTCATCGCATGAAATCCGCC
Organism: Pseudomonadota bacterium; assembly: GCA_022567295.1. GTDB lineage: Bacteria > Pseudomonadota > Gammaproteobacteria > Steroidobacterales > Woeseiaceae > UBA1847. Next base: position 6,621 of record JADFHE010000020.1, on the reverse strand, counting down.
AGCAGCATGCCACGTAGATCCGGCTGTCAGTTGTTTTCGTTCGACCAGGACGACATCAGACCAACCCAGTTTGGTCAAGTGATAGAGCACCGCGGCGCCGACGATACCACCGCCAATTACAACTACCTGGGTATGTTCTTTCATATCAGCCCAAGGAATTTTGCTTGTATTTCGGATCGCGCGTAATGGGGTCTTCGCCGGCACTGAGCAACCAGTCGTTCAGGTAACGCGCATGACTTCGGTCAACGTAGAGATCGAAATTATCATCGTCGACAGCGACGATGAAAAGCAGCACGTTCGCGAAGTGTGTCCGAACACACTGACCCGTCGTGAATGCGCTTTTGTGCATGTCAATCCCGCAACCCATCGCCAGAAGCGTTCGGGCCGCCGGGCCCCTTAACGAAAAGCACGCATAGCTCGATGACATATCTGTCGCTGCATAGAGCTGGCCCGTCAGTGTGCTATCGATGTGTCTAATGATTTCTTTGGCCGGCTTAGTGTCACTGGTGAGCAACCACTGATCCGGACCAAGCCAGTAGGCCACGGCATCTTCTCCCCCACATCGAAAAGCTTGTAGCGGAAGTTTCAAGGCTTCGCTGGCGGCGTTCGCATGCTGCGGGCGAACGCGCAACCGGACCATTGATCGACCCTCAATTTGATTGAGCTCAAATCCGGGATGCTCAGGCATTCATGCTCTCACTCTAGTGCTATACAATATACACCGCCAATTCGATTTCAATTGCGAGACGGCGAACAGGCATACTGAGAAATTACGCAGGACCCATAGCCTGAACCACTATGCGGCACTGTGTCAACTGCGGTGGTACTTTTTTAAGGGCGTAAAAATGTTATACATTATAGAATCTAAGACAAAGACGCCGTATCAGGATGGTTAGGCATTCATCTTCTCGCCGCTGGGATCATAGAAAACCGGGTCCGTAATGCGGACATCGAATGTGCGTCCCTCATCGAATACCGTGACGATCTCGCCTTTTCGCTCAAAGCCGCGTTCCAGCAGGCCGAGACCGATGGCCCGTTGCAATGTCGGGCTGAAACAAGCCGATGTCACTACGCCCTGGCTGCGGCGACCTTCGTCTTGTGACGTTACGAAATGTGCACCTGGCAGCAGATTCTCATTGTCGTTCAGCGGCTCGACACCCACGAATTGCCGCCGGTCCTTGCGCTGGTCCTCTGCACGAAAAAGAGATCTCTTGCCAACGAAGTCGGCTTGTTTCCTGGCCACAATGCCAGCAAAACCGACATCCAGCGGATTGGTCATACCGTCCGTATCTCCGCCAACGTGCAGATAGCCTTTTTCGGTTCGGAGTACCATCAATGCCTCGGTGCCAATCGGTACGATTCGATTACCACCCGTGTTCATCAGTGCTTCTAAAACCCTATGGCCATGGTTTGCAGGAACACTGATCTCGAAGCTCATTTCACCCGTAAAGCTGACCCGTTGCACTCGCGCCGGTACGCCGAGGAATGTGCCTGTAGCGACCGACATATGAGGCAGAGCCGCCGCCGAGAAATCGATGTCGGATTCAATCTCCTGCAAAATGATCCGGGCGTTCGGACCTGCAATCGTTGCTACGGCCCATTGGCCTGTGACCGGTGAGATAATCAGGTCAAGATCCGGCCATTCGCACTGGTGCCATTTCTCGAGCCAGTCGACGAAGTGATCCGCGTTTGCCGAGGTTGTGCTGAGCAGGTAGTGATCGTCCGCCAATCTTGCAAATACACCATCATCTATCACGATACCGTTTTCGCTGAGCATGAGCCCATATCGAATACGCCCGGGCTTCAAAGTCAGTGCATTGTTGACGAAGATTCGATTGAGAAAATCAGACGCGTCCGGCCCGTTTACTTCGATCTTGCCAAGTGGTGAGCCATCGAACAGTCCAGCGCTTCGACGCAGCTCAAGCACCTCTTCGGCTATGGCGGTTTCGCGATCGCGACCATGGGTCGCGTAGTACTCGGGTCGCTTCCAGGCACCGTAATCCTCGAAGACGGCCCCATGATCGACATGCCAGTCGTGAGCCGGCAACAAGCGCGCCGGAGCGTAAAAATCCCCATGCCGCGGTCCGGCGATCGCGCCCATCGGTACCGGCATGAACTGCGGCCTGAATGTCGTCGTACCGACTTCTTCCATCGATCGCTCAGTTAACCCGGCGAGCACCGTCAGCGCGTTGAGATTGCTGGTCTTGCCCTGATCGACCGCCATGCCGACGGTCGAATAACGTTTCAGATGCTGGACAGAAACAAAGTTTTCACGAACTGCCAGTTCTATGTCCGCCACAGTGACGTCATGCGCAAAATCAACCCACTGGCGGCTCGTGTCTCCCGTCGGCGTAATTCTGCTGGCCTTCAGGTTGTAACTACTGATCGCCGAAGTCGTATCATCGGCCGGCGAACACGTAAAGCCTGCTTTGCTCGCCGCTTCAGATCCAGCACGCGCGCCTTCTGTCAGTACATCCGCCAGTGAGAAAATGCCGTGAGCAGCGCCGGCAACCGTCACGCGTTGTCGACAATCCTGTGGCAAAAAACAGGCCAGCTCGGCGTCATAGCGCAGCTTGCCGCCGGCCTGGGAATAGAGGTGACTGGTTGGATTGAAGCCACCCGACATCGCGAGGCCCTGACAAGCGATGACGCCGCTTGCATTGACCGTGGACCGTCCATCATCGGACAAAGTCCCGACACGGACGCCGGCAAGATGCTTTCTGCCGACAGTATTCAGAACAACGGATCCTGACATGATGGGTATACCGCGCCGCCTGGCTTCCCCGGCAAATTCGTTCGCAATATTTTGTCTTGCGTCGACAATTGCCGGGACGCGTACGCCATTGTCGTGCAAGGCAAACGCAACTTGATAGGCGGAATCATTATTGGTCGCGACCATCATTTCGCCAGCGGGTTTTACGGCATAACGATTCACATACTCCATGGCAGCAACGGCCAGCATGATGCCCGGTCGATCGTTATTTTCAAATACCAGCGGTTGCTCGATGCAACCGGTGGCCAGTACGACTTCTTTCGCCCTGACTTTCCAAAAACGTTTGACGCCGACCGTTGACCGATCGGTGATAGTAAGAAAATTATAATCGTAGTAGCCTGAAACCGTTGACGACATCATGACCGTCACGTTCACTGCCTCTTCGAGTTTTGATCGCGTTTGACTGATCCATAGCTCGGAGTCAATGGAATTAATCAGTGCGCTGTTAGCAAGCAGGCTGCCACCCAGTTCATGATCCTGTTCAACCAGCAGCACTCGCGCGCCACTGTTCATACAGCTCAACGCCGCCGCAAGACCTGCCGGCCCGGCACCGACGATCAACACGTCGCAATGCAGATTGTGGTGGAAGTACTGGTTGCTGTCCTCGCCACCGGGCAAGTTGCCCAGCCCGGCCATGCGGCGAACGATGCCCTCGTACCAGTGCCAGCTTGGCCACTTGAATACCTTATTGTAGAAACCTGCCGGCCAAAGCCTGTGGGTGAAATCCAGCACTCGACCCAGGTCAAAGTTGACGCTCGGGAAGCCGCTGGCAGATTTAATCCGCTGGCCATCAAGCAATGCGCGCACGGTTGTACGCACCACGGGAATGTCACCATTGCCATCGGTTACGGTCAGCAGCGCATTGGTTTCTTCCACACCCGCGGACATGATGCCGCGCGGCCGATGATATTTGAAACTGCGGTTGACCGTGCCGATGCCGTTGGCCAGCAATGCTGACGCAATGGTGTCGCCCTTATATCCTTGCAGCTTCCTGCCATTGAATTTGAACGATAGCGGCTTGCTGCGATCAATACGGCCACCCGATGACAAGCGGTTTTTTTGTGCTGGAGCCACTAGTCGCGATCCGTCATTGCAATGTCAGGCTTCGCCTGGCCCATCTCGTACACGGCGTAAATCTCGTGAGTCACGGTATCCCGTGCAACATTAAACCAGCGTCCGCAGCCATATTTGTGCAGCCATTGCTCGTAATGAATGCCTTTTGGGTTCTCTTTGTTGAAAAGATAGTCCGACCATTCCACGTCGCTGGCATCCAGCCCTGGACGCGTCACGTGAGATTCGCCACCGTAGGAATACTCCAGTTCATCACGCGTACCGCACCAGGGACACTTAAGTCTAAGCATCAGTGCGCCACTCCCGAGGCCGCACCCTCGTCTACCAGCGCGCCGGTTACGAAACGCTCAAGTCCGAAATCCTCGATCAACGGGTGCGGTTGATCGTTCGCGATCGTGTAAGCCATGGTATCGCCACCCGCCGGTATAGCTTTGTAACCACCGGTCCCCCAGCCACCGCTGATATAGAGATTCTGCACCGGCGTCTGTCCCATGATTGGCGTTGTATCCGGCGTAATGTCGACGATACCCGCCCATTGCCGCATCACTCGCAAGCGACTGAAAGCCGGTAGCAGCTCCACGAGCGCGGCGACATTTTCTTGCAACAACGGAATTCCTCCCCGTTGTGCGTAGCTGTTGTAAACGTCCGCGCCGCCGCCGAAGACCAGCTCACCGCGATCAGACTGACTGACGTACATGTGAATAACCGATGACGTCACCACAGTATTGAGACAGGGTTTGATGGGCTCGCTGACCATGGCCTGCAATTGCATGCTGGTGACGGGCACTCGAAAACCGGCCATCTTTGCCAGGTGACTGGTGTGACCGGCTACAGCGATACTGATTCTGTCAGCGCCGATCGTGCCACGCGTCGTGTTCACGCCTGTCACCCGTCCTGACTGAATATTGATTCCCGTGACCTCACATTGCTGAATGATGTCGACACCGCAGGCGCTTGCGGCGCGTGCATAGCCCCAGGCGACGGCATCGTGACGGGAGATTCCACCACGGCGCTGGATGAATCCACCGCGGACCGGAAACCGGCAATCAAGATTGATCAGCGGCACAAGTTTCTTGACCTCGCCGGGCGTCAGAAACTCCGCATCAATATCATTGATCCTGATCGCGTTCGCCCAGCGCCGAATTCCTTCCAGCTCATGCAAACTGTGCGCCAGGTTCAGGATGCCACGCTGGCTTAACATCACATTGAAGTTGAGCTCCTGACTGAGATGTTCGTAAAGCTGCAGCGAATGGTCAAAAAATGCCGCACTTTGTGGCCAGTAATAATTCGAACGTGTTATCTGTGTATTGCGTCCTGTATTGCCACCGCCGATGTCGCCTTTGTCCAGCACGGCGATATTTCGGAGGCTATGTTTCCTGGCCAGATAATAGGCCGTAGCCAAGCCGTGCCCACCGGCCCCGATGATCACGACGTCATAGGATTTCTTTAGGTCAGGTGTACGCCAAACCGGCTTCCAGAACCGATGGCCACTCAGCGCGTTGCGGATGAGTGAAAATGTAGAATAGCCTTTCATGCAACTTGGTCCACTATAGTCTTCAATCGTCGAACGGCCAGGGCTCCAAGCCATGAATGGCATTACGGATATCCATGGTCAGGTTGACGGATCCGACTGTCTGATTGGTATCGAAATCGTAGAGACTGATGGTTGATGGCGATGAACCGCCCGCTACGAATCGGTCACCTACAGGACAAAGACCACGGCCGAAGCCCTGTTGCGCAACATTGGAACCATCGGCATCGGCAAATTCAATATCGCCTTCATCATAGGTCAAGATTTTGAATGCGAGATCTTTTCCATCGCGCGCAGCGTAACGCACGCAATTGCTTTCCGTGTCGTTGAACAGAATCCCATCACGATACGGCCGGGCATTGTGCGCGCCGGCTGGCAGCGAGCTGATTTCGGACACCTTCATTTTATTGTCGAGATGCAAGAGAGCCTTCGTGCGTGAGCCGCTGAAATAGATCCCGGTGCTATCTACGTAGACCGTGTTGATGTGATATTCATTGACCGCAATTGGGCCCTTGTCCGAGCATGGATCGAATGTGTGGCCAGCCCATTGATCGTACTGCCGCATCAGATGGAAGCCCCAGACATACTCTTTTGTATCCAGATCGAACGCGAGCAAGCTGTCGAAACCCGGTGATGTCAGGAAAATCGTCTGCTCGTATCGGCAAATCTCATGGCAGTCCTGCAGATAGTAGTTCTTACTGATAGTCTTGATTTTGAAACTGCGGTCGCAACGAAAAAGTACGTCGCTTGCGGCAATCAGGATTTCTTCGTCGCTGAATGCGATGCCGCGCAGACTTCGGTTACCGCTGCGGCCCTTGAAGTCAATCTCGCTCGTGTTCCAGTCGAAGTGCTGCTTAATCTCCTGCTTCTCAAAATCGACCGTAAATACGCCGCCTTGCCTCTCGCTTGGCTGGTTGCCGCGCACGACCGATGTTGCGACGAGCTTTGGTAATTTTTTTGTCATGCGTCTGTCATCTCGCGAAGAGTGGGCTGCGTCCGGACAGCTGTATCGCACAAATTAAATTGGTCTGCAAACTACGGAAAACTCAATTCTAGATAAATTCTTCGTCAATCAGATGGAATAGCTGCTGATTGTGAAGCGTGGATCATAAACGGCAAAAGGGTGGCATCCATTTGCATTCATGAATTGTGCAAATTATGCTGGCGCGTTAAAATTCCCAGACTATCTCATACTGGCTACAAATATGGATATCGACGTACCACTGCGCGAACTTGGCGCTATCAA
>JADFHE010000076.1 GCA_022567295.1 Pseudomonadota bacterium | reverse complement strand
GGCCTCAAAATTCAGGGCACAAGTAGCGGAGCCGCGAATACCCATCTTGTGCTCAATCGCCGTTGTATGAACATGGTTATGCTCACCGAGCGAGCCGTCGTCATTGACCAGCGTTCGCGGCACCATAAACAAGCTGATTCCGTGCGAGCCTTGCGGTGCACCATCTATTCTTGCAAGAACCAGATGCAGAATATTCTCGGTGAGATCGTGATCACCCGACGTAATGAAAATCTTCGAACCGCTGATCGAATAACTGCCATCGTCGTTTGCCGAAGCCTTCGTCGTAAGCAGCCCGAGATCTGTACCGCACTGCGGTTCGGTCAGGCACATCGTGCCGGACCAGACACCGGCAACCATTTTTGGCAAATAAAGAGCCCGAATCTCGTCCGATGCCGTTGTAGCGAGCAAGTGGTAGGCACCGCGGCTTAACTCTGAGTACAACTTGAATGCCAGGCTGGTGGCGCTGAGCATTTCGTCAATTAGATTCTGAAAAAGCTTCGGCAATCCTTGCCCACCATGATCGGGCTCAGCGTCGATACTGGTCCAGCCATTCTTGATGTACTTGGCGTACGCCTGTTTGAATCCCGGCGGCGTCGTGACACGACCGTCATTGAACTTTGCTCCAATTTCGTCGCCCTGACGGTTGATCGTCAGAACCTCATTACTGCAGAACTTTCCAGCCTCCTCAAGAATGGCCTCAAGAAGTTCGGCGTCTACATCCTCGTAACCCGGCAGCGCGTTGAGCTTATCGATTCCAAGCCAGTCTCTGACCAGAAACATCATGTCCGCGACAGGTGCGTTATAAATCATGCGTAATCCTCAATTGCGCCTCAGTTGCGCAGGGGGCTGCCATGATCCAGCATGTGCTCAACTCGCGCCCTGGTCTCGCTGGTCTTCGCCAAAGACAGGAACGCTCTGCGTTCCAGGGCACAGATATCTTCTTCACTCATTATCGTACCAGCATCGACATCACCGCCGGTTACGATCATTGCTATCTGGGAGCCGGTCGTAACATCGTGTGGTGTGAGGTGACCTTTCGACTGCGCTTTGTTCAGCCATTCAACCATCTCCTGCCAGACGTCGCGTCCCGGCATTGCCAACGGCTGGCGTTTTTCTGTTGAATAGTTGTCCGCCATATCCAGTGCCACACCAACGGCAGTATCCAAAAGACGGTCGCGATTCATCACATACCCGTCGACGCCCTTGCGGAACATCGCGAGCGGCTCAGCTTCGAGTGGTGACCGTGCCGTCTTGCCGTACCCGATATTCATGAAGGCGTGCCATGCGCCTTTCGTCACATCACCTTCGAGCTCGGACCAACGATACAAGGTTTCTTTGACGCCGCCACCACCAGGAACAACGCCGACCAGCGATTCGACCAAACCCGTAACGGAATTGGCATGATAAATGACCTTGTCGGCGTGCAGAACAACCTCGAAGCCACCACCAAGCGACAGGCCAGAAGGGGCGGCAACAACCGGTATGGGCGAGTAGCGCATCGCCAATACCGTTTTCTGAAAATGATCAAGAAACTGATCGAGACCACTCCAGTCAGCGTTGCGGATAAATCCGAGTACGCTGCCAAGATTTACGCCACAGGAAAAATGTGCGGCGTCATTGTGAATGATAAGGCCTTTAAGGTTCTCGCTGGCATGTCGTACGGCATCCTGAAGCAATACCATGGTATCGCCATCGAGCGTATTTGCCTTGCTGTGAAATTCCACGAGGCCAAGGTTATCGGATAACTCATAGTAACTTGCCACCGAGTTTTCCAGAACGGGATCCAGGGTCCGGCGCATTTCACTGAATCGTGTAACGCCAGCAGCTCTTCGCAGATCGGCGTAGGTCCCATCCGCAAGCAGATACTGAAGTGTGCCGTCGCTAACCCGGTAGAAAGACTTACCTGCAGCGGTTTTGACAAACACGGGTACATCGCGACCTTCCTGCTCGAGCCGCGTGATGAACGTATCCACGCCGATAGCGTCGATCATTTCCATCGGCCCTTGCAGCCAGTTGTAGCCAAGCTTCATCGCATCGTCGACCGAGACCAGAGACTCATTAACCTCGGGAACGAGGCTTGCGGCATAACAGAGGGTATTGGAGATGATCTCCCAGGCGTACTGGCCATGAACATCGTCGTTCGCGAACAATAACGTGAAGTCGCCGGACAGTTCCGCTTCGATTGCAACAGCCGGCTTGCTGTCATCAAATTCACGATAGCTGAAGCTCTCGAAATCCAGCGTCTGCCGGCTGTTGCCATGCCCGGGATCGGCGCTGCGGTAAAAGCCGCCCGTGCTTCCCTTATTGCCGAGATATCCCTCGCTAATCATCCGCTGCATCAGCGGAATTTCCGCCGAGACGTCATGGAACATGTCACTCTCGGGAAGAATTGCTTCCAGGCTCCTCGCAACATCGCTCATGAGGTCGATGCCGATCAGGTCATACAATCCGAACACGCCGGTTTTGGGAATACCCATTGGGCGACCAAAAATGGCATCGGCCTCTTCAGGTCTTAGCCCCAGCCGAAATGCGGCGTGCAGTGCCGTCTGTATCGCAAAAACACCGACCCGGTTGCCCAGGAATCCAGGGGTATCGTTACAGACAACGATGCCTTTGCCCATGCGCACTTCGTTGAATGTCTCCAGACATTCGATAACTTCAGCTTTCGTATCTTCACCGCGCACAATTTCCAGCAAGCGCATATAGCGAACCGGATTGAAGAAATGAGTAATCGCAAACTCGGCGCGAAACTCGACGGGCATGTCCTCCACCAGCATCGCAATGGGGATAGTCGATGTGTTCGAAGAAACGATGGACCCGGGCTTACGAACAGCATCGATTTTCTTGTACAAAGCTTTCTTGAGCTCGAGTCGCTCGACGATCGCTTCGGCGATCCAGTCGGCGTCCACCAGCCTGTCCAGATCGTCCTCGACATTACCGATCGTTATGCGCTGCAGATTATCTTTGTGCGTCAGCCCTGGCTGACTTTCATCAAGAAGGCGTTCGATGGCGCGCTCGCCATGTGCGTTTCGATTATCACCTTCGGCTGGAATATCCAGTAACAATACATCCACGCCAGCGTTCGCCAGCTGGCCGGCAATACCGAGCCCCATTGTCCCTGCGCCAATGACGGCCGCTCTGTTTATCTCGTACATGGGTAGCCGTCTTGTTCTTCAGGGCAGGGGGTTGTTGGCAAAGACGAAATTGCGCAACAAGGATCTGCATTCGTTCGGCGCTTCCTGCGGCAGCATATGGCCGCTTTCCTGAACAATGTGTAACTCAGGGTTCGTCAGGTGCTCGACGAGCTGCATGCCGGCCTTGCGAGGTGCCATACGATCCTTGCCCGCGAGAATCACCTGATGTGGGCAGCTGATCTTCGCGGCAGCTTCCTTGCCGTTCTTGTACGCATCGCAGGCTTTAAGATCGGCCACTAGTCCGGCAGGGACATTACGGCCCATGGTTTTCCAGCCACCGGCAATCATTGAATACCCGGGAATGGGTCCCTGGTGCATATGCCCGGCGAGGCCGAATCCCCACGACAGCATCATGCCGATCGCAGCTTGTGAATCTGCCTCTGCGGCCTCGATCAGGCCCGGGTTAACCGGAGTTGCCAGACCGCTGGCAACGAACGACACGGTACGTACCCTGTCGGGATACCGGGACACAAACTCGAGTGCCGTGAGGCATCCTTGTGAGTGACCAACGATCGAAATGTTATCCGCATCCAGCGCCTCAACAACCGCGTTGAGCCAGTCGGCCATCGCTTCGATAGACGTCAACTCCGGCCCCTCCGAGTTGGTGTGCCCGGGAAAATCAGGAACCAGTACAGCGTATTTTCGAAACGCAAAAAAACGTGAGTGCAGCGCCCAGAACGTATGGTCGAGGCCACTACCGCTAAGAAATATGACGACTGGCTTGTTGTTGTCGAACGGTTTACCGCCGTTGGTAGCAAAGACCTGCTTTTCGTTAACTTCGAAATACATCGTTATGCGTTTGCAATTTTCATCGCCGCGCGAAAGCCATCTTCAAAGTCAGCTTTGATGTCTTTGACGTCCTCCAGGCCGACCGACAGCCTGACCATGTCCTCTGTGATGCCCGCTGCTACCAGTGCTTCCGCATCAATGCGTGAATGTGTGGTTGTGGCCGGATGGATAATCAACGTCTTCGCATCACCGACATTCGCGAGATGAGATGCAAGGCTGACGTTCTCGATGAAGGCTTTGCCGGCATCGCGCCCGCCCTTGACACCAAAGCTGATAATGCTGCCCGCCCCTTTCGGCAAATACTTTTTCGCCAGTTTGTGGCTTGAATGAGACGGCAGGTCTGGATGACTGAGCCATGAAACCTGCTCGTGACCGGAAAGGAATTCAAGCAATTCTTTCGTGTTGGACATGTGCCGGTCCATGCGCAATGAAAGCGTCTCCAGGCCTTGTAATAACAGGAAGGCATTCATCGGGCTCATGGTTGCGCCGAAATCGCGCATGGCCTCAACGCGGATACGTGTTGCGAAGGCGCTGGGTCCAAATTCTTCCCAGATATTGAGTCCCGAAAACGGTGCGTACGGTTCGGTAATGGTCGGGTATTTGTCTGTCGCCCCCCAGTCGAAATTACCACCATCGACAATCACGCCGCCGATCGCTGCGCCGTGACCACCCATCCACTTGGTGACTGAATGGATGTTGATATTGACACCGTAATCAAAGCATTTGCACAGGTACGGCGTATTAAAGGTCGCGTCCACCATGAATGGCAATTGGTTTTCTTCAGCAATGGCGACGATGCCCTCAAGATCCAGGATATCCAGGCCTGGATTACCAATCAGTTCGCCGTAGATCAGGCGAGTATTGTCCTGTATGGCAGCGCGGAAGGCGTCAACGTCGGTTGGATCGACAAACGTTGTCGTGATACCGAATCGCGGCAGCGTATTTTTCATCAGGCTGATGTTGCCGCCATACATCTGCGTAGACGCAATGATGTGGTCACCCTGACCCAGGATTGCAGTGATCGCACAGAATGTCGCCGCCATGCCGGACGCCGTGCACACTGCGGCAGAACCGCCCTCAAGTGCGGCAATACGCTGCTCAAGAACTGCTACCGTTGGGTTGGTGATCCGGCTGTAAGCGTGTCCGCCACGCTCCAGATTGAATATGGACGATGCAGTGTCCGTGTCCGGAAATACATAGGACGTCGTCTGGTAAATGGGCGTCGCGCGAGCGCCAAACTCGCCATCGACTGTTTGGCCGGCGTGCAGCGCAAGCGTATCGAAATG
>JADFHE010000003.1:113969-143547 GCA_022567295.1 Pseudomonadota bacterium | reverse complement strand
GGGCGATAATGTGCAGATGGTTGTAGAACTGATTGCACCGATCGCAATGGAAGACGGCCTGCGCTTCGCTATTCGCGAAGGGGGTCGTACCGTCGGCGCCGGTGTTGTGGCGAAGGTTATCGAGTAATAAACAGGGGTCAAAACCCTTTTTTCGAATAAGGGCTCTGACCCTGTTCAAGGTATAATTATGAGCACTAATCAAAACATTAGAATTCGCCTGAAAGCCTTCGATCATCGTCTGATCGACAATTCAGCACGTGAGATCGTTGAGACTGCCAGGCGCACAGGTGCCACGGTCAAGGGTCCCATTCCGTTGCCGATGAGGAAGGAACGCTTCACGATCCTGATCTCGCCGCATGTCAACAAGGACGCCCGCGATCAGTACGAAATCCGTACGCACAAGCGCCTCATGGACATCGTCGACCCCACGGACAAGACTGTGGACGCCCTCATGAAGCTGGAGCTTCCTGCTGGCGTTGACGTTCAGATCAAGCTGAATTAAGCACCGACAGGGCCAGCGCATCGTCAGGCGACATCATTGTTTACTGGAATGGCTCGCTGCGCTGCGCTTTATTTCCTGTAAACAATATCTCGACTGCCCACGCTGACCTGCTAAGTGGTTGATTTCGTTTAGCTGATTTGACTCCAGAATTTCCGCAAAAAACGCTTAAAACCGCTTGTATTAAGGGTTTAGAGTCGTATAATTGCGGGTTCGCTGGATTTGGCCGGACCGGGAGTCGGCCAGAATCAGGATAAGTACTAGCAGTCGCCAGGAAATCGAAGGTGACACGGCAAATCCCGGAACGGCCGGACCGACTGAGTGGTCGGATCGGAGCTTGGGTCAGCCCCAGAGCACAGAGGACAAGGTCCTTCGCGATGGCTGGCCCTTTCGCGTGTCTGGAGGATTCGCGGCAAGCTATTGGGGTAGCCGCCTCTTGCAGGAAGCAAACAAACGGCCGGAGCCGATCGAAGTTCTGGCGATGAAGATTTTATATTTGAGATAGTCACTGACCAAACGCAGTCGGTGCGAGGTTTTGAACATGACGATGGGTCTTGTTGGTCGCAAATGCGGCATGACACGTGTCTTTACGGATGACGGAGTATCGATTCCTGTTACCGTGATCGAGGCACAACCAAATCGAATCACTCAGGTGAAAACCGTTGAGATTGATGGCTATCGCGCGTTGCAGGTGGTAACCGGAACCCGCAGAGCTTCTCGCGTGCGCAAGCCTGCAGCTGGCCATTTCGCAGCAGCGAAAGTAGCAGCCGGCGACCTGATGACTGAATTTCGACTCGAAGATACTGATGAGGGTGAATTCAAAGCGGGGGACGAACTGAAGGTTGACATCTTCGAGGAAGGCCAGATGGTCGACGTTATTGGTACGTCAATTGGTAAAGGTTTCGCGGGCGTCATCAAACGGTACAATTTCAGCATGCAGGACGCGACGCATGGCAACTCGCTGGCACATCGCGCTCCAGGATCTATTGGTCAGAACCAAACGCCGGGTCGAGTCTTTAAAGGCAAGAAAATGGCTGGTCACATGGGTAAGGTTCGCCGCACTGTGCAGAATCTTGAGGTTGTTCGTGTCGACGCCGAGCGCAATCTTCTTTTGATCAAGGGCGCTGTCCCAGGCCATCGCGGTGGACGCGTGGTTGTTCGTCCTGCCATTAAGGCCAGGAAGTAAAGAGACGATCCGATGAAACTGAAACTTCAGGACAAGAGTTCGGTTGACGTGCGCGACGATGCGTTCGGCGCGGAATTCAACGAAGCTCTCGTACACCAGGTTGTAACGGCGTACCTTGCGGGCGCACGCGCCGGTACGAAGGCACAAAAAAATCGCGCTGCAGTTCGTGGCGGCGGTGCAAAGCCTTGGAACCAAAAAGGTACGGGCCGCGCTCGCGCGGGAACGATTCGCAGCCCGATTTGGGTTGGTGGTGGCCGTACATTTGCTGCGAAGCCCCGCAACTTCGAGCAGAAAGTAAACAAGAAAATGTATCGTGCCGCTTTGCGCTCGATGCTGTCAGAGCTGATTCGTCAGGACCGCCTGATCATCGTCAAGGAGCTCAAGCTCGAAGCGCCGAAGACCAGGCTGTTGGCTGCGAAGCTCAAAGAATACGACTTGAACAGCGTGCTGATCCTTAATGAGGCGTTTGACGAGAAGCTGTTCCTGGCAGCGCGCAACCTGCCGAACGTCGGTATTTGCGACGTGGCGTCCATGGATCCGGTTGTACTGATTCGCTTCGAGAAGGTCTTGGTAACGCTGCCGGCGCTGAAGCTGATCGAGGAGCGCCTGTCATGAGTCAAGCTTTGCATCAGGAAAGATTGATGACAGTTATTCGAGGCCCGCACCTTTCGGAAAAGGCGCACATCGCGGCAGAGAGTAATCAGATTGTACTGAAGGTCCGCACCGACGCTACGAAGAAAGAAGTTCAGCAAGCTGTTGAGCTGCTCTTCGAGGTTAAGGTCGAGAATGTTCAGATTTTGAACGTCAAGGGAAAGACCAAGCGTTTTCAACAAACGCGCGGTCGCCGTCCGGACTGGAAGAAAGCATACGTCAAACTCGCCGATGGAAGCTCCATCGAAGAGCTCTTCGGCGCAGAATAGGGGTCATCGTAGTGTCACTGCATAAAGCGAAACCGACATCACCAGGACGACGTTTTGTCGTTACTGTTAAGACGCCGGGGTTGCACAAAGGCAAGCCGTATGCACCTCTTCTCGAAAAAAAGTCGGGCAAGGGCGGCCGCAACAACAACGGTCGTATTACGGTTCGCCATCAAGGCGGCGGCCACAAGCAGCACTATCGCCTGGTTGACTTCAAGCGCAACAAGGACGGTATATCAGGCGTTGTGGAGCGTCTTGAGTACGATCCGAACCGCAGCGCGCACATCGCACTGATCAAGTATGCCGACGGCGAACGTCGCTATATTTTGGCACCGAAGGGTGTTCGTGCCGGTACACCGATCATCAGCGGTGAAGATGCGCCGATCAAGCCCGGCAATGCTCTGCCGATTCGCGCGATTCCGGTTGGCACCACGATTCACAACATCGAGATGAAGCCAGGCAAGGGCGGTCAATTGATTCGTTCAGCAGGCGGATCTGCCCAGCTGGCAGCTCGTGAAGGGGCTTACGCGACGGTCAGACTGCGTTCTGGCGAAACGCGAAAGATTCACATCGACTGTCGTGCAACGATCGGCGAAGTCGGTCATGGCGAACACAACCTGCGCAAGCTCGGCAAAGCCGGCGCGAAGCGTTGGAGAGGTGTTCGTCCTACGGTTCGTGGTGTTGCAATGAACCCGGTCGATCACCCGCACGGTGGTGGTGAGGGTCGCACATCCGGCGGCCGTCATCCGGTTAGCCCCTGGGGCACGCCGACGAAGGGTGCGAAGACGCGTTCAAACAAGCGTACGGACAGCATGATAATTCGCCGTCGCAACAAGAAGCGTAAATAAAGGATTTAGATAATGCCGCGCAGCGTAAGAAAGGGCCCTTTCGTCGACAACCACTTAGCGAAGAAAGTAGCCGCAGCAGTAAAGGCGAACGATCGCCGACCGATCAAGACCTGGTCGCGTCGTTCAATGGTATTGCCGGACATGGTCGGCCTGACGATTGCCGTGCACAACGGCCGTCAGCATGTGCCTGTTTTGATTTCTGAAAATATGGTTGGTCACAAACTCGGTGAGTTTGCGATGACACGTACGTTTCGCGGTCACTCCGGTGATCGTAAAACGAAATAGAGGGGCTGGATGATGCAAGTTGCAGCAACACTTAGATATGCACGCATTTCGCCGCAGAAGTGCCGCCTGGTGGCTGACGTCATCCGCGGCAAGTCGGTAGATGATGCGCTGCGCGCTCTGACTTTCTCGCCGAAGAAAAGTGCTCGTATCGTGAAGAAGGTTTTGGAGTCGGCTATAGCTAACGCAGAGCACAATCATGGTGCGGACATCGATGAATTGAAAGTTGCAACCATTGAAGTGAACGAAGCGCCGACGTTGCGGCGTTTTCGCGCTCGTGCAAAAGGTCGCGGCGCACGGATTATCAAGCGGAACAGCCACATTACGATCCGCGTTGGAGACGAGAAGTAATATGGGCCAGAAAGTACATCCAACCGGAATTCGCCTCGGTATCGTCAAGGATTGGTCATCGAAGTGGTACGCCGATTCCAAAACTTTCCCTGAGTACGTCCGCACGGATCACCTAATTCGCGTTTTCATAAAGAAAAAGCTGCGAGACGCGTCTGTCAGTCGTATTGGGATCGAGCGACCTTCAAATAAAGTCAATATCACGATTTACACGGCACGTCCGGGCATCGTGATTGGCAAGAAGGGCGAGGATATCGAAAAGCTTCGTGCACAGATATCGAAGATGATCGGCCTGAAACTTCAGGATGTTCGTATCAACATCAACGAAGTTCGCAAGCCTGAACTCGATGCGCAGTTGGTAGCTGAAGGCATTGCACAGCAGCTTGAGCGTCGCGTCATGTTTCGCCGCGCGATGAAGCGTGCGGTTACGAATACGATGCGGGTTGGTGCTGAGGGTGTCAAGGTCAAGGTTGGCGGTCGTTTGAACGGTGCTGAAATTGCACGTTCTGAGTGGTACCACGAAGGTCGGGTTCCGCTGCACACACTGCGTGCGGACATTGACTATGGCACGGCTGAAGCACACACGACTTACGGTGTGATCGGCGTGAAGGTATGGATTTTCAAGGGCGAAGTCTATGACAAGCCCGAAGCAATTCCGGCGGAGCCGGCAGATGCTAAACCTGGCGCACGTTCATAAAAACGGCCGAACTCTGCAAGTACTGGATATACGAAAATGTTACAGCCAAAACGCACAAAATTTCGCAAACAGATGAAGGGGCGCAACCGCGGCCTTGCTCTGCGCGGAAGCAATGTTGCGTTCGGAGAGTACGGACTGAAGGCGATCGGTCGTGGGCGCCTGACAGCACGTCAGATCGAAGCCGCTCGTCGTGCGATGACGCGTCATATCAAGCGTGGCGGAAAGATCTGGATTCGGGTGTTTCCGGACAAGCCGATTTCCAAGAAACCGCTTGAAGTGCGTCAGGGCAAGGGTAAAGGCAATGTTGAATACTGGGTATGCCAGGTTCAGCCGGGCCGCGTCCTGTATGAAATGGAAGGTGTTAGCGAAGAGATCGCTCGTGAAGCGTTCCGTCTGGCTGCGGCGAAACTGCCACTTGCTACGACATTTGTTAAACGGCAGGTGATGTAATGAATGCAGCAGACCTCCGCAGTAAATCGACAGACGAGCTCGTTGACGAGCTGGTCGCGCTGCGCCGTGAACAGTTCAACCTGCGTATGCAGCAGGCAACCGGCGAGCTGGCGCAAGTGCACCAGCACGGTCGAGTCAAGAAAGATATCGCGCGCGTTAAGACCGTTCTTAATGAGCTTTCGCGTGTCGCGGGTGAAGATAAATGAATGAAGAGAAAAGGGTACAGCGCACGATCGTTGGCCGTGTGGTAAGCGACAAGATGGACAAAACCGTTTCGGTTGCTATTGAACGGCTAATCAAGCACCGGGTTTACGGCAAGTATATCCGCCGTACAAGCAAGGTGATGGCACATGATGCGGCGAACGAGTGCAAACCGGGCGATCGCGTAGCGATCTCGGAGTGCCGCCCGATTTCGAAGAATAAATCCTGGTCGGTCGTCAACATTATTGAACGCGCGGCAGACAAGTAACAACACTTAGGATGCAGTCATGATTCAGATGCAGACAGTTCTTGATGCGGCAGATAATTCAGGCGCCCGTCGCGTGCAGTGCATCAAGGTACTGGGCGGTTCGAAGCGCCGGTACGCCGGTGTAGGTGATGTCATCAAGGTAAGCGTGAAAGACGCTATCCCACGTGGCAAGGTCAAGAAAGGTGAGATCTACAACGCCGTTGTGGTTCGTACGCGTAAGGGTGTGCGTCGCAAAGACGGATCGTTGATTCGCTTCGACGGCAACGCAGCAGTATTGCTGAACGCGCGTCTTGAGCCTATTGGCACACGTATTTTTGGACCGGTTACTCGCGAGCTGCGCACCAGTCAGTTCATGAAAATTATTTCATTGGCCCCCGAGGTTCTTTGAATGAACAAGATTAGAAAAGGCGACGAAGTCATCGTTACAACCGGCAAGGACAAGGGTCGTCGTGGCACCGTCCTGCAGATTATTGCTGATGAGCGCGTGTTGGTTGAGGGCATTAATCTCGCCAGGAAGCACGTGAAGCCGAACCCGAACGTTGGCGAGCCAGGTGGTATTAAAGACCATGCGATGCCACTGGATATTTCGAACGTGCTCGTTTTCAACCCGAAGTCGAAAAAGGGTGAGCGAGTGGGTTTTCGTGTCGAAGACGGCAAGAAAGTACGTGTCTTCAAGAGCGGCGACGTAGTCGATATTTAAGAGATAAAGCAATGGCACGATTACACGAAAAATTTCAGAACGAGCTGGCTGAACAGATCCAGAAAAAGCTGGGGCTGAGAAATCCGATGCAAGTACCGAAGATCACCAAGATAACCATTAATATGGGTGTAGGTGAAGCGGTCGCTGACAAGAAGATAATGGAAAAGGCACGCGAAGATATGCGAATGATTGCGGGTCAGAAACCGGTTACGACGATTGCTCGTAAATCAGTCGCTGGCTTTAAAATTCGTGATGGCATGCCAATCGGCTGCAAGGTCACATTGCGTCGCGAACGTATGTACGAATTCCTTGATCGTCTCGTAAACATCGCTATCCCGCGTATTCGAGACTTTCGCGGACTTAGCCCGAAGTCTTTCGATAGGCAGGGTAATTACAGCATGGGTGTCCAGGAACAGATTATTTTCCCGGAAATCAACTACGACGAAATCGATGCGCTGCGAGGAATGGATATCACCATTACCACAACGGCGCGCACACCTGAGGAAGGCCAGGCGCTTCTGGAAGCGTTCAACTTTCCCTTTAAGAAACAGTGAATCGCGGTCACTGACCGCTCGTACGAGCGGCCTCAGGGCCGCAAGCACGAAGACAGGATGGAAGTATGGCTAAGAAGTCAATGATCATGCGTGAACGGAAGCGGGCCAAGCTGGTCGCAAGGCAGGCTGACAAGCGCCAGGCACTGAAAGCGATCATTCGCAGCATCCACAGTTCTGATGAAGAGCGTGCGGCGGCGCAGATGAAGCTGAATGATTTGCCGCGTGATGGCAGTCCGACACGTCAACGTAACCGTTGTGCGATCACGGGTCGCCCGCGTGGAGTTTATCGGAAATTCGGCCTTGGCCGTAACAAGCTGCGCGAAGCTGCCATGAATGGCGAAATTCCTGGCTTGACGAAAGCCAGCTGGTAGCGGAGACAAAACATGACTATGACCGATCCGATCGCAGACATGCTGACCCGTATTCGCAACGGACAGAGCGCACGCAAAGTCAGTGTGGTGATGCCCGCTTCGAAAGCGAAAGAAGCAGTAGCGAAAGTATTGCAGGACGAGGGTTACATCACCGGTTTCTCGACCGATGGTGAAGGCGTTTTAGCACAGCTCACCGTTGAGCTGAAATATTTCGAAGGCGTACCGGTAATCGAGACGATTCAACGAACCAGCAAGCCGGGTCTGCGGATCTACCGTGGCAAGGACGAGCTGCCAAAAGTATTGGGTGGTCTTGGAGTGGCAATCGTTTCAACTTCGGCCGGCGTAATGAGTGATCGCCAGGCCCGTGAAAAAGGTATAGGTGGTGAGGTCATCTGCGTCGTTTCATAACGCGTAACCCCACGGATTAGAGACAAGACTATGTCGAGAATTGCAAAAACACCGCTTAAGTTGCCGCAAGGCGTCGAGTTTAAGCAAGACGGCAACGTTGTCACGCTTAAGGGTGGCAAGGGTGAGCTGTCGCTGGAGCTGAACTCAGAAGTCATACTGACTGAGAATGAGGGTGTGCTGATGCTTGCGCCACGTTCGGGATCGAGATTTGCCGTGGCAGTAACGGGCACAATGCGTTCGATCCTCGCCAACATGGTCCAGGGCGTAACCGAAGGTTATGAGCGCAAGCTCGAACTGGTTGGCGTTGGTTATCGTGCACAGGTACAGGGCAAGACCCTGAACCTGACGCTCGGTTTCTCGCATCCGGTCGTTTACTCGGCACCTGAAGGCATCAGCATCGAAACGCCGAGCCAGACCGAGGTCGTAGTCAGGGGTAATGACAAACAGCGAGTTGGTCAGGTTGCCGCTGAAATTCGCCGCTTGCGTCCGCCCGAACCTTATAAGGGCAAGGGTGTTCGATACGCCAATGAGCATGTCGTTCTCAAAGAAGCGAAGAAGAAATAATTAGGGTTACACCATGAAGCTGAACAAGAAACAAAACCGCTTACGTCGGGCCCGCAGGGGTCGTTCGAAGATTCGTGAACGCGAAGCTGCTCGCCTCAGCGTTCACCGTACGCCGCGGCATATTTACGCACAGGTGATCGTCGCTGGCGGTGCAAAGGTTCTGGTGTCTGCGTCGACGCTGGAAGCTGAAGTTCGCAAAGGAATCAAGAATGGCGGCAACGTCGAAGCAGCGGCCATTGTAGGCGCCCGTATCGCTGAGAAAGCGAAGGCCGCCGGCATCGACACCGTGGCGTTCGATCGTTCCGGTTTCCGTTACCACGGCCGTGTGAAAGCGTTGGCCGACGCGGCCCGCGAAGCCGGACTGAAGTTTTAATTCATTCATCTATCAATAGGACTTTTGGCGGCTACGCCACCAGAGACGAATAATGGCTAGAAACGATCAAAATCAATCGAACGATGACCTCATTGAAAAGCTGGTTACCGTCAACCGCGTCGCCAAGGTAGTAAAGGGTGGACGTCAGTTCGGCTTTACAGCACTAACCGTAGTTGGTGATGGCCAGGGCCAGGTCGGTTTCGGGTATGGCAAGGCGCGCGAGGTGCCGATAGCGATACAGAAAGCAATGCAGTCTGCGCGCAAGAACATGATCAGCATCCATCTGAACAACGACACACTGCAATATGCCAAGAAGGGCCGTCACGGTGCCACCCTGGTATACATGCAACCGGCGTCTGAAGGCACCGGCGTAATCGCTGGTGGCGCGATGCGCGCTGTGTTTGAGGCAGCTGGTGTGCGTAACGTATTGGCGAAGAGCTACGGCTCACGTAATCCGATTAATGTTGTTCGCGCGACGATTAAGGGCTTGTCGGACATTCATTCACCGCAGTCCATCGCGGCGAAGCGCGGCAAGAAAGTTAAGGAAATCCTCGCCTGATTTAGGCGAGGATGAATAAAGAAGAGATTTAAGAGACAAGATCATGGAGAAGTCCAAAGAAATAAAGGTGACGTTGCTGAAGAGCAGGTTCGGGCGGCTTAAGAGCCACAGAGCCTGTATTGCCGGCTTGGGACTGCGGAAAATTCACCAGACCGTAACGGTGATCGACACGCCTGAGAATCGCGGCATGATTAACCGAATCTCGTACCTGGTATCGGTAGAGGAAGCCTGACATGCGTCTGAACAGTCTGTCACCCGGTAAGGGTGCAAAAAAAGTCGGCAAGCGGCGGGGCCGCGGTCATTCTGCGGGACAGGGCAAGACCAGTGGCCGTGGCCAGAAGGGCCAGAAGTCGCGTTCCGGCGGTTATCACAAGGTTGGATTCGAAGGCGGACAGATGCCGTTACAACGGCGCCTGCCGAAAGTGGGTTTCCGGTCGCGGATGGCACGTCTGACGGCTGAGCTGCGTTTACACGAGCTCGAGATCCCGACAGCCGACGTGATCGATATCGATGTACTGAAGACGGCGAATCTTGTACCGGCATTTGTGACCAAAGTTAAGGTCATCAAGTCCGGCGATGTGAAGAAAGCAGTCAAGCTGAAAGGTCTGGCGGTCACCAAGGGTGCACGCGTCGAGATCGAGAAAGCTGGCGGCAGTATAGAAGAATAGTGAGGCATCGTAGAAGCGGCCCTTGGCCGCGATAAACGAAGTTTGGATGAATAGGAATTAACGTGGCGAAGAAGCCCCAACAAAATCCGGCAGATCTGGCGAAGAAAGCGAGCAAATTGGGCGATCTAAGAGTTCGCATCCTGTTTCTCGTTGGCGCGCTGATCGTTTATCGTTGTGGTACCTATATTCCGGTGCCGGGCGTTAATCCGGTTGCGTTGGCTGAATACTTTGCGCAGCAGTCGGGCGGCCTGCTCGCAACGTTCAACCTGTTTTCAGGAGGTGCTCTGTCGCGCTTCGGTATTTTCGCACTGGGAATCGTGCCGTACATTTCGTCTTCGATCATCATGACGATGGCTAGCCGTATCGTGCCCAGCCTTGAGCAACTTCGTAAAGAAGGTGAGCAGGGACGGCGCCAGATAGTGAAGTACACGCGTTACGGCACTGTCGCGTTGGCTAGTTTCCAGTCGATCGCAGCAGCATCGTGGTTGCAGGGCCAGCCAGACCTGGTGATCAATCCCGGCCCGTCGTTCCTGATCACGGCGTGCATTACGCTGGTAACCGGCACGGTATTCCTGATGTGGCTTGGTGAGCAGATAACGGAACGCGGCGTCGGCAATGGTATTTCTATGATCATTCTGTCCGGTATTGTTGCCGGTTTGCCGGGCACGATTGCCGGCACGGCGGAGCTGGTTCGAAGCGGTGAGATGTCATCGATCACGGCGATCCTGATGCTGCTCGGCGGACTCGCAGCGATTGTCTTCGTGGTCTTCATGGAGCGCGCACAGCGCCGTATTACGGTGAACTATGCGCGACGCCAGCAAGGCCGCAGACTGATGCAAGCGCAAAGCACGCACTTGCCGTTCAAGATCAACATGGCAGGTGTTATTCCGCCGATTTTTGCCTCGAGCATCTTGATGTTCCCGGCAACGATTGCACAATTTTTTGGTCAGGCAGCTGACCCAACTGCTGTACAACGTGCTTTACAGACTATCGGTGCCAATCTCGGTCCCGGACAGCCTATTTATGTATTGATGTACGCAGCATTGATTATTTTCTTCTGCTTCTTCTACACGGCACTGCAGTACAACTCAACAGAGACCGCTGATCAACTGAAGAGGGGTGGTGCATTCCTTCCGGGTATCCGGCCGGGTGCTCACACGGCGGAATACATTGACCGGGTGCTGACGCGACTGACTTTCTGGGGGGCGTTGTACATAGCAGGCGTCTGTCTTCTCCCTGAGTTAGTTCGCATGTTCTACCCGAGCATGCCGTTCAGTTTCGGTGGCACGTCGCTGCTGATTCTGGTCGTGGTGACGATGGATTTCATGTCACAGTTGCAGGCACATACAATGAGTCACCAGTACGAAGGCATGATGCAGAAAGCCAACCTGCGCAACTATGGCCGGGGGGGGCAAGTACGCTGATACGTCAGCGCATTGGAGACAGTTCATGAAAGTAAGAGCATCAGTTAAAAAAATCTGCAGAAATTGCAAAATCATTCGCCGCAAGGGTGTGGTGCGAGTGATCTGCACAGATGCACGGCATAAGCAGCGCCAGGGCTGAGTCCCCGGTCTATAAGCAAGGAATACGTAAGTGGCACGCATAGCAGGCATAAACATTCCGTTGACGAAGCACGTCGTGATTGCATTGACGTCCATCTTCGGTATTGGAACTACGCGCGCGAGGCAGATTTGCGAAGCGGCCGGCGTCGCTCCGGACATTAAGGTTAAAGATCTGGCTGAACCAGAAGTTGCAAAGCTGCGTACGGCAGTCGCGATCTTTACGGTTGAAGGTGATCTGCGTCGCGAGACATCGATAAACATTAAGCGTCTGATGGATCTCGGGTCGTACCGTGGTATCCGTCACAGACGTGGTTTGCCGCTGCGCGGCCAACGGACTCGTACAAATGCGCGTACCCGTAAGGGTCCGCGTCGTCCAATCAAACGATAGTAGGAGCGGCCCGTTGAAATAGCACCACGAACTAGACAGATAGTTCAACGTACTACCAAGACGGCCGCGAATGAAATATATGGCTGAAATTAAAAAGAAGAAGGTTAAAAAGCACGTCGTTGACGCAATTGCGCACATTCATGCTTCCTTCAACAACACGATCATCACGATTACCGATCGCCAGGGCAATACGCTTACTTGGGCGACCGCCGGTGGTTGTGGTTTCCGTGGCTCTCGTAAATCCACCCCGTTCGCAGCACAGGTCGCGTCGGATAAAGCGGGCCGATCGGCTCTCGAATTCGGCGTAAAGAATATCGATGTGCGTGTTCGTGGGCCGGGCCCAGGTCGCGAATCTGCAGTACGTGCCCTGAATGCCCTGGGATTCCGTATTCAAAATATTGAGGATGTCACACCAATTCCTCACAACGGCTGTCGCCCGCCTAAAAAGCGGCGCGTGTAGAGGCTGAACAATGGCAAGATACCTAGGACCAAAATGTAAACTGTCCCGCCGTGAAGGCACGGATCTGTTTCTCAAAAGTGGCGTCAGGCCGCTTGAATCGAAGTGCAAGCTGGATGTACCTCCTGGCGGTGCGGCTCAACGACGCCCACGTCTCTCGGAGTACGGTATACAGCTCAGAGAGAAGCAGAAACTGCGTCGCATGTACGGCGTGCTTGAGCGTCAGTTCCGCAACTATTACAAGCGGGCGGCGCAACTAAAGGGCTCAACGGGTGAAAACCTGCTCCGCCTGCTTGAGGGACGTCTGGATAACGTCGTTTATCGCATGGGCTTTGCATCGACGCGCGCAGAAGCACGGCAGCTGGTTAGTCACAAGAGCATTGAAATCAACGGCAAGATCGTTAACATTCCGTCTGCTCAGCTCAAAGCTGGCGACTCGGTTACGATTCGCGAGAAAGCAAAGAAGCAACTCCGCATCCAGAGCGCCATTGAGATTGCGAGCCAGTTTGGCCTGCCCGAGTGGGTAGATGTCGACACCAAGAAAATGGTTGGTGTTTTGAAGTCGTTGCCGGATCGGGAAGATATTCTGCCCGATATAAACGAAAACCTTGTCGTCGAGTTGTACTCGAAATAGCCAGGAGGGTATTTACCCATGCAAGAATCAGTACACGAATATCTAAAGCCGCGCGTCGTAAAAGTAACGCCGGTCAGCGATTTGCAAGCAAGAGTCATCATCGAACCGTTCGAACGCGGTTTCGGTCACACACTCGGCAATGCGCTACGTCGTATTCTGTTGTCATCTATACCAGGTGCTGCGATTACGGAGGCCGAGATCGAGGGTGTATTACACGAATACACCAGCATCGAAGGCGTGCAGGAAGATGTCGTCGACATTCTCCTGAATCTGAAGCAGGTTGCTATCACGATGAATTCTCGTGACACGGCGGAGCTGCGCTTATCGAAGAAGGGTCCAGGCCCGGTTACGGCTGGTGACATTCAGCTCGATCATGACGTTGAAATCGTGAACCCTGATCTGGTGATCGCTAACCTGACCAAGGCCGGTGAACTGAACATGATTCTGAAAGTCGAGCGCGGTCGTGGTTACCGGCCGGCGACTCAGCGTCCTTCGTTCGAAGAGGAAGGTGGCCCCATTGGTAGTCTGCAGCTCGACGCGTCCTTCAGCCCGGTTGTACGTGTGACGTACAACGTGGAAGCTGCTCGCGTAGAACAACGCACGGACCTCGACAAGTTGCTCATCGAGATAGAAACCAACGGTACTATCGATCCCGAGGAAGCTATCCGCCGTGCAGGCAGCATCCTCAAAGATCAGCTGTCAGTCTTTGTCGACCTGCAGGGCCAGGAAGAAGGCATTGGCTCACAGGCTGAGAATCAAGTTGATCCAATTCTTCTGCGTCCGGTTGACGAGCTTGAGCTTACGGTTCGTTCAGCGAACTGCCTTAAGGCTGAGAACATCATGTACATCGGTGATCTGGTACAGCGCACCGAAGTTGAACTTCTGCGTACACCGAACCTTGGCAAGAAGTCTCTGACAGAGATCAAGGAAGTTCTGGAAGGTCACGGACTCGGCCTGGGTATGCACCTGGATAACTGGCCGCCGGCCTCCTTGCGTCCCGAGCATGAGCTTGTGATGTAAATGAAAGAATACTTAGGATAAACAAATGCGCCACAGAAAATCCGGTCGTCGACTAGGTCGCAACAGCTCACATCGCAAGGCAATGTTTCGCAATATGGCCGCATCGATGCTGAAGCACGAAATCATCAAAACGACGTTGCCTAAAGCTAAAGAACTACGCCGTGTTGTAGAACCGCTCATCACGCTGGCGAAAGAAGACAGCGTTGCGAATCGCCGTCTCGCTTTCAGCCGCCTGCGTGACAAGGAAGTGGTTGGCAAACTGTTCTCGGAGATCGGTCCGCGTTTCAAGGAACGTCCAGGTGGGTATCTGCGGATTCTGAAGACAGGCCCGCGTCCAGGTGATGCCGCGCCGATGGCGATCGTCATGCTGACGGGGCAAGCTCCGGAGGTCCCCGCCGAGGAGTCGTAGGAGGGGACCTTGTCCGAGACATTGCATAACCGGGCTGTGCCCGGTATTTTATGCCCAAAATAAGCGCGTAGCTTGTCGTAATAGATTGATAATAAATGGATTAATAATCTGCTTGGCCAAATTTTCCGCCACCGCAGGAATCTCGCAATTGTGAGTCCGCTCACAGCGATTTTTGAGCGTTGGCTCTAATATTATCATCGTTGACAATGTCGGGGACAGACCCATTAGCAAAGACAAAGCATTTGATGAATGTGTGGTTCTGAACAAGGATACGTTCGATCCGGACGCCGTCTTCCTTGAAGATATTGTTGATGACGACGTCCTGCCGTACCTGAGTCTGGCAGTCGACGGTTTGACCGCACCGGGGGAAGGCAAAAAGGGCAGCCTTGAGTTACGTCCTGAAGACGTTGCGGCGAATGAGGAGATTAAGGCTGATACGACAATGCCGGTGGCAGTGCTCGGTCCGGATCAGCTGGATGTGTACGGTTGGGAAACCAGTCTCTGGAAGAAGATTAAGGGTTATTTGGGCTTCTGAATCGCGCCCAGGGCGGCCCAGGCGCATCAACGCGCTCGTACAGTTACAATGAACCCATGATATTCAATGACAAGACCGTGATCATCACGGGTGGATCCGAGGGCGTGGGTGCAGCTACCGCACGCATGTTCGCCGACGCCGGCGCCAATCTGATGCTGGTTGCACGCGACAAGAAAAAACTTGATGCCATAGCCGAAGAACTGCGTCAAAAAACGCGAGTTGAAGTTTTCGCAATGGATGTGTCGAACGCCGAGGCGTGCGTCGATGTCTTCAAAAAAGCGTCATTCGAATTTGGTCGGGTGGACGTGCTCGTCAATAATGCCGGCTATCACAAGCGCGGCAATGTTGAAGACATCGACGCAAGCGATCTCGGCAATATAATTAATGTCAATCTGAAAGCACCGATCATGTTGAGTCGTATTGCCTTGCCCTATCTCCGCGAAAGTGGCGGTGGCGCGATTATAAATGTTGGTTCACTGGCCGGCCGTGCGCCGATCCCTGGCAGCGCCGCTTACGCCGCGAGCAAAGCGGGTCTGCGTTCTTTCACCTATGCGCTGGGCGTGGAGTTGGCGGGCAGCGGAATCAAGCTGGCGGTAGTATCGCCGGGGCCAATCGATACGGGTTTCATCATGGCCGATATCGACGCGACCTCCGACTTGACATTTTCTCAGCCTATTAGCACAGCTGAGGAAGTTGCTCAGGCGATATTGGATTTATGCGGTAATAATGTGCGCGAGCAATCCATGCCCAAAATCAGCGGCTGGCTGACGATGATCATGTATCTTTTCCCCGGGCTAAATCCGAGAATTCGGCCGATGCTTGAACGCAGGGGCGCCAAGGTCAAGGCAAGGCTTAGAGCTGAGCGAAAGCGTCGCGAGTCAGATTCTCCCGATCATTAACCAGCACGCGGACGTTATCTTCAATACGAATTCCTCCGAACGGGCGTAACCAATCGACTGTATTCCAGTTCACGTGATTTTCGGCCGGCGTACCGCGCAGGTTTTCCAGCAGCATATCAATAGCGTAAAGGCCGGGCTCGATCGTCAGAACCATATTTTCTTCAAGTACCCGCGTCAGGCGCAGGAACGGATGGCCGCTGGGTGGATCGATAGTTGTACCGCCCTCGCTTTCCATGAAGCCGCCAACGTCATGAACCTGTATACCCAGCAAATGACCCAGGCCGTGCGGAAAGAATGCCGACGTTACACCGGTCTCGAGCAAGGTATCGGGATCGCCAGCAGCGAGTTCGGCGTCGACCAGCACTTGTGCAATCATCTTGTGGGTGTTGATATGCAGCTCACGGTAGTCAACACCGACGCTGACCCGACTGACTATGTCCTGCTGTAAGGATTCCATTTGGTCGATGAGGTCCTGAAACCGCTGATCACCGAACGAATAGGCGCGTGTTATGTCCGATGCGTAGCCGTGCACGACTGCACCGGCGTCGATGAGAAATGATCGAAGCTCGGCAGGCGCCTGCCGATCGAAATCGGTGTAGTGCAAAACGGCGCCGTGATGATTGAGGCCGATAATATTTCCGTACGGGAGCTCGGGATCGGTGTGGCTAACAGCCTTGCAGTAAGCGCGGTGGATTTCATACTCGGACAGGCCGTTTCGAAACGCAGCCTCGGCTGCTGTGTGGCCAGCTGCAGCGCGACGTGATGCGAGCCGCATGGCCGCGAGTTCGTACTGCGTCTTCACGCCGCGCGCGTAATGCAAGATGTTGATAGCAGTTGTCGGATTAACTCGTTCGATACCGAAAGTATTTGTGTCGTCATCAATTTCGCCAATTATGATGCAATTGTCGCGATTTCTGGGCAAGTGCTTCGCAACGTCATCGGTTGTATGTACGACGCGAATATCAAATTGATTTGTCCAAAAGCCTTCAGGTGAACCCGGAACGACGTGCCAGTAGTCGCGCGGCTGATAGTATATTAAGACGGGCTTTTTACCCGGCGTATAAACAATGTAAGAATACGGCAGGCGCGTGAGCGGCGCCCAGCTAACGAAGTGCGGGTTCGGTTTGAATGGCATCTGATAGTCATCGAGGAACGCGAACTTCGGATTTCCTGAATAGATGATCGCATGGCTTGCTCCAGCTAGCTCGAGCGCATGATCGTGGCGCGCGGCGACGGTTTCGATGTGCTCGACGAAGAGCGCGCCAAGGGCTGGATTCTTGTCTGAGTAGTCGTCGTTCATAGGCAAATCATACCTTGTTGCCGCCGTCGACGGCGAGTGCGATCATTAGCGGTTCCCGTCAGGCGGGACCGAGGCCTGTACGATAATGGAGCAAAGGATGAAGCGTACAAAATGGGTGACCAGCATCGCAATAGTAATTACGGGAGTCACAGCGTTGGCCGCAGCTGAACCGGGATATGACCGCGTAACGGGACGTCCTCACGCATCGCGATCTGAAGTGATTGCGCCACACGGAATGGTGGCGACCAGTCAGCCGCTCGCGACACAGATTGCGCTGGACATTCTCAAGGCCGGTGGAAGCGCGGTAGATGCGGCGATCGCCGCCAACGCGGCGCTCGGCCTGATGGAACCAACCGGCAGTGGCATCGGTGGTGACCTGTTTGCAATTGTCTGGGATGCGGAGAAAAAAGAGCTCGTCGGTCTGAACGCATCCGGGCGTTCGCCAGAGGCGATGACCCTGGAATACTTTCAAGAGAACGGCATCGAATCGGTGCCGCCGTTCGGGCCATTGCCCGTCAGCGTTCCGGGCACTGTCGATGGCTGGTTTCAGTTGCACGGGCGCTATGGGCGCCTGGATATGAAAGAGATTCTCGCGCCAGCGATAGCTTATGCGCGGGACGGTTTTCCTGTTTCTGAGGTAATTGCCTATTACCTCACGCTGAACGCAGCGCGAATCGGTCAGTACCCTGGGTTCAGAGAAACCTTCATGCCGGACGGTCGCGTTCCGCGCAAAGGCGAGATATTCAGAAATCCGCGACTGGCGGCGACGTATGAGCTGATTGCGAACAAAGGGCGCGATGAATTTTACAAAGGAGAAATTGCGAAAAGCATTGATGCGTACATGGCGGAACAAGGTGGTTTGTTAACGTATGCAGATTTGGCGGCGCATGAGTCGGAATGGGTGACGCCGGTATCGACCAATTATCGCGGCTGGGATGTGTATGAACTGCCGCCGAATGGTCAGGGCATAGCGGCGCTGCAGATTTTGAACGTACTGGAGGGGTACGA
Source organism: Pseudomonadota bacterium (assembly GCA_022567295.1). GTDB lineage: Bacteria > Pseudomonadota > Gammaproteobacteria > Steroidobacterales > Woeseiaceae > UBA1847. The sequence goes on along the minus strand of JADFHE010000003.1, from coordinate 125,442 downwards.
CATCGCGGCGATGGGTTTCGGTACTGCGGAGTACATACACACGTTTGTTGAGGCGAAGAAACTGGCGTTCGAGGATCGTGCGAAATATTATGCGGACATGGAATTTGTCGATGTGCCAGTGGGAACGTTGATATCCAAACACTACGCCGACGAACGTCGCTCTCTGATTGATCCGACCAAGGCATCGGACCGGTTGCCGGCCGGCGACGCCAAGCTCGAAGATGGTGACACAATATATCTTACGGTCGCGGATGCGGCCGGTAACATGGTGTCGTTGATTCAAAGTAACTACCGTGGCATGGGCTCTGGGATGACGCCCGGCGAACTTGGATTTGTCCTGCAGGACCGAGCGGAGTTATTTGCACTCGACGCCGGGCACGCGAATGTTGTCGCAGGACGCAAGCGCCCGTTTCACACGATTATCCCGGCATTTGTTATGAAAGACGGGGAGCCGCTGATGAGTTTCGGCGTCATGGGTGGCTCGATGCAGCCACAAGGACATGCACAGATCGTCGTGAACATGATCGACTTCGGCATGAACCTGCAGGAAGCGGGTGACGCGGCACGCATCAATCACACGGGTTCGTCGCAACCGACAGGGTCGATTATGGTTGACGGCGGTGTCGTGCATCTTGAATCGTCTTTTAGCGATGCAACACGAAAGGCCCTGGAAGCGATGGGGCATACTCTCGGCGACAGCGATGGCGGCTTCGGTGGTTATCAGGCCATCATGTGGGACAAGCAGCAGGGTGTGTACTACGGCGCCTCCGAAGCTCGCAAAGATGGACAAGCGGCAGGATATTAAGGAATGCCGCAAGATATTTTTCTCACGGGTATTACGGCGACGGGTACGCCACACATCGGTAATTACGTTGGTGCGATTCGCCCGAGTGTGGCGGCGAGTAAAGACCCGGAAAAGAAGAACTATTATTTTCTTGCCGATTTTCATGCGCTGGCAAAAAACGAGGACCCGGACATGATCAGTCAGTCAACGCTGGAGATTGCGGCGGCGTGGCTGGCACTGGGGATGGATACCAAGAACTCAGTGTTTTACCGGCAATCAGATATTCCCGAGATTCCCGAACTGACCTGGATTCTGACCAGCGTGACGGCGAAGGGCCTCATGAACCGGGCGCATTCGTATAAGGCTGCAGTGCAGGCAAATGTTGAGGGCGAGAACAGGGATCCAGACAAAGGCGTGACGATGGCTTTGTACAGTTACCCAATCCTGATGGCCGCGGACATTCTGATGTTCAAGGCAACCAAGGTACCGGTTGGTCGAGACCAGAAGCAGCATGTTGAGATGGCGCGGGATATAGCGCAACGCTTCAATCACCACTTTGGTGATGTGTTTGTGCTACCGGATCCCGTTATTGATGATCATACGGCGGTGTTGGCAGGATTGGACGGCCGCAAGATGTCGAAGAGTTACAACAACACAATTCCACTGTTCGCGCCGGAGAAGATGTTCCGGAAATTGATCATGAAGATCAAGACGAATAGCTTGGAGCCGGGTGAAGCCAAGGACATCGAGGACAGTACCTTGTATGACATCTACAAGGCCTTCGCGACGCCGGAAGAAATTGCGGTAATTAAAAAACAGTACGCCGAGGGCATAGCCTGGGGTGCGATGAAGCAACAGCTGTTCGAGTACATTAATGATCATATTGGTCCGGCGCGAGAAGAATATGAACGGTTGATGGCCGATCCCGCCATCGTCGAGGCAGAGTTGCAAGAAGGTGCGATACGAGCCCGGCAAGTGGCAGCACCGCATCTCGATCAGATTCGTAATGCGATCGGGATACGGAAACTGGGTTCCCGTTAGCTTGCGCGCCAGGCTTTGAGAACAATGCCTAAGAGCCTCATTTATTCCGCGACCCCGGTGTTTCTTGCAACCACGGTCGTTTGGATCTTCGGGGTATCAAATCATAAGTTTCTCGCCAACGAAATCTGGTTGTATGTCGGAATTTTTCTATTACCTGCGACCGCGGTCTGCACCTGTTCATGGTTAATTTTTGTGATCAGGTCTGGCGGCGAGTCATTAGACTCATTTGTCTGCTTCCAAGCTGTGGCATCTGGGTGTTATCGCTATTACTTGTTTACAACGGATTCAGAATCCACTGAAAAGGTCTCGCCACTCAACTGCGCCGGGGAGCATTTGCCGTGGAAACTGTCAGCCACGAAAAGTATGATACGGAAGTCTGAAATCAAGTTTGCTTAGACACTAGACGGTATCTCTGATGATTCCAACATTGCCAATCTTCGCTACCGTATACGGGGCGTACTCAAAGGTGTTCCAGAATATTGGCACTTTGAGCCGTGCGACTGTTCTTCCCGTACTGGTACTATTGGTATTCGCGACTGTCCGGGAAACGGCCCCTTCAAGCGTGCTGGTTTCGTTAATATTCTGGTCACTGAACCTGCCGTTCATCGCATTAATTGCGGTGGCGTGTCATCGGGTGGTTCTTCTCGGTGCAGACTCGCTAAACAACCCATGGTCCATCTACTGGACGGCTCGAGAAACATCTTTCCTCGTGTGGTTATTGATACTCGGGATTTTTCTGTTCGTCGCCGCGAAAATACTGAGTGTCGTATTTCTCATGAGTCCCAGCACGGTGTTTGGCTTTGGGACCCCGTGGCTGGGCCTGATATTTACTTATATCGCTGTGACCTACCTGGGAGGCCGATTCAGCATGGTCTTGCCAGCTACGGCATTGGGCAAACGCATGATCATGTCGAACTCCTGGTACCTGACCGCCGGTAATGGACCAAGTGTCACTGTCGCGTTATTACTGCCCCTGGTGATCATGTGGTGCCTGTTGACGTTGGGTAAATTGCTCGCACCATTTGTTCCGCAGTCCTTTTCCATGGTGGTGGTTGTTATTCTGATAGCAATTACATTTGCAGCGGAGGTTGCGGTACTTTCGCTGAGCTATCAATACTTACGTGACTCGACGCTGAACAAAGACGTCGCCTGATAGTACGCGGCGGTTTCTTTCGAGTTAAACATATCATCGAAACGACGGTCAGTATTGCCTTGGCGAGGAAGCTCGGGAATGTCTTGATTAGGAGGTGTCATGCTGGAAATTCTAAGCATTAATCACGTTGGAATCAGGATCAGCGACAAGCAAGCGTCGATCGATTTCTATTCGGTGCTGGGCTTTGAAATGCTCAATGATGTCGGGTTTGAAGAAGGACACCCCGTCATCATAAAGCATCCATGTGGTGTCGTTCTCAATCTGCTCGGGCCGGCCACAGCTACGGGCGACACAAATATTCTTATGGATGTCGACGAAAAACACACGGGAATTACTCATTTCGCATTGACTGTGAGTTCGATGGAGCATGCGAAATCATTTGTTGGCGACAGCAATATAGATATCACGGGGTCGTTCAGTTTCGGAAATATGTCGGCGATCTTTATCCGTGACCCTGATCGGAACGTTATCGAACTGGATGCTTACGGCGAAGATACTTGCGAGGGTGAGGGATATGAAGAGCACCCGTAGGGGATTTCGGTGCTTGCCGAGTTGTCGCGATGGCAGCTGACTGGATTATCGAAACTGGGCGACTCAGACTGCGAGCGGTAAGTGTCGACGACGCAGACCTAATGCTCGCCGTCTGGAATGACCCGGCGTTTATTTTTAATGTTGGGGACCGAGGAATCCGCACAACCGAGCATGCGAGGGAGGCCATCGCTGATGGTGCTGCGAAATTATTCGAGGATTACGGCTACGGTCCTTTTTGCCTGTCTTTGAAGTCGGATGATTCCATGATCGGCATTTGTGGACTGTTCAAGCGAGACAATATTGATCATCCAGATATCGGATTCGCGGTGCTGCCCGACTATTGTGGACAAGGCTACGCTGGCGAAGCTGCAATAGCCGTCGTTGACTATGTGCGCAGCGAGCTCGACCTCCCGGCCCTTACCGCAATCGTTTCCCCGACCAACGCGCCATCCATCGGCCTGATCGAAAAACTCGGTCTGACGTTTGATCGCATGATTACAATGCCAGGTGACGATGGCGCCATATGCCTCTACAGCATCGTATTCGCGGATTAGCATGAGCGCGACTACGGCAGCGGACTGGCGCCAATTTCGAGAATTTTCGGCTGTAGATCTGGAACAGTCGTTTGTCTTATCGTGGCAGGTTGAGTCGGCGTTACTACTCATCGATATCGATGTTCTGTTGACACCAGAGCATCCGTTCTACGAGAGGCCACGGCCATCCGAAAAGGCGTGTATCAGGCCAGCCATCATCGAGTTTCCGTGTTGTGTCGCACTTAGTGCTGGTGACAGCGCGTCCGGTGCCGTCGCCGAGATTGCTGAGGGAATTGGGCACGGTGCAATCAAGGGCTTACAACGGCTAGTGGATGGCCGTTACGAAATACAGGGTGATTTTGGTACCGTGTTGGTCAGCGCCGAGCGGCCGCTGCTGAAATTAAGAGGGCCGTAGTTGCCCTGGGGAAAATCAATGAGGCAAGAGAATCGAATCGATTACGTAGAAATTCCGTTTACAGATTTGCACAAAGCACGTGACTTTTTTTCTGCTATGTTCGGTTGGTCGTTCCAGGAATGGGGCGACGACTACATGAGCTTCAATGACGGCCGGCTCGACGGCGGTTTTCGGCGAACGGCGGAACCTGCGCCGGCGGGCGGTGTATTGGTCGTCTTTTTCAGCGAAGATCTCGAAAGAGATCTTGAACGTGTGCAGGATCTGGGTGCAACAATCTCCGCACCCATTTATTCATTTCCTGGCGGGCGACGGTTTCACTTCGTCGATCCTACCGGGTCTGAATTTGCAATCTGGTCGGCTGAATCCAAGCCGGAAAATGGAGCATAGACAATGGCTGAGTTGATTGACCATCCGTGCGTGCAACACAAACTTGCGATCATTCGGGACGTCAACACGGGGCATAAACGCTTTCGCGAACTAGCAACTGAAATCACGAAGTTCATTTGCTACGAAGCATTAAAGAACATCAAGACAAAGGAGGTTGCCGTGCAGACACCGGTTGCCGAGGCGATGTGCCGAATGCTTGATACGGATTTGGTCGTAGTCCCGATCCTGCGCGCCGGGGTTGGGATGCTCGAGGGCATACTGGAGTTGGTACCAACTGCACGCGTCGGTTTCATTGGTCTGTACCGGGACGAAGAGACAAAACTGCCGGTGACGTATTACGAACGGTTTCCATCGCAAATCAAAGGCGGGACTTGCATTATTATCGACCCGATGCTCGCAACCGGTGGGTCTACAGCTGTGGCCATCGACAAATTAAAGGCAAGCGGGGCGGGAAGTATTGTCGTCGTCTGTATCGTAACTTGTCCGGAAGGCATAGCGCTGGTCGAAGCGGAGCATCCGGATGTGCCCATTTACGCGGCGGCGATTGATGAAAAACTTAATGAAAAGAAATATATCGTACCCGGTTTGGGCGATGCCGGAGACCGATTATTTGGTACTACTCACTAGAGGTCGCTGATGCCCGAAAATAAAACGAAACCGACGCAGCAAAGCGCAACTGCGTTTATTCATGGCCTGGACGACAAGCAGAGGCGAGCCGATGCGAAAAAGGTGACGTCGATGATGCGCAAGGCGACAGGCGCCCGGGCCACAATGTGGGGTGAGAGTATCGTCGGGTTCGGTCAATATCATTACAAATACGCGAGCGGCCGCGAAGGTGATTTTCTGCTCACTGGTTTTTCTTCACGTAAGCAAGCGCTGACGTTGTACATCATGGCGGGATTTAGCGAATTCGGCGCACTAATGAACAAGCTGGGCCAGTACAAAACCGGAAAATCGTGCTTGTACATCAAGAGTCTTGCGGATGTCGACGAGAAAGTGCTCGAGCAGCTAATCATCCGGTCCGTAAAATACATGCGCAAGAATTACCCGACAAAGTGAGAATTCCATGAGCAACGACATTATCAATTCACGACTGGAAGGCACCAGGCTCATAGTTGAAACTGCCGAAGGCGTCGAAGAATACGATTCAAAATTCCTCGTTGCCGCCTTGCTTATTTACGTTGCACGAGGCAGTGGCCAGATCGAACCCGAAGAATCCGCACAGATCATTGAGCTCATCGAGGAGCGGTTCCACATGCAGGGTGCGGAGTCGCTGGAGCTGATCACACGCGCAATGACAGAAATGATCGAGAAGCCTGAGCTCGGACCATTGCTTACGGACCTTGTGCCTACGTTGTCCGACACAGACAAGGAAGACATGGCTTTAATGGCGTTGAAAGTTATCGCGGCAGACGGGCGTCGGGAGTTTGCCGAAATGGAACAATTCAATAGGGCAATGGAAGCGGCCGGCATTTCACCGGAAATTGTGCATAAAGCCTTTGATCGGTATTTCGCTGAGACAATGCCTGGATAGTAAATATTCAGGACCGGCGTTTCTAATCGACGAAGTTTGTCTGACCGGTGGGCGCTGGGCTACGCGAATAGCAGCACGAATTCAGCGTTGTAGAATTGGTCGTCGTCACTTAAAGACCCGACTTCATTGCCGAAATCAGCATCCCGTATGGGCGGCGCCGCGATGCTGGCGAACGGCCAGGCGAGAACGATGCGAATTAGTATCGTACGTAGTAGTCGAGTCATTTTGGAATCCTCGCATTATTCTTTATTTGAGTATCAGGTTCCGTGTCATTTTCACGCATACACTTCCAAGAGTACTAGCAGACTGGACACCTTCCGGCACGTTGGCCTGGGTGCGTTATTGGGATTGTAACGACTCCCGACGGGTCTCAAGATCGTCCCAACGCTGGATGCGGAGTTCGAGCGATGCTTCCGCGGCACTCAGCTCTTGCAGCCCTTGTTGCACTTGTGCACTGTCTTGAGAGTAGAAAGTTGGTTCAGCAATAGTCGATTGCAGTGCGGCGACATTCGCCTCCAGCGCTTCAATTTCGCCGGGCAACTGGTCGAGTTCGCGTTGGTCCTTGTAGCCTAGTTTCGTCTTGTCCTTGTTCTTGCGACGTTCTGCAGTCTTGCGTTTCTTTGCTGCGGCCACACCGGGTGCGTCTATCTCAGCCAATCGGTGTCCTTGCTGCAGCCAGTCTGAATAACCGCCGACATATTCCTGCAGGCGGCCGTCATCTTCAAATACCACGGTGCTCGTTATGACGTTGTCGAGAAATTCCCGGTCATGGCTGACGACAATCAATGTTCCAGTGTAATCGCAAAGTTTTTGTTCGAGTACCTCGAGGGTCTCGATATCGAGATCGTTCGTTGGTTCGTCGAGAACCAGCAAATTCGCTGGCCGCGTAAAAAGCTTCGCGAGAATGACACGATTCCGTTCACCACCGGAGAGTGATTTAACCAACGTCATGGAACGCTTCGGACTAAACAGGAACCCCTTGAGGTAGCCGACGATGTGGCGCTCTTTGCCATTTAAATTAATGTAGGTACGCCCCTCGCCGACGTTGTAGGCAACAGACTTATCCAGGTCCAGCGTTTGCCGTAGTTGATCGAAATAGCCGACTTCGAGATGGGTACCGTGCTTGATTGTTCCGGTCTGTGGCTCAAGATGGCCAAGCAACAGTCGCAGCAGTGTGGTTTTGCCAACGCCGTTGTTACCGATGAGCCCAATGCGATCGCCGCGCATGATCTTTATCGAAAAGTCCTTAATGACACTTTCATCGCCGTAGCTGTAGCTAACGCCTTTGGCACGAATGACCTTACGACCCGACTGCTCCGCTTGCTCAATATGCATGCGTGCCTTGTCGTCCTGCTTGATTCGCTCTGCAAATTTCTTGCGCATCTTTTCAAGGGAGCGAACGCGGCCCTCGTTTCGTGTACGGCGGGCTTTGATTCCTTGTCGGAACCAGACCTCTTCCTGCCCGAGTTTCTTGTCGAAGCGGGCGTTCGCGGTCTCCTCGTCCTCTAGGATTTTTTCCTTTCGTTTCAAGAAGTTACTGTAGTCTCCCGGCCAGCTTGTGAGTTTTCCCCGGTCGATCTCGACAATGCGTGTTGCAAGCTTTTGCAGGAACGCACGATCATGTGTGATGAAAAGCACGGCACCGGGAAACGAGTAGATCCGATCTTCGAGCCATTTGATGGTGGCGATGTCGAGATGGTTGGTCGGCTCATCGAGCAAAAGCAGATCGGGTTTCTGCACCAGCGCTCGTGCCAGCGCAACGCGGCGGCGCCAACCACCTGACAACTCGTTCATCTTCTTCTCAGCCGGCAAATTCAAGGCGGTCATCGTCGCGTCTACGCGTTGGTCAATGTGCCAGCCATCGCGCGCGTCGATTTTCCCGTGCAGCACTTCAAGCTCGGCCAGGCCGCGTAGATCGAGTTCCTGAGCCGACATCTCTTGATACTCCTCAAGCAGTCGGACAGTTTGCTTTAGCCCGGAGCGAACGACATCGTGAACCGGTTGATCCATCGCATCCGGCAAGTCCTGCCGCAGCTGGCTAACGATTAGCCCTGCCTTCGACACGACTCTGCCGTGGTCGGGCTCCATTTCTCCTATGATCAGCTTTAGAGTCGTTGATTTTCCAGCACCATTGCGGCCGAGCAGACAGATCCGTTCACCGGGTTCAATTGAAAACTCGGCGTCGCGCAGAATGACCTGCTCGCCAAATTCCAGCCTGATTTCCTCGAATCGAAGTAACGACATGACGCGTTCCCGGGAGTAACCCGTGTATCCTAGGATGAATGATTCATGAGTTGCGATATGAATTGCAACAATGTCGCAGGGGATGTGCATGAGCGAAGAGCGATTTATCGATCTGGAGAGCAGGTTGGCCCATCAGGATCAGCTGCTAAATCAGCTCAATGATGTTGTGACGGAGCAGCAGGCGAAAATCATGCAACTCGAGGAGCTCTGCAAGTCCTTGATCCAACGCGTCCAATCAGTCGGCGATCGCCTGCCAGCGGATGATCCGGGTGATGAACGCCCGCCGCATTACTAGGCGGCCGTGACAGTGCGTATAGCCTGGATCATCGTTTTCATGACAGCTCTCATCTGGTCGGGCGTTTCGCCCGCGGACCGTATGACGTGGGGCCTTGAAGTGTTTCCGGCGATCGTAGGCGGACTGGTCTTATGGTTTACGCGCGAACGGTTTCCGTTAACGACATGGGTATATGCGCTTATCCTTATCCATTGCATCATCTTGATGGTTGGCGGTCATTACACCTATGCAGAAGTTCCGATTGGCGACTGGATGCGTGACGTGTTCGACGGGTCGCGTAATAACTACGACAAGCTCGGGCACTTCGCGCAGGGTTTTGTTCCGGTGATGATCGCGCGCGAAGTAGTCATCCGACGCAACGTTTTTAACTCCGCGGGTTGGCGTAATTTTTTCATCGTTAGTTTCTGCCTCGGATTCAGCGCTTTCTACGAGCTCATCGAATGGTGGGTTGCCTTAATATCGGATGAGGCAGCGGACTCTTTCCTTGGTACCCAGGGCTACATTTGGGACACGCAGTCGGACATGGGTCTGGCATTGCTTGGTGCGATCGTCGCGCTGCTGCTCCTGTCGAAGATTCATGACAAGCAACTGAGTGAGTTGCATGCTTAGAATTGCAGTATGTTTTCTGTTGATGCTTTCGGTGGGCACCGTCTTTGCATCAGAATGCGTCGTGCTGTTACATGGACTGGCGCGGACGTCGTCTTCGTTGCGCGAGATGCAGCATGCGCTTGAGGAGGACGGTTATTACACGGCAAATGTTGATTATCCGTCACGCGATCATGAGATTGCCGAACTTGCTACGATCGCTGTCGGGGAAGGGCTGGCCAGGTGCCGGGCCATCGAAGACGTGGAAAAGATCCACTTCGTCACGCACTCGCTGGGTGGCATCCTCGTGCGCCAATACCTGAGTACTGAATCCGTTGACGAGCTGGGCCGGGTGGTCATGCTGGGTCCGCCGAACCAGGGCAGTGGCGCTGTCGATGATCTCGATGGCGTTCCTGGTTTTGACTGGATCAATGGACCGGCAGGGCGTCAATTGGGCCAGGGCGAGGGCAGTGTGCCGTTGCAGCTGGGTCCGGTCGACTTCGAATTAGGAATCATAGCCGGCAATCGCACGATCGACCCAATCACCTCCGCAGTACTGGATAACCCGGACGATGGGCGTGTGTCCGTAGAGGACACAAAAGTGGAGGGTATGGCTGATTTCGTCGTCGTCGAGCACTCACATGCTTTCATGATGCGCATGCGCAGGCCGATTGAACTGACGAAAGATTTCTTGCGAACGGGCCGTTTCGGCCAATCCGCGCAGTGACGGCTACGCGCTGACGGCGGTGCCGCGGCGCGATTTTCCCATACGTGCCAGCAGCGGTTTGAGGTATTCGCCGGTAAATGAGCCTTTGGTAGCTGCGATCTGTTCCGGCGTACCCGTGGCTATAATTTGACCGCCACCGTCGCCGCCCTCTGGCCCGAGGTCAATAACCCAGTCCGCCGTTTTTATTACATCAAGATTGTGCTCAATGACAACCACGGTGTTGCCGTGATCGCGCAGTCGATGCAATACGTGCAGCAGGTGCTCGATATCGAAAAAGTGCAGCCCGGTTGTTGGCTCATCGAGGATATAGAGCGTCCTGCCGGTGTCGCGTTTGGAAAGCTCCTTCGCCAGTTTTACGCGTTGTGCTTCACCACCCGATAACGTCGTGGCATTTTGACCGAGCCTTATATAACTTAAGCCCACGTCCTTCAACGTCGTCAGCTTCTTCGCGATGACCGGCACATTCTGGAAGAATTTCGCTGCATCCTCGACTGTCATGTCGAGCACTTCGTGAATATTCTTGCCCTTGTATCGAATCTCCAGCGTTTCGCGGTTGTAGCGTTTACTGCGACACGTATCGCAGGGGACGTATACGTCTGGCAGGAAATGCATCTCAACCTTGATAACACCGTCGCCCTGGCACGGCTCGCATCGGCCCCCTTTAACATTAAAGCTGAAGCGCCCCGGCATATAACCGCGTGAGCGTGCTTCGTGCGTGCCGGCGAACAATTCACGTATCGGTGTGAACAAACCGCTATAAGTCGCCGGGTTGGAGCGCGGTGTCCGCCCGATCGGGCTCTGGCTGACTTCGATAACGCGATCGATGTTTTCGAGACCCAAAATCTTCTTGTGTGGGGCCGGATTGCGATTGGACCGATTCAGTTCATCAGCGACGGCCTTATACAAGGTGTCGTTAACGAGCGTGGACTTGCCGGAACCCGATACGCCAGTAACGCAGGTCATGAGTCCGATCGGTATCGATACGTCGATGTTTTGCAGATTGTTGCCCGTTGCACCGGTGATCGTAATCTGCCAGTCCGGGTTATTTGGCGTACGTTCGTCGGGCAGCGCTATGGCACGTTTGCCCGAGAGGTACTGGCCTGTCAACGACTGCGGATCATTCTTTATTTTCTCCGGCGTGCCTTCTGCTACGATCCGGCCCCCGTGCACACCGGCACCCGGGCCGAGGTCGACGACGTGGTCAGCTGCAAGAATCGCCTCTTCATCGTGTTCGACGACGATGA
>JADFHE010000003.1:102820-113871 GCA_022567295.1 Pseudomonadota bacterium | reverse complement strand
CTGGCGAGGCGGATGCGTTGGGCTTCGCCGCCTGACAGCGTATCAGCACTGCGGTCAAGCGAAAGGTAGTTCAGACCGACGTCGGACAAGAAGCGGAGTCGGTCGCCGATTTCCTTGACGATCTTGTCAGCGATCGTGCCACGCCAGCCGGCAATTTCCATGCTGTCGAAAAACTCGCGCGCATGACCGACTGACAGGCTGGTGAGCTCCGGCAGCGATCGCTCGCAGATAAAGACGTGACGAGCAGAACGATTCAAGCGTGTGCCGCCGCAGTCAGGACAGTCCCGGCTGTTGAGGAACCTGGAGAGCTCTTCGCGTACTGCGTTGGACTCAGTCTCGTGGTAACGGCGTTCGAGATTTGGCAGTACGCCCTCGAAGCGATGCAATTTCCTGATCTGCACACCGCGCGAATTGGCATAGAAGAAACGGATCTTTTCACTCCCGCTGCCGTAAAGAACGACGCTCTGTATTCTCTTGGAGAGTTCTTCGAACGGTGTCTCGATATCAAAACCGTAATGCGATGCCAGACTTTGGATCATCTGATAGTAGTAAGTCGTCTTACGGTCCCAGCCACGAATTGCGCCGCCCGCCAGAGACAGGCTTGGGTTGATGACGACGCGATCGGGGTCGAAAAATTGCTTTACACCGAGACCATCACAAGTCGGGCAGGCACCGGTCGGATTGTTGAACGAGAACAGGCGTGGCTCCAGTTCGGTCAGACTGTAGCCGCAGTGATTACAGGCGAAGCGGTCGGAGAAAATGAGTTCCTCGGCATCCTCATCGTCCATATTGACAATACGCGTCGTGCCGTCCGCGAGACGCAATGCTGTCTCGAATGACTCTGCAAGGCGCAGCCGCAGATCTTCTTTGACTCTAAAGCGGTCGACGATCGCGTCGATATTGTGTTTCTTGCGGAGATCGAGCGCAGGCGGCTGGTCAAGTTCGTAAATCTCACCGTCAATACGCGCACGAATGAAGCCCTGCGCCTGCAAATCAGCCATTAGTTGCACATGCTCGCCCTTGCGATTGGCGACAACGGGCGCGATCAGCATGAGTTTCGATCCTGCGGGCAGCGCCATCACCTGATCGACCATTTGGGCGACTGTCTGCGCTTCCAGTGGCGTGTTGTGGTCGGGGCACTGCGGCGTGCCTGCGCGCGCGTACAGCAGGCGCAGATAGTCGTAGATTTCTGTGACCGTGCCGACTGTTGACCGCGGGTTGTGCGAGGTCGACTTTTGCTCAATCGAAATCGCCGGAGAGAGCCCCTCGATGTGATCGACATCGGGTTTTTCCATCATCGACAGAAACTGTCTCGCGTACGCCGACAGCGATTCGACATAACGGCGCTGGCCTTCGGCGTAAATGGTGTCGAACGCGAGCGATGACTTGCCCGATCCGGACAGTCCAGTAAAGACAATGAGTTTGTCTCGCGGCAGTTGCAGATCAATGTTGCACAAATTGTGCGTTCTCGCGCCACGAATATCGATCGTTTTCATAGGTAGGGTGCAGTCGTCTCCAGCCAACCTGCTAATATACGCCGCCGCGCATCCTCAGCGCAAAGGATGATACCAATGAGTTCAGAAAACCCCGTCGCCATCGTCGCGATGAATGCGTCAGAACGCCGCTCGGTCGGCATTGTCGCGCTCATCTCGATGATTCGCATGTTCGGGCTTTTTGCGCTGTTGCCGGTGTTGTCCCTGTATGCGGCCGACCTGGAGAATACGACGCCGCTGCTGATCGGTTTCGCCGTCGGCGCGTACGGGCTGACGCAGGCTGGATTTCAAGTGCCGCTGGGTGCATTGTCCGATCGCGTTGGACGGATACCGGTCATTCTCGCCGGTCTGGGCATATTCGCAGTAGGCTGTGTCGTCGCTGCAATGAGCGACTCGATTTACGGCATCATCGCAGGCCGTTTGTTGCAGGGTGCAGGCGCAATATCTGCAACGTTGACGGCGTTGATCAGCGACGCAACGCGCGAAGAGGTTCGGACGCGGTCGATGGCGATCTTCGGCATCGGAATTGGTCTGTCATTCATGATCGCAATGGTTGCCGGACCGTTGCTTGCTGCAAATTTCGGTGTACCGGCACTGTTCTGGATCGCCGCGGCACTTGCCATGGTTGCCGGTCTGCTGCTGAGGTTGTTGCCGGACATTCCACTGGCGCAGAAAAGTGCGAACTGGAAACTATTGCCTGCGCTGCGCGCGGACCTTCTTCGCATCGACTTTTACGTATTCCTGCTGCATACGATTATGACTGCGACATTCGTGGCGCTGCCTTTCCTGCTGATACAGGACCTCGAAATGCCGCTGACCGATCATTGGACGATGTATGTCGGTTCTTTGCTCGTGTCGCTGATCATCACGGTACCGATGATCATGAGGGATCACCGGCGCGGCCAGGGTCAGTTGATAGGCATTGCTGTTAGCCTGATTCTGACCGCGCAGCTCGCATTGACGTTCTTCGGATCCTCAGCTGTTCCCGTATTTGTCGCGCTTATTCTTTACTTCGGTGGCTTCAACTTCCTCGAAGCCAGTTTGCCGGCACGGCTGTCGGTGCTGGCCGGTGCGGATGTACGTGGTGCATCGCTCGGTGTGTTTTCAAGCGCGCAGTTCCTGGGTGCCTTTGTTGGGGGGCTGATCGGTGGTCGCTTCCTCGGGCAAAGCGAACCGGGCGATGTGTTCTTCGTCTGCGCACTGCTGGCGGGCATTTGGCTGGCGTTGCAGGGATTCGTACCCAGACGGGCATAAAGGCGTTGCTGAAAGTCGTCGCACCAGAAAGTTGGTGCTGCAGTCAGAAATCGTGCTGGCTTTTGGCCCGGCAGGCTCTACAATAGTCCCCCCTCGCTGCACGGCGGCGAGTCATCAAAATCTTAAGATCAGCAGACAGGGGAGCTGAATGGCCCGCGGAATAAACAAAGTCATTCTCGTTGGTAACGTCGGTGGAGATCCGGAGACACGTTATATGCCGAGTGGTTCGGCTGTGACCAACATTACGATTGCGACCAATGAGACCTGGAAAGACAAGCAGACGGGTGAGAAAAAAGAGCGCACCGAATGGCATCGCGTCGCGTTGTTTAATCGCTTGGCCGAAGTTGCGGCTGAGTACTTACGGAAGGGTTCGCAGGTCTACATCGAAGGCAAGCTGCGTACGCGCAAGTGGCAGGGCAAGGATGGCCAGGATCGTTACACGACTGAGATAATCGCTAGTGAGATGCAAATGCTCGGCGGTCGCAGTGGTAGCGGCGGCGGCGCCAACTTCGGCGATGACAATCAGGGCGGCGGCAATGCACCTCCACAGCCGGGTCCTGATGACTTTGACGACGACATTCCATTCTAGTGCAAACCGTTTGAAGCTATACATCAAAACGATGGGCTGCCAGATGAACGAGTACGACTCGGATAAGATGGCGGACGTGTTGCGCGAGTCGCACGGTTATGAGTTGACCGATGCGCCGGAAGACGCAGATTTATTGCTGATCAATACCTGTTCTATTCGAGAGAAAGCGCAGGAAAAAGTATTTTCCGAGCTGGGCCGGTGGCGCGAGCTCAAGGAAAAAAATCCCAACATCAAAATCGGTGTAGGTGGTTGCGTCGCGAGCCAGGAAGGAGACGGGATTACCAGGCGTGCGCCATTCGTTGATGTCGTATTTGGGCCGCAGACCTTGCATCGTCTGCCCGAGCTGATCGATAGGGCCGAAAAAAATCACGGTTCGGTAGTCGATATCTCTTTTCCGGAAATCGAGAAATTCGACCGGCTGCCCGAGCCCCGTGCCGAGGGGCCGACCGCGTTCGTATCTGTCATGGAGGGTTGCAGCAAATATTGCAGCTTCTGTGTTGTGCCGTACACACGCGGCGAAGAGATCAGCCGGCCGTTCGATGATGTGATTGCTGAGGTTGCGAGCCTTGCTGAGCAGGGCGTGCGCGAAGTCAACTTGCTGGGCCAGAACGTCAATGCCTATCGTGGCCCGATGCACGATGGGCAGATCGCTGATCTTGCGACGTTGATTTATTACGTTGCAGCAATCGAGGCCATCGATCGAATTCGTTTTACGACCTCACACCCGGTTGAGTTCACTGACAGCCTGGTCCAGGCCTATGCTGAGGTGCCGAAATTAGCGAGTTATTTGCATTTGCCCGTGCAGCACGGTTCCGATCGTGTCTTGGTGGCGATGAAGCGAGGACACACAATCCTCGAATACAAACAGAAGATCCGCAAGCTGCGTCAAGCTCGCCCCGATATCTCACTGTCTTCTGATTTCATCATTGGTTTTCCAGGTGAAACGGAGCGTGATTTCGAGGCCCTCATGAACCTGGTTGCCGAGATGGGATTCGACCAGTCTTTCAGTTTTATCTACAGTGCACGTCCCGGCACGCCGGCGGCGAGCCTGACCGACGATACGCCGATGGAGGTCAAGAAGGAGCGATTGCGGTTGCTACAGGAGCGTATCAATCAGCAGGCGATGACGATCAGTCGTACAATGATCGGGACGACGCAGCGCGTGCTGGTCGAAAAACTTTCCAGGAAGAGTGCGTTGCAGGTGTCTGGGCGCACCGAAAACAACCGCTGGGTCAACTTTGACGCCGGTGCGTCGATCATCGGTGAGTTTGTCGATGTTGTGATTACCGAAGCGCTGCCAAATTCCTTACGTGGACGACTTGCGAAGAATCAAGCTGCGGCGTAGTCTCTAAGCCAATGATCTATTGCCTGAATAGATTTTTCGTCATTGTCTGCTGCAGGCATGACACTGCCCCTGTCTTTCTGACAAGCGGCTATCTGCGCAGAGGTTCTAAACACAGATTTTGAATGCTGTCCATGTTTCTCGGGACGTAGTGCTCGAGCCCGCCGATAATAACCGCCTGGCCAACTTGTGCGGTCAGTTTGATGAACACCTCCGGCAGATCGAACGCCGTCTTGATGTCGAAATCGCCAGTCGTGGCAACCGCTTCCGGGTGACCGGCCGTCCGGGTGCCGCCGAGACTGGCGGCGACGTCCTGTTGTCCTTGTTTGAATTGACGGACCAGGAACGACTGGACCCCCAACGAGTACACATATTGTTGCAGGAGTCTTTGATGGAGGATACCGAACAGGCGGTCAGAAACGATGCGCCGGCAGGGGCGAACGATGATTTCCTTACTATTCAAACACGGCGAATACTGATTCGTCCTCGCGGTAAAAATCAGGCTGCCTATATGCGCAGAATTCGTGACCACGATCTGGCGTTTGGGATTGGACCGGCCGGCACGGGCAAGACTTATCTTGCCGTGGCAAGTGCTGTCGATGCGCTCGAAAACGAACAAGTGCGGCGGATAGTGCTTGTGCGCCCAGCGGTCGAGGCAGGTGAACGGCTTGGTTTTCTGCCCGGTGATTTATCACAAAAAGTCGATCCTTATTTGCGACCGATGTACGACGCTTTATACGACATGATCGGCGCTGAGCACGTAACACGACTGATTGAACGCAATGTCATCGAGATCGCGCCACTCGCGTTCATGCGAGGCCGTTCACTGAACGAATCTTTCGTGATTCTCGATGAAGCGCAAAATACAAGTATCGAACAGATGAAGATGTTTCTTACGCGTATTGGCTTCGGATCACGTGCCGTTGTAACAGGCGATATCACTCAGATTGATTTGCCATCCACACAGAAGTCGGGGCTGAAGAACGCGGCCGATGTTTTGCGGGATGTCAAAGGAGTTTCATTTACATATTTCACACCGAAAGACGCTGTAAGGCACGAGCTTGTGCAACACATTGTTGAAGCCTACGAAAAAGATGAACGTTCAAGTTGACGTTCAGGTTGCCTCGAAGGATGAGTCAGTACCCAATGCCGATGACATCAGTTTATGGGTCAGTCGTACTGTCGCTGCGAGCGGTCGCGGTAGTGTCGGCGACGTGTCTATTCGAGTAGTTGATGAAAAAGAGATGCAAGGACTGAATAACAGATTCCGCGATCAGGACAAGCCGACCAATGTTTTGTCGTTTCCGGCTGGAGAGATTGATGGATTGCCGACCGGCGCTGAGTTGCCGCTCGGTGATATCGTGGTCTGCGCTGCCATCGTCAGAGATGAGGCGAAACAACAGGGCAAGTCCGGTGCAAGTCACTGGGCGCATATGATTGTGCACGGAACGCTGCACTTACTGGGTTTCGACCATCAAAAAGACACCGATGCCGTGGAGATGGAAGGCCTGGAAACACGAATCCTTACTGAACACGGGATTGCAAATCCCTATGGAGAGCCTCCGCAGGAGACCTGATACACTCATTTACTTATGAACGAAAAACCTCCAAGTACCAGCGGCTCCGGTGCACGCGGACTGATTGCGCGCGTAATGCGAGCGATCAAGCGCGAACCCTGGAGCCGCGATGAAATACAAACCTTCATTCAATCCGAAGTTGATCTCGACGCCGAAGAAAAAAGCATGCTTTCCGGCGTGCTCGAGGTATCCGAGACTCAGGTGCGCGAGGTCATGGTGCCACGATCGCAAATGATCGTTATCGATATCGAGGATGATGTCGATGACATTTTGAAACTCATTGTTGAGTCCGGCCATTCCAGATTCCCGATCATCGGTGAAGATCGTGATGAGGTGCTCGGTATCTTGCTGGCAAAAGATCTGTTGCGATATTACGGAAGCGAGCAGGCGAAAGAACTCACGGTGCAAAAATTGATGCGGACAGTGACCGTGATTCCGGAATCAAAACGACTTAACGCATTATTGAAAGAGTTTCGTGCCAGTCACAATCATATGGCCATCGTCGTCGATGAATACGGTGGTGTCGCAGGTTTATTGACGATCGAAGACGTACTGGAACAAATTGTCGGCGAGATCGACGACGAACACGATCATGAAGAGGCCGAATATATACGAGCTGACGGTGATCGCGATGGCAAGCCAAGCTTCGCCGTTCGCGCTCTGACTCGTGTTGAAGATTTCAACGAGTACTTCGACTGTGAGCTGGACGACGAACAGTACGATACGATCGGCGGACTTGTGATGCATGAACTGGGCCGGCTGCCGCAGCGCGGAGAAAAGGTGGAGTTTGGAGGTTTCCTGTTTGCTGTTATTAAAGCCGATGAACGTCGCATCGACGCATTACAGGTACAACGCAACGGTGACTGATAACCGTGGCGAATAGAAAAAATCAGAGTTATCTGTTTTCCCTTGTAGCTGACAGGCCGGCAGTCAGTCGGATTATCTCTTTCGTTATTGGTAGCGCATCGACGCTCGTGTTCGCGCCCGGTGAGTGGGCGATACTTGCACCAGCCCTCACGGTGCCATTGTTGTTCATCGCGCTGATAGTTTCGCCGAAGGTTGCGGCGGCGCACTTCTTCTGGTTCGGATTTGGCTTATTTCTTACTGGCACGTACTGGATCTATATCTCGGTCCATGTGTATGGCAACGCGGCGCTATGGTTAGCTGTTCTGCTTATGGTTGGATTGTCGTTCATCCTAGCGACATTTTTCTGGCTTGCCGGTTGGTTAACCAGCCGCCTGTCTCATGGTGAGCCGTGGCGGCTGTTTTTTGTAGCGCCGGCGGCGTGGGTGCTCGTCGAGTGGGTCCGTGGATGGATTTTGACCGGATTCCCCTGGCTGGCGCAGGGCTACGGGCAGATTGATACACCCCTGGCAGGCTGGGCGCCGGTGCTTGGTATTTATGGTGTATCACTGATGCTTTTGTTCAGCACGGCCGCTATTCTTGTGACCGTCATGACAGCTGGTAAAGCGCGGATGATCGCCATTGTCCTCATGGTCCTGCCGTGGATCGGTGGCGAGTTTCTGGGCATTGTGGAATGGACACAAGCGTATGGCGAGCCGATTCGTACCACGATAGTTCAGGGTGGAGTTCCTCAGGATAGGAAATGGCTCAGGCAGCAGCGGCAGCCGACGCTCGATTTCTATCGAACCAAAACATTGAGTGTGCCGGACAGTGAACTGGTCATATGGCCCGAGGTCGCGATCCCGGCTCGGCATGACCAGGTCGAGGACTATCTGAATATTATCGACCTAGATGCCAAACGCAACCGCCAGACCGTCCTGCTCGGCATTCTTGAGTACAGCGTTGAGCGCAGTACACAACCCCGCATATACAACGCCGTTTTCATGCTTGGCAGCGAAGAGCGGCAAGTTTATCGCAAGCGGCACCTGGTACCATTCGGTGAGTATTTCCCGGTGCCTGCGAAAGTTCGCGAGTGGATGCGAATGCAAAACCTGCCGTATTCGGACCTGGCCGCGGGCAATGATATTCAACCACTATTAACGTCTGCCAGTGGCCTGAAACTCGCCGTCGCCGTGTGTTATGAAGACGCATACGGCGCCGAACACCTGTACGCATTCCCCGGAGCAGACATCTTGATCAACGTCAGTAACGATGCCTGGTTCGGCGATTCCGTTGCTCCCCACCAGCATCTGCAGATCGCACGGATGCGGGCGCTCGAATTCGGCCGTTATGTGGTTAGGGCGACAAATACGGGCATCAGCGCATTTATCGGACCGGCAGGTGAATTGCTGAAAACCGGCCAACAGTTTGCGCCGCAAGTCATGACGGCAGACATACGGTCACGCAGCGGCACAACGCCGTACGCTGATAATGGCAATTGGCCTGCTATTGGTTTTTGCTTCCTGATCCTCGGCATCTTCTGGATTCGAAGCCGCGCCGGTATCTAGGCGCGGCTGCTGCGCATTGCAGCCTGTTCATGTAGGCTTGCGGGTTTTCCGGGCAGCGAAGATACGCGACACCTATGAGTACCGCTTACAATCCCGAAACGATCGAGCTTGCCGCCCAGAAATACTGGGAAGAAGCCCGTAGTTTCGAGGTCAGCGAAGACGCTGGCAAGGAAAAATATTATTGCCTTACGATGTTTCCGTATCCGAGCGGAAAGCTGCACATGGGCCACGTGCGCGTATTCACCATCAACGATGTCATCGCACGTTATCACCGACTTCAGGGCAAGCACGTATTACAGCCTATGGGTTGGGACGCGTTTGGCATGCCGGCTGAAAATGCGGCCATCCAGCGCGGTATCCCGCCGGCGACATGGACTTACAGCAATATTGAGGACATGCGCCGGCAGTTCAAGCGGCTAGGGTACGGCTATGACTGGACACGCGAAGTTACGACGTGCCGTCCCGAGTTCTATCGCTGGGAACAGTGGCTGTTCACGAAAATGTTTGCGAAGGGTCTGGTCTATCGCAAGAATTCAATCGTGAACTGGGACCCGGTTGATCAAACCGTGCTGGCAAATGAGCAGGTTATCGACGGCCGAGGGTGGCGCTCGGATGCCTTGGTAGAACGCCGCGAGATTCCACAATGGTTTATGAAAATCACTGACTACGCCGACGAATTGCTCGATGCACTGGATCATTTGCCAGGATGGCCTGAGTCTGTCAAGACGATGCAGCGTAACTGGATTGGCCGATCAGAGGGCGTGGAACTGTCATTCGACGTTGCAGGCGAAGATGAACCGCTGATGGTTTACACCACACGTCCGGACACGCTGATGGGGGTGACTTATATGGCGGTCGCCGCTGAGCACCCATTGGCGAGCAAAGTAGCGACCGTTAATTCGGAGGTCGCTGAATTTATTGAGGAGTGCAAGCAGTCCCATGCCCGGGAAGCGATGCTTGAGACGATGGAAAAGAAGGGCATGCCACTCGGCATCTCTGCGGTGCATCCAATCACCGGTGAAGACGTGCCGCTGTGGGTTGCCAATTTCATTCTGATGAGTTATGGCACCGGCGCGGTTATGGCTGTTCCCGGGCACGACCAACGGGACTGGGAATTCGCGAGGAAACATGGTCTGCCGATCAGGCAGGTGATTACGCCCGCCGACGGTAGCAAAATCGACATCGATGAGGCTGCTTATCTTGAGCGCGGTGTGTTGATAAATTCTGGCGATTACGACGGGCTGGATTTCGACGGCGCGTTTAACGCGATCGCCGACAAGTTTGAAGAGTCAGGCCGTGGCAGGCGCAAGGTTAATTACCGCTTGCGTGACTGGGGCGTTTCGCGCCAACGCTACTGGGGTACGCCGATTCCGATTATTTACTGCGACGACTGCGACGCCGTGGCAGTGCCGGAAGATCAATTGCCGGTTGTGTTGCCTGAAAATGTCGAATTCAAAGGCACTGCGTCGCCGCTCAAAGATATGCCGGAGTTCGTCAATGTCCCCTGCCCGAAATGCGGCAAGGATGCCCGGCGCGAAACGGATACGTTCGACACATTTGTTGAGTCTTCCTGGTATTTCGCGCGCTATACGTGCCCGGACAGTGACAACGCGATGCTCGATGATCGAGCAAAGTACTGGACGCCGGTAGATCAATATACGGGCGGCATCGAACATGCGATTTTACATTTGCTTTACTCACGGTTTTTCCAGCGCGTAATGCGTGACGAAGGAATTTCCGATTTGTCCGAACCCTTCACCAACCTGCTGACGCAGGGCATGGTGCTCAAAGATGGCGCTAAAATGTCCAAAGCGAAAGGGAATACGGTCGATCCGCAGGGGCTTATCGAAAAATACGGCGCTGACACCGTACGGCTGTTCATGATGTTTGCTGCGCCACCGGAGCAGACGCTGGACTGGTCCGACGAGGGCGTACAGGGCAGTTTTCGTTTCCTGAAGCGCTTCTGGAGCGCCGTCACTGAGCATGTGGCCGGCGGGCCGGCAGGGCCTGTCGACACCAGCGTGCTCGACGACACGCTTAAAGAGCTGCGCCGCAAAACGCATCAGACAATCGCGAAAATCGATGACGATATTGGGCGGCGGCACAGTTTCAATACGGCGGTTGCCGCTGCAATGGAATTATTGAATGCGGTCAACAAGCTTGCCGACGATTCGGACGCGGGCCGCGCTGTCGTGCGCGAGTCGCTGGAGGCCGTTGTCGTGATGTTGTCACCCATGGTGCCGCACATCTGCCATGCGCTGTGGCAAGAGCTCGGTCACGACGACGCGTTAATCGATCATCACTGGCCTGTAGTTGATGATAGCGCGCTGGAGCGCGACACTATTGAGATGGTGGTACAAGTTAATGGCAAGCTTCGGGCACGAA
>JADFHE010000003.1:16833-102720 GCA_022567295.1 Pseudomonadota bacterium | reverse complement strand
CTGTGGCAAGAGCTCGGTCACGACGACGCGTTAATCGATCATCACTGGCCTGTAGTTGATGATAGCGCGCTGGAGCGCGACACTATTGAGATGGTGGTACAAGTTAATGGCAAGCTTCGGGCACGAATTTTGGTCGCGAACGATGCGCCGAATGATGCGATCGAACGCCAGGCACTCGCTGACGACAACGTGCAACGTTTTGTCGATGGCAGAAAGGTTCGCAGGGTGATTATTGTGCCTGGTCGATTGGTAAACATCGTTGTTTAGGCCAGCTCGCACGGTGCTGTTGATATTGGCGGCAGCCGTTACTGCGTCGTGTGGATTTCAATTGCAGGGCGCGTTTACGCCTCCGGCGGGGATGGAGCGAACCTATATTGCGACGAGTGACCGCTATAGTCTGTTCCTGAGGGAGTTCGAGGCACAGCTGCGGGCTGCGGGCGTCGAATTTGCCGATAGTGCCGCTACGGCGACTGCGATATTTACGCTTTCGTTTGATGAGACCGCGCAGCGGGTGTTATCCGTTTCGGCGCGCAACGTACCGACCGAATATGAGGTCTTCTATACGATTGCATACAGTCTCGAGGCGGGAACCGACAACCTGCTGCCGCAGCAAACGCTGACACTGACGCGAGACTATACCTACGACTCGACGTTGGTATTGGGTAAGGCAAGTGAAGAGGAGCTGCTTCGGGATGCGATCGTCAAGGACCTCGTGCGCATTGTCATGAAGCAGATTTCCACGCTCTGACGTTCGATGTTGCTCGTATCCGGTGTGCCGCGTGCAACAATTGACTCACTGCTACAGCGTTACGATATCGAGCTGGTGCAGCAGGAAACTGATCGTGCGATAACCGGCAGTTTCTGGGGCGACGCGGAAGCGGGCATTGTTGGCCGCACCGTTTACGTTCGCGAAGACACACCGATGCACTCCCTGCTACATGAATTCTGCCACCTCATCTGCATGACGGAACGTCGACGTGCCGGCCTTGAGCGCGATGCCGGCGGCGACGATCTTGAGGAATCTGCCGTCTGTTATCTGCAGGTTCTATTGGCGGATCAGCTCGACGGCGTCGGGCGGGATCAACTGATGCTCGACATGGATGCCTGGGGCTACAGCTTTCGCCTTGGCAATACCAAAGACTGGTTTCAAAACGATGCCGGGGATGCGGCGGAGTTTCTTATGAATCATGGGCTTCTGACGCACGCCGGTATACCGACCAACAGATTACGTCAATAAATCGGTTGCAGTGTATAGTTTGGCATGCCCTGGTTACGCTACCTGTTGTATTTCATTGCTATCGCGTTTGTGACGTGGGCGCTGACACAAATGGAACTTGTAGCTCCGGGCAGCCTCAAGCTCCACATCATGGTCAGTGAAACGGATCAGTATGGCACCAGCGAATTCTCTCCGGTTGAGATTATCCAGGCCATCATTCTCGGCGTCTGCGGCGTCATCATGTGGTGGGTGGCCCGCTATTGCCCGATGCAGCGACCGATTGCGATTCCGTTCGGCGGCATGGCACTGGCGTTTCTGATTCGAGAGTTGGACTACTTTCTGGATCGATTCATTATCGACAATCTGTGGCAGGTGATCATTGTCGTAATTGGGTCGCTGGTGATTGCCTATACGTACAGGAGCCGCAAACGTCTACAGATTGCGCTTGCCCGAATCTGGCCATCACCGGGCCTTACCCTGTTGTTTTCGGGTGCCGTTATCCTGTTTGCGTTCGTGCGGTTGGTTGGCCACGAGCCGTTGTGGATGTCGATACTCGGTGAGGATTACACACGCATCGTCACGCTCGCCGTCGAGGAATTCATCGAGCTGATCGGGTATTTCCTGTGGTTGATCGGCACGATCGAGTACGCGTATCAGGCGCGGGCGATTGCGATGGCGGAACCGCAGCCGGCAGCGCGACGTCTGCGAGATAAACGGCGGCATGACGCTGAAGGCCGGTTCTGACCATGCAATGCGGGTTGGCCGACGACCACTCTGCCAATGGCGTCTGACATGGCCCGCAATCAGAGGACGGTTGGGTTCGGCATGTCGCCGTAAACTTCGTCGGGATCGAAGACCTTCTCGGTGTCCGTCCATTCAAGTTCCACATGTCCTTGCTGTTGCTTGCTCGCGAAGTCGTTGCCTACCGGGATCTTACGATAGAAGCAGCTGCGGTAGCCGACGTGACAGCTGGCGCCGCCTGTGACATCGACCCGTAGCCAGATGCAGTCCTGATCATCGTCGATCAACAGTTCCCGAACCGATTGCACCAGGCCGCTCGTGGCGCCTTTGTGCCAGAGAGCCTGGCGACTGCGGCTATAGTAATGTGCCTCACCCGTTGCAATCGTGAGCTGCAGGGCCTCAGCGTTCATGCACCCCTGCATGAGCAGTTCGCCGCTGTTGACATCGGTTGTTACGACGGTGATCAGTCCGCGATCGTCGAACTTGGGCGCAAGTTCGCTGCCTTCCTCAACCT
The DNA here is from genome assembly GCA_022567295.1 of Pseudomonadota bacterium. Lineage (GTDB taxonomy): Bacteria > Pseudomonadota > Gammaproteobacteria > Steroidobacterales > Woeseiaceae > UBA1847. The sequence goes on along the minus strand of JADFHE010000003.1, from coordinate 100,249 downwards.
GCTCGATTGATTTGCGGGCTCGAAATCTGACAGACGCGACAGGCATTGTGATTCCTTGCTGTAATGATTCTGGGGCCGGAAGAATACCGGGCGTAGCGGCTGGCAGCAATGTTGCTATGATTGCGTCCTTTGATCGGCCGAGCCGCTAATTCATGACCATACAGCTACACGACACACTTCGCGGCAAGAAAGTACCGTTCGAGCCCCTGATCGAAGGCGAGGTGACGATGTATCTGTGCGGGCCGACCGTTTACAACTACGCTCACGTAGGCAACGCGCGACCGGCGGTCGTATTCGACCTGCTGGCAAGGTTACTGCGGCGCACCTACAAGCTGACATTCGCGCGCAATATCACGGACGTTGATGACAAGATAAATGCGGCGTCTGTTGAGACTGGCAAGCCTATCGACGAGATCACGGCGCATTTCATCACGGCGTACAACGACGACATGGGTGCGCTCGGTGTCCGCCCACCCGACATAGAGCCACGCGCAACTCAGCACATCGCTGAAATGATCGCGATGATCGAGATATTGATTGCGAATGGATTCGCGTACGAGGCTGAAGGTCATGTACTGTTCGACGTGTCATCAAAAGACAATTACGGTGCGCTTTCAAAGCGCAATCTGCGGGAGATGATCGCTGGCGCCCGGGTCGAGGTCGCTCCCTACAAAAAAGCGGCACACGATTTCGTGTTGTGGAAACCATCAACACCTGAACTGCCTGGCTGGGAGTCCCCGTGGGGTCGTGGCCGGCCGGGCTGGCACATTGAGTGTTCTGCGATGGCTGAAAAACATCTCGGTGATACGATTGATATTCATGCCGGCGGGCAAGATCTTGTGTTTCCGCATCATGAAAATGAGATGGCGCAGAGCTGCAGCGCGCATGGCGGTGCGCCGTTCGTGCGCTATTGGCTGCACAACGGCTTTCTCAGCATGGACCACACCAAGATGTCCAAATCGCTGGGCAATGTGCTGCTCGTGCATGACCTGATCAAAACGGTTCCAGGGGAAGTCATTCGACTCGCACTCCTGGGTGCTCATTACCGACAACCACTCGACTGGTCCGCAGAAACGATTGAGTCCGCAAGACGCATGCTGGACCGGCTGTACGGTGCTGTGCAGGGTATTGACGTGTCCGACGATGCTCGCGCGGCCGCAGAGGTTTCGCAAACACTGCTGGCAGCACTTGAAGACGATCTCAACACGCCGAAAGCCATGGCGGAATTTTTCGGACTTGCCCGCAGTCTCAACAAAGCGAGTGACGCAAAGACGAAGTCCGAGCTGGCGGCCCAGATGTACGCGTGCGGCGAGTTACTGGGTCTATTGGGCACTGATCCGGACGCATGGTTTGCCGGGCATGTAGAGGGTGATTTGCCTGCCGAAGAAATCGAAGTGCTGATCGAAAAACGCACCGCGGCGAAAGCTGCTGGCGATTATACGGCAGCCGATGCTTTCCGCGATCAACTTGTCGACGCCGGGATTACGATTCAGGATGGCCGCGACGGTACGACGTGGCGCCGGAGTCGTCAGTGAGCAACGAGATACAGGCGGCGCAGCAGGAACTCATCGGGGACTTCGAAATGTTTGAAGACTGGATGGACCGCTACCAATATCTGATTGACCTGGGTCGCCGCCTGCCCAAATTTCCGGAGACACTGCAGACCGAAGACAACCGCATTCGTGGCTGTCAGTCGCAGGTGTGGTTTGTCGCTGATCAAAAAGATGGCCGGCTGCAGTTTCGGGCAATCAGCGATGCTGCCATTGTTTCCGGCCTGATCGCTTTGCTGCTAAGAATATATAGTGGGCGAAAACCGCAAGATATACTCGATACGCCACCGGATTTTGTTGCCGCTTTGCAGCTCGAAAGCCACCTGAGCCCAACGCGCAGCAATGGATTGTGGTCAATGCTCAAGGCGATCCGGCGATTTGCGTCAGAAGCCCTGGAGGCTTCCTGATGGCCAGTGCCGTGAGCAAAAATATGTTCGCGTGGCCGCTCATCCAACTGTTACGGATTTACCGGCTGGCAGTTTCTCCATGGCTTGGACCCAGCTGTCGATTCGATCCCACCTGTTCAAGCTATGCGATTGAAGCGTTGCAAGAACATGGGCTCCTGAGAGGAATCTCGCTGGCGGCAAATCGTATCGGCCGTTGCCACCCCTGGGGTGGATCGGGATACGATCCGGTGCCCGATTCCAATACGGACAAGAATGAAGCCGATTGACGTTGCCCGAGCTATCGTCTATCCGATAACGCATGCCAGTGTCGTATTGCCAGTGCTACTCCTCTGGTTGCTGATGTCTTTTGCGCGCTGGGGTGGCGTGCTTGGCCTGTTTCTTATGTTTCTTGTCGTGCCAGCCGTGTTTCGTCTGCAAATGATCGTTCTCGAGGCGCGCGCGCTAGGACGGGAACCGCCGGCGCTGGACGCTGAGTTTTTCAACTGGCTAGGTAACGCGTGGACATTGTTTCCGGTGCCGTTGTTCATCCTCGCCGGATGGGCCGTATCGTCGGTGAGCCAAAACTTTGGCGTACGGGCTGGATGGCTGGTTTTGCTGCTGGCCGGAATCGTCCTGCCAGCATCTCTTGCGATTCTCGCGATCACGCATTCACCGCTGCAAAGCCTCAGTCCGGTCGCGATCAGCCGGTTGTTGCAAAAGTGCAAGGCAACGTTCTGGATCGCCACGGCCTATATGGTCATTGCGGGCTGGCTCAGTATTCAGGCGCAGTCGCTGGCATGGATGATCGCCAACCTGGTGCAAATGTTTTTGTTAGTGTCATTTTTTTCTCTTGTCGGTAGCCTGATTGAGCCGTACCGTTTGATGGAGGACATCAGCATCCCCGATTCGCTGCAACCTGGCGGCGACGAGATAGCGGGCGATCTGGAAAAAGCCCGTACCGACGTCTTGACGCATGCATACGGGTTTGTCAGCCGGGGCAATAGACAGGGCGGTTTCAAACACATCATCGATTGGATCGGGCAGGAAGCGGATGCGGCAGCGGCCTGGGCGTGGTTTTTCGATCGCATGATGCGTTGGGAAAACAACACGCACGCGCTGTTCTTCGCGCAGCACTATATTCACGACATGTTGCAGCATGGCGAGACGATTCTGGCCCTCAAAGTCATTATGCGTTGCCGCTTGCTCGACGAGAGTTTCAGGCCGCACATCGAAGATGTGCCAGCGGCGATTGCGGCGGCACAAAGCAGCGGCAATATTGAGCTTGCAGCCGTGCTGAAGCGCTATTGAAGCGCTACAATGGGCGCATGGACAAGCGCTTACTGACGATTCTGCGATGCCCGGTTTCCCACAAGGGCCTGTCGGTGCTAAAAAAAGAAAAACTGGCCCGCGTCAACGCGGCAATCGACGCTGGTAAGCTCGTTAATCACGGGGGTTCAACCGTCGCCGCCGCGCTGACCGAGGCGCTGATTACCGACGACGGCAAACGCATTTACCCTGTCGATGATGGTATTCCCGTCCTGCTCGAAGACGAATCGATAAGCATGGAGCAGCTTGCTTGAAGATCCAGGCTAATCAGCTTTCCTCGCATCTCCTGAAAACGCTCGCTCCTTGTTACCTTGTTACTGGTGACGAGCACCTGCTTGTTGACGAGGCACTGGACACTATCCGTGAAACGGCGCGCGCGCGCGGTTTCACGTCTCGCGAGCGGCACACGGCGACGGCAGGATTTGACTGGCATGGGCTGCTGGCGTCGACCGGCAATCTGTCGTTGTTTGCCGAGCAGCGCATCATCGAATTGCGGCTGCCGACCGGCAAACCCGGTACGGCAGGCAGTCAGGCGATTATTGATCTGGTGGGGCAGTCCGGGCCGGAGCTGCTAGTCATCGTAATCGGCCCCAAACTCGACAAAAGCAGCGGCGCATCGAAGTGGGCGAAGACTATCGACAAGAAAGGAGTGTCACTGCCGGTCTGGCCGATCGGTGTACGTGAACTTCCGGGCTGGGTAGCCAGCAGAATGCGTGCCGCCGGATTGCAGCCCGATCATGATGCGGCAGCTTTGATCGCAGATCGGGTCGAAGGCAATCTGCTCGCGGCCCAACAGGAAATCGAAAAACTGCGATTAATACTCGGCGAGGGAAAGGTCAGTGCCGAGGCCGTTAACGACGCGGTGGCAAACAGTAGTCGATACGATGTTTACAAGCTGACTGATGCGGCGCTTGCCGGTGACACCCATCGTTGTGTAAAAATTCTGGGTGGACTGCGTGCCGAAGGCGTGGAGCCCGTCATCGTGATGTGGGCATTGACTCGTGAGTTGCGCACGCTGGCAACACTGGACGACGTCATTCGGCAGGGCGGCGATCTCGGTGGTGCGATGCAAAAATCCGGTGTTTGGCGCAACCGGCAAGGTCTGGTCCGCAGCTGTATCGGCCGGCATCAGCACGGTGACTTTCACAAGCTGCTAAAAGCGACCGGTCGCGCCGACGCTGCGGCCAAAGGACAACGCGAAGGCAACCCATGGCGAATGGCGACCGATGTCGTCGTGTGCCTGTCGCAATGAAACTGATTGGCGCTTTTGGCGGTACATTTGACCCGATTCATTATGGCCACCTGCGAACGGCGTTCGAAATGTTGCAGGCACTGCGCTTTCACGAGGTTCGCTTTATCCCATGCGGCGATCCACCGCATCGGGGCACAACGATTGCCGACGCTGAGTTGCGATTTCAAATGGTTCACGTCGCGATTGCCGGACAGGACGGTTTTTTCAGCGACGATCGGGAGCTACGCCGTGACGGGCCGTCTTACTCGATCGACACATTAATCGGGTTGCGTGAGGAATTTCCAGATCAGTCGCTGGGTCTGATCCTGGGCATGGATGCGTTTCTCGGGCTGCATAAGTGGCACCGTTGGGATGAAATTCTCGATGTTGCCCATATTGTTGTCGCACATCGGCCGGGCTGGAGGGCGCCGGATATCGGTCCGCTGGGCGAACTGATTACTGAACACGGTACCCATCGGGTCGATGACCTGCATGCGGCCACGCATGGACGAATACACATTCATGCGGTGACGCAACTTGAAATCGCGTCATCCGAGATCCGGGATCTGGTTGCGGCAGGACGCGATCCGCGCTTCCTGATGCCGGATGCTGTGAGAGAAGTCATAGAGGAGACTGGAGTTTATATGAGGTATGTGCATGAATAGCGAAGAATTGAGCGACCTCGTCGTTGAGGCGTTGCAGGACATCAAAGCGCTGGATATCGTCAGGCTCGATGTTCGCGATATGACGACGGTGACCGACTGGATGATCGTGGCGAGTGGTACGTCTGGCCGGCATGTTAAGGCGCTGGTCGACAATGTTGCCGAAAAAGCCAAGGCAGCCGGCAATCGTCCGACTGGCATTGAAGGAGAGAGCGGTTGCGAGTGGGTGTTACTGGATCTGCAGGATGCATTGGTCCATGTGATGCTGCCCAAAGTACGTGAGTTCTACAATCTGGAGAAACTCTGGTCGATTGCACCGTCCGGAGACGCTGTGGCGACCGACGGGTAGGTCGTGCATATTCGTCTTTTAGCCGTTGGCGATCGCCAACCGTCTTGGGTCGAGGACGCTTTCGGCACGTATACTGAGCGTTTTCCGCGCGAGTGGAAATTTCGCCTTGATACAATCCCCACAGTGCGCCGCAACAAGAATGACAAATCGCGTCAGGCGATGGAAACGGAGGGAGAGCACATTCTCGCCAAGCTTAACCCGACCGAGCAGGTCGTGTTGTTGGACGAGCGCGGCGAACAGCAAACCAGCAGATCGCTGGCATCGCGAATGTCGGACTGGCAGTCAGACGGGCGGAACCTCTGCTTCATCATTGGCGGCCCGGATGGAGTATCTGAAGCCGTTCGGCTACGCGCAGACCAACTGTGGTCGCTGTCCCAGTTAACGTTACCGCACGGATTGGCTCGCGCGTTGCTAGTGGAGCAGCTCTATCGGGCATGGTCATTGCAGACCGGGCATCCGTATCACCGCGATTGAGAAACCGCTATGAGTTCTTTGCCGTTATTGCATCTGGCTTCATCGTCGCCTAGACGCCAGGAAATCCTGCTCTCCCTGGGCCTTGAATTTACGGCCGAGGGCGCTGCGATCGACGAAAGGCGGCTCGATGGGGAGTCGCCGCAACAGATGGTGCTAAGGCTGGCTGCAGCCAAGGCCGAAGCGGCGATCGCCAGGGACGGTCAATTGATTCTGGGCGCGGATACGGCGGTCGTATTGGCTGAGCGTGTGTTGGGAAAGCCACGCGATGCCGACGATGCCGTGGAAATGCTAATGACTCTGTCCGGTAGGAACCACAGGGTACTGACAGGCATCGCATTACGGACTCCCAACGGTGTTCGTGCCGCGTTTTCGTCGACTGAAGTTCAGTTTCGCGAAATTTGTCGGGACGAAGCCTTTTTATACTGGCAAAGTGGAGAGCCCTGTGACAAGGCTGGCGCTTACGCCATTCAAGGGTTGGGTGGCCTGTTTGTTGAAGGCATCAATGGTAGCTATTCCGGAGTCGTAGGGCTGCCGGTTTTTGAGACGGTTGAGTTGTTGCAGGCGGCCGGAATCGACGTACTTGTGAATAAGAAATGACCGACGAATCGCCGAAAGAAGAAATCCTGGTCAACGTTACGCCCAGCGAAGTGCGCGCCGCACTGCTTGAGAACGGTGTGTTGCAGGAGGTTCACATTGAGCGGGCGGCGCGGCGCGGCCTGACAAGCAATATTTACAAGGGTCGGGTTTGCCGGGTTCTACCTGGCATGCAGGCGGCATTTATTGATATTGGGCTCGAAAGAACTGCCTTTCTGCACGCGTCCGATATCGCATCACCATTAAGTTCTGAGAACAGCGGTGAAGTACCCAACATTAAAGATCTCATTCGCGAGGGTGATGACATCATGGTGCAGGTGGTCAAAGACCCGCTCGGCAACAAGGGCGCGCGGCTTTCGACCTATGTCACGTTACCCTCTCGGCACCTGGTGCTGTTGCCGCGCGGAGGGGCAGTCGGCATATCCGCACGCATTGAAGACGACGAGGAACGTGAACGACTCCGCACTATGGTTGATGGTCTACTCAGGGAGCACGGGCTGGAATGCGGCGCGATCGTCAGGACGGTCGCCGAGGGAACCTCGGCGGATGCCATCTCAGCGGATCTCCGGTATACGCTCAAGTTGTGGGATGTTGTTCAGCAGCGGTGCAGGGTCGCTGATGTAAAAACACTGGTTCACGAGGATCTTTCGTTGCCATTGCGCGTACTTCGCGATCTGGTGACGACGGATGTGGAACGAATTCTTGTTGATTCCGAGCCTGATTTCAGGGCTATGCGGGAATTCACAAGTACCTACCTTCCGGATGCTGAACCGATGCTGGAACATTACAAGTGCCGTCGCCCGATATTCGATCTGCACGGTATCGAAGACGAAATACGCAAATCAATGGACCGAAGTATTCCTTTGAAATCAGGTGGTTACATAATTTTCGATCAAACCGAGGCCATGACGACGGTCGATGTGAATACGGGCGGTTACGTCGGGCACCGGAATCTCGAAGAAACCATCTATCGAACCAACCTTGAGGCAGCAGTTGCAATAGCCAGGCAGCTTCGGCTGCGTAATCTTGGTGGCATTATCATTATCGATTTCATCGACATGGAGGAGTTGAATCATCGCGACAAGTTACTGCAGGTACTGGAAAAATCTCTGTCACGTGATCACGCCCGCCACCAGATCATGCCGGTGTCGTCACTGGGACTGGTCGAAATGACGCGCAAACGAACACGCGAGAGTCTGCAACACGTTCTGGGCGAAGATTGCCCGGGCTGTAACGGGCGCGGCTTTGTCATGACGGCAGAGACCGTGTGCTTCGAAGTCTTCCGCGAAATCATTCGCCAGTCGCGACAATTTGAATTTGAAGAGGCACTGGTCCTCGCGCACCAGGACGTTATCGAGTTGCTGTTGGATGAGCAGGCACGCAGCCTGGCCGAGCTGCAAGAACAAACGGGCAAGTCAATTCGCCTGCAAACGGAGTCGCTGTACCTTCAGGATCAGTTCGACGTTGTGCTGATGTGAAGTGGAGTCACCGGCCATCATGAACAGCATTGTCCGTCGCCTGATCAGTTTTCTTGCCTATTCGTTGGCAGGCATAGTGATTCTGTTAGCTATTGCCGTAGGGTTGTTTCGACTGTTCCTGCCGCGGCTCCCGGAGTATCAGGATGAAATTAAGGGGTGGGCGAGCACGGCGATCGGAATGCAGGTCGAGTTTTCCGGTATGGATGCCCGCTGGGGCCTGAGCGGCCCCGAACTTGAGTTCTATGACGCCGAGCTTGTTCGTGAAGGCGACGATGTCCGAATTATCGCCGCTGAGGAAGTGCGAATCGGTATCGGACTCATGCGGTTGCTGTTTGACCGGACCTTGATTGTGGACCGGGTGGTCATTCGTGATACGAGCATCGATATTCGCCGCATCGGCGACGACAGCTACCACATTCAGGGCATCCGCGCCGATGATCTGCTCGGCTCCTTTGCCGGCGGGTCGAATCGGGCGGCGGTCAACATCGAGGTGATCGGCGAAGACATTGAATTGCGATTCATTCAGCCTGGGGACAAACGCCCGCACATTTTCACGCTTCCTCGCGTTCGCGTAAGCGTTGACCAAAAACGAATCGCGATAGACGCTGATATTGACTTGCCCAATGAGCTCGGACGAGAGCTGAGTGTGTCGGCTATTCAAGTGCTGACTGTTCCCGTCGCGGAGCGCGGCTGGGACTTTGTTGTCGAGGCAGACAACATCAGTCTCCCTGGCTGGTCGAGCCTTTTCCGCACGGAGAAGCGATTTCAGTCGGGAATCGGTGACATGGAACTGGCGTTAGCGTTCTCCAATCACCACGTAACGAATGCCACCGCAGAACTTGAATTCATGGATGTCGCTTTGGGGAGTGAAGACCACTTCGACGTCAGAGGCCGTGTGGAGGTTGATATATCCGACAGCGGCTGGCTGGTCGCCGCCCACGAATTTGTCCTCGCGTTTCAAGATCATGAGTGGCAGGAATCGACACTGAGGGTCGAAGCGAGTGTCGATAGAGATGGCAGCATTGTCATGCTCGATACACGAGCCTCGTATCTCAATCTCGATGACGTGGCCGTGCTTGAGCCGTGGCTCGAAAAGGAACAGCGCGTGGCTCTCGCGAGCTTCGCGCCGTCGGGCATCGTTCGTAACCTCGTCGCGACGGTATCGGAAATCGACAGCAATGAGCCGCGATTCAATATATCGGCGGAATTCGATCGGGTGGGATTTCTGGATGCTCCTGGGCGACCCGGCGTACGCGGATTCTCGGGACTCGTGCGAGCGAACCGTTCGGGTGGGCTGCTGGAAATCAGTTCAGGGGACCTGGAGGTGCGAGTTCCCGATTACCTCCCCGAAGCGATAAAAATTGATTTCGCCGACGGTACGGTTATCTGGCGAAATAGTAATAACCGAACGACAATCCTTTCCGACAGCATCGTTATTCAAAACGAATTTTTCTACAGTCAAAGCAACATACAGCTGGTTCTCAACAAGGATGGTGCATCGCCCGAAATCGATCTGGCGAGTACCTGGAGTATTTCGGACCTTGCCGAGGCAAAACGCTACATTCCGAAAAAAGGTTTGTCGCCGAGATTGTATGAATGGTTTCAGATGGCGCTGGTTAGCGGCTCAATCCCACGCGGCACGATGTCACTCAATGGTCCCATCGACAAGTTTCCGTTCGATGGCGGTGAGGGACGGTTGCTGATGGAAGCGTCTGTTCGCAACATGACATTCAAGTACCACAGACTGTGGCCTGCGACGGAACAGTCGGATATGGATATCGTACTCGACAATTCACGTCTCTATACGACAGAGAATCGCTCGGTCAGCGCTGGAATTCCGGTCGTCAACGCGAACATCGATATTCCGGATTTGCGTGATCCTGTTCTGAGCATCAAGTCTTTTTCGGCCAGTACCCTGGAGGCGATTCGAGACTTCTCGATGCGGAGCCCGATCGCCGATGTGTTTGGTGGGCAGCTCGATCGCATATCCGTATCAGGCGATGCGTCATTTATATTCGACTTGACGATCCCGTTAAAAATAGAAAGAGTTCAGGAATTTGAATTCATTGCGCGCGTGCGCAGCAACAACGGCACACTGGCCATTGCGGGACTCGACCCGCCCATCACAGAACTGATGGGTGAGGTTACGATCGAGCGTGAACGGATCTCCAGCGAGGGACTCGGTGGCCGTTTTCTCGGTCAGGACGTCAGTATTTCGCTGCGCCGTACTGAAGATCCGCGGTTCTCCGTGATAGCGATCGTCGAAGGTACGGTCACGGGTGATGCGATCGTCAATGATTTCAGCCTGCCGCTGGAGGGCATGGTCAGCGGTGCGACGCAGTATGAGGCCCGTATTCTTTTTCCAGACGGCAACGCGGAAATACCATTGCCGCTGACGATTCTGATCGAAAGCGATCTGGAAGGTCTGGCATTCGACCTGCCAGAGCCCGTAGCAAAACCTGCGGAGTCAATTCTGCACGTGTCCGGCGATATTCGTTTCATGCCGGGCGGTGACATTATCGAGACTGCAGGATCTGCCGCAGACCTTGTCTCCTGGCAACTTGCGTTCAACCGCCCCGAAGGAAGCTGGGACTTCGATCGCGGCGTCGTCACCCTGGGTGGCGAGGTCATGGAAGCAGCGGATACACGCGGCCTGCATATTCGCGGCACCACGGGTGTCGTGCGTCTGCAGGATTGGCTCAGCCTGTCGCGCAGCGGCGAAAAGAACGTGGGCGCCGCGGATCGCATCCGCTCTATCGATTTGATTGTCGATGACTTGTATATCCTTGGACAGCATCTGCAAGGTCATCGAGTAAGAGTTGATCGCAGTGCGCGCGACTGGTTGGTGCAGTTCGACGGTGACGATATCGTTGGATCGGTATTCGTTCCGTATGACTTTGGTGGACATCGCGCCATGGTGCTGGAGATGGAGAAGCTGCGTCTGCCCGGCGATGAGGCCGAAGAATCCTCTGTGTCAGAAATCGATCCGCGCAATCTACCGCCGATTCAATTGCAGGCGGCGGAATTCGCGTTCGGCGATCGTTATCTTGGCGCTGTGACCGCGACGCTCGAGAAAACCGAGAACGGACTCCGGGCTGTCAATATTTCGAGCAAGGACGCAACCTATGAGATTGTTGGTACAGGTCGCTGGATGTCAGATGATACGGATCCGCTTGGCAGCCACAGTTTTATCGCTGCCACGCTGACCAGCACCGACGTCGAAGAGACAATGACACGACTGAATTATCAGCCAGGTATCGTTAGCAATGATATGAGCATTGTCTTTGACCTGAACTGGTCGGGCGGCCCGCGCGCGGATTTCTTCGACGTGCTGGATGGCGAGGTCGAAGTACGATTCGGGAATGGTCAGCTGGAGGAAGTGGAGCCCGGCGCAGGCCGTGTGTTCGGACTGATGAGTATCACCGCACTGCCGCGCCGGCTGTCATTCGATTTTCGCGATGTGTTTAGGAAGGGATTCGGCTTCGACAAGATCGCCGGAACCTTCAAAATTGATGACGGCAAGACGCTCACTTGCGATCTGTCGCTGGAAGGTCCGGCGGCCGACATCGGTATCGTTGGTGAGGCAGATCTAGCCAACCGTACGTACAATCAGACGGCGATTGTATCTGCGAATGTCGGCAATACGCTGCCGATCGTCGGCGCAGTTGTTGCTGGTCCCCAGGTTGCAGCCGCCCTGCTGATCTTTTCGCTAATTTTCAATAAACCACTGCAGGAGGTGGGGCAGGTCTATTACGGTATCAGCGGTTCGTGGGATGAGCCGTCCGTCGACGCGGTGGATTCAGACGCTTTCGTCGCCAGTGGCGAACTCGCTGGTTGTTTGGTTGAGGGAGAGTAGGGGACTCTGATGCGGGTAGCAGCTATTCAGATGAACAGCGGTTCCGATGTGGCCGCAAATCTGCAACTGGCGGGGAGGCTGCTGCGCGATGCGGCGGACGATGGCTGCGTATTGGCCGTTCTGCCGGAGAATTTCGCCTTGATGGGTGAACGGGGCAGGGACAAGGCGAAAGTCGCGGAGGAGCCCGGAGAAGGGCCCATACAGACGTTTTTGTCTGAGGTATCGCAGCGGCTCGGTCTGTGGATAGTTGCGGGCAGTATGCCGTTGGTGTCGCCGGAGATAGAGGCCAATCGCGTGTACGGTGCGTGCCCTGTGTATGACGCGGGCGGCAACGCACGAACGGTTTATCGAAAAATCCATTTATTCGACGTTGATTTGGTCGATCAGCAAGAGTCGTATCGCGAGTCACGGTCAATGTATCCGGGCGACGAAGTCGTTACTGTGGACACGCCCTGCGGTCGCATCGGGCTGACGATCTGTTACGACGTGCGGTTTCCGGAGCTGTTTCGACAACTTGTCGATGCTGGAGCGACGGTATTCACTGTGCCGGCGGCATTTACTGCGACGACCGGGGAAGTTCACTGGCATGCGCTGCTGCGTGCTCGCGCTATCGAAAATCTGGCGTATGTGATCGCACCCGGGCAATATGGGGAACACCCTGATCGTCGATCGACGTACGGGCATTCACTGATTATCGACCCTTGGGGCAGTATTCTGGCCGAAGTGGCCGACGGCAACTGCCATGTGGTGGCGGATATTGATCCGGAGTTGCCGATAAAGATACGCAGTGAGTTCCCGGCGCTCGCGAACCGACGGTTATGACCGTTACGGAACTTGAATTTGAACGATAATACCATTGATGCATTAATGTCCCGCATGCTTGAGCCTGCCGGGCTTGATGAGCGCAATCTCAGTAGCACGCTTGGCCGCATGATGAAGGGCGGCGTGGACTACGCCGACCTGTATTTTCAAGTCAGTCGCCACGAGAGTTGGACGCTTGAGGACGGCATCATCCGCGACGGCAGTTTCAGTCTCGATCAGGGCGTGGGCGTACGCGCAACCAGTGGCGAGAAAACCGGTTTTGCGTATTCAGATGAGCTCGTGATGCCGGCGCTCGAACGAGCAGCGAGCGCGGCGCGGGCCATTGCGCGCCAGGGACAGGACAGAAGTGTGCAGGCCTGGAGTCGCAGTCATGTCGCGCCGTTGTACTCGGCGCATGATCCAACGACCAGTATAGACGACACACAAAAGACCGCATTGCTCAGCGAAATCGATGCGGCGACCCGCGCCATGGACCCGCGCGTCACGCAGGTTATCGTTAGTCTTGCGAGTAGTCAGGACCTGATTCTGGTGCTTGCTTCCGACGGTACGATAGCGGCCGATGTGCGGCCGCTCGTGCGCCTGAATGTCAGTGTGATACTTGAACAGGGCGGGCGGCGAGAGCAGGGCTACGCGGGGGGTGGTGCACGCACGGACCTGAACTATTTCCTGGACGGCGACATCGCGATGGATTTCGCGCGTGAAGCGGTTCGCCAGGCCGTTGTGCAATTTGACGCGCGGGCTGCGCCGGCCGGTACGATGCCGATCGTGTTGGGACCTGGCTGGCCGGGGATATTGCTCCACGAGGCCGTTGGTCACGGACTGGAAGGTGACTTTAACCGCAAGGGCACGTCGGCGTTCTGCGGCAGGTTGGGTCAAAAGGTCGCGTCTTCGTTGTGCACCATCGTTGATGATGGAACCATTGCCGACCGTCGCGGTTCACTTACGGTCGATGATGAGGGAACGCCGGGCCAGTATTCAGTACTGGTAGAGAATGGCGTGCTCAAGGGCTATATGCAGGACAAGCTCAACGCTCGCCTGATGGGCGTCAAATCAACTGGGAACGGCCGCCGGGAATCGTTTGCACACGTCCCGATGCCGCGCATGACAAACACCTACATGCTTGCCGGCCCACACGATCCGGAGGAGATTATCGCGTCGGTGGACAAGGGTATTTATGCGCCGAACTTCGGCGGGGGTCAGGTTGACATCACGTCTGGCAAGTTCGTGTTTTCGGCGAGCGAGGCGTACCTGATCGAGAAGGGCAAGGTGACCGCGCCAGTCAAGGGCGCGATGCTCATTGGCGACGGGCCCGAAGCGCTCAGCAAAATTTCGATGGTTGGTAACGACCTCGAACTGGATTCGGGAGTTGGCACGTGTGGCAAGGAAGGGCAATCGGTGCCTGTCGGCGTGGGTCAACCGACATTGAAGATCGATGAGATTACGGTCGGCGGCACAGGTTAGGCGGGGGCACTTTTACATAAGCCGAAAATCACGCGTTTCACAGCGCACAATGTGAGACAGCTCACTCCATTGAACATAGTGCTGCGTTACCTTTTATGGTATCGCAAGGAGGCAGTTTGCAATGGCATTCGAAAATACAATAACAGAGCAGGATACGGACGCTAATTCCCAGCAATTCGTGCAAAATTTAAGCGGCGACATGGGCGAAATCGAGCCTGATCTCTCTGTCGATGGCCTGTCTGAATCAATACTTTCCAGGATTATGGGGCTGTTTAGCGCAGGGGAATCCTGACAGAAAGTTCGATTTCCACTGGACAACGGCTCCCCGCTATGGAAAATGAATTGACCCCGGGGATGATAACGACGCCAATATGTGGGTCTCGAAGCCAATCTACGAAAGTTTACCGTACTTTTACCTGCTGGTAGGAGCCACCTGCCTGGGCGCTTCCATGTACGTCAATCACTGGCACTGGCCGACGATTTGTTTCGTCGTTGGGCTCATCTGCCTGGTGGCCGGAATGGTGGTTTTCCTGAAGCGCCGCGACCACCGGGTTACGGATCGTCGTGTCGGTCAGCGACAGGATTACTAAACACCTACTTTTCGTTAACGACCGATCCCTGATTACCTGTTTCGTCTTCCGCAATCGTTTCGCGGCCGTCGAATTCCTGTGCATCGCGCAGGTCGTGATAGACGAGTTCATGTACGCCGATCGAGATTATGTCGCCATCACAAAGGCGGTATTTCTTGATCTGCTTATCGCCGAGGAAAACGCCGTTGGTGCTGTTCAGATCTTCAATGACGCAGCCGCTTTCGTCACTGATTAGCTGTGCATGATGGCGACTGACAAACTTGCTCTGGATGTAGATTTCATTGTCCGGTGAACGGCCGACGATTACGCGTCCCAGCGGGAACGTGAGAACGTCAACAATCGCATTGTCCGTGCGAACTTCGATTCGAGAAATGTGCAAATCGGAGTCGGAATGGCGATCTGCTTGCCGTCGCCGAAGTTGATCGAAAACACCCGTATTAGACTCGTGTTCCGGCCAGTTCAACTCTTCGGCCGCCGTGCTGACATCGTCAGCGTCTACGACCTTCTTATCATCCGCGAATGCGCACAGCAACGCAGTGTCGCACAGCGTATTGATCAGGCGCGGCACACCGCCTGAGAATCGATACAAAACGTCAAAGCTGTCATCGGAAAACAGGTCCGCTTTCTTTCGCCCTGCGATAGATAACCTCCGCTCGACGTATTCTCGCATCTCGCGGCGATCAAGCGGGCCGATGTGAAAGCGCAATCGAACGCGCTGCATCAGCTGTTTCATGCTGGCCAGGTCCAGCGTGTCTTTGAGTTCTGGCTGCCCGGCCAAAATGATGCGCAGCACCTTTTCCTTGTGTGTTTCAATTCCCGAGAGCAGGCGAATCTCTTCAAGCACTTTCTTCGTCAGGTTCTGGGCTTCATCGATGATCAGTACGACTTTTTTGCCGCTCGAATACTGTTCGATCAGGAACATATTGAGCATGTCCAGCAGTTCAACTTTGCGCTTTTTAAACGGCTTGAAGCCGAACTCGGTTAGCACGGCCTGCAGAAATTGCGTTGGCGTCAGTTGTGTCTGCGACACGACAGCGTGCACCACGTCATCGCCTAACTCTGACAAAAATGACTGCAGCAGCGTGGTTTTTCCTGAACCGATTTCACCGGTGATGACAACGAAACCATCCGCAAGCCAGATGGTCGATTCCATATAGGCCTTTGCACGTGAGTGCTGCTTGCTCCAGTAAAGGAATTCAGGGTCGGGCGTCAGCCGAAACGGCTGCTCCGATAGTCTGAAGTGTTTCAGATAAGACATGGCTGGAACAAGTTTACCTGTTTTTTCACGGCACGGGATACGCCGTGTTCTCAACGTGTCGGGTGGACTACATCACAGTCTTGTTGATTATGTCGATAAGGGCGTCGCGCTGTTCGGCAGTATTTCCGACGACGGTTACATGGCCAAGTTTGCGGCCAGGGCGGGGCACCTTACCATAATCGTGCAATTCGCCGACCGTAAGCGCGCGAGTCGCCGCCGAAATCTCACCGATCAGATTGACCATGCCGGCGTGGCCGCGGCTCGCTATCGACCCCAACGGCTGGCTCATGATGGCGCGCAGATGGTTCTCGAACTGACTGGTTTCCGATCCTTCGATAGTCCAGTGACCCGAGTTGTGCACGCGTGGTGCAAATTCGTTAGCGATTAACTTGTCGCCGACGACGAACAGCTCCAATGCCAGTACCCCCACATAATCGAGGTGATTGAGCAGGCTGCATACGTAGTCGGATGCCATTTTTGCAAGTTTGGGTCGATCGAGAGGTGACCGAGACGTTCGCAATATACCGTCGACATGAACATTGCGACTAAGCGGATAAATGGCGATGTCGCCGTCGACATTGCGAACGCCGATGCAAGAAATTTCATAGTCGAAGGGAATCAGCTGTTCGGCAATGAGCGCCTGATCGCCAAGTTCGACCCAGGCCTTGTCGAGATCGACGGCCGTTCTGCTAACGACCTGGCCTTTGCCGTCATAGCCGAATCGCCGCGTCTTGATAACCATCGGCAGCCCGAGGATTTTGGCCGCAGCGTGCAGGTCTTCGCGAGTATCGAGGGCGTAATATCCGGCGAGCGGAATGTCGAGCTCATCGAACAATCGTTTCTCGTCATAACGATCCTGCGAGTGCCGCAGCGCGGATAGTGGCGGGTAGATCGGCACGATTCCTTCAATATGCTGCAGCGCAGACACCGGAATATTTTCGAACTCGTACGTGATGACGTTACAGGTATCAGCAAGCGCCATGAGCGCGACCGCATCGTCAAAGGCGCTTTGAATCACCTTGCCGCAAACGGCGGCAGGAGGATGGTCGGAGGGATCGACGAATCGCACGTCAACGTCCAGACTACGCGCCGCGAATCCAAGCATCTGGCCGAGCTGCCCGGCGCCAATAATTCCGATGCGCATCGTCAGTGGTTCAACGTGTAAATGTTGATGTGTTCAGAGCACCCCAGGTGATCCCAGGCAAGGCGCAGTCCGAAGTGAATGGCGAGTCCTTTGCAAGGACTGTAACGCCGTATTAGATAACCTGGGGTGCTCCCTTCGGGCGAGCTGTGAAGCGGTCGCCCGCGTCGTTGCACCTTTTGGCAAGAGCTTGCCATTACCTGCGAGGTGCGCCTAGTGCTCGACCACTTCACAACTCGCTGAACTCATTACCAGTCACGCGTTGGACCACTAAGAGGGGTCGCTGTCGCCCAGAACCTCGTCGGTCTGGTTCGTGCGGAAGTCCTCCAGTGCTGAGGCCACTGCTGCATCATTGTTGGCGAGGATGGCGGCGGCGAGCAGAGCCGCATTGACGGCACCCGCACGGCCAATCGCCATGCTGCCAACGGGAATTCCTGCCGGCATTTGAGCGATGGAGAGCAACGAGTCCATGCCGTTCAGTGCGTCGGACTGCATGGGGACTCCGAGGACTGGCAAGCGCGTCTTGGCTGCCGTCATGCCGGGCAAGTGCGCGGCGCCGCCGGCACCGGCAATAATGACTTTTAAGCCGCGCGCGACAGCGGTATCCGCGTATTCGAATAACAAATCGGGGGTGCGATGCGCAGAAACAACTTTCACCTCAAAACTCACGCCGAGCTCGGTTAGCGTTCTGCTCGCGTGCTGCATCGTTTCCCAGTCTGAACGGGAACCCATGATAATGCCGACATCAATATTCATCGGGAAATACTATCATTTTAGTTAATGACGTAGCTTCGCAAGTTCAGAGCGCAGCGGTTCCGGATCAATATGGCGCATCAGTTTTCCGATGTATTGTTTTTGGCGGCGTAACGCACCGCGCGCTTTGATCTGGCGCGCCTCCGTAACGGCCAGTCGAAGGTCATCGTCAAGGGGCAGGCTGTAGAGATCGGACTGTTTGAGCGTGATGAGCTCTTCTCCCAATTTCTGCAGCGCCAGATACTCGCGTTTTCGTGCGCTTTTGCTGGGCTTTGTTTCAGTCACTGGTTACAGTACTCCCCGCGGTCAGTCCACCGATCAGCGGCGGGAGTCTACCACGCGTAAGGAATGTTCGAACGATGTCAGAAATAGCAAAGCGCGAGTCGCTGGGCAGGGAAGATCTGGAGAACCTTGTTGCTCTGGCGTTGGAGGAGGCGCGCAATCTGGGTGTTGATCAGGCCGAAGTGGCCGCGAGTCAGGATAACGGGCTGTCTGCAACGGCACGACTCGGTGACGTTGAGAGCCTGGAGTTCACGAATGATCGTGGGATCGGTATCACGGTGTACAAGGATTGCTGCAAGGGTAATGCGAATACATCCGACATTTCACCCGCGGCCATTCGTGAAGCCGTTGCCAAAGCGTGTTCATTTGCGACGCTTACGGCTAAGGATCCGCATTCAGGACTGGCGGATGCCGAGCGCATGGCGACAAACCTGATTGACCTTGATCTCGATCACCCTTGGGAAATCGATGCCGAGCAGGCGATCTCCCTTGCGATCGAGACCGAGAGCGCAGCGCTGGCATACGACAAGCGCATCAGTAATTCCGAGGGCGGAACCGTTGCAACCAACCGCGGAACGCGCGCCTACGGCAACACACACGGTTTCATTGCCAGCTATTCCAAGACCAGTCACAGCGTCACCTGTGTTGTTCTTGCGGAGGCGGACGGTAGCATGCAGCGCGACTATCATTACACCTCGTCGCGTGTTCCTGGAGCGCTCGACGATGCGGCGTCGGTTGGCAAAAGAGCGGCGCAGAAAGCGGTCGGCCGACTTGGCGCGCGGAAGATCAGGACGACGAATGTGCCCGTGTTGTATATCCCGGAGCTTGCACGAGGATTTATCGGGCATGCGATTAGTGCAATTTCCGGTGGCTCGCAATATCGACGCTCATCCTTTTTGCTCGATGCCGTGGGCGAACAAATTTTTCCTGACTTTGTGCAGATTCAGCAGCGGCCACATATTGCGCAGGGCATGGCTAGCCGCGCATACGATAGTGAAGGCGTCGCAACCTCTGATCGGGATATCTTCACGGACGGCGTGTTGCGGAGTTATGTGCTCAGTAGTTATTCTGCTCGCCGCCTGGGGCTCGAGACAACAGCGAATGCGGGTGGTGCACAAAACTTGCTCGTTCCAGGCAGCGATACCGACCAGGCACAACTCGTCGTTGAGATGGGGACTGGATTTATAGTCGAGGAATTAATTGGGCAGGGCGTGAATCCTGTCACAGGGGACTACTCGCGCGGTGCCGTTGGTCATTGGGTGAAGAACGGAGAAATTCAGCATGCCGTGCACGAAGTGACCATTGCGGGCAATCTGAAGAATCTCTATCGGCGCATCGTGGTCATCGGTAATGACCAGGATTTGCGTAGTGGCATGCGCTGCGGTTCCATTCTGATAGAGGAAATGACGATAGCCGGCGCGTAGCCAATGACTATTGACGCCGGTCCTCGGATTGATCCAGGAGGTCCGACAATGTTTTGCCCGAAAGCGTGTCAGCGATCGCATCGTCGAGGCGCTCGCCCAGAGTTTCAATCGGTTCATCCCACTTTGGATCGCGGTGCGATCCGGTCTCGCCGTCACGACGGACGACCGCCAGAATGTCGTCGAGTGTGATGCGCGACATTTCGCGACCAGGCAGCAACTCTTCTTTCTCGTTGGTCGTCAATATTCCAGTGGCTTCGAGATCAGCTGCAATCGGTGCGAGCGTGATCGACGGGATCCGCAGGGCGCGACTCAGGCTGCGCAAATTGACGCCGAGTGCCGGGTTTCGAAACTCTCCACCGACCAGGTACATGATGTTCAGCGCAACGCGTTCACGCATGGCATTCGACAGGCGCGGTTCACGTCGTCCGATGCGCAGATACGCCGGATTCTGAAAGTAAAATGCAATCTGCGAGCCAATTAAGAGAATGAGCCAGTTGAGGTACAGCCAGATCAATGTGGTGATCGCGATAGCAAAACCGGCGTAAATTGCCTGAGTTCGCGCCGAATTAACCAAAAAAGCGGCAAAAATCATACCGAGCGTTGCCCACATGAAACCGCCTGCAATGCCGCCGACGAGCGCAGAACTCAATCTGACTTTGGTGTTCGGCATATACGAGTACAGGAAGGTAAACATTCCGGCAATGAGCAAGTAAGGTGTTAACTTGCTGGTGGCCGAAAATATCGGGCCGAAGATGGAGTTCTGTGCAAACCACTGCACTATGGTTTCGTTACCGACCGATGCGATAGCGCCCAGTGCAATCACGATAACGACGGGTCCAATCAACAGAACCAGCATGTATTCCGTTAGTCGTTTCGCGAAATTGCGCGGCTTGGTAACGTACCAGACATAGTTAAAGGCCTCCTCGATTTTCTGCACCATTGAAACCGCCGTGTAGATGAAAAATGCGAGACCGATACCACCGAGTACGCTGCCGTTGACGTTGTGCACGACGTGCATGACCTGGTCCGTGATCTCTACGCCCTTGACGCCTAATGGTTCAAGGATTGCGTAGAGCTTCGTCTCCAGTTCCTTGTGGACGCCAAGGCCCTTCAACACCGAAAAACTAAAAGCGATCAATGGCACGATGGATAACAACGTCGTATAGACGAGACTCATAGCGCGCAATGTCAGTTGCCCCGACACGATATCGCGAAGTACCGCATAAGCGTTGCGCAAGACCATCATCACGATGCGACCCGGCAGACCATAGGCGCGCAGCATGTCGCCCCAGATCAGTGCTTCAATCCAGTTTCTAAGTGTTTGAATCATGCACTGGTTACCGCGTCATCCTGGTAAGGGCTTCGGCGTACTTCTTTGCAGTTTGTTCGAGGATTTCCACGGGTAGTTCGGGTCCTGGGGACGTCCTGTCCCAGTCCAGGGTATCGAGATAGTCGCGCACAAACTGTTTATCGAAACTCGGTGGGCTCGTGCCCACCCTGTAGTCATCGACAGGCCAGAATCGTGACGAGTCCGGAGTTAGCGCCTCGTCGATAAAGTGCAGACGACCTTCGTCATCGAGGCCGAATTCAAATTTGGTATCGGCTATGATAATGCCGCGTTCGAGTGCATAGGCCGCCGCACGTTCGTAGATTTCTATCGAGACATCCCGAACGCGATTCGCCAGGTTTTCGCCGATCAGTTCGACTACCTGTTCAAAGCGGATGTTTTCGTCATGACCCCCGGCAGCGGCCTTGCTTGCCGGTGTAAACAATGTTCGCGGCAATTTTTCAGCTTGTTGCAGTCCCTTGGGCAGGTCCAGACCACAGACCTGGCCTGAATCAAGATAATCCCGCCAACCAGAACCGCTCAGATAACCGCGCACGACGGCCTCGATGGGCAGCGGCTTAAGCCGTTTTACGACCAGCGACTGATCGCGAAGCAAATCGCATAGATTCGCGTCGTCGATAACATCGTCTACGGTCATGTCAGTGAGTTGGTTGTCGATGATGTCGGCCATCATTCGAAACCAAAATAGCGAAATCTTGGTAAGAACTTCGCCTTTGCCGGGGACCGGGTCCGGCAAGACAACATCGTAAGCGGACAGGCGGTCTGTCGTAACGATTAATAAATGCTTGTCATCTACGCTGTAAATGTCCCTGACCTTGCCGCGGCCAATCAATGGCAAGCCAGGTACCGAAGTCTCAAACAATACGTCCCCAAACCTCATGCTGCGATGATCGCCGTTCCAGCCGGGACAGGCAAGCGTCGACAATGGGAATGGTTGCCGACACCAGTTAGGATTGCAGTTCTTCTCTGGGCAGAACGGCTGGAATCTGGATTGTATTGGGGCAAGATCATCGGCACCCTGGCCGGGCTCGCAATGCGGAACGCGTGGATCGCCGTCGCGGGATTTATTCTTGGTCACCAGTTCGATCTCGGTTTCGCTGATCGCTATCGCCGCTTCCAACAGCAGGGCGCCGATCTCCCTCGAGTATCCGAGGATTTTGCGAGTGCGCTGTTTCAAGCGATGGGCCACCTTGCGAAGATCGACGGACGCGTCAGCGAGGATGAGATACGTGCTGCGCGTATGGTGATGCATCGCCTTAGTTTGAATCCCGCCCAAGTACGGCGTGCGATCGGCTGGTTCGATGCGGGAAAACAGCCGGGCTTTCAATTGGTACAGAGAATGCGAGAGGTCCGGCGCGTCAGTGCCCGCAGCGCATCAGATCGCCGTACGTTCGTACGCCTGTTGCTCGAAGTTGTGCTGGCGAAAGACAAGTTGAAGAAACAGGAACGTGCGCTGATCTGGAAGATCTGCACAGAACTCGAGATCGGCCGTGTGGAACTGGCGCAACTTGAAGCGATGATTCGGGCGCAAAAGGGTTTCAAACGATCGCCGGCCGGCGATGCCGATGCGATTCGGGTACGGGAAGCGTATGCGGCGCTGGGTGTGTCACCGGACGCCAGTAACGATGAGGTGAAGAAGGCATACCGGCGGCTCATGAACAAAAATCACCCGGACAAAATTTCGGGAAGTAATCCGGGAGCGGACGTGATCGCTGAAGCGGAACGGAGAACTCGTGAGGTACGAAGGGCATACGAAATGCTCAAAGCTCGTCGTTCGATACGTTGAGGTGTCGATCCGCCGGGACGTGTTGTACAGTTCAGAAAAAACCGGGGAATGACAGTGACACCATTAATCGCACCTTCAATTCTTTCTGCTGATTTCGCTCGCCTGGGCGATGACGTTCAGGCCGTGCTAGACGCCGGGGCCGATATCGTGCATTTCGACGTCATGGATAATCATTTCGTACCGAATCTAACGATAGGACCGATGATCTGCGACGCGTTGCGTACGTATGGCATCGAGGCGCCTATCGATGTGCATCTGATGGTCGAGCCGGTTGACGGCATTATTCCGGATTTTGCGAAAGCGGGCGCGAGCTACATTACTTTTCACCCGGAAGCGAGCCGCCATGTTCATCGATCGCTGGGCTTGATCCGCGAACAGGGTTGCAAAGCCGGTCTGGTTTTTAATCCTGCGACGCCGATGGACTGGCTTACGCATGTCATCGACAAAGTCGACATGGTCTTACTTATGTCAGTGAACCCGGGGTTCGGCGGCCAGAAATTTATTCCATCAGCGTTGACCAAGCTACGCCAGGCGCGGCAGATGATTGAGGCCAGCGGCCAGGAAATTCGTTTGGAAATTGATGGCGGTGTGAAGGTCGACAACATTGGCGAGATCGCAGCGGCTGGCGCTGATACGTTTGTGGCTGGATCTGCAATCTTCGGCAGTGACGACTACGCCGCCACTATCACGGCAATGAAGGCCGAAATCGCAAGGAACCTACCGTAGGAGCGCGCCCTGCGCGCGACCTATATCCGGCTTGTGTCATGAACTGAATCTTTTTGCAGCCTTCGGCTGCCGCTGCGCTTCGCGGCTTTATGCCCTTGTGGGTGCAGGGGCCGCTCCTACAGGTTTCGGTTTGGTCGCGCGCCGTAGACCACAATCGTCTTGCCGCTGGCAGACACCAGCCCCTGTTCCTCAAGGACCTTGAGGACGCGGCCTGCCATTTCTCTCGAGCAGCCGACGAGGCGGCTGAGTTCCTGGCGGCTGACCTTAATTTGCATGCCATCCGGATGCGTCATCGCATCGGGTTCGTTGCAAAGATCCATGATGGCGTGAGCGACCCGGCCTGTGACGTCCACAAATGCCAAGTCACCCAACTTGCGGTTGGTCCGGTCGAGGCGCGTCGCCAACTGTGTGGCGAGTTCAAATACAAGCCCGGGACTTTCGCTGGCGATCTGTCGGAAGCGGGGATATGTCATTTCGGCGATTTCGCACTCGGTACGAGTACGCACCCACGCGCTACGAGTCGGTTGCTCGTAGAAAAGGCCCATCTCACCGAAGAACTGTCCTTTGTTCAGGTACGCCAGCACCATCTCATTGCCGTCTTCGTCCTCGATCATGACTTCAACCGAGCCATCGACGATGTAATACAAAACATCCGGCAAATCGCCGGCGTGAATCATTACGGTCTTCGACGGCACAGTTCGTACACGACAGTAACTCAAGAATCGGTTGATAGCCGGTACATCGCTCAGATTTTTGGCTGTTGTCTGCATTACTTATTCCTCGCCCAAGTTGCGGACCACTTTTAATACAGAATGCCCCTGAGGGCAAGCTAAGTCCGTGTTTCTAAAACCAATACGCCGTTTTCGTCATTACTTTCGCGGTCGCTCGCATTAGCTGCACTATCGGACGTGGCAACTCAGCGGCACCGGCATCGATCGCGTCTTTGCCGTGCACTTTCTCTTCATCGCGCATTTGCTTGACGATGGCGCGACTTTTCGCGTCGTTCTCGGGCAGCCGGTCCAGGTGACTTTCGAGATGTGCACACACCTGTTTTTCCGTCTCTGCAATGAAACCCAAGCTCCACTTGTCACCAAGGACGCCGCTCGCAGCGCCGATCGTGTACGCGCCCGCGTACCACAGCGGACTCAGCCGGCTCGGTTTAGACCCAAGTTCCTGCATGCGCTGCTCGCACCAGGCGAGGTGATCGAACTCCTCGTCGGCCGCACGCTGCATCTGTTCCTCAATATCCTTGTTTCGCGCGACGGTCGCGTGCCCCTGATAAAGTGCCTGGGCAGCAACTTCTCCAGCGTGATTGACACGCATAAGGCCCGCCGCATGGGCTTTCTGTTTGCTGTCGAGGTCGGCCTCCTCTACCGCCGCTGCAGGATAGCTGCGGGCCGCCTGCCGGTTCGCTGGAGTGAGAACTGTGCGCAGCGCCTTGGTGGCACTGGCAAACAGTTTGTCGAGAGGCGTCAGCTGTCGATCGAGCATGAATCGAATTATAGCGCTGCCCCGGGCTCTGGCGGTATACTTCGCGACCATTTTTCATGGGGCTAGGACCTATTAGGGGATATTGGGAATGCAGAGGGGACTGTCATTGGTTCTGGTGACGCTGTTATTGCCGCTTTCATTGTTTGCAGATGAGAGCGAGGAACAGAGCCCGTGGTCTGGAAAGGCGGTCCTGGGTTATCTGGCGACGTCGGGAAATACCGAGAATTCTACGCTGAACACTGGTTTCGAGGTCGGTTACACCTCGGGCGACTGGACACACAGGGTCGATGCGTCCGCGATCAAAGCCTCGGAAGACCAGATGACATCAGCAGAAGCCTACGAGCTGGGCTGGAAAAGTGAGCGCAGGCTGACCGATCATGATTTCCTGTTTGGCCGTCTGCACTGGCGCCGGGATAGTTTTGGTGCTTATGCGACGCAATTTTCACAGACATTGGGTTACGGTCGCCACTTGATAGACAATGACAAGCACACACTCAATCTGGAGCTGGGTGTCGGTGCGCGGCAATCTGAATTGCAGTTCGGAACCGAGGAGAATGAGACCATTTTTCGCGGTGGCGCTTATTATAAGTGGCGGTTTAGTGAGATGGCCGAATTTCGCCAGGAACTGATCGCTGAGGTGGGCGAAGAAAACACGTACTCGGAGTCTGTAACAGCGGTCTCGGTGAGGCTGCTCGGCGACCTTGCATTGGTGGCGTCGTACACGATTAAGCACAACTCGGATGTGCCGCCATTGACGGAAAAATCGGACAGGTACACGGCTTTATCGCTCGAGTACGCTTTTTGACCTGCTTAGGGTCATTTAGTGTCCTGTAAATTATTGATATATATATAGAAAAATAAATCTCCTGATTGTTTGCAATGGGGCGAGGGCTCAAGTAAAATTTTGCGCCTTTCGCCACTCCGGGGAACGTTGAGTTGTGCGCGGACGGCAAGCTGGGCAAGCGTATTAGCTAGACCCGTCCCCCAAAGTGACGATTGACAAGAGCATTCCCGACGGATACCGAAATATTATGAACACGTTTTCTGCAAAGCCGGCAGACGTACGCCGCGACTGGTACGTGGTTGATGCAACAGGTAAGACTCTCGGTCGCCTGTCGACTGAAATCGCGCGTCGTTTGCGTGGCAAGCACAAGCCGGAATACACTCCGCACGTTGATACAGGTGACTACATTGTTGTCGTCAATGCGGAGAAGATTCGTGTGACCGGAAACAAAATGCAGAACAAGATCTACTACCATCACACGGGCTTCATCGGCAACTTGAAATCTATCTCGCTGGAAAAACTGCTTGACAAAGCTCCCGAGCGTGTCATTGAGAAGGCCGTTAAGGGCATGTTGCCGCGCGGACCGCTGGGACGCCAGATGTTTGGCAAACTGAGAGTATATGCGGGCCCTGAGCATAACCACGCCGCGCAACAACCGATTCCTTTGGAAGTTAACGCCTAAGGTTCTGGCCTTTGGCACTGAGACAAGATGATGAGTGATACCTTTTTCTACGGCACCGGACGTCGCAAGACATCAACAGCTCGAGTATTTCTGAGACCGGGCGGTGGCAATATCACGGTTAACGATCGTCCGCTGGACGTTTTCTTTGGTCGTAAGACGGCACAGATGATTGTTCGCCAGCCTCTGGAATTGACGCAACTTGGCGAGAAATTCGACATCAGGGTTACGGTTAAAGGTGGTGGCACAACGGGCCAGGCTGGCGCGATTCGCCACGGCCTGACACGCGCCCTGATGCAATACGACGAATCATTACGCCCGCCGCTGCGAAA
This sequence comes from Pseudomonadota bacterium, assembly GCA_022567295.1. GTDB lineage: Bacteria > Pseudomonadota > Gammaproteobacteria > Steroidobacterales > Woeseiaceae > UBA1847. The sequence goes on along the minus strand of JADFHE010000003.1, from coordinate 73,466 downwards.
AGCTGGTTTCGTTACCCGCGACGCGCGTGAAGTTGAGCGCAAGAAAGTCGGTCTGCGAAAAGCACGTCGTGCGACGCAGTTCTCGAAACGCTAATTGCGACAGTTGTGGCCGATTCTTTTTGGGGGATCGTCTAGTGGTAGGACTGCGGACTCTGACTCCGCCAACGGGGGTTCGAATCCCTCTCCCCCAGCCAATATCTGGTGCATAGGGGCTGTCAAGATACGACGATGCATCCGCCGCAGCCTAACTATGATTTCGTTTGCATAATTGGAACATAACGTTCCGTTTGGGCGGATATATAGCAACAATTGGTGGTTCCACCCACAATCTTAGGGCCTAGACGCGCATCTCACGAACGCCACTATCTTCGCCTATGAGCAGAATGTCGGCCGTTCTTTCGGCAAATATTCCAACCGTTACTACACCAGGGATACGATTTATCCGGGCTTCCATCTCGAGCGGATTAGTAATTTGCAGGTCGTGGACATCAAGAATGTGATTGCCGTTGTCGGTAATAAACCCTTCCCGCCAAACCGGCTGACCGCGCATTTTCACCAAACGTCTCGAAACCATTTCCTGGGCCATCGGCAATACCTCAATCGGCAATGGAAATTTGCCGAGCATGCCGACCAGTTTAGAGTCGTCGACAATGCAGATGAAGCGACGTGCAGCGGCAGCCAGAATTTTCTCGCGAGTCAAAGCGCCGCCGCCGCCTTTAATTAACTGCAAGCGCTTGTTACTTTCATCAGCTCCATCGACGTAAATGTCGTAGTCGCCAACTTCATTCAGAGTTGCAACCTCGAAACCGTGTTCTTCGAGTAACTTCGTTGATGCCTTGGAACTGGATACCACGCGATCGATTTTGTCGCGAATAACGGGTAGCATTTCGATCAGGAAATCGACCGTGGAGCCCGTGCCAACACCGAGTATCATGCCGGGTTGGATAAACTCAAGCGCCGCTTTGGCTGCGTTACGTTTTTTGTCCGATGCTTCCATAGCTGCGTACTATAGAGATTTCGGGGTAAATGAAAAGAGCCCGCATGTGCGGGCTCTTTTGCTCTGCTCTGGAAGAAGGCTCTTCCCAAGCGATCGGTCAGCTACCGTTTCCTTCTGCGGGTCGCCTTTTTCTTCTTGGCTTTCCGCTTCTTAGCTTTCCTCTTCGCCTTTTTCTTTTTGGCTTTGCGTTTCGCCTTCTTCTTGGCTTTACGCTTCCCTTTCTTCTTGGCTTTACGCTTCGCCTTCTTCTTAGTCTTACGTTTCGCTACTTTCTTTTTGGCCTTTTTCTTGGCCTTTTTCTTCACAACCCGCTTTTTCTTCCTAGCGGTTTTTTTCCTTTTCGTTACTCGGCGCTTTTTCGGCGCTGACTTTCTTCTCGCGGTTACTTTCCGCTTCTTAGCGACTTTCCGCTTCGAAGCTTTTTTACGAGACTTCTTTTTGGTAGCCATACTTTTCTCCGTGTCGGGTACCCGGCGTTGAGTATATACAACAAGACCGAAAAATCCAGCAAGCTACTCGCGTACAGATAGTTATCAAAAAACGCTCAGTGATATGAGTGCCACGATGTGAAAAAGTATTTTCGAGCAAACAAAGAAAAAACTGACTTCATCTGCGATGATTCACGACAGATTTATCGCAATCTGCGGGGAAAAATAATACTTAAACGTTACTGAGTGGACGGATTGCTGCCTGGCGTCGAAGAATGCGGATTCTTACGGGAAAGTAAAGTATTAGTTCGCTTCGCTATAGGTACGATAAAGCCGTACATCCCAAGTATTTGGCGATATTTTCTCGACTCTCTGGCATTCGAACGCAATGCCTAACAGTTTTGGTTTGAACCATCGCTTCCTGTGTTTAAGAAAGGAAAAACAGCGATCATAATAGCCGCCGCCCATGCCGATTCGATGATTGGAAGCATCAAAAACCACGGTTGGTGCGATAACCAATTGCAGCTCGCGGGGTGAGATTATTTCACCTGAATCGGGTTCCCAGATCGACATGCGGTTTCGAAGCAACGTCGTATCTGGTCGAATCTCGCGAAAAAACATTTTGCCGTTGTTGCGCGTTATGGGCACGAAAATGCGCTTGTTTGCGCGCCAGCCGCGTTCGATGATAGTCCATGTATCCACTTCATCACTCATGGGCAAGTAACAAGCAAGCAAGGATGCAGATGCAAAAAGCCGTGAACGCGTCACTTTATTACATATTATTTCGGAGGCGGCAGCGCGATTGTCGACGGTCATTTCGCGTCGTGCGCGTAATGCCTTCGTGCGAAGTTCATGCATCACGTTGATCAACAATAGAATGCTTTGAGAAGGAGGCGCCTCCCGCCTGTGCCGTCACAAACCTTCGCTCTCGAACCGGAGCAACAGGTGGGGTCAGCCGTGGCTGTAACAGGCTCACCGTCGAAACGGTCTTGCTCATATGCAGCCGACAGACAGCGACCCCGAGGTGAAAATTTAGGGTCGGGAGGTATCCAGGTCAGTATCGAACACTGCAGGAGACGCCAATCTGATTTTATCGTGCATTGCGACCCGCGCGCCGATCAGAGATCGAGCTGCTGCGAGTCACCCAGTACGTGGTCAACGCGATCGGAAATAAGTTTCAGGCGGTCGCTAATACCGCCTTCAAGTTCTTGATCTCGCGCGTTGGCATTAAGCAGGTCATTTGCCATGTTCAGCGCCGCCATAACAGCGATGCGGTCCAGGCCGACGATTCTGCCTGTGTCGCGAATCTCACGCATTTTCGCGTTGAGTATCTCGGCGGAATCGAGCAAGTTCGTCCGCTCGTCGGCGGGGCAGGCTACCTGGTATTCCTTGTCCAGGATTCTGACACTTACCTGGGCGGTTTGTTCGGTCATTCAAAGTACTCCTGCCCTAAAATTAAGAGCCTTGCTCCATCGTTTTTAGTCGGCCAACCATCGCCTCAACGCGCGCACGCACCTGTTCGTTCTTCTGCAGCAAGCTGGCACGATCCGAAGTCAGCATATCCTGACGTTGTTTGAGCGAGCGGTTCTCGTCCTGTAACTTATCGCAAACGCGCACGAGTGCGTCGACACGCTTCTCAAGTCGCTTTAATTCGTGTTCGAAAGTCGTGTTGATGTTCTCTCCCATACGTTCAATATAGTCAGGCCTTAGGTCAGAATCAATCGCCGCTTGAGGATGGGTCATGCTGACGTGGTCAGATTGGGCGGTCCGTGGGATCATAAGAGATTGGTGGAATTGACAAGGTTGGCATCCGGATGGATGAAATGGTCGGGCACGATATTTTCGAAGACGCCCTTAAACAGTGCGGCGCAAATTGGGACGCTGCGCAAACGCAAGGATTATTGACGGGAAGGCTCGCGATCGTGGGCGTGCCAGCGGCGCCGGACTGGACGACGAATCAAACGCGGAGGAAGATGACTCGGCATATGCCGAGCTCATCGAATACCTGCGGGTGGCGGCGCGGCTGTGCTGCGAGGAGTTGGCTGGCATTCGAAATATTGACAGTGAAGCCCAATGAATAGCAGGGAATTCGAAAAGCGGCGTAGGCAGCTGATGCGTATGGTCGGTCCGGGCGGCATCGTGATTTTGCCTTCTGCTCCGGTCAGAACGCGCAGCCGAGACGTTGAGTATCGTTTCCGTCAGGACAGCGATTTCTACTATCTGACCGGTTTCGCGGAACCTGAGGCAGTAGCGGTGCTGGTACCCGGACGGGCGAACGGTGAATACTTGCTGTTCTGTCGCGAAAAAGACCCAAAAAGGGAGCTGTGGGACGGTCTGCGCGCCGGCCAGGCGGGCGCAGTAGAAAACTATGGCGCGGACGACGCGTTTCCGATTGACGATCTCGACGACATCCTGCCTGGGATCATGGAGTCCTGCAGTCGGGTTTATTACACGATGGGTATGTACTCAGAGTTTGATGCCCGCATAGCTGAGTGGATCAATACGCTACGCTCGAAATTGTCACACGGTGTCCACACCCCGCAGGAGTTTGTGGCACTCGATCATTTGTTGCACGACATGCGGCTGTACAAGAGTCGTGGCGAATTATCGGCGATGCGCAAGTCGGCCAAAGTAGCCGTCGAGGCGCACAAGCGAGCGATGAGAATCACGCGCCCGGGCATGTACGAATATGAGGTTGAGGCTGAGTTTCGTCATGAGTTTCGCCACAACGATGCCTGGGTTTCCTACAGCCCGATCGTTGGCGGGGGCGCGAACGCCTGCATCCTGCACTACGTCGAAAATAATGCCGAACTGAAGGATGGCGACCTGCTGTTGATCGATGCGGGTTGTGAGTTTGATTACTACGCCTCTGACATCACGCGCACATTTCCGATCAATGGGCGCTTCACTTCCGAACAACGCGCGGTATACGAGATCGTGCTTGAGGCGCAGCAGGCAGCGATTGACAAGACTGTCGTCGGCAATCACTGGAATGAGCCGCACGACGCAGCGGTCAGAGTCATTACCAAGGGCCTCAAAAATCTCGGTTTGCTCGACGGCTCACTGCCAAAGCTGATCAGGGATGGTGCTTATCAGCAGTTCTACATGCACCGTACTGGGCACTGGATTGGCATGGATGTGCATGACGTTGGTGATTATAAAGTGGGTGACGAGTGGCGCATGCTCGAAACGGGGATGGTAACGACCGTGGAGCCCGGTATCTACATCAACAACAATCGCAAGGTTCCGAAAAAGTTTCGCAACATCGGAATTCGCATTGAAGACGATGTTGCTGTGACAAATAACGGGCCGGACGTACTGAGCAAAGGGCTGGTGAGGGACCCCGATGATATTGAGGCCTTAATGGGCAGCACGTCCACATAAACAATGAAATCTAAGAAAGACACTTACGATATCGTCATCGCCGGTGGCGGAATGATTGGAACGAGCCTCGCGCTTGCGCTGGTACCGCTCGGACTGCAAATTGCCGTTGTTGAGGCCGTTGCTCGCAAGCAGAGACTGCAGCCCAGTTTTGATGATCGGTCGACGACATTGTCGAGAAGCACGCAACGCATGTTTGAAGCGATGGGCATTTGGAATGAAGTCGTCGCTGCTTCGACGCCGATCAGGGCAATTCATATTTCCGACAAAGGTCGTTTCGGTTTCTCTCATATCGACGCTGAAGAACAGGGAATCGATGCGCTCGGCTACGTCGTTATCAATCGCGTACTGGGCGAGGTGCTGCAATCGAAGCTCGATGCTGTCGTCGGCGTAAATGTGTTTTGCCCCGCGCGTATTGAGGCGATCGAGCTGGGACCCGACCAGGCAGCCGCGACACTTAAGTCCGGCGATGGCAAACAAACGCTAACGTGTAAACTGCTGGTCGCAGCGGATGGAGCAAATTCTGCAGTTCGCGAGATGATGGGCATATCGGCGCAGCGCCGCGAGTATGGACAGTGCGCGGTCATTGGCAATCTCCTGCCCGAGAAGAATCTGGATCATCGTGCATACGAGCGCTTTACCCCGCAGGGTCCATTGGCGATTCTGCCGATTGCTGATGATCGCGCAGCATTTGTCTGGACTGTTTCAGAGGACGACGCAGACCGGGTCCTTGGACTGGATGACGACGAATTTCTGGCTGAGATTCAGCAGGAGTTCGGTTTTCGTCTGGGGAAATTTTCTCGTGTTGGTCAACGAGTTGCGTATCCGTTGGTATTAAGCAAAGCGGTGCGAATGACGGCAACTCGAAGTGTGTTGATCGGTAATTCGGCCCACGGCCTACATCCTGTTTCGGCCCAGGGTTTCAACCTCGGTATGCGTGATGTAGCCGCACTGTGCGACTGCATTGCTGATGGACAGTCGGACGAATTAGATCCGGGTGCTTCGCAATTGCTGGACCGGTACGCAAGGTGGCGTCGTTCGGATCAGAAAAAGCTGGTGCACTTCACGGACAATCTCGTGCGTCTGTTCGGTAGTACACGCCCGGGTTTACGGACGCTGCGAAATATCGGCATGCTCGGTTTCGACTTGATACCCGGAGTTCGCTCGCTATTTGCAAAGCATACGATGGGTCTCGCCGGTGAGTTACCTCGCTTGTCACGTGGTATGCCGATCCGATGAAGGCGCGCTTCAAAATCATCATCGTCGGCGGTGGAATTACCGGGCTGACGCTTGCGGCCTTGCTGGCTGAAGGGCATCAATCTGACGCTCTGGACATCACCGTGATCGACGCGGCAAAGCGCCCCGTCTTTTCTGCTGACGATGACGTTTCACTTCGCGTATCGGCTATTGCCAACGGCTCCGCTGCGCTACTGGATTCGGTCGGCGCATGGACGGGCGTAGAAGATGCGCGCGTTTCACCGTACCAGTGCATGACCGTGTGGGATGAAAATGATACGCCTGACAGCGGATCTGCATTGCGCTTCAATGCAGCCGAATTCGCGGTACCGCAGTTGGGTTTCATTGTCGAAAACGTGCTGTTGCAGCACGCCTTATTGGAGGTGCTGGATAAAACGACTGTTGCATTGCGATTCGAGACGCAGATCGAGGTCCTGCCGGCAGCAGATCTGGTTATCGGTGCTGATGGTGCTCGTTCTTTCGTACGTGAGCTGGCAGGCATCAGGACGCACCGATGGCCGTACCGGCAGATGGCCCTGGTCACGCATCTGGAAACGCAACGCGAGCACAATGCGACGGCGTGGCAGAGATTCTTGCGCGATGGACCACTCGGTATGTTGCCACTGGCGGATGGTCGCATTTCTGTCGTCTGGTCGACGACGCCTGATATTGCAGAAATGGCATTGGACGCGTCAGACGAGGCACTGGGTCGCATGTTGAGCGACGCGTCCGATGGGGTTCTTGGTGAATTGACGGTCGCAGGTCCGAAAGGCGCGTTTCCGCTTTGTGCGCAGCATGCCAGGGATTATGTGCAACCGGGTTTGGCATTGATAGGGGATGCTGCACATTCGATTCATCCATTAGCCGGGCAGGGCGCGAACCTTGGGTTGCAGGATGCGGGTGAACTTGCGCGCGTAATTGATGCGGCGATTGGCGCCGGGCTGCACCCTGGAGACAGGCCTGTCCTGCGCCGCTATGAGCGCGCGCGCAAGGGCGCCAATTTAACAATGTTGCACTTCATGACTGGCCTCAACCGCCTGTTTGCGACAGACTCCACGGTTGTGGAAAGAATAAGATCGGTGGGCATGTGGTTCTTCAATCGTAGCGGGCCGATCAGAGAACGCGCCGTTAAGGTCGCGCTGGGCGTCAACTAACGCCTACGAGGGGACAATGAAGCACGGTTACGTATATGGTTTGGCGGCATTGCTGTCGGTCATTGGGTTGTCTGTCTTTTTCTATAAATGGCAGGTACTGGGATTTCCGTTGACCGAGGATCAGGAAAAGCCTGTGTGGACGATCGAGTCCGCCATCAGTTTCGACAGCGGTCCGGGATCAATTAAAGTGCAGTTACACGTACCGACTTTGACGCCGGGATTTCGAATGCTCAATGAGAACTCCGTGTCACGCGGTTACGGCTTTAGTCTGAACTACGGCAGTGGCGGTCGCGAAGCACAATGGGCCATTCGACGCGCCGATGGCGAGCAGAGGATTTACTACCGTATATCCGTTTACGAAGACGATAGTGTCGACGAGTCGGATACGACGCCGCCGTTTCCGCCGCTGCCGGTAATCAATGAGCCTATGAACACCGCTGTCGAAGTGCTCGTCGATGACGTCAATGATCACTCTGCAGACACGGCTTCATTTACTACCGAATTGCTGCGCCGAATGAACGACCCTTCTCCAGATCCGAACGTCGAGTTACTGCTTTCCGATGTTTCCATGGATTCTGACTTCGTCGACGTTGTCACAATGTTGTTGGCGTCTGCACGCATACCCGCTCGAATTGTGCACGGATTTCCACTGGCGGGCCGTCAGCGCAGCGCAACGCTGGTGTCCTGGCTCGAAGTGCACGACGGTGATCGCTGGCTGTATTTCAATCCGGCGACCGGCGAAGAAAATTTGCCCGATCGATTCCTGGTGTGGTGGCGTGGCAACGAGCCGCTCGTGAGTATCGAGGGCGGCAGCAAAATTCAGGTTGAGTTTGCAATTCAGGAAAATCACGTGGATGCTGTGGCGATCGCAGAGAGGCAAGTTGCTCAGCGCGGTGCCAGCGCCGTCGACTTTTCCCTGTACAGCCTGCCGATTCGAACGCAGGCGGTATACGGAGTGTTGTTGATGATTCCGATTGGTGCGTTGATCATGGTGATCATGCGCAATATTGTCGGCATCGACGCCTTCGGTACTTTCATGCCCGTACTAATTGCACTCGCGTTTCGCGAAACCAAGCTTTTTTGGGGCCTGATTTTGTTTACATTGCTTGTGACGCTGGGTCTGACGATCCGCTTCCTGTTGGATCGATTGCGATTGTTACTGGTGCCACGACTGAGTGCGGTTCTTATTGTCGTCGTTATGCTGATGCTGTTTATCAGTATGACGTCACATCGCATGGGTATGGAAACCGGTCTGTCTGTCGCGCTGTTTCCTATGGTCATTATCGCGATGACGATCGAGCGCATGTCAGTGGTATGGGAGGAACGCGGCCCGGCCGATGCGATCCGTGGCGGGCTCGGTAGCCTGGTCGTCGCCGTCGCGGCTTATACTTTCATGGGTATGACATGGCTTGAACACTTAATCTTTACATTCCCTGAGTTGCTGCTGATCATTCTGGCAAGCGTCATACTTATGGGTCGATACACAGGTTATCGCCTGACCGAGCTGCGGCGCTTTAAAGAGCTCGCGCGCGGCTGATGGTCTTGGCGGCGAAAAAACTGCGAGCTATCGGAGTCCTCGGGCTCAACGAGCGCAATACTGATTTTATCATGCGGCTCAATCCGCGCCGTTTGTTTCCGAGGGTCGACGATAAAGTGCTCACTAAAGAGCTCGCCCTCGCGGCGGGCATGGCTGTGCCGGATCTGTACGGTGTAATAGCGCATCAGGCAGAGGCTAGAAACTTTGCGGCCATGGTTGGTGATCGAAGCAGCTTCGTCATTAAGCCTGCGCGAGGCAGCGGCGGTGACGGCATTCTGGTCGTGATCGGGCGCAACCAGCACAAGCGGGACAGTTTTCGTCTCAGCAACGGCATGCTGATTTCGGAAGGTGAGATTCTGCACCACATTTCAAACATCGTCGGTGGCCAGTACAGTCTGAGCGGTAACCGTGACAAGGCGTTGATCGAGTATTGCGTACGCTTTGATCCGACGTTTGCCGAGGTCAGCTATCAGGGCGTGCCGGATATCCGCGTCGTTGTGTACCGTGGCTACCCGGCGATGGCGATGGTGCGCTTGCCGACACGTGCTTCAGACGGGAAGGCGAATCTGCATCAAGGTGCCGTCGGTGTAGGCGTGGATATCTCCACCGGCAAGACACTTAACGGAGTTCTGGACGACGTGGTGGTAGAGGAACATCCTGATACCGGCGCGCTGGTGGCTGACCTCCAAATCCCGCACTGGGATTTCATTCTGGAATCGTCCGCTCGAGGTTATGACGTGACGGGGCTGGGTTATCTCGGCGTGGACATGGTCATCGACAATGATCGCGGTCCCCTCATTCTCGAAATGAATGCGCGCCCGGGACTGAATATTCAAATCGCGAACTGTGCGGGACTTTCGAATCGCGTTAGACGTATCGATGAAATCTATGATTCGTCGGCGACGCCCGAAATGCGCGCGGCTATAGCGAGGCAGGAATTCCCGGCTTGATGAGCGAAGCAGGACTGCAACGAATCCCCGGCAGAGGCTTCAGCTGGCGAAGCAAACGACGGATATCGATATCGATTTGCGCTTTGGGTCCGGGTTCCGATACGAGTGCGGCTGGTCGCCGCGAAATACCAGCATGTCGCCTGCGTTGAGCAAGTGATGCTCACCACCCGCGATGAGTTCGACCTGGCCGCGCTCGCAGGTCAGATATTCGCGCGTGCCGGTCGTGTGCGGCACTCCAACCATGCGCCCACCGGGCGCTAGCTCGGTCCGGGATATTTCCAGGCCCGGTAGCGCCACGGGGACCAGCGGTCGCAATTTAGCATCCTGACGTCTGCGCTCACGTACCTTTTTGGCCGGAATAAATTCAAACTCACTGCGTGGTGAACCGACCAACTCCTCGATCGAAACATTCAAAGCGCTGGCAGCTTTGTTGAGCACCGTCAGCGTCGGATTTGCTGTGCCAGTTTCGAGGCTCGCCCAGGTCGGCCGTGGAATTCCTGAGAGCTTCGCGATCTGCTGTTGAGACATATTGCGCGACTCGCGTAGCCGGCGGATATTGTTGGCAAGGTTTCGTTTGATATCAGTCATGCTGGCAAAATATCAATTGGCTACTAAAATAGCAATTCCGTTGTTTTACTGTCTAGTGGGGATCAGACTGCCGGACAGCACAAGGAGACCGCTATGACTATTCGACTCGAGCACGCGAATATGAATGTTCGCAATATTGACGACACGGTTCGCTTTCTGATTGCCGCTTTGCCCGAGTTTCAAATTCGGCGCGAGGGGCACAACGAAGGTCAACGCTGGATGCACATCGGAACCGATGACACCTATATTGCTTTGAACGAGTCAACCAATGAGCCCACAGAGAAGTGGGTGCCCTATGCAGGCAAGCCCGGCATCAACCATCTCGGTTACGAGGTTGACGACGTGGATGCAGTGCGTGCCAGGCTCTCAGCGGCAGGGTTCAGGGATTCGACCTATCCGAACAATCATCCACACCGCAAGCGCGTTTATTTTTACGATGCGGACGGCAACGACTGGGAGTTCGTGCAATATTTGTCGGACGATCCGAAAGAGCGAAACGACTACGAAATGCCGGATTAGGGTTGGTCTGCCAACCATTCGTCCATGCGCTGCTCGAGTAGATCTAGCGGTAATGCACCGGCGCCGAGAAGCTGATCGTGGAACGCCCGGACATCGAATTTCTCACCAAGCCGGCGCTCCGCGCGTTCTCGCAACATCAACATTTTGAGTTGCCCGATCTTGTACGCCAGGGCCTGTCCTGGATTGCCAATGTAACGATCGATCTCATTGATGATGTCATGTTCGGTTTTGGCGGCGTTGTCCTTGAAGAAATCAATCGCCTGCTGCCGTGTCCAGCCTTTGTAATGCAGTCCCGTGTCAACGACGAGACGAACGGCGCGCCACATGTCGTAAGTGAGCTGCCCGAAGCGCGAGTAAGGATCTTTATAGAGACCCAGTTCATAACCCAGCCGCTCGCTGTACAATCCCCAGCCCTCGACAAAGGCTGTGAAACCGAGAAAGCGACGAAAATCCGGCACGTCACCGAGTTCCTGTTGCAGTGCGATCTGTAAATGATGACCGGGCATCGCTTCATGCACGCTCAGGACTTCGATTTCGTATTTCGGGCGCACGTCAGGGCGATACAGATTTACCCAGTAGATACCGGCACGACTGCCATCGGCCGCCGGTCGTGAATAATATGCCGTCGTAGTGTCCGCTGCGATGGAGTCGGGAATGGGTTTCACTCCATAAGGCATGCGCGGCAGCGTCGCAAAGAGATTCACGAGCTCAGGATCGATGCGCTTGCTGGTTGCAAGATAGGCTTCATAGAGCGCTTCCGGAGTGTCGTAGTAGAACTGCGGATCAGTGCGCAGGAAAACGAGAAAATCCTGAAAGCTACCCTCGAATCCGACTTCTTCAATGACTTTCGCCATCTCATCGCGGATGCGTTTGACCTCCTCGAGCCCAAGGCGATGAATGTCGTCGGGCGTCATCCGCGTCGTAGTAAACGAGCGCACGAGGTATTCGTACGCAGCCGTGCCGTTTGGCAGCGCGGACAAACCAACACTTTCACGGGCGGCCGGCAGATATTTTTTATTGAAATAGCGATCCAGTTTGCGATACGCCGGCAACACTTTGTCCTCGATAATTTCCATCGCGTCTGCGCGCAGACGCTCACGATCTGCAGCCGAAATGGAATCCGGCATATTTTCGAATGCCATGAACAACGGACTTGCAGTGGCGATTTCGACGACCTGCCGTGAGAGCTGATTCGGAATGCGCTGCATCAGAATCTTTGGCGCCATGTAGCCGGACTTTCGACCTTTCTCTGCCAGCGCGATGGTTTGTTCGATAACGTCATCGATTTTTGAGATCCGTGCCAGCCAGTCTTCAAAATCTTCTACCGTTGTAAGGCGCAGACTATTCGTCAGGTTGTCGAGATTCTGCACACCGCCACGATGAGAGAACGGCATCAAGTGGTTATTGAATTGATACGCGTCAACTGTGTCCTCGAGCTGGCGCCTAAAGAGTTCGTAGTTCAGCTGGTTGTCGATTGAGAGATCTTTGCGGTCAATAGCGTACGCTCGCCGCAGAAATTCCCGGATGTCGTCATGGCGTTGCTCGATGGCCTGCAAATTCTGATCGGGCCACTGATCGTTGTAGCGCCGATCGCCCAGTTGGGACGCCATCGTCGGTGAGGCTGCGAGTTGCCACTCCCAGTGTTCATCCAATAGTGTCGTAAATTCGCTGCTGGCATTCGCGTAGCATGCGCTGGACATGGATACGAGCAGCGTCGTCAGCACGATTTTTGTGGTCTTCATTCGTAAGTCCCGGATTCGATTGCCTGCAATTGTTACTTGCCTATAGGCTGCTGGCAACCGCGGACGCACTTGGCTATGATTGCGCGCACTAATCCATAGCGTGCCCAGAAGAGACCCCGTTCAATCGGGGCGCCGAAGGCGCAACACGCCCGGAAACGCTCAGGCAGAAGGACTGAGTACGCTGATTAGCTCTGGAGAGCGGCCGAAACGGCCCACCGAAGGGGTATGTGACCCAGTCTCGCAGGACATGGTCATTGATCTCTCAGGTAACCAAGGACAGAGGGGTGGCAGGCCGGATGCGCCTGCCACTCTTTTTAATTGTTGCATAGAGATACAAGAGCTAATGGGATCCAAAACGCCGTTGTTCAACAAACATCACGAGGCCGGTGCTCGCATTGTCGATTTCGGCGGCTGGGATATGCCGCTGCACTACGGCTCACAAAAAGAGGAGCATCACGCCGTACGGCGATACGCGGGCGTGTTCGATGTATCCCATATGACAATCGTCGATCTGTCCGGCGAGCGTGCCACTGAATTTCTGCAATACCTGGTGGCGAACGACGTCGCCAAGCTAAAGGAGTACGGCAAGGCGCTTTACACCTGCATGCTGAATACCGACGGTGGCGTGATCGATGACCTGATCATCTACTTCATGTCCGACACCGACTACCGGCTGATCGTCAATGCTGCCACCCGCGACAAAGATCTGGCCTGGATTCGTAATCAGGCTGGCCCTTACTATGTTGCCGTTGCCGAGCGCGCCGAACTGGCCATGGTTGCTGTACAGGGACCCAATGCAAGAGAACTTGCGGCACCGTGTATTGGTGCCGAATATCGCAAAGCGGCGCTGGCGTTAAAACCGTTCAATGGCCTGCGGGCGGGCGACATGTTCGTTGCACGTACGGGTTACACCGGTGAGGACGGCTGGGAAATCTGCATGCCTGCCGCCGAAGCGCCGGTCGTATGGGACCGCTTGCTCGCCGCCGGCGTAGCACCGTGTGGACTGGGCGCTCGTGACACATTGCGCCTGGAAGCTGCGATGAACCTGTACGGCACCGACATGGACGAAACCATCTCGCCCCTTGAGGCCGGACTCAACTGGACCGTCGCATGGGAGCCTGAGAATCGCGACTTCATCGGCCGCACAGCGCTTGCCGCGCTTCGGAACTCCGCGGGTGTACAGCGCTTCGTCGGTCTGCTGCTGGAAGACCGTGGTGTGCTCAGGAACCAGCAGAAAGTCATCGTCGAGGGAGTCGGTGAGGGTGTCATCACGAGCGGCGGTTACTCGCCGACTATTGGCAAATCAATTGCACTGGCGCGAGTGCCATCCGGCGATTATGACCGCGCAGTGGTCGACGTCAGAGGCAAACTCCTGAACGTACGCGTCGTTAAGACGCCATTTGTACGCAACGGACAGATTCGAATAAACTTATGGGAGAAGCACGATGAATGAATTACCTGGAGATCTTCTGTTCACAAAAGACCACGAGTGGTTGCGGCGAGAGGAAGATGGCTCAGTTACGATTGGGATTACCGACCACGCGCAGGGCGCGTTGGGCGATCTGGTCTACGTCGAGCTACCAGAAGTCGGGCAGGACATCGAGGAAGGCGGCGAGATGGCCGTGGTCGAGTCTGTAAAAGCGGCTTCCGACGTGTATGCACCGATGGGTGGCAATATCGTTGCCGTGAACGAAGTTCTGGCCGATGATCCGGAGAATATTAACTCGGACGCGTACGGGGATGGCTGGATTGTTCGCATGCGACCGGCCGGCGGAATAGACGAAAGTGCGTTGATGTCACCGGACGAATATCAAGAATTTATCGACAACCTGGACGACTGACAAGAGCAATGCCTTTCATACCTCATACCGAGAAAGACACGCAGGAGATGCTCAAGACAATCGGGGCCGACTCCATTGCCGATCTGTTTGACGAGATTCCTGCGGAACTGATGATCGAGCATTTGCACCATGTGCCCGACGCTTTGAGCGAGATGGAAATCTCGAGATTGATGCGCGAGCGCGCGAAATTGGACGGTACGCCGATGTGCTTTATTGGCGCCGGTGCTTACGAGCATCACATACCGACAGCAGTCTGGGACATTTCCACACGCGGCGAGTTCTACAGCGCGTATACGCCGTATCAGGCCGAGGCCAGTCAAGGCACGCTGCAGACGATATACGAATACCAGACGATGATGACGGAGCTGACCGGGCTCGCTGTCAGCAATGCCTCGTTATATGATGGTGCGTCGGCGCTCGCTGAAGCGTCGTTGATGGCCGTTCGCAGCAATCGGCGAGTGAAGACAGGTCGCATATTGCTGGCGCCCGGCGTAAATCCGGTTTACGAGCAAGTAGCAGCCGCTATATGCGGAGCCCAGGGGCTGACGTTCGAGCGCCTGCCGCGGGATTCTATGAGCGGCAACATTAACTTTGAGCAATTGTCCGACGGCCGTGAACCCGTCGCTGTAGTGCTGCAACAGCCGTCTTTTGCCGGAACGCTGGATGATGTAGACCGGCTGACCAACTGGGCACACGCTCAGGGTGCTCTCGTCCTGGCTGTCGTCAACCCAATTTCGCTGGCACTACTCAAGCCCCCGGGGCAGTGGGGCGAACAGGGTGCTGACATCGCCTGCGGTGAAGGGCAGCCGCTGGGAGTCCCGTTGTCATCGGGTGGGCCGTACTTTGGCTTCATGACGTGCAAACAAAAACACGTTCGTCAGATGCCGGGCCGGATTGTCGGACGTACAACTGATCTTGACGGGAAGCCCGGTTTCGTTCTGACATTGCAGGCACGCGAACAGCATATTCGTCGCTCCAAAGCAACCTCGAACATCTGCACCAATCAGGGCCTCATGGTCACCGCAGCTACGATTTATATGTCTCTGCTGGGCTACGAGGGTCTCGTCAGTATCGCGAATGCGTCGCACGCTAATACGACAGCACTCGTGGACGGATTGTGCTCGATCAACGGAGTCGAACGACTCTTTGACGGACCGTTCTTTCACGAAGTCGCGTTAAAACTGGATCGACCCGTTGCGCCGTTGCTGGATAGGCTGGCTGAGCGAGACATTCTCGGCGGATTTGACCTGACGTCGTACGCAGGTGCGGATGCGCTGCTGGTCTGCGTTACGGAAACGAAAACTGCACAGGACATCGAGACATACATAGCGGCCTTTGCGGACGTCATGGCCGCCAGCAACGTTAAGAGCGGGTAACAGGAAAGCAAGTGGCTAAAATTAAACACAACAATACCAGCTATCGCATACACGGCGAATTGCCAGCCGTAGGCAGTCGAGCCCCGGACGTTTCACTCGTCAATACGGATTTGCAAAATGTATCGTTTGCGAACTGGATGGGTGTGCGAAAAGTCTTAAATATTTTCATTAGCATCGATACCGACGTGTGTGCGAAGTCGGTCGTCGAATTTGATCGCCTGGCGGGAGAAGTTGAAGACGTGGCTATGCTGATGGTGTCGTACGATCTGCCATTCGCTCACAAACGTTTTCAGGAAGAGCATGAGCTCAGCAACGTCATTGGCCTGTCGGCGATTCGCCACGCTGGATTCGGCGAAAATTACGGTGTGCAGATCATCGACGGTCCACTCGCCGGCATGTTTTCCCGGGCTGTCGTTGTCCTGGATGAGAACAATACGATTGTGCACCAGGAGCACATTGAAGACATCACCAGAGAACCGGATTATCGCGCGGCATTCCGCGCGCTTGGAATTGAAATAGATGATTAATCTGACCGGCGGCGATCTGATATTTGATAAGTCACGCACGGGTCGCCGTGCGTTCGCGCAGGC
This sequence comes from Pseudomonadota bacterium, assembly GCA_022567295.1. Lineage (GTDB taxonomy): Bacteria > Pseudomonadota > Gammaproteobacteria > Steroidobacterales > Woeseiaceae > UBA1847. The sequence continues at coordinate 57,127 of JADFHE010000003.1, read as the reverse complement.
GCCCGCGGAAGTTTCGCCGTCCGCGATACCAAAGTCGATGCTGCGCACCGACAAGCCACGCTTGCCGGAAGCATCTGAATTGCAGACTGTGCGGCATTTCACGCGTCTGTCGCAGATGAATTTTTCGATTGATACGCAGTTCTACCCATTGGGCTCATGCACGATGAAATACAACCCGCGCGCATGCAATGCTCTGGCTATGTTGCCGGAATTTGCCGGACGCCACCCGTTGGGACCTGTCAGTCATGGACAGGGTTTCCTGAGTTGCATGTACGAGCTGCAAGAAATGCTAAAAGACGTTACGGGCATGAAGGGTGTATCACTGACGCCAATGGCAGGTGCTCAAGGCGAGCTCGCTGGTGTTGCGATGATCAAGGCGTACCATGAAGCGCGCGGCGATCATGAGCGCATCGAAATCATCTGTCCCGACGCGGCGCACGGAACCAATCCGGCCACAGCGACAATGTGCGCTTGCGTTGTCAGGGAAGTGCCGACAGGACCGGAAGGCGATATCGACTTCAATGCACTCAAATCGGCGGTTGGTCCGAAAACGGCCGGCATCATGTTGACGAATCCGTCGACTTTGGGAGTGTTCGAACGCCGTATCAAGGAGGTTGCCGATCTTGTTCACGATGCTGGCGGGCTGCTGTATTACGACGGCGCTAATCTGAACGCTATTCTCGGAAAAGTTCGGCCGGGTGATATGAAGTTCGATGTCATTCACATGAATCTGCACAAGACATTTTCGACGCCGCATGGTGGAGGTGGTCCCGGGTCGGGTGCGGTGGGCGTCAACGATCGATTGTTGCCGTTCATGCCGATTCCGATTGTTGGCAAAAGCGATGCTGCACCCCAAGGGCACGTGGCACCCCAAGGGCACGTGGCACCCCAATACGACTGGCTGGTCGAAGAAGACTTTCCGCAAAGCATCGGTCGGCTGTCGGGTTTTATGGGTAATTCCGGCGTTTTGCTGCGCGCCTATGTCTATATGCGCATGCTTGGCCGGGCCGGCATGCGGCGCGTCTCCGAGTACGCAACCTTGAATGCAAATTATCTGGCCGCGCGATTGCAGGCGGCAGGCTTCGAGCTCGCGTTCCCAACCCGGCGCGCAAGTCATGAATTCATCGTAACATTGAAGCGCGAAGCCAAGTCGGTGAACCTGACCGCCATGGATATCGCCAAGGCGTTGCTCGACAAAAACTACCATGCGCCGACGACCTATTTCCCGTTACTCGTGCCAGAATGCCTGCTTATCGAGCCGACCGAGACTGAGAGCAAGGAAACGCTGGATAACTTCGTCACAGCCATGATCGAGATCGCCACTGCGGCGAAGGAAGAAGGCGTCGATTTCAAGGGCGCGCCGTACGGGATGCCGGTCCGTCGCCTCGATGACGTCAAAGCTGCGCGGCAGCTGGATCTGGCCTATCGACCTGACGAAACGTGATCTTGGTGGTCGCGCTTAGTCGCTGTTTTTGTTGAAATAGGGAACCGCTGCCCACCCAGGCAGTCGAGATCAGTACTGTTGGGCGTAAGGCCCGGTTATCGACCCGTTTATTTTTTTGGAAGGCTATGGCAAAGGTCAGGATTCTGGCGACAATCGCGTTGCTGCATGCAGGCACGGTGGCGACAGCCGCCGAGGACACGGCGTGGACTGAAACACTTGAGCGTATATCGTCCGGTGTGGTCTCTATCCGTGTGGACAGTACGCGCGCATTCGATACGGAGTGGAACTCTTCGACTCAGGCAACTGGATTCGTCGTCGATGCCGAACGTGGCATTATTCTGACCAACCGGCATGTTGTTACGCCGGGCCCGGTAATTGCTGAGGCTATATTCCGCAACAATGAGGAAGTTCGGTTAACGCCGATTTATCGTGACCCTGTGCACGACTTCGGGTTTTTCCGCTATGACCCGGCTGACCTGCACTACCTTGAACCCGTGGAATTGCCGCTGGTGCCGACAGGTGCAGGTGTTGGGAAAGAGATTCGCGTCATTGGCAATGATGCCGGTGAACAGCTGTCGATTCTCGCAGGCACTATCGCGCGACTGGATCGCAAGGCCCCCGAATACGGACGCGGAAAATACAACGACTTCAATACGTTCTACTATCAGGCAGCGTCAAGCACATCCGGCGGTTCGTCTGGATCTCCTGTTGTAAACATAGATGGCGAAGTGGTCGCGTTGAATGCCGGCGCAAACAGTTCTGCCGCGAGCAGTTTTTTCTTGCCGCTCGACCGTATCGATCGTGCGCTTAAGGAGTTGCGTGCCGGCAGGCCGGTTTCGCGGGGCACGCTGCAGACGATTTTCCATCATAAAGCATACGACGAATTGAAAAGACTCGGGTTAACGGCGGAGTCCGAACGGTTGGCACGATCCAAGAATCCCGAGCAGACGGGCATGTTGACCGTTGACCAGGTTATTCCAAATTCGCCGGCGGCGGGAAAACTGGCGTCGGGCGACATCCTCATCAGAATTGACGGCGAGCTGGTGACCGAATTCGTGCCACTCGAAGCGATACTCGATAACCTTGTTGGAAAAGAAATTGAAATCGAAGTTGAGCGCGGTGGCCGGTCGATCATTCACAAGATTGCGGTTGAGGACTTGCACGCGATTACACCGGACGAGTATCTGGAGATTGGCGACGGGATAGTTAACACGCTGTCTTATCAGCAAGCGCGTCACTACAACCGGCAACCGAAAGGTGTCTACGTTGCGAACCCAGGGTACCTGCTGTCGAAAGCAGCCATTCCGCGTGGCGCCGTAATTGTGGAGATGGATGGTGAACCCATTTCCGATCTCGATGATTTCGAAGCCGCGCTGGATCAGCTTGCCGACGGCGAACGTGCCAAGGTTCGCTACGTCAATATGGAGAATCCGCAGAATTCTGTCGTTCGACTGCTGGAGATGGATCGTGTCTGGTTTCCGGTCAGACGATGCGCTCGTGACGATACGACGGGTTCATGGCCGTGCCGCTCGCTGGCGGATGGACCGGCGCCGAAGCCAGCAGAAATCGGCAGTACGAAACTAACAGACTACGATGACCCGCGCGTCAGGGAAATTGCGCCCTCGCTGGTCGTCGTAACGTTCGATTTACCGTACACCTTATCCGGTGTTGCGGATCGTCATTACTATGGTACCGGCCTTATTGTCGACAAAGAGCGCGGTTACGTTCTCGTTGATCGAAATACGGTCCCTATTGCCATCGGTGACGTGAAAATAACGTTTGCCGGATCGCTTGAGGTGAAAGGCAAGATCGAGCAGCTGCATCCGCTGCACAATTTCGCAATCGTATCCTACGATCCGAAGAGTATCGGCGACACACCGGTCAAAACCGCACAATTTAATTCGACGCCGCTAAAACCTGGTGACGATGTTTGGGTGGTCGGCATCAAAGCCGATCATCAGTTGGTGCATCAGCACAGCACCGTCTCCTCGGTCGATCCGTTGTTACTGCCGCTGTCCAGAACACTGCGCTTTCGCGACTCGAACATAGAGGGTATCGATCTGGTAACAGCGCCGACCGATTATGATGGCGTGCTGGTCGACAAAAAGGGCCGTGTTACCGCAAGTTGGTCGAGCTTTGTTCTGCACAGCAGCGGAGATGCGTCACAGTTGAATCGCGGCGTGGGCAGTGAAGTTATTGAGCAGTTCATCGACATCGTTCGCGAAGGCAAGCCTTTTTACTCACTCGAAGCAGAATTCGTTTACGCGCCACTATTTGCTGCTCGCAAGATGGGCGTTGACGAAGAATGGATTGCGCGGCTTGCAGATAATAATCCAACGCACCGACGGGCGCTGAGCGTAATCCGATTGGTCGCGAACACACCGGCAGCGCAGCTGCTTAAAAATGGCGATATGGTGCTTGCGATTGACGGTCGAATTGTGACGTCATACAGAGCGCTGGAAAAGGCTGTACAGAAATCCGAAGTGGTTGTCACTGTCTGGCGCAATGACGAGGTACAGGAACTAACCATTAAGACGGTTGCCTTAAGCGGACGCGGAATCGAACGAGCCGTGTCATGGGCAGGCGCGTTGTTGCAAGACCCGCATCGCGCGATGGCGGCGCAGCGCGGCATCGCGACTGACGGCGTCTACGTAGCGTATTTCAACTACGGTTCTCCAGCAACGCGATACGGTCTGTGGGCTGGCCGAAGGGTAGTCGAAGTCAATGGAACGACAATACCGAATCTACAGGCGTTTATTGATGCCGTAAAAGATATCGAGGACCGTGAATCGGTGCGTCTGAAGACCGTGACCTGGAATGGAACAGCCGAAGTCATTACGTTGAAACTGGACAATGAGTACTGGCCAGCGTATGAAATTCGCCGTGGCAAGGATGGCTGGAGGCGAACGGAATTTGGCTCGTAAGCCGGCGCAATTCTTTCCTGTAGTCCTACCGTTGCTGGTGCTTATGTGCGCCGGCATTTCCTATGCGGACACGATGTACAAATAGCCGGGCGAAGACGGCGAATGAGTTTATACAGACCGAAAACCCGCCGTGCAAAAAAATTCCGGTCTGCAGATTGAATCACTGCCCATAGTGTTCAAAGATCCAAACGCTTCAGGTGTCGTAGCAGTAACGGGTGACGTACTAAGCGCTTATCCATAAGGATAAAAAGGCGTAGTTTGCAAATGCCCGCGATGATTGAATGACTCAGAAGCCCCTGTACGCGTTCTAGTGGCCGTCCGCTGTGTCAAGTTGTTCGGCCAATGCCTGCCAGGTTGTCACGGGCATCTCGCAATGCGTGCCGACACACTTATAGGCAATCGTTTCTCCATCGACCGCTGTTCGGTCCGCCAAGACACCCGGCAGGTTTTTTTCCCTTGACTCGATCGCGAACACCATCCGTGCCGGGGCATAGAGTCTTGCGGCTGCATCACGCCACCGTTCAATCTCCTCGGTTTCGCCCCGGATAACGATGACTTCAGGGTGCGCCAGATACTCTTCGAGTGCCGTCAGCAGACTGACATGCCCGTGCGGATACTCGGTGATCGAGTGCCACGAACCTCGCAATGTTCGTTCTGCGGCGCCCAGATAGCGGGCTTCTCCGAGCAAGAATCCCAGGCGTTGCAGCGCGAATGCGGCGATACCATTGCCCGACGGTACAGCCTCATCGGTCAGCGACTTCGGCCTGTGTATCAGTGTCTCGTGATCGTTGGCGGTAAAGAAGAACGCGCCTTGTTCTTTATCCTCGAAGTGCTCGAGCATCAGGTCGGCGAGTTGCACCGCAAACTCGAGATGCTTCGTGTTCCAGTTCGATTGCAGCAACTCGAGCAGGGCATCGAGCAGAAACGCATGGTCGTCGAGATATGCCGGAAACCTGGCCGTGCCATCTTTGTAGCTTGCTAGCAGACGGCCGTTCTGCATCAGGTTTTTCATAATAAAATCGGCTGCGTTAGTCGCTGCGTCAGTCAATTCCGGACGATTCAGAGAGCGTCCCGCAATCGCAAGCCCACGGATGGCGAGTGCGTTCCAGGATGTTAGCTGCTTCTCGTCGCGTCCCGGTGCTACGCGCGTCATTCGCTCACTCAGCAGTTTCTTCTTGGCGCGTTCAATCAATGCGTGCGCGTCGTCATCCGCGACAGGCTCGCGGGCGGTAAGGTGCCACTGGCCCTCAAAATTTGCATCCTGATTCAGTCCAAATCGCTGCGCGAATACGTCATAGTCGTCACCGAGTAATTTCTGTACCTGCTCTGGTGTCCACAAGTAATACAACCCTTCTTCGCCCTCAGAATCCGCGTCACGTGTCGAGAAAAAACCACCGTTGTCGGCACGCATGTCGGCGAGAATCCAGTCTGCGGTAGCGTTGGCCGTATCGATGAACAGCTTCTCACCGCTCACAAGCGCGGCTTGCGCATACATCGCCAGCAGCGGTCCGTTGTCGTACAGCATTTTCTCGAAGTGGGGAATCTGCCAGTAACGATCGACGGAATAGCGGCAAAATCCGCCGCCAACGTGGTCAAAAATTCCGCCGTCGGCCATGCGCGTTAAGGTCAGTGTCGACATGAGCAGCGCATCGAGATCAGGTTCGGCCCCAGTGGCACTTGAGTGCCAATGCCGCAGCATGCGGTCGATTGTTGTAGCGTGTGGAAATTTCGGCGCCGACCCGAAGCCGCCATAGTCCCTGTCGAACGTCTGCGCGAATGTATCGCGCGCCCGTTGTAACGGCGTGGCGGTCAATGCACCGTCATTGTTGCTCGCAGAAGGGTCTAACTTTTTGAAAACATTAAGTAATTGATCGCTCTGCGTGCGAATTTCGTCGCGCTGCTCGGTGTAGTAGGTCGCAACTTTTTGCAGAATGTCCGCAAATGCCGGCATGCCGTGTCGAGGCACATTGGGAAAGTAAGTGCCACCGAAGAACGGCCGTTGATTATCACCGTCCAGGAACATCGTCAGTGGCCAGCCGCCGCCGCGCTGCGTCAGCAGCTGATGTGCCGTCTGATAGATCTTGTCGACGTCCGGCCGCTCTTCGCGGTCGACTTTGATGTTCACGAACAGGCGATTCATGACATCGGCTATTGCATCGTCCTCGAATGACTCGTGCGCCATGACATGGCACCAGTGACACGCGGAGTAGCCAACTGACAGGAGCACTGGTCTGCCGGTCTTCCGGGCCTCCTCGAAAGCCTCATCGCCCCACGGATACCAGTCGACGGGATTGTCGGCGTGCTGTTGCAGGTAGGGGCTGGATTCCCCGGCGAGGCGATTTGGCATTTGCGAGTTCCTGCGGTGACGCCTGCTTTGACGCACACATGAAACTGATTATGATACGCGTCTTAAGTCGATGACTGGCAGGATTTCATGCTGACATATCCCGAGATTGATCCGATTATTTTTGCCCTCGGACCGCTCAAAGTGCGCTGGTACGGATTGATGTATGTTATCGCTTTCTTGCTGGCCTGGTGGCTCGCGAAACGCCGCTGCGCTCGCAGCGATTCGCCGGTCAATTCGGAGCAGGTCGACGATCTCATGTTTTACGGCATGCTCGGCGTGATCGTGGGTGGCCGAGTCGGCTACGCACTTGTTTATGGCTGGGATCAATTCACGAGCGATCCTTTTTATCTTTTGAAGATCACACAGGGTGGAATGTCGTTTCATGGCGGGCTCGCGGGTGTGATGATCGCTATGTGGTTGTACGGCCGCAGACTCGGTCGCTCGATCTGGAGCTTGACCGATTTCGTTGCGCCAATTGTACCGTTAGGATTGGGTTTTGGCCGTATCGGCAACTTCATCAACGGTGAGCTCTGGGGCAAGGAAACCGAGGTGGCGTGGGCGTTCGTTGTCAACGGCGTTTCTGTTCATGCGTCGCAGCTGTACGAGGCAATTCTGGAAGGATTCGTTCTGTTCCTTATCCTGTGGATCTACTCATCGAAACCGCGCCCTTACCTCGCTGTATCCGGAATGTTCCTGCTGTTCTACGGGATTTTCCGTTTCTTCGTCGAGTTCTATCGCGTCCCCGATGACCATCTGGATTACCTGGCGTTGGGCTGGGTCACGATGGGGCAGATACTCAGTGCGCCGATGATTCTTGCGGGATTGATGCTTGTTGTCGTTTCGTATCGATGGGATTTTTCGACGGCGGCAAGGTCGTGAGATGAAGCAGTACCTTGATCTCATGCGGCATGTTCGGGACAACGGCACGGTCAAGAGTGATCGCACCGGCACGGGAACCGTCAGCGTGTTCGGTTACCAGATGCGTTTTGATCTGAGCGAGGGGTTCCCGCTCATTACGACAAAAAAACTTCACCTGCGCTCGATCATCCATGAACTGCTTTGGTTCCTTAGCGGTGACAGCAACATCCGTTATCTGCAGGAGAACGGTGTTTCGATCTGGGACGACTGGGCCGACGAAAATGGCGACCTCGGACCGGTGTATGGCGTGCAGTGGCGCAGTTGGCCAACGCCGGAGGGGGGCAGCGTCGACCAGATATCCCAGATCATGAAGCAGCTTCGCGAGACACCGGACTCCCGGCGCATTTTGTTGAGTGCCTGGAACGTCGCCGAGATCGAAAACATGGCGCTGCCGCCGTGTCACTGCCTGTTCCAGTTCTATGTCGCCGACGGTAAACTCTCCTGCCAGCTGTACCAACGAAGCTGCGATATTTTTCTGGGCGTGCCGTTCAACATTGCGTCGTATGCGTTACTAACACACATGCTGGCGCAACAGGCGGACCTCGCGGTCGGCGATTTCGTCTGGACGGGAGGTGACTGCCATTTGTACTCCAATCACCTCGAGCAGGCCGACGAGCAGTTGAGCCGCAAGCCGCTCCCGTTGCCGCGTCTCGCGATCAAGCGCCGGCCAGATAGTATCTTTGACTATCGCTATGAGGATTTCGAAATTCTTAATTACGAGTCGCATCCGCACATCAAGGCCGCCATCGCGGTCTAGCTGGGAATATCATGATCAGCATTATTGTCGCGGCATCGACGAATAACGTCATCGGCGTGCAGGGCGCGTTGCCCTGGCGCCTCTCCGACGACCTGAAACGCTTCAAATGGTTGACCATGGGCAAGCCTGTCGTCATGGGACGCCTGACCTGGGAATCCATTGGCCGTCCTTTGCCGGGCCGACAGAACATCGTCATTACACGTCGAAGCGGATATGCAGCGGCAGGCTGCGACGTTGTTACGTCTCCTGCGGCCGCATTGGAAATAGCTGGCGACGCGAAGGAAATCATGATTATCGGTGGCAGCGATATCTACGCCTTGTTTCTGCCCGAGGCCGGGCGTTTGCACTTAACCCGAGTACATGCCGAGATTGCAGGGGACGCATTTTTTCCTGAGATCGATGACGACGACTGGACGCTGGTTTCGTGCGACGTAAATGAGTCGAGCGATGATAATGAGTTTGCCTTCGAATTCATGACATACGAACGCAGGAACCGCTCCTGATTGTTGTGTCCGTCAGTCCTGGCCTCGTACCTGGATAACTCGCGGTATGCGCTTATCGAGTCTGACGGCGGTCAGTTGCCGGCCCCAGACACAACCCGTGTCGAGACTGATGAGATTAGGTAACACGATCAGTCCGAGTTGCGACCAGTGACCGAATACAACGCGCGTGTCTGCCGTCGCCCGTTCAGCAGCCGTGTACCACGGCAGTAAGTTCTTGCGAGCAGGCCACGGAGATCCGTTATGCGAAAAATTCAGTTTATTGCCGGTCGTAATCATTCGCAGACGCGTCAGGCAATTGATAATGAATCGCAGTCGTTTGTAACCTGTCAATTTGCCAGACCAGCTATTTGGCCTATTGCCGTACATCTTGCCGAGCAGCGTTTCATAATTATCGTGACGAAGTTCAATCTCGACTTCGGCAGCACGGGCGAGTGTTTTTCTCGTACCCCAGGAAGGATGCGTACCGGCGTGGACCAGTAATGTGCCCAATCTTTCATTGTAGTGCGCCAGCGGTCGTCGTCTCAGCCAGTCACAAAGATCATCAGCGTCAGGTGCGTCGAGTAGCTTGTCGAGGGATCTGAAGCGCTTCCCACGGCGAACAGCACCGGCCCAGAGTGCCAAGAGGTGCAGATCGTGGTTGCCCAGCACCGTGATCGCGGAGTCCCCCAGGTTTTTTACAAACCGCAATGTTTTCAGAGATTTAGGTCCCCGACTGACGAGGTCACCGGTCAGCCAGAGCGTGTCGTTGGCGGCATCGAAGTGGAGTTCATCGAGGAGTCGGCGGAACGGATCGTAACAGCCCTGCAAATCGCCGATTGCGTATACGGCCATGCTGTTCGCCTAGTTCAGCAATCCGGGAACTACGAGCGTGAACGGCTCGATCGGCGCATCGAATCCAATGCCGTTGTCAGCCTCCATTCGATAAAGGCCCTGCATTGCGCCGAGCGGTGTTTCGAGCACCGCGCCGCTGGTGTAGCGAAACACTTCGCCGGGATTGAGATGCGGTTGTTCGCCAACGACGCCGTCTCCGTTGACCTCCTGCACTTTGCCGTTCGCATCAGTGATAATCCAGTGGCGGCTTATTAGCCGCGCCGCGACATCACCGCTGTTCGATATCGTAATCGTGTAAGCAAACACGTATCGATTGATATCGGGATCCGACTGATCATCAATGTAACGGGTTGCGACTTGTATGCGAATATCGCAGTGCTTGTCGTTCATCACGATATTCTAACGTAACGTACGCGCGAGATGGTTGCTGAGTTCCACGTATTTCGCGATGCTGATCTGTTCGGGCCGCAAACCCGGGTCTATGCCGACAGCCTCGAGATCTGCAACATCCACATGGTCCTTTAAAGCATTGCGCATCGTTTTCCGGCGCTTCATGAAGGCGCTCGTAACCAGTCTTGACAGCATTGCCTCGTCCTGAATGTCGAATGTACCCGGTGGCAGAGGATCGAGACGTACTACCGAGGACATGACTGCAGGTGGCGGTTGAAAGGCAGTTCGATCGACATCGAACAATAATTCGATCTTCAGATGGCAACCGAGCATGATGCCTAGCCGCCCGTACGCCTTGCTACCCGGACCTGCCGCCATGCGGTCGACAACTTCCTTCTGCAACATGAAGTGCATGTCGACTATGCGCTCGCGATAGTTGAGCAGATGAAACAACAACGGTGTGGAAATGTTGTAGGGAAGGTTGCCGACGATTCGCAGTCTGTCGCCCAAGGTCGAATAATCGAACGCCAGAGCGTCGGCCTCGTGGATTGTTACGTTGGGCTGGCCGTCGTATTGGCGGCGAAGTCTGGCGACCAGATCGCGATCAAGCTCGACAGCGTGCAACTGACCGGCATGCGCTGCGAGTGACGCGGTTATTGCGCCCTGTCCCGGTCCGATCTCTACGACAACGTCGTCTTTTGTAGCGTGCACCGAGCGCAGAATCGCGTCGACTATGCCCGGATCTGTCAGAAAGTGCTGACCAAAACGTTTCCGAGAGCGATGGCCGGGCATCAACGGGATGCCAGGGTTAGTGCCAGCTCGACAGCAGCTAGCAGGCTTCCCGGGTCAGCTTTTCCGGTACCGGCGAGATCGAATGCGGTGCCGTGATCGACTGACGTACGGATGATCGGCAGACCCAAAGTGACATTCACAGCGTGGCCAAATGCGGCGAATTTAAGTACCGGCAGACCTTGGTCGTGGTACATCGCCAGGATGGCATCGCAGTCCCTCGAGGCCGGCGTAAACGCTGTATCCGCCGGCACGGGTCCGCGCAGGTTCAGTCCCTGGCGCGTTAGATCATCGATAACAGGGGCTATGACGGACCTGTCCTCGGAGCCAAGCAATCCGCCTTCACCCGCATGAGGATTGAGGCCGCAAACGATGATTTCAGGGGAATCGATACCGAATTTTGATTGCAGATCAGCGTGCAATACCTTGAGTACCCGCGTGAGCCGATCTGCTGTGATGAAGTCGGGTACCTCACGCAACGGCAGGTGCGTACTGGCGAGCGCGACTCTCATATCGCCAGCGACGAGCAGCATGACGGGCGATTCAGCACCGGTCAGATCCGCCAGAAATTCGGTGTGACCCGTGAACGGAACGCCGGAATCGGCGACGACCCATTTTGCTATGGGGCAAGTAACGAGGCCGGAATAGCGACCATCAAGGCAGCCTTCGGCAGCCTTTGTCAGCCCATCGAGTAACGTTCTGGCATTCTCTGGATCGGGTTGCCCGTGGACGACAGGTGCTGGAAATGGCGTGTCGATCACCCGCAGGCGATCGTCGAGTATTGACGCATCGCCAATGACTATTACGTCTGCTGCGAAACTTGAATCCGCAAGCGCAGAGCAGAGCTCTGGGCCAATACCGGCCGGCTCTCCAGCAGTAACTACGAGTGGTTTACCGAGCGCCACTAAATGCGTGAGTCAACGAAGGCCTCGTCGCGCATACGCTGCAGCCAAAGCAGGGTTTCTTCTTCCTGCTTGCTGTTACGTATTCGCACGACGCAGTTGCGTTCCTTGATCTCATCAGTATTGTCGAAGACCCGGCGCTCCAGGACTTCGAGGATATGCCATCCGAACTGGGTTCGGAACGGCGCGCTGATGACACCGATCTCGGCTGCGTCGGCGACGGCCCGAAACTCCGGAGCGAAACCGCTGGTCTCGGACCAGCCCAGATCACCACCAAGATTCGCAGATCCTGGATCATCGGATAGCAATTTTGCCTGCTCCTCGAAAGCTTCGCCTGCGAGAATCTTTTCGAGCACGCCTTCAAGGCGTTGCTTTGCCGTTGCGTCGTCAATGATTTCGTTCGGCGAGATCAAAATATGTCGGATCTTTACTTGATTAATTTCGCTGCGTTCTACAGCGCTGCGAAGGTTATCGACTTTGACGATGTGAACACTGCTCGTAGATCTGAACGGTTTGGTGATATCGTCAGTCTTCATGTCCTGTAACACGTCTGTAAATATCGACGGGATCTGTTGGCCTGCCAACCAACCCAGCGAGCCGCCTTCGAGCGCTGTTGGTCCTTCAGAGTAACGCGCCGCGAGTTCGCGGAAGTCTGCGTTGTCCTGCAAGCGGGCGTAAATCTCATCGGCCAACACCTCAACCGCCGCGACCTCCTCAGAGCTTGCGGACTCACCGATCGTAAGCAGAATGTGTGACAGCTCCCAGTCGGAATTGACGACGACGTTGTTTTCGAGATCGATGATGCATTGCTCGATCTCGCGCTCCGAGACCCGGATGTTGCGCGTTACCTCGATGCCCTTCAGTTCATTTAGCGTCAGTTCTTCGCGCAGGCCTTCACGGAACTCGGCGTAGTCGATGCCATCTTCCGCCAGCATAGCCGGTATGTCTTCGAAGCGCAGGTTGCCTTGGTCTGCCAATCGTTGGATAGCGCTATTCACGACCTGGTCGGAAATCTGCTGTGAGAGGCCGATTCGGTCCGCCCGCTGCATTTGAATTTCGGTGACGATCAGTCGCTCAAGTATTTGCTCATGAAGGACATCGTCGGGCGGCAACTGCATATTCTGCTCAGCAGCGCGTTGTTTAATGAGCGCCAACTGTTTGTCGAATTGGCTCTTGAGAACGACGCCTTCATTGACAATAGCGGCGATTCCGTCAAGAAACTCACCGGGCTCGGAGGGCTCGTCAGCGATAACAATGGGCGCAGCAACCAATGCGACGACTGCGCATAAGTAATGGATTTTTAACACACTAACTACCGGAGATCTGCAGAATAGCCAAGAATACCACGTTCGAGGAGTCTGTCGGCTGCCGTGCCAACACTCATCATCCCTTTCAATACCAGTTGCAGACCGAACGATGAATCACGAGTTCCGTCACGTTTTGAGATATAGCGGCGTGAAACCAGCCGCAAACCCCAGCAGCAGCTCTCATACTCGAGGCCAAAAAACTGCTCGAGTACTTCTTCATCGCGAATTGAATAGTTGTAACGGCCAACGAAGTTCCAGCGCGTTGACAGTGGCCAGGACCACGAAAGGTCGCCTTGTTCGAGCGAGTTGCGACGGAATCGATACGCCAGGTTCAAAACTTTGTTTGTTGCCGGTCGATATTGTATTCGAGCTTCGGATTTTGTTGTATCCGAACCCCACTGATGACCGAAGTCGAAGTCGACGTTCTTGAACAGCAGAAAGCGAAGTTGTGCGATGTAATCTGACGTCTCTGTTGAGGTCATCGGTGCGCCGGGTAATGCGACGGTGCGATCGCTGAAGTAGCGTGTCTGCCCGATGGTCGCCGATAACAGTTCACGACCTGTCGATGTATCCAGAATTCGAGTCGTAATACCCGCACTGATGTGATCTGTGTCGCCGATTCGGTCGATTCCGAGGTAACGATTTTTTCGATACAGCTGTACGAGGTTGATATCTGGCGCGATCGTATCGAAAACGGGCAAGCCGTCCTGATCGCGCTGAGGAATATGGACGTACAAGAGTCGTGGCTCTATCGTTTGAATACGATTCGAATTATTCATGGTGCGCTCAAGAATCAAGCCGGTATCGAGACTTGCAATCGGCACCGAGCGCGTTGGATCAGTCGGCTCGCCCGGCAGCCTGTCTTTGAGGTCATAGCGCGTGTAATCAAATGCAATCGCCGGATTGATGAACCAACCCGGCTTCGATACAGGCAGGTCCAGTTTTGGCGAGGCATTTATTCTCCAACCCGTAACGCCGACATCCCGGTCAAAGTTAACAATCTCGCCGTTAATGCCGAATCGCAGGCCGAATGGTGTTGTCCAGCGGCCGTTGACGAGGATCTGCGGAATACGTCGATAGGGCTCATCAAAATCCAATATCGCGTCGTCAATGGTCTGGTAATCCTGCAATTGCCCCATCACCGAGAAGTTATCGGAGTAGTAATCGAATCGCAGGCTACGGTTCAGGTGCGTAATACTTGAGATGCTGAGGCTGCCGCCCAAATCTTCGTAATACTGGCTGTCCGACACATCCCGCAGGCTAATTTGGTTACGCCAACCGTTGCCGAACCAAGTTCGATGTTCGAATCGAATCTGATGCCGTGCTGCATCGATGATGTCATCGTCGGGAAGATAATCAACCACCACCAGGCCCTCGCTACGTTCCGTCAGATAGCGAAACTCGGTCGCGATTTGCAAACCGCGACTGGTCAGTAGCCGTGGTGTAATCGTCGCATCGTAGTTGGGCGCAATGTTCCAGTACCAGGGCACGCGGAGTTCATTGCCACTCCGACCTGAGCTGCCAATTTCTGGTGTCAGCACGCCTGACTTACGGGCGTCGCCGATCGGAAACGATAAATACGGTGCGTAGAGAATCGGTATGCCCTTGAACTTCAGCTTCATTCCCCTGGCGGTACCAACACCCTTTCGCGTATCGAGCTCAATGGAGCGGCCTTGCATCAACCAGTCTTCGGAACCGGGCGGGCAGGTGGTGTATTCCACCCCTTCAAAAGTCAGTTTACCGTCCTGATTGATTTCGATGACATCAGCTGCGCCGCGCGAATTGCTACTACCCAGAGAAAACTCGGCCCCCTCGAAACGGATCCGGCCCGACACGTAACCGAACTCGGCCGAACGACTCAGAATTTGTGTACCGGGATCTTCGTAGCGGACGCCGCCTTCGAGATGCAGTGCCTTGCTTACGGGGTCATAGCGCGCACTTTCGGCGGCCACGAGCTTGTCATCGCGCCGCAATAACACGCCCCCCGACATAACCGCAGTCGGCAGATCGCCGATTTGTGCTTCGAATTTGCCCGCCTCAAGCTGAATCGTATCGGGGCTGCCCAGGGCCGTAGCTGGCAGGAACGGATTGGCTGCAAGCGGCCCGGCGAGTGACGTTCGGCACGATAGCGGCTCGTCGGCGGTGGCGTTCAATGCAGCCAGCAGCAGACACGCTGAAATCAGTGGTTTTGAGGACAAGTTACTGTTCGGGTTAGATTTCGGCCGAAGCCATTGAGGACGGGATGTTATCAAGCATTCTTATTTGTTACCTTCGCATAGTTTTCTAGGTGCTTCAACGCGTTACGGAGAACTTACGATCAGCCAAACCGACTCTGTAGACGACCCTCGCCTGGTCGCGCTAAGCCGCTGGATAAACGGCATAGACGCGGTTGCCGGTTGTGAACTCGTGCCCGCATCCGACGATGCGAGTTTCCGACGCTACTTTCGATTGCAAAAGGGGGCCGAAAGTTTCATCGCGATGGACGCTCCGCCACCACAGGAAGACTGTCTGCCATTCGTTAAAATTGCGGGCTTTCTTGAAGCGATGCAAGTCAGCGCGCCGCGCATCATCGAGGCCGATCTCGACAACGGCTTCCTGTTGTTGTCGGATCTGGGTAGCGAGCAATATCTCGCCAGACTCCAGAGTGACCCCGGTACGGCCGAATCGCTCTACGTCGATGCAATCGATGCGTTGTTAGTCATGCAGCGACGCGGCGAGGCATATCAGTCGGCATTGCCTGCATACGACGAGGCGTTGTTGCGGTTCGAGCTGTCCTTGTTTCGAGACTGGTTGTGCGACACTCATCTGCAGCTGGATCTGGATGACGCTGCCGAACAGAACTGGCAAGCGTGTTGCGACGTACTGGTTGAGAACGCAGGGAACCAACCACAAGTGTTCGTACATCGCGACTATCATTCCCGCAACCTCATGGTCCTGGACGAAGGAAATCCAGGCATCCTGGATTTTCAGGATGCTGTCGAAGGACCGCTGACCTACGATCTGGTATCGCTCCTAAAAGACTGCTACATACGCTGGCCGGCCGATCAGGTGCGGCAGTGGGCTCTCAGTTACTATCGTAAGCTCAGCGCCGCGACGCGCGAACAAGTCAACGAACAGCAATTTTGCCGTTATTTCGAATTGATGGGCGTACAGCGCCAATTGAAGGCCGCCGGTATTTTCTGTCGCCTGAACCATCGCGATGGAAAGACCCGTTACGTCGATGATGTACCTCGCACGCTCGGTTACATTGTGGAACTCGGTTCACGTTACGAAGAACTTGAGTTCCTTATCCAGCTGATCGACGAACAAGTGCTGCCGGCATGGGGTAGCGCCACATGATAGCGATGATCCTGGCGGCCGGGCGCGGTGAGCGATTACGACCGCTAACCGATACGACGCCAAAGTCGTTGCTCGAGGTTCGCGGGCAAAGCTTGCTTGAACGGCATCTCGAAAACATTCGCGATGCCGGAATCAGCGATGTCGTAATCAATTTAGGCTGGCTCGGCGAACAAATAGAGGCGCGTATCACGGGTGGGTCGAAGTACGGCGTGAACGTACAGTTCAGCCCTGAAGGCGACAACGTGCTTGAAACCGGTGGCGGGATTCATCGTGCGTTGCCGATGCTGGGTGATGAGCCGTTCCTCGTTGTGAATGCCGATGTTTTTACCGACATGCCGGTACCCGACATCACGCTGTCCGATGATCACATGGGTCATCTCGTCCTTGTGCCGACGCCGGACTATCATCATGGCGGAGATTTCGATCTCGACGAAGGGCTGGTCCGAAATGGCGATGCGCCGTCTCTAACGTTCAGCGGGGTCGCGGTTTACCGGCCCGAGTTCTTTAAAGACTGCGAGGCAGGGCGATTCTCGATCGTGCCCATGCTGCGAGAGGCAGCGGACGATGGGCGCTTGCAAGGTTCAATCTACAAAGGCCTTTGGGCCGACGTTGGCACAGCTGAGCGCCTAGCTGCCCTGAACGAGTAGTCCGAGGGCATGTAGCTTGCCGGTTTATGCTCTTTGGGTGCGCCAGGTCGCACCGCCTGCGACCAGAAGCCGTCGTTCAATCGATCAGGATGATACCGAATTGAAGGCCCACTTGGGCGGGTCTTCTGCATCAGATGCGGTGCGCTGGTTCCTATCTTTCTGTCTTGTCGTCAATCCTCAGGGTCAGGGCATTTGCTTTGGTTTTTGTTATTGCAGAACCCATCTTCTTCGGTGAATGTCGTGTTGCCGAAGGACTCGAGCATCATGTCGTCAACCAGGAAAAGCCGGCGCTCGATAGCCCCCACCTCGACCTTCAGCAGCGTATTTTCACCGAGTGATGCGAGGTATTCGGCCGGCACAGTAACGCTGTTAACGGTGCTCGGGACCTGGACAGTGAACTTGAAGCTGCCTAACGCATCGTCGTCCGGTTCCAGCACCACCTCGTAGCCGACAATGTCTAACTCATCAGCGAGCATGAATCCGGCAGGGAAGGTCGTGCATTCGCCGAGGTCGTCACCGTACTCCCATGAAATTTCTTTACCGTCGAAATCCACTTCAGCGGGGGCCGCAGGGATCCGGTGAGTGAACATCGTGATGCCGGCTAACTCCTCGCCGCCCTCGAGCTTGTTTCTAAACTCGTAAGGACCCACCGGGAACCGAGCCAGGAACTCAGGCAGTGTCACCACTTCGTCGTCTTCTTCTTCCTTAAGAGAGTCCTCGCAAAAGGGCTCGGCGCTTTCGAAGAAATTCTCCGTGAGCTTCTGATCTTTCAGAGCACCATGGGCCTGTTCGTGAAAGATTTGCTTATTATCGGGGTCGATGATCCGGGCTTGCTCCCAGCCCTCCGCATCGAGCAATACATGGAACCCGATGTCTCCATCACTCGCGTTGATCTCGATGAACACCCTGCATTCTTCTAAATCGCTGCATGGTTCGTCTGCTGTGGCGACCGCAGTGCATATACCCATGGCAACAGCAGCGGCTGCTCCCAGAAGCGTATTTGACATAAGATGTTTTTGTTTCATGTCTCGTTCCTCCTGATCACATGTCGGCAAGTGTGGAAACATAGCCAAACGGCTGCGCAACCTGCTTCGCATGTGTCTACTCTTGAGACGCCTGCTCAGGCGAAAATCGGTTGCGCAATAGTGAGTATTTTTCAAGGGACCGGGAATGTCTGCTTTCTGCGATAAGCGATCATTCGATCGATCAATAAAGTTACGTCTTGACAAGCCAGCTTTCGGCCGGTTATTGGACGGAATCAGGTCCGGCCACGACGTTGTCGGAGAACAGGCGGGATACGTCAACTGCGTCAAACGAACGCCTCCGACCGCAATACTCGCAAACGACCTCTATTTCGCCCTGGTCTTTTAGCGCCGCACGAGACTCCTTCTGGCCCAGCATCTTGAGTATGTCTTCAACTTTCTCGTTCGAGCAGCGACAACAGAAATCGACGCTGCGGGACCTAAATACGCGAACGTCGTCTTCGGCGAAAAGTTTGCGAATGAGGTCGATGCCTGCATCGCCGGCAAAGTCGCCGCTAGTCAGGGTTTCAGCCAGGATGTGCAATCGATTCCAGTCATCTTCGTCAATAGTCAGGCCAGGCATTTGCTGTAACAACAGTCCGCCAGCAACCTGTTCATTCGCAACCAGGGCGACGTGACTGGGTACCTGGACAGACTTCTCAAAGTAGTGCTCCAGACTGGACGACAGCGATTCGCCATCGATCGCGACGATCCCCTGATACGGTCGTTCTCCGGCATCAATCGTAATCGCGCAATGCGCGTTGCCCGCCAGCTCGACAAAATTATTTGCAGTTGCATCTGGTTCAACCACGGCCATACCGCGCAAATCGAGATCGCTAGTGCACTGCATGACCAGCATTTTCAAATCACCGCTGCCGTGAATCTGCAAGGTGATAGCACCGTCAAATTTGAGGCTCTGCGCGATCAAACCCGTAGCCGCGGCGGCATGTCCGAGCGTTTCTGCGGTTGCCTGATCGTAGTCATGATTCCGCTGCATACGACGCCAGGAGCGCGACAGATGAATGAGTGCGCCACGCACCGGTAACGATTCAAATGTGAAAGGGGTAATGCTATCGGCCGACATGCGCTAGTCGTTGAGTTTGGCTTTGAGAATCTGGTTGACTTGTTCCGGGTTCGCCTGGCCCTGAGTCTCTTTCATGACCTGGCCTACAAAGAATCCCATCAGTTTGTCCTTGCCGGCCTTGTATTCCTCGACCGGGCCCGGATTCGCTGCGATGACTCTGTCGACGATGGTCTCGATTGCCGAGCTGTCCGTGATCTGTTCGAGACCCTTTGCTTCGATGACCTCGTCAGCCGTTCCCTCGCCCTCCCACATGGCTTCGAAGACCTGCTTCGCGATCTTCCCCGAGATGGTGTGGTCGTGAATCCTGTTCACCAGGCCCGCCAGATCGGTCGCCGCAATACGACTGTCGCCGATGCCCTTGTTCTCTCGATTGAGCGCCCCGGACAGCTCGCCGAGTACCCAGTTGGCGGCAACTTGTGCCCTGGCGTCAGTTGCACCGACAACGGCCTCGAAGTAATCGGCCAGTGCACGACTGGTTGTCAGGATTGCAGCAGCATCGCTCTTCAGATCGTAGTCGTTGACAAAGCGCTGCTGTTTGGCGTCCGGAAGCTCTGGCAATGTCACGCGAATCGCCTCGATATACTCTTCGCTGATCTCGACGGGCAAGAGATCCGGGTCTGGGAAGTAGCGATAATCATTCGCTTCCTCTTTCGAGCGCATGGAGCGTGTTTCGTCCTTGTCCGAATCGTAAAGACGCGTTTCCTGAACGACTTCTCCACCATCCTTGATCAATTCTATCTGTCGTTCGATCTCAAAGTTAATCGCTTTCTCAATGAAGCGGAAAGAGTTGAGGTTCTTGAGTTCGGCACGCGTACCCAGCACTTTCTGGCCAAGCCGACGTACAGAAACATTCGCGTCACAGCGAAACGAGCCTTCCTGCATGTTGCCGTCTGAGATGCCGAGATAACGCACGATCGTGTGAATCTTGCGCAGATACGCAACCGCCTCTTTCGCCGAACGCAGGTCGGGCTCGGATACTATTTCCAGCAATGGCGTACCAGCACGGTTCAGATCGATCCCTGATGAAGCACCGAGTCCCTCGTGAATCGATTTGCCGGCATCCTCCTCGAGATGCGCGCGTGTAATGCCAATGCGCCTCTCATTGCCATCGCCATCGGTAATAAACAATTCGCCGTGCTCGACGATGGGCAGCTCGTATTGACTGATCTGATAACCCTTGGGCAGATCAGGATAGAAATAATTCTTGCGGGCGAACACCGAACGCCGTGCCACGGTCGCATTGACGGCCAGCCCGAAGAGCGTCGCCATGCGTACGACTTCTTCGTTGAGCACGGGTAATACACCCGGATAACCGAGATCGACCAGACAGGCTTGCGTATTGGGCTCGGCACCATAAGCTGTTGACGCACCAGAGAAAATCTTTGCCTTAGTCGCAAGCTGCGCGTGCACCTCAAGACCAATGACGACCTCCCAACCCGAAAAAGAAGAAATACCCATCATTTGAAGGCCTCGGGACAGGCCGTGTGAAAGTCCGTCTGCTGCTGATACTGGTGCGCAAAACGCAACAATATCTCTTCGGTGAAATGTGCTCCGACAAGATGCAGACCAACCGGCAGGTCGTCAACCAAACCGCACGGCACAGACATTGCCGGCAGTCCGGCGAGGTTGGCACCGATCGTGTAGATATCGTTGAGATACATTGTAATGGGGTCGTCGACCTTGTCACCCAGCTTGAAGGCCGGCGATGGCGTCGTTGGACCTGCAATGACATCGACATTGGCGAACGCTTTCTTGAAATCATCGGCAATCAACCGCCGAACCTGCTGAGCCTTCAGGTAGTACGCGTCGTAGTAGCCCGCGGACAACACGTAAGTACCCGTCATGATGCGGCGCTTGACCTCATCACCGAATCCTTCGCCGCGGCTGCGGCAGTACAGATCCAGCAAGTCTTCAGGATCTTCGGCCCGGTGTCCAAAGCGAACGCCGTCAAAGCGTGACAAATTGGACGAACACTCGGCAGGTGCTACAACGTAGTATGTCGGCACCGACAGATCCAGATTAGGAAGACTGACTTCAACCGTCGTTGCGCCCAAAGACTCGAGCACGGCTATGGCTTCCCTGACCCGTGCGCCGGTTTGCTGGTCGAGGCCGGCGTCAAAATGCTCGCGCACGATACCAACGCGCAAACCCTTGATCGAATCACCGATGCTCAAGGTGTAATCAGGCACTGGTTGGTCGATTGAGGTTGAGTCCCGTGCGTCGAATCCGGCCATGACGCCCAGCAATCGGGCAGCATCTTCAGCTGATCGAGTGATAACACCAGCCTGATCGAGGCTCGATGCGAAAGCGATCATGCCGTAGCGCGATACCCGACCATAGGTGGGCTTGATCCCCACCGTGCCGGTCAACGATGCGGGTTGTCGAATCGAACCACCCGTGTCAGTCCCGGTCGCTGCCGGCGCAATTCGTGCTGCGACAGCCGCGGACGAGCCACCGGATGAACCGCCGGGCGTGCAATCGAGATTCCACGGATTCCTGACGGGACCAAAATAACTGGTCTCAGTCGAAGAACCCATCGCAAACTCATCCATGTTCGATTTGCCGAGTACAACGGCACCTGCAGCGCTCAGTTTTTCAACAACGGTTGCATCGTAGGGCGACACAAAATTTTCGAGCATCTTTGAGCCACACGTCGTTCTGATTCCACGGGTACAAAATATGTCCTTGTGAATGATCGGCAGCCCGTTGAGAACGCCACCAGAACCCGTTTCACGCGCTGCATCGGCGCGGGCCGCTGTCGCGAGCGCCTCGTCAGCCGTAATTGTCACGAAAGCGTTGAGTTTGTCATTGTGCTCAGCGACGCGATCCAGCAACGCCTGGGTCAGCTCAACGGACGTGAAATCGCCACTCTCAAGACCGATCGCCAGCTCAGTCAATGTTTGTGAATGCAACTCCGTCATTCGATAACTTTTGGCACCAGGTACAGGCCGCCCGACACCGCGGGCGCATTTTCCTGGTACGTATCACGTTCATCGATCTCGGAAATCGCGTCCGGACGCAGCCTCTGGGCCGCGTCGAGCGGGTGCGCCATGGGCACAACGCCATCCGTTTGTGCCTGCGACAGCTGATCGATAAAATCGACGATTTTGGACAGCTTTTCGACACTTTCAGCATACTCCTCGTCAGTGAGTTTCAGCCTCGCCAGCATGGCAATGTGGTGGACCTGATCTTTGTCGAGGGGCACGGGTAGTTCCGGGGTTCTAATGAAAACCAAACGCGCCGCCTGAGCGGCGCCAACAAGCCGCTTTTCGGCGGGGACGCAATAATACACGCCACCTTGTGGAATGTCGTGGGCATTGTTAGATTACGCCGTTACTCCTGCTTGGAGACTCCACCCCAACATGTTCAAGAATATCCTGGGTTATTTTTCCAATGACCTGTCCATTGATCTTGGCACGGCTAATACGCTGATTTACTCGCGAGGAGCGGGCATTGTGCTCGACGAGCCGTCCGTGGTGGCGATCCGAGAGGATTCGCGCGGGAGTGGTCGCACCATTGAGGCTGTCGGTGCTGAGGCCAAGAACATGCTGGGTCGGACACCCGGTAATATCACAGCGATTCGACCGCTAAAAGACGGCGTTATCGCCGATTTCACGATCACGGAGAAGATGCTGCAGCACTTCATCAGGAAGGCGCATGAATCGCGTTATTTTCGGCCGAGTCCGCGCGTACTAATCTGTGTTCCCTACGGATCTACGCAAGTCGAGCGACGCGCAATCCGCGAATCCGTCGAAGGCGCTGGCGCGCGCAAGGTACACCTTATAGATGAACCGATGGCTGCCGCAATCGGTGCGGGAATGCCCGTCCACGAAGCGCGCGGTTCCATGGTGCTCGATATTGGTGGTGGCACATCCGAAGTGGCCGTGATCTCACTGAATGGCATTGTCTATGCTGCCTCGGTACGCATCGGCGGCGACCGTTTCGACGAGGCAATTACCAACTACGTGCGCCGCAATTATGGCATCCTCATCGGCGAGGCAACTGCCGAGCGCATCAAAATCGAGATTGGCTCGGCGTTTCCGGGTCAGGAAGTCCTCGAGATTTCTGTGAAAGGCCGCAATCTGTCCGAAGGCGTGCCGCGCAGCTTCACTCTGAACAGCAACGAGATTCTCGAAGCACTGCAGGAACCGTTACAAGGTATCGTAGGAGCGGTTAAAGAAGCGCTCGAACAGACGCCGCCGGAACTCGGTGCCGACGTTGCTGAACGCGGCATCGTTTTGACTGGTGGTGGCGCCCTGCTGCGCGACATCGACAAACTTCTGATGGAGGAAACGGGCCTGCCGGTTGTAATCGCCGATGATCCGATGACCTGCGTCGCCCGCGGCGGTGGCAGAGTTATCGAGCTGATCGACGAACACGGTCCCGCGGTGTTCGGTCTGGAGTAATGGCAATAAATCTCGATGGTCGCTTTCCGGGAAAGTAGCAATACGCTAGGCCGAATTCCGGCGCTGGGTCTTCGAGTCCTCGGGTTAATTTTCATCAGTATTCTGCTGATGTATTTCGATAACCGCGACAATCATCTCGATTCAGCGCGCAAGAGCATTGGCGCCGCTGTGTATCCGTTGCGCGTCATGGTTGATGCGCCGGTCCGTTTCTGGAGATGGCTCGACGATTCGATGTCCTCACGAAACGAGCTGGAACTCGAACTCAGTCGACTCAATGTCGAACGATTGCTCATCAAAGCGCGGCTGCAGAAAATGAACGCGCTGGAAGCCGAGAACGCAAGATTACGCGCCATGCTTGACGCACGGACGCACGTGCGTGATCAAGTTCGCGTTGCGGAAATCATGTACGTAGATGCGAATCCGTTTAATCACAGTCTTGTCATTGATATCGGTTCGCAAGACGGCGTGTTTGACGGCCAGGCCCTCGTGGATGCCGACGGCGTTGTTGGCCAGGTCATTAAGGCAGGTCTGCTGACATCGCAGGCCATGTTGATCAGTGACACTAACCATGCATTGCCCGTGGAGATCAATCGCAACGGCCTGCGCACGATTGTTGTCGGCACAGGCGAAATCGACCGGCTCGAGCTGCCGTTTGTTGTCAACAATGCTGATATTCGGGTCGGCGACTTACTGGTTACATCGGGCCTTGGCGGCGGGTTTCCGGCCGGTTACCCGGTCGCCATCGTCGCATCCGTAACGCGCATACCACAGGATCCGTACGCTGATGTCACCGCAACACCCGCCGCGTCCCTGGGCCAGGTTCGCGAAGTCATGCTGATCTTTTCGGCAGGTGCGCCCGATACCGAGGCGAGCATCGATGAATAGAGATCGCACATCTCAGCGCAAGCCCGTCATTTTGTCACTGATTTTTGGGTTGATGCTCACAATCATGCCGCTGCCTGGTGCTGCCGAGTCGTTTCGCCCCGATTGGCTCGCACTGCTTGTTATCTTCTGGACGATGCAGCTGCCACGCACCTGGAGTGTCGGAACTGCGTGGATTATTGGTATCGTGCTCGATGTCTCGCAGGGCACACTACTCGGCCAACACGCGCTAACACTGTGCGTCGTAGCATTTGTCACCGTGCGTTTCCATCTGCTTATGCGGGTGTTTCCGCTGCCACAAATGACCGCGACCGTTTTGCCTCTGCTGGCTTTGTACCAGTTTCTGTTGTTCTGGATAAACGGTGTCGCTGGCATCGACGCAGCGTCGGTTACCTACTGGGGTCCCGTCATTTCGGGCACGCTGGTATGGCCTGTCGTGATGACGTTCCTTTCAGTAATGCGATTCCGGACGCTGGGCTAAGTGAAACTTCTCTCACCCATCAAGGACCACTATTCCGAACGGCGTTTATTCATCGGCCGAGCGATCATTGCGTCCGTTGTTTCCGTCATGCTTCTTGGGCTGGTGGTCGCCCGCCTGGTCCAGTTACAGGTATTCAACCACGAGTTGTTTGCAGAAAAATCACAGGGCAATCGTGTGCGAATCGAACCGGTTCCTCCCATTCGCGGGCTGGTCTTTGATCGCAAAGGACGAGTCATTGCCGAAAACCTGCCGGCGTATCAGCTTGAACTGATCCCCGAACAGGTTGACGATATCGATGACACGCTGAATCGCCTGGCGGCAATTAACCTGATCGAACCCGATGACATACCACGCTTCAAAGAATTGAGCCGTAGCGGCCCACAGTTCAAGCCAATCACACTGAAGTTTCGGCTAACGGACGAGGAGATCGCAAATTTTGCTATTCAGCGACCTCGCTTTCCCGGTATCGACTTTCGACCAAGACTGGTTCGCCATTACCCAAACGGCGAACTCTTCGCGCACGCCGTTGGCTATGTAGGCGCGCTGAGCGCCGGCGATTTACGGCGACTTGATTCTGCGCGATACGCAGGCACGTCGCATACGGGTAAGACCGGCGTGGAAAGCAGTTTCGAAAATGACCTGCACGGCTATGCCGGATTTCGGCACCTCATCACTAACGCACGCGGACGCCAGATCCCGGCCGACTCCAGGGAGTTGCTCGATTCTTTGCCAATGGACGAGACGCCGCGTCCGGGCTCCAATATATACCTGAGTCTGGATCTAGACTTGCAGCAAGTCGCCTATGACGCGCTCGCAGGCCGTCGTGGCGCAGTGGTCGCGCTAGACCCGACGAACGGCGAGATACTTGCATTGGTAAGCACCCCATCGTTTGATCCGAACCTGTTCGCTGTCGGCATGAGTACGGCGCAATACGGAGAATTGCAAGACAATCTGGACCGGCCGTTATTTAATCGTGCCGTCCGCGGTACCTATCCACCGGGCTCGACAATTAAGCCAATGCTGTCCCTGGCAGCGCTCGAAACAGGCGCAACGAACCTGACCCGCAAGACTGTCTGTATTGGTTACTTCCAACTGGAAGGCAATGAGCACCGCTACCGGGACTGGAAACCTGAAGGCCACGGGCCAGTTGACCTGCACGACGCGATAGAGCAATCGTGCGACGTTTATTTTTACCAGCTCGGCGTAAATCTCGGTATCGACAATATGCACGATTACCTGACGCGTTTTGGACTGGGTAGCGCGACCGGTGTCGATGTTCTCGGCGAAAAGCCAGGCCTGGTGCCATCACGTGAGTGGAAACGCAATAACTTTAGTGACAGCGATAATCAACGCTGGTATCACGGCGAGACGGTCATAGCGGCTATCGGTCAGGGCTTCATGCTGACGACGCCGCTGCAACTGGCGTCCGCCGTCGGCACACTGGCGATGCGCGGCGATCGATACCGCCCACATCTGGTGGCCGCCGTTGAAGATCCAATTAGCCAAAAACGCGAGTTGGTCGAACCCGAATTGATAGGCAACGTTGAGATCGACAATACGTTTTACTGGGACAGCGTACTTGCGGCCATGCACGACGTCATGCAGGGTCCTCGCGGCACAGCACGCGCGGTTGGTACTGGTGCACCCTATGAGATGGCCGGCAAGAGTGGTACAGCGCAGTTGGTTTCGATTGCACAGGATGAAGAGTACGACAAAGAGGAAATTGCAGAACGGCTACGCGATCACGCGCTGTTTATCTCCTTCGCTCCATTTGACGACCCGCGAATCGCGGTCGCTGTCATCGTCGAGAACGGCAGTAGTGGCAGTGGCGTTGCTGCACCGATCGCCAAAGCGATCATGGATCAGTACCTGGGATACGGTGACGATGCAATTCAGTGAATCGCATTACCTGCTGTCTTCCAAGCCCGCGCCGCTCGCAAATTTCTCGGGACTCCTCCGTCGCTTGAACGTAGACGTTCCGTTGCTGGGCGGCCTCCTTTTGATTTGCACATTTGGGTTGTTTGTTCTTTATAGCGCTACCGGTGAGAGCTCGCGCCTGCTGATCAACCAGGCCGTCCGGCTCGGCATCGCGCTGGTCGCGATGCTCATCGTTGCGCAATTGCCGCCGGACTTTCTGCGCCGTTGGACGCCGTGGGGCTACCTGGCCGGACTGTTGCTGCTGGTGCTTGTGTTGACCAAAGGAGACGTCGGACAAGGGGCACGTCGCTGGCTGGATTTCGGCATTCGTTTTCAGCCTTCCGAGGCAATGAAGCTCGCGGTTCCTATGATGATGGCCTGGTATCTGCATGACCGGCAGATACCGCCAAGGATTGGCCATCTGGCGGTCATTGCTGGGTTCATCGCGATACCAACCTACATGATCGCGCAACAGCCTGACCTCGGCACGGCGCTACTGATCGCCATATCAGGCGTAATTGTCATTATTCTGGCAGGCATGTCCTTCCGGCTCATGCTGGGTCTCGGTGTACTCGCCGTTCCCGGAGCACTCGTCCTGTGGAATTTCATGGAGGACTACCAGAAACAACGCGTATTCACATTGTTCAATCCCGACAGCGACCCACTTGGCGCCGGTTACAACATTATTCAATCAAAAATCGCCATCGGTTCCGGCGGCCTTTTCGGTAAGGGATGGACCAATGGCTCTCAGGCACACCTCGAATTTCTTCCGGAACGACACACCGATTTCATTTTTGCAGTGCTCGGCGAGGAATTCGGACTGTTAGGCGTGTTGAGCCTGCTTGCTCTGTACCTGTTTGTCATCGCACGCGGCCTCTACATTGCCGTTCAGGCCCCCGACACTTACTCGAGACTGCTCGCCGGGTCGATTAGCCTGACGTTTCTGGTCTATGTCTTCGTCAACACGGCTATGGTCACAGGTATGGTGCCGGTCGTCGGGATACCGTTACCTCTGGTTAGCTTTGGTGGAACGTCCATGGTGACGCTGATGGCGGGATTCGGTATTCTGATGTCGATCCATTCGCACCGGAAACTACTGCCTCACTAATGAAGTCCCGATGACAAGAAAATCACTTTTGGGCGGCGCAATCGCGCTGTTGATTTCCGCATCTCACGTTCTGGCATCCGAAAGAATCACCATTGATCTGGATCAGGAAAATGTCATCGCATTCATTGACGAAATGGTCGAGACGCACGAATTTGACCGCGTCGCTCTGGCTGGCGTACTCGCAGAAGTTGAGATCAAGCCAGTGATCATTGAGAAGATCTCAGCACCGGCCGAGCGCACTTTGACCTGGGGTGAGTACCGTCGGATTTTCATTACGCACGAACGAGTGAAGGCGGGCGTCACGTTTTGGCGCGAAAATCAGGTGATGCTCGAACGCATTGCGCTCGAAACTGGCGTTTCCATCGAAATGCTGGTGGGTATTATCGGCGTCGAGACCTACTTCGGACGAATTACCGGTAAGGATCGCGTGATCGATGCGCTGGCGACACTGGCATTTGCGTATCCGCCGCGGGCTCGTTTTTTTCGCGGGGAATTGATGCACTTTCTAATCCTCGCCCGCGAGGAGGAACTTGATCCAACCACACCGATGGGCTCTTACGCAGGTGCAATGGGACGACCGCAGTTCATGCCATCCAGCTTCCGCGCCTACGCTGTTGACTCGACGGGCGACGGAAAAAAAGACATTTGGGACAACTGGGCTGATGTCAGCGGCAGCATCGCAAATTACTTCCTCAAGCATGGCTGGCGTAGCGATGAGGAAGTCGCCGCACAAGCGACATTGGGCAGCCGGTGGAATGGCGCGGTTCCACGACCGAAAAACACGCTGACAGCGTCCGACACGATCGCATCGCTGAGTACAAAGGGCGTGTTGTTCGCCACCGACTTGTGCGCGGATAGCGAGGGCCAGCTATTGACCTATGAAGGCGACAGTGGCACCGAACACTGGGTCGGATTTCACAACTTTTTCGTAATTACGAAGTACAACCGTAGCGTTATGTACGCGTTAGCGGTGCATCAATTGGGTCAGCAAATTTCTTCCGAGGTTCGCACTGATGCGTCGTAAGGCGACTTGGCTGATCGTTTTTTCGATTGCCCTTAGCCTCGCCGGCTGTGGCGGCAGCAAGACGATACGCGATGGTCCCGGTAGCAGTCGAATTCCGGACCTGCCGGGCGACGCGATTCCAAGGCCCGAACCACGCAGCAAACACGGTAATGGCCGGGACATGGGTGATGGCCCAATGTACGAAGTCTGGGGTAAGCGCTATCGTGTCATGGCTTCCAGTGCTGGATACCGGGAACGCGGCGTCGCATCCTGGTACGGCCATAAATTTGACGGCAAGCTGACGTCCAGTCTCGAAACTTACGACATGTACGCCATGACAGCCGCGCACAAGACGTTGCCGCTGCCAACCTACGTTCATGTCAGAAACTTGCGTAACAATAGAAGTGTTGTTGTGCGCGTTAATGATCGCGGACCTTTTGTCCAGAATCGAATTATCGATTTATCCTATGCGGCCGCGCTGAAACTCGAGATGGTGCGTGATGGCACAAGTCTGGTTGAGGTCACGGCGTATAACTTCGACCAGCCCGACGGCGACCGTGCGATGCGAACCTCGGCCTCGCCTCAACCCACGCCGAGTTTAGATTCGGGTACAAATCGAATCTTCGTTCAGGTCGGTGCGTTCGGCGATCCGTCCAATGCCGAGCGCCGACATACCTTGTTAATGAGGTCAGGCATCGACAACGCATTTGTTGACGAAGATAACACCACTAACCCACCGCTTTACCGCGTTCGTATAGGACCGGTTTCTGACGTTACTCAGTACGACGTGCTCGTCGAGGAGCTTGCGCACGTCGGCATTACAGATCCTTACCTAATCACTGAGTAGCCGCGTACAATACGCGCCGATTCAGCTTTTTTGACCACCAGAGGCAGCATGTTCCAACTTTCAAGCCGTGCGCTCGCGATCCTGATTTTCTTTTTCTCTTCAGTTACTTACGCAGCACCCATGCCAACTCCGGCGGCGCCCATCATCGGCGCTAAGAGCTACCTTGTCATCGACGGCAAGACAGGCCATGTAATCGCGGCCCTGGATCCAGACCTCCAGTTAGCGCCGGCAAGCCTGACCAAGATCATGACGACGTATGTGGTCTTCGGTGCCCTGAAGCGGGGCCAGATAACGCTTGAAGAAGAAGTGACTATCAGCGAGAAAGCCTGGCGTACGCCTGGTTCACGAATGTTTATCGAAGTCGGCACACGAGTGAGCGTCAAGGACTTGTTGCTCGGCATGATCGTGCAATCAGGTAACGATGCGAGCGTCGCACTGGCCGAGCACATTGCAGGCAGCGAAAGCGTGTTTGCCGAAATGATGAATCAGCACGCAGCGGCGATTGGCATGTATTCCAGTCACTTCAAGAACGCGACGGGGCTTCCGGCCGCAGGCCACACCACGACCGCCAGCGACCTTGCGACGCTGACGCGCGCGATCATTGAGAAATTTCCGGAATATTACGCATGGCACTCCATAAAGGAGTTTACGTACAACGATATCAAGCAAAGCAATCGCAACTCGCTGCTGTGGCGGGACGAATCTATTGACGGTCTGAAGACAGGACACACGGAAGATGCAGGTTACTGTCTGGTCGCATCGGCCGAACGTGATGGTATGCGTATCATTTCAGTGGTTTTGGGTACCGCCAGTACCAAGGCGCGCGCTGACGGCAGTCAGGCTCTCGTAAATTACGGCTTCCGCTTTTTCGAGACGCGGTTGTTATTCAAGGCAGGCGCCGAGATATCTACAGCACGAATCTGGAAGTCGGCAAACGAGTATTCCCGATTGGGCGTTCTCGAAGATCTCTACGTCACATTTCGTCGCGGTTCGTATGCAGAGTTGGAGTCCAAACTGGATATTCCGGCTGTTTTGGTCGCGCCCGTAGCTGCCGGGCAGCCGATTGCTGAACTCAGCATCAGCCTCGACGGTGAAGAACTGTTAACAACACCTTTGCGAATCCTCGACGACAATCCGGCCGGATCGTTCTGGCAACGTACGAAAGACAGTGTGACTCTCTGGTTCGAGTGAAATGAGAGAAAAATCGGCAATCGAATTCCCGTGTGATTTCCCGATCAAAATGATGGGGCGGGATACGCCGGAGTTTCGAGCGGCGGCGCGAGAGCTGATCGAGAGTCACGTGGGGCCAGTCGCTGACGACGCCATAAAGTCGAACTTGAGCAGCAAAGGCAGTTTTGTCTCAATTACAGTGACTGTCACCGCAACCAGCCAACAGCAACTGGACGACATTTATCGTGACGTATCCGCTCACGACGACGTGCTGATGGCATTATGAAGACCCGTTATCGCGGTCTTCAGGACTATATTCTGTTGTGGCGCGAAATGCAGGACTTCACGGATAACCGCGACGAAACCACGCCCGACGAAATCTGGTTTACCGAGCACCCGCCAGTTTTCACGATGGGGCTTAACGCCAGCGACAAGCACCTGCTCGCACCCGGCGATATTCCTGTCGTACAGGTTGATCGCGGTGGCCAGGTCACCTATCACGGCCCGGGCCAGCTCATGATCTATCCATTGATCGATTTACGGCGCTCCAAAATTGGTATTCGCAAATTGGTAACCGCCCTTGAGCTCAGTGTCGTGGATTTTGTGGCCGAACACGGTGTTTCGGCCGCCGCCCGACCCGATGCGCCGGGTGTCTATGTCGAGAACACCAAACTCGCGAGCGTCGGCTTGAGAATTCGTCGTGGCTCGAGCTTTCACGGCATGGCACTCAACGTGGATATTGATCTCGAGCCATTCCAGCGGATCAACCCCTGCGGTTACGAAGAACTCGAAATGACCGACCTGCACCGGCAAGGCATCGATGTCGGCCTCGAGGCCACCTCGAAAAAGCTGCTACCGCACTTCCTAAGACACTTGGGTCTGCCTACTGAATGACCGAATTGAAGAATAGCGGCCGTTGAAATATGAACAGTTGGAAAAGACCCGCTGAATAAGCGGTGTACACCCGCGATCTCAACCGGTCGTTTGCGGTCGGATTTGGGTTTTGACAGCTGCAATATCGACGGCATAAGTACTCGCTGATCCGAGCGTAGTGTTATTGGGACTTCCCACCTACCGCACGACCGCCCATACGGGTATACTATTTATTATTAAATATAAAAGAATCGTTATATTCTTATATGAATGACTCAACCGCTATGCTGTTGTCGCAGTTTAAAGCGCTCGCCGATCCCGTACGCGCACGCCTCACGGCATTGTGTGTCGTAGCAGAGTGCAGCGTCTCTGAACTGACCAAGGTGACGGGACAAAGCCAGCCGCGCATCTCGCAGCATGTGAAGCAACTGTGTACGGTGAACTTACTGGAACGATTCAAAGACGGTCACTTCGTATTTTATCGCGTTCGCAATACGGGCGTGGAGTCCGCCGCTCGCCGGCGATTGCTGGCCTTGTTGCCTGACGATGAGCCACAGTTTGCGAAAGACGTTGCCAAATTGCGCCAGTTGCGCGCCGATGATAATCCGGCTCTGGTTGCTACGACGGACGCAGACCGCTCTCTCCATCGCGCACTGGTCGAACTGACGGTCGCGCGACCACTGGGTGATCTGCTGGATATTGGCTGCGGGCAGGGCCGTGTGCTCAAGTTGTTGGCGTCTCGCGCACATCGCGCGGTCGGTGTCGATATCGATTCCGGCGCACGACAGTTGGCGCGCGCCGAGCTTTTGCTCGCGGGTTCAGCGAACACAACACTCAGGCAGGGCGACATGGTCTCGCTGCCCTTCGAGGACAACGAATTCGACACCGTTATTCTCGACGACGTATTGATCGATGCGAAAGATGCTGCTGCGGCCGTCGCCGAGGCGAAGCGCATTTTGGCGCCGGGCGGCCGTCTGTTGCTGCTGACGTCCGTAGGGGATTCTGACATCGACGAATTGCGACAGCGATTCGCTGCATGGGCAGCCGCTGCAGGTATGAGGCTGGCACCGCCCAGATCTGTTCCCACCAGGAATCCCGGCTGGTTGCTCGCCGTTGCAACACATGCTGACCGGGCAACCGTTGCGGCCTGAACACAAGTCCTTATCATGAACACCAAGACCTCGCCCTCCGTTTCATTTGAATTTTTTCCGCCGCATACAGCCGAGATGGAAGTGACGCTGTGGCAGTCAATTGAACGTCTCGCTGCCCTCGCGCCACGATTCGTGTCAGTGACCTATGGTGCGGATGGCTCGACTCGGGAACGCACACATGCCGCGGTAGCGAGAATCATCGCCGAGACGCAACTGACACCAGCGCCACACCTGACATGCATCGATGCGAGCCGTGGGGAAATTGACGATATCGCCCGTGAGTATTGGGATATGGGTGTGCGCCATCTCGTTGCGCTGCGCGGCGATGCGCCGCAGGGTGCGGGCGACTATGTGCCGCACGCAGATGGCTATGCGTACGCCGCAGATTTGGTCGAAGGGCTAAGAAACGTCGCCGACTTCGATATCTCGGTGGCGGCATACCCCGAGGGTCATCCCGAGGCACCGGATGCGGCATATGACCTCGACAACCTCAAGCGCAAGCTGGACGCTGGCGCGACCCGGGCGATAACCCAGTTTTTCTTCGACGCAGATATATTTCTGCACTTTCGTGACCGTTGTGGACAGGCAGGAATCGAGTCGGCCATTGTCCCGGGCATCTTGCCGATCACGCGCTTTACACAACTGCAGCGATTCGCTGCGATGTGCGGAGCGAGCATTCCTGACTGGCTGCGAGATCGATTTTCCGGACTCGATGACGACGCCGAGACCCGGCAAATGATTGCTGCGAGCGTCGCGATAGAACAGGTTCGTCATCTTGAAGCTGAGGGCATCGACGAATTTCATTTCTACACGTTGAACCGTTCCGAGTTGACCTATGCTATTTGCCATGCGCTGGGCGTGCGCTCCGGCCGGGCGGCGGCGTGAGATTGTAACGATGGAACGTGGCGATCGAATCGAATCGATGATGCGTGCACTCGATGAGCGCATTGTGCTGCTCGATGGAGCGATGGGCACAATGATTCAGAGCTTCGGCCTGAGCGAAGACGACTTTCGAGGGGAGAGATTCGCTGACTGGAAGCGCGACCTCAAGGGCAATAACGACCTCTTATCGATCACGCGCCCGGACGTCATCCGCGACATTCACAATCGCTTCCTCGACGCCGGCGCAGACATCATCGAGACCAACACATTCAATTCGAATGCACCGTCAATGGCCGACTACGGCATGGAAGAACTGGTCGCCGAACTGAATACAGCGGCGGCACGACTGGCACGCGAATGCGCTGACAGTCATGCCGCCAAAGTCGGCAGCCCGCGTTACGTGGCGGGCGTGCTCGGCCCGACCAATCGTACAGCGTCGATATCTCCCGACGTTAACGACCCTGGTTTTCGCAACATCAAATTCGACGAACTCGCGGACACCTATGAGCTATCCGCCATTGCCCTGATTGAAGGTGGCGTCGATTTCCTGATGGTCGAAACGATATTCGACACGCTGAACGCGAAAGCCGCAATAGTGGGCCTTAAGCGTGCCTTCAGGGCAACCGGTATAGACCTTCCGGTCATGATCTCCGGGACGATCACTGACGCATCCGGCCGAACGCTGTCCGGGCAGACGACCGAGGCATTTTGGAACTCGGTGCGTCACGCGAACCCCTTCATGATCGGGCTGAACTGTGCATTGGGCGCGAAAGAGCTGCGCCAATACATCGCCGAGCTATCGAAAATCGCTGATACGCGCGTCAGCGCGCACCCGAATGCAGGCCTGCCCAATGAATTTGGCGAGTACGACGAGACGCCTGAGGAAATGGCCGATGTTGTCGGCGAATTCGCGAATAGCGGACTGGTTAATCTCGTGGGTGGATGTTGCGGTACGCGACCAGACCACATACGTGCGCTGAAGAAAGCTGTCGACGGCATTGCGCCGCGGTCGATTCCAGAGATACCGGTTCGCTGTCGTTTGTCCGGGCTTGAGCCGTTTAGTATTGGTCCCGACGATCTGTTCGCGAACATTGGCGAGCGCTGCAACGTTACGGGTTCCGCAGTTTTTCGCCGCCTGATTGAGGCGGACGACTACACGGCCGCCGTATCGGTCGCACGGCAACAGGTCGAAAATGGCGCGCAGATTATCGATGTCAATATGGATGAGGGCATGCTCGATTCCGAGCAGGCGATGGAAAGGTTCCTGAATCTGATTGCCTCAGAGCCCGACGTCGCGCGCCTTCCAATTATGATCGATTCATCGAAGTGGTCGGTCATCGAAGCCGGCCTCAAATGTGTACAGGGTAAGGCCGTCGTTAACTCCATCAGTCTCAAAGAGGGCGAGGAGTCGTTCGTCGAGAAGGCGCAGTTAGTACGTGACTACGGTGCCGCGGTCATCGTTATGGCGTTCGATGAATCCGGGCAGGCCGACACGGCCGAGCGCAAGATCGACATCTGCAAACGTTCTTACGAAATTCTGACCGAGCAGGTCGGAGTGGACCCTGCCGACATAATTTTCGATCCGAACATTTTCGCCATCGCAACGGGCATCGAGGAACACGCCAGTTATGGGCGCGATTTCATTGAGGCGACGCGTGAGATCAAGGCAGCTCTGCCGCATGTCCTGGTCAGCGGCGGTGTCAGCAATGTGTCTTTCTCGTTTCGTGGCAACAATGTGGTTCGTGAGACGATCCATTCGGTATTCCTCTATCACGCGATTCGTGCGGGCATGGATATGGGCATCGTTAATGCGGGGCAGCTCGCGATCTACGCGGACTTGCCAAGCGACTTACGCAACGCTGTTGAAGATGTGGTGCTCAATCGAGACGTAGACGGCACGGAAAAATTGCTGGCCGTTGCCGAAAATTACAGAGGTCACAAGAGCGGTGCGGTCGCGAAGGTCAGGGATCTGTCGTGGCGCGAGTTGCCGGTCAAGAAACGACTCGAGCATGCCCTCGTCAACGGTATCGACGAATACGTAATCGACGATACTGAAGAGGCCCGTCTGGCGACCGACCGGCCGCTCGACGTTATCGAAGGTCCATTGATGGCTGGCATGAACGTCGTTGGCGATCTCTTTGGCGACGGGAAAATGTTTCTGCCGCAAGTCGTGAAGTCGGCCCGGGTAATGAAGAAGGCCGTCAGTCATCTGGTGCCTTTTATTGAAGACGAGAAAGGTGGCGAGATCAGTTCCAATGGCAAGATCGTGATGGCCACTGTCAAGGGTGACGTGCATGACATCGGCAAGAAAATTGTTGGTGTCGTTCTGCAGTGCAATAACTTCGAGGTTATTGATCTTGGCGTGATGGTGTCCTGCGACAAGATCCTGGAAGTGGCAAAACGAGAGCAGGCAGACATCATTGGATTGTCTGGTCTCATCACGCCGTCCCTCGATGAAATGGTGCATGTAGCCAGCGAGATGCAGCGCCTCGACTACCAGCTGCCACTGCTTATCGGTGGGGCAACGACATCGCCAGTGCACACGGCGGTCAAGATCGAACCCAAATACGAAGGACCCGTTATCTATGTGAAGGATGCTTCGCGTTCTGTAGGCGTAGTACAAGCACTGATCGAATCGCGAACCCGCGACGCGTTGATCGACAAAACGCGCAAGGACAATGCACGCCGCCGCGACCGACACGCCAACAAGAAACGATTGTCGCCGCAACTTTCTCTGAATGAGGCCAGGGCACAGAAGCACAAGTGCGACTGGAAAAACTATGAAGTGCCGATTCCGACGTTCACAGGCACACGCGTATTTGATGATATCGATCTCAACGACCTGCGTGACTACATCGATTGGATGCCGTTCTTCAATGCCTGGGAGTTCCACGGCAAGTTTCCGCAAATACTGGATGATGCGACGGTAGGTGAGGCGGCAACGTCGTTATTCGACGACGCGACAGGGATGCTGGATCTGATTATCGAGGAGCGCTGGCTGCAAGCGCGAGCCGTTATCGGGTTCTATCCGGCTAACTCCATCGATCACGATGATATTGTTGTGTTTGCGGACGACGACAGGAATGAAACGATGCACCGTTTGTGCCATTTGCGTCAACAACGATTGAAAGCAGCAGGGCATGCGCAGGGCTGTCTCGCAGACTTCATTGCACCGGTCGAGTCCGGCCTGTCCGACTACGTTGGCGGGTTTGCGGTTACGGCAGGTATCGGTATCGATGAACACGTCGAACGATTCGAGAAGGACCATGACGACTACAGCGCCATTGTTCTGAAGGCGCTGGCGGATCGGCTCGCTGAGGCAACGGCCGAATACATGCATGCCAGGGTACGAAAAGAATTCTGGGCCTACGAACCCGACGAGACTTTAAGCAATGACGACCTGATCGCCGAAAATTATCGCGGTATTCGCCCGGCGCCGGGTTACCCCGCGTGTCCCGATCACACCGAGAAAGGCACGTTATGGGAGTTGCTCGATGTCGAAGCCAGCATTGGGCTGCAGTTGACGGACTCCTTTGCCATGTTCCCGACGGCAGCGGTCAGTGGTTTTTACTTCGCCCATCCGGACGCCAAATACTTTGCAGTTGGCAAGGTCGGTCGCGACCAGCTTGAATCGTTCGCCGAACGCAAGGGCATGAGTATGGCCGAAGCGGAGCGGTGGCTGGCGCCGAATCTCGGATATGATCCTGACGAGGCAAATGCAGCTTAATCTTTTCTGCTACCGGGTTGACAGTCCTAAACAGAACGAGTATTCTGATTTGCATGGTCAGGACACGCACATTCGATCCGGCAACGGCACTGACGCAGGTAGTTGATCTGTTTTCGTCCAAGGGGTACTCGGAAACCTCGATGGAGGACATCGTTCGCGCGACCGGCGTCAGCCGCTACGGGCTGTATGGCACGTTTGGCAACAAACGCGAACTGTTCGAGCAAGCGCTGGATCGGTACGCCGACGGCATGGGCAAGCAGTCATTCCTGCGTTTGCTCGAACCCGATGCTTCGCTGGATCATATTCGGGCTATTTTCGCAGAACGCGCGGAAATCATGTGCTTCCAGGAAGAAAACAAGGGCTGCCTGTTCATCCATACGGCGATGCAATTGGCGCCCCAGGACGAGGATCTGAGGGCCGTACTGCAGAAATTCATGAAGCGCATGGGTAAAGCGTTTTCGGTCGGACTTGAGTCCGCCCAGGCGCGCGGCGAGGTCCGGGCGGATATCGACGTGAATGCGGCGGGAGAGCTGTTGACCAGCACGATGTTTGGCCTGGCCATACTTGGGCGCGTTGGATTCCCTCGCGAAACACTCGACGGCATTGTAGAAAACACATTGACCGCATTGCAGTAACGGACGTTTTTTTTAACCAAATCAGAATAGGTATTCTGTTATTTGTTACCACCAGGAGTAAGACCATGAAAATTAGCAAGCAAGCGATATCAACATCACTGGCCATCGCTGGCCTCATCATTTCGTCAAGCGCGTCCGCGGCACTTGGGTTCTCGGAGCAGGCACCGTATAGCAGCATAGAAATATGCGTTGCCCAGATCGGCGAGCAAGCGAATTATTCAGGAGCAGGCCGCGTTCGTCACGAGGTTGATTCGAAGGAGCGCCGGGTTAGTGGCCACACAATCACGATCCAAACGACAGTATTCGGTAGCGATGGTGTTGAAGTGATTCGTGAGTACGCAACAGTCTGCGCTGTTTCGGATAATCAGGAAACCAGGTTCTTCAAGATCCGGGAAAAGAGCGTTTAGGAATGTTTCTAACGGACCCACTGGTCGTCACAGGGATAAAGTGACGATCAGCGGCAGGTGGTCAGAACCTATGCCACCGGTGGTCTTCATATTGAACACGCCGATTCCGTCAGAAATCAGGACATGATCGATAGGGATCATTGCGAATGGCATCAATGTAGGCCAAGTCGGCAATATCCCAAACCCTTGTCTGGCATTGGACAACCCGGTCGACATGACCAGTCTTCGGTAATGCGCATCCCAGACACTCGCATTAAGATCACCCAGCAAAACGACATGGCTAGCAGCGTCTTTGACTAAGTCTGTCAGGCTTTCCAGCTGTAAATTCCGTGCCGCATTGAATTCCCGGCCAACCGGTATCGTTGGATGCGAGCTAATGAACGTAATTTTCTGTCCTTCGAAAGTAGTTGTCGCGATGATCGTTGGATAGCCAAAGGGTGGGCTGTCGACGTGACGGATCGAATCGAAAGGAATCTTTGAAAACGCGGCGATGCCAAAGTTTCCATCACGTGCCTGAGTGTAGGCGTGCGGGTAGTCTTGCAGCAGGCTCTTGGTACTACTTGCCCAGCTCATGGTGACCTCCTGCAGGAAAATCATGTCCGGATCTTCAGCAGCGACGAGATCAAATAGTCGTTGGTAGTCGTCGTTGGAGGATTGCACATTGGCGTGCAGCAGTTTCAATCGTGTCGCTCCGCCGTGCTCGCTACTGCCAGGTAAGTACCAAGGAACAATGAAAACACCGTTAAGTATCGTTGTAAGCAGAAGCGCGCTCGCGATCAGCGGGGTTTTCATGTAGGCGAACAGCACTGTCAACAACAGGGAGACGACGAAATACTGCAGGCGAAAATGCGACAACAGTTCGATGTTTCGGTGCGGAATATCGATGGCCGTCAGTAATGAGAGAATTATCGTCAGGACCGCGGCTGCCTGCAGTAGACCGACGATGCTCATTTTGCGCCGATCGCCGCGCACGCCGGGCAGTCTTTACGTTTTTGAATCTTGAGAGACTGAAACTCTGTCGCAGCGGCGTCGTATAGCCGCAAAATCGATGGTTTGCTGTCGATGCCGGCAAAATACTTGAGCGCTTCAACCGCCATCATTGCGCCAATGACAGCGGGGACCGGCGAAAGAACGCCGTTGCCAGCGCAGCTATCCAGCGATTCGTCGGCCTCGGCGTAAAGGCAGCGGTAGCATGGGGTGACGTTGAAGTCCGGGCCAAAGATAGCCAGTTGACCTTCCAGCCGAATGGCCGACCCTGAAATCAGGCGGCGACCTGCAGTAACGCACGCGTCATTGACCTGAAACCGAGTTGCGAAATTATCGCATCCGTCGAGCACGACATCGGATGTTTGGACTGCCGCAACGAGGGCGTCATCCTGCAAACGCTGAGTGATGGTCGATAGCTCGATATCGGGATTGATGGTGCGAAGACGATTGGCAGCGATTTCGGCCTTCAGTTTGCCGACGTCAGCCGGGGTATACAGCACCTGACGGCCAAGATTCGTTATGTCGACCGTATCGAAGTCCGCAATGATCAGGTGACCGACACCACTGGCTGCGAGGTAAGTTGCGGACGCACAACCGATACCGCCGGCACCGAT
>JADFHE010000003.1:0-16733 GCA_022567295.1 Pseudomonadota bacterium | reverse complement strand
GGGTATACAGCACCTGACGGCCAAGATTCGTTATGTCGACCGTATCGAAGTCCGCAATGATCAGGTGACCGACACCACTGGCTGCGAGGTAAGTTGCGGACGCACAACCGATACCGCCGGCACCGATAAGCAACGCGGTGCCAGCAGCAATTCGTTGTTGACCGTCGCGGCCGACCTGCTTGAGAGCCAGGTGACGGGCATCGCGGCTCAGCATTTCGGGCTTACTCCGAGATCGTGACTGCGATGATGGTCACGGTCTCAACGGGGACGTCCTGATGTCCATGGTTAGTGTCGGTCTTGACCGCTGCGATCGTATCAACGATGTCCATGCCGTTGCTGACCCGACCGAATACGGCGTAACCGAAATCGCGGCTACCGTGATTCAGAGAATCGTTGTTGCCCAAATTGATGAAAAACTGCGACGTTGCGCTATCGACCTCGCCCGTTCGCGCCATGGCCAGCGTGCCGCGGTTATTGCGCTCGCCGTTATCGGCCTCGTTCGTGATTGAATCGCGGGTCGGCTTGGCCTTCATGTTTTCATCCATGCCGCCGCCCTGAATCATGAAATTCGGGATGACGCGGTGAAAGATTGTGCCGTCGAAATGTCCGTCGGTGATGTACTGGCGGAAGTTCTCGCAGGAAATTGGCGCTTTTTCCTCGAACAGCTTGATAGTAATGTCGCCGTGATTGGTCTTGATCGTGATCATGATGTCTCGCTAGGTTGAGTGTGCGCGCTTATTTACCACTCCGGCGAGCCACTGTCACGCGCGGCCTGCCGCCAAGATCATTATGGCACGTGATTTCAGCCCATCCAGCCTCGTTGAGGATGCCCGCAACGGCCTCTTGCTGATCAGGCCCGTGCTCCATCATCAGCGGCCCGTTTTCAATCAGCGATGAAATGCAATCGACTGCAAGAACGCGAATGTCGTCCAGCCCATCGGCACCCGATACAAGGGCTGAGAGAGGTTCATGGCGCAGCGACTGCAATGCCTCGTCATCCTCTCTTATGTACGGTGGATTGGACACAATGACGTTAAACAGCCGACCGGTTACCGGCGTAGTCCAGCTGCCCTCGAGACAGCTGACGTTGGGCAGGCTCGCCTGCCGAATGTTTTCCCTGGCGATCGCCAAGGCCTCAGCGCTGACGTCGGTGGCTGTGATGTTGCACAGTGGACGTTCGCCGGCTATTGCAACGGCTATTGCGCCACAGCCAGTTCCCAGGTCCAGAATCTGCCATTCAGCATCTTGAGGAATTTCGTGTAACGCCAGACTAACGAGGAGTTCGGTTTCGGGCCGCGGCACCAAAGTGGCCGGACTCACGAGCAGCTCGTGCGACCAGAATTCTTTTGTTCCCGAGATGTAGGCCATCGGTACACCCTCCAGCCGACGCTGCAACAACGCCTCGAAGCGATCCAGGGCATGCGTGTCAAGTTCGTCTTCCGGATGGGCGAAGAGGTAGCTGCGTGGCATGTCGATTGACTGGCATAGCAAAATCTCGGCATCGAGTCGCGCCGATTCACTGCTAGGCGACAGGCGTTCAACCGCGCCCACGATGGCAGCATCCAGTCTCATGACGGTGTACACTCGCCGAAAAATTCTAATGTAACTGATGCGCCCATGAACGTGTATTCCAACATCCTCGACATGGTCGGCAAAACGCCGATGCTGGAAGTCACTCACATTGACACCGGGCTCTGCCGGCTGTTCCTCAAGCTCGAACTCATGAATCCTGGCGGCTCTATCAAGGACCGCATCGGCATCTCCATGATCGAACAAGCCGAGAAGCGCGGCGACATCAAGCCTGGCGATACGCTGGTCGAGGCGACGGCCGGCAATACCGGGCTCGGCCTTGCGCTGGTTGCGGCACAAAAGGGCTACCGTTTGATACTCGTGTTACCCGACAAGATGAGCCAGGAAAAGATCTTCAATCTGCGCGCAATGGGCGCGGAGGTGGTGCTGACTCGTTCGGATGTGAGCCGCGGACATCCGGAGTACTACCAGGATTTGGGTAGACGAATTGCGGAAGAGCAGGATGCCTACTTTATCAATCAGTTTGGCAATGCCGACAATCCGCTCGCGCATGAAACAACGACGGCGCCTGAGATCATCAAGCAGATGGACGGCAATCTTGACGTGATTGTCTTGGGCGTTGGCTCGAGTGGAACCGTCAGTGGCATTGGAAAATACCTTGAAGAGCATGCGCCGGACGTGGATATGATACTCGCCGACCCGGTTGGCTCGGTTTTGGCGGATTACATCAACAAAGGCGAACTGGGCAAGAGTGAAGGCTGGCTGGTTGAGGGCATCGGCGAAGACTTCATTCCGGATATTGCCAACTTCGACAAGGTGGTCAAGGCGTATGCGATTAGTGACGCGGAGTCGTTCGCCGCGGCGCGTGAACTCTTGAAAATGGAAGGCGTTCTTGCGGGTTCGTCTTCAGGCACCTGTCTGGCAGCGGCCCTGAAATATTGCCGTGAGCAAACCGAAGCCAAGACGGTCGTTACGTTTGCCGCCGATACGGGCAACAAATATTTGTCGAAGTTATTCAATGATTTCTGGATGGAAGATCAGGGGTTCATCGAGCGTGAAAAGTTCGATGACCTGCGCGATCTCGTCGGCCGGCCACACGGTGAGCGCGCGACGATAACCGTTGGGCCGACCGATGTATTAACAACCGCACACAATCGTCTGCGCAATGCGGGATTCTCGCAATTGCCCGTCATGGACGAAGGCAAACTGGTCGGTGTCGTTACGGAGGATGCGATCATTCAGCACGTGTACGGAAAACCCGAACTCATGACGGCACCGGTGCAGGACGCGATGGAATCCGCATTTATCAAGCTGAACCGGACGGAAAGCGTCAATAATCTGGTCGCGATGCTGCGCGTGCAGCCTTACGCGGCCATCATGGACGGTTCGGAGTTCCTGGGTCTGATCACACGATCCGACGTTCTGAATTACCTGCGCCGACAGATCTGAGGTCCTTGTAAATGGCATCGCCGCTGAACGACCCGAAGCTGGAGGCTTTGCTGGACCGTTTGCATGCCAGGAGCGACGCGCAAATCGATGAGATGGATTCGTATTACGCGCGACGAAAGCAAGATGGATCGCTCGACCCTGAAAACGATTGCGATGACGATATGCATCGCTTTCTCGCGGACAAGATGGTTGCGCTCGACCGCGACAAGGCAGAATTCTGCTACCAACTCTGCCGCGCCCTGCAAGCGACGCGTGTCGTTGAGGCAGGTACCTCGTTCGGGATATCAACGCTGTATCTGGCAGCCGCGGTGCGCGATAACCAAGTCGAACACGGGGTCGTTATTGGCACAGAGTACGAGTCCGGCAAGGTGAAAATTGCCCGTGAGAATTTTAGGGAAGCGGGCCTAAGCGAATTTATCGATCTTCGCGAAGGCGATCTTCGGCAGACACTCGAGGACGTCGGTGGTCCCGTGGATTTCATGCTGGTCGACATCTGGGATGTGGCACTGCCTGCGCTCGAGCGGGTTTCCTCGAGCCTGCGGCCCGGAGCCATTGTGGTGTGCGACAACACGATCTCGGCCGCCGAGGAGTATCGCGACTACTTTGAGTTTGTGAATGATCCGTGCAATCGGTTTCGCACCATGACGGTCCCGTTCCAGGGCGGCTTCGAACTCACCGTGCGCATCTGATCCACGCTTCCAGGCGTATCCCGCCCATCTACTCCAGGCTGCCGAGTGCAACCCTGATGGCCTCCCCACTGACGCCACTGGATTCCTCGGACGCAAGGAATGCGATCATCTCAGCCACTTCCTGTGGCGTGACAACGCGGCCCTGCGGATACGATGTCGCCCGCTCCTCCCAGACCTGATCGGTCGTAATATCTCGATCCTTCGCCTCTTGGCGGGCCGAACGTTCGGCCATCTCAGTCCGAACCCAGCCGGGTAAAACAGCGTTGGATGTAATGCCGTAAAATCCGCCGTCCTCCGCGACCGAGCGCATTAATCCCAGCAGCCCGTGTTTGGAGCTGTTGTATGCACTTCCTGCGTGTTCGGCGACCAAGCCGGCCGTAGAACTCGTAAAAACA
This sequence comes from Pseudomonadota bacterium, assembly GCA_022567295.1. Lineage (GTDB taxonomy): Bacteria > Pseudomonadota > Gammaproteobacteria > Steroidobacterales > Woeseiaceae > UBA1847. The sequence continues at coordinate 12,670 of JADFHE010000003.1, read as the reverse complement.
ATACGCCCGAACTGGCGTTCGACCATCTCCGGCAATACAAGCCTCGAGAGATGGAACGGACCGTCAAGATTGATCCGCATCGTCTCACTCCAGACGTCTGGCTGCTGTTCCCAGACGACGCGCTCGTGCGCTGAGCCGATACCGTGGTTGCATACGAAGATTTCGATCGGCCCCAGTCGTTGCTGAGTCTCCACAACCGCTTGCGCACAGCCCTCTGGAGTGCCGAGGTCTGCCACCGAATACTCGAGCCCGACATCTTCCAGATCCTGCTGGCTGCGGGCAACGCACATCACTTTGGCGCCACGTGACGCCAGGAGCTCCGCGGTTGCACGCCCTATTCCGCGTCCCCCGCCTGTAATCAGAGCGACGCGCCCTTCGACTCCAGCCATGCTGCACATACTCCTTGCTGAATTTCGGGCCCAGTATATAGACATGCAGCTGAACGAACGACCACGGATGACGTTGGAGTCTGAAACACGAGCAAAGAGACTTAACGCGTGTGTTGTCGATCGGTGCAGACCGCCCCAATAGCGACTAATGAGCTATTATTACGATGCATGATCGCTAGTAACGCACAGCCGACAGCCGCCGAGGTTTAGATAGACTCCAGCACCGGCCAGGGACATCCCCAAAAGGATCGGCGCACGCGTACAGATGTATCACTCGCCCAGGGACGCTAGCTGATCGGCCTGGTACTCGTTAATCAACGGTTCGATGATTTGCTCGAGCGCACCTTCAATAATCTCGTCGAGCTTGTAGAGTGTCAGATTGATGCGATGGTCCGTGACGCGACCTTGGGGGTAGTTGTAGGTCCGGATGCGTTCACTGCGATCGCCTGATCCCACCAGCAATTTACGTTTCTCGGCGTGCTCGGCTTCCTGTTTGGCAATCTGGGTGTCCAACAGGCGCGCCTGCAGCAACGACATCGCACGAGCGCGATTCTTGTGTTGTGAACGATCGTCCTGGCACTCGACAACAATGCCAGTCGGTAGGTGCGTCAAGCGTACGGCAGAGTCGGTCTTATTGACGTGTTGGCCACCGGCGCCGGATGCGCGGTATGTGTCGACACGCAGGTCGGCAGCGTTGATCTCGACCTCTTCGATCTCGTCCGGTTCCGGCAGAACCGCGACGGTGCAGGCCGATGTGTGAATTCTGCCCTGCGATTCGGTTGCCGGTACTCGCTGGACGCGATGCACGCCGGATTCGAACTTCAATTTGGCAAATATGCTGTTGCCAGTGATGCGACTGATAATTTCTTTGTAGCCACCATGTTCCCCTTCACGCGCCGAGATGATCTCGATTTTCCAGCCCGCCGCCTCGGCGTATCGGGAATACATACGAAATAGATCGCCGGAAAAAATCGCCGCCTCATCTCCGCCTGTGCCAGCCCGAATTTCCAGGTAAACGTTGGCATCGTCGTATGGATCCGGCGGGATCAACGACTTCTGCAGCTGCAGCAAGAGTACCTCCTGATGTGCAGTCAGTCCCTCCAGTTCCTCGCGTCCCATCTCACGCACTTCGGCATCGGCATCAGCGGCCATTTCTTCGGCCGCGGCGATGTCATCAGCGAGTTTCTCATATTCCCTGAATAGCCCGATCACAGGTTCAACGCGTGCATATTCCTTCGACAGGTCCCGAAACTGGTTCTGATCATTGATCACATCCGGATCGGCGAGGAGCCCGGCGATCTCCTCATAGCGATCACTGACCGATTCCAGCTTGAAGCGTATCGATTCTTTCACGGCTTAGGCCTGTTCGTCCTTGTCGAGATCAAATAGTGTACGCGCCGCGTCGATCAGGTCCTCGTTGGATTCCTCGCCAGCTTTGCGCAATGCGACGCTGGGGCTGTGCAGCAGTTTCTTCATCAGCGCAGAGGTTGCGTAGTCAATGGTGTCATCCACCGACTCACCGCGACCGATACGTCGCTTTGCCGTTGCATTGACTTCATCGCGTATTAATTCACTTTGTGCACGCAATGCGGCAATGACTGGTACGGCCTGCTTGGAGCGTTCAATGCTCAGGTAGCGGTGAATCTCGTCGTCCAGAAGTTTGTCGGCCTCTGCAGCGGCTGCCTCCCGCTGGCCCTGTCCTTCCTGAATCACCCGGTCCAGATCGTCGATGGTGTACAGGTAAACGTCCTCGAGATTGCCAACGCCGGCTTCAATGTCCCTGGGGACCGCGAGATCGATGGCGAAAACAGGCTTGCGCTTGCGCGCTTTGATGGCTGCCTGCATGTGCTTCAGCAAAATGACCGGTTCGGAACTGGCCGTGGAGCTGATCAATATATCGGCTTCGGGCAGCGTTCCTTCGATCTCGGAAAGCGGTAGCGCGAAACCGCCAAAACGGCCGGCCAGTTCGCGCGCTTTTTCAACGTCGCGATTCGCAACAAACAGGCGCCCGATGTCGCGGCTCGACAAGTGCTTCGCCAGCAGTTCGACCGTCGCACCGGCACCGACAAGCAGCGCCGTATGATTCGTGAAACCGGCAAAGAACTGGTTCGCGAGGCTGACGGCAGCCGACGCGACCGAAACCGGGCTCGCGCCTATTTCGGTGTCCGTTCGTATCTTCTTGGCGACCGCAAACGTGTGCTGCATCAGGCGGCTTAACTGTCGCCCCAGGGTTCCGGCTTCCTGTGCGCAGCGAAATGCATCCTTCAACTGCCCCAGGATCTGGGGTTCGCCGAGGATCATTGAGTCCAGACCGCAGGCGACGCGGAAGATGTGGCGGATCGCTGCATCGTCGTCGAGCGTGAACAGCGTATCGCCGAACGATGGGTCAAGATTTCGATCGTCGTGCAGCCATTCGCGTAGTCGGCCCCGACCGGCGTCGTCGGTAATGACGTAAAACTCGGTACGGTTGCAGGTCGATAGCAGGACCGCCTCAGCGACGCCCGGAAGCTGCGTCATACTGGCGAGCGCACGCGAAACGTCATCTCCCGAGAAGACGACTTGCTCGCGAATTTCGACAGGTGCCGTGTTATGGTTCAGCCCGAGTATTTGCAGCGGCATAACGTCTAGTGGCGGCGCCGATACGGCACCGAAGGATTACGGAGTGCGTATCATAAGCGAACTGAACCGCCAGTTCCTTGTCTCTGTAATAAACGGACGAAATATTTATGCAAGAGAACTGCCGCTGGCCATCAGCAAAAACGCTGATTTCGCTACTCGCCCTGACAACAACCTTTAGTATTGCACCCGCCCTGGCTGATGAGAACGCCTCATCCGTGGCCGGTGCACATATTCTGCAAGCCGAATTGGCGCTGCAACGTAGCGAATACCTCAAGGCCACAATTGCATACCGAAAAGCCGCTGAGTCAAGTGACAGCGTGGAGCTGGCTCGCAAGGCCACCAAGATGGGCTTCTCCTACGGCTTCAACGAAGAGGCGTTACTGGCCGGCAAACGCTGGTTAAAGCTCGACAACGATAGCGACGAGGCCCGTGCTTTCCTGGGCCAGCTGTACTTTCGACTCGATGATATTCGTAATTCACGCCGCCAGTTCGAGCGGTTGATCAAGGCGGGACCCGAAGAGCCCGGCAAACGGCTGGTATCGTTGCTTTCGTACCTGTCTGAAGAGCAGATGCCGGAGCGTGCCGACAAACTCATGCGCTCCCTCGCAAAGCCCTACAGGGATTCCGCGATGGCTCACTATGCAGTGGCGGTGCTTGCGCTGCAGGCCGGCGATTCAAAGTATGCGAAACAGCGTGCCTCTCGGTCCATGGAACTCGATCCGAAGTTCGTGCGGCCGCAGCTTTTGTACGCTCGTGCATTGCTGTTCGAAGACGAAGCGGACAAGGCCATCGAATATCTCGCCCACATAATTGGCGACAGCCCGCATCCGGACGCAGATGCACGTATGGAGCTCGCGCTCATGTACATGTTGACGGGTCGCGACGACGACGCATTGAGCCAGGTGAATCAGGTACTGCTGGAACAGGGGGGACGCCTCGACGCGTTACGCCTGATGGCGATCATCAATTTCAGGCTCGAACGCCTCGATGCTGCATGGGACGACTTTCAGGACTTGCTGGCGACAGGGCAGTATCGGATGGACGCGCTTTATTATCTGGCGCGTATCGCGGATTATCGCGAGCAATACGAGCGCGCGGTACGGCTGTACCGGGAAGTTCGCTTCGGTACAAATACAGTTTTTTCACAACGACGTGCCAGTGCGCTACTGGCTCACCAACTCGACGACGCTGATGGTGCGTTTAAGTTGCTGAATGACTTTGCGGATGCGTCGCCAAACAATGCGGTTGACGTCGTGTTGCTAAAAGCTCAGCTGCTGGTCTCGCTCGAACGCTACGACGAAGGCCTGGAGTTGTACGATAAAGCGATTACGTATCGGCCCGATAACGAAAACATGGTTCTGGGCAAGTCCGATCTGTTGATCAGGGCCGGTCGCCTTGATGATGCGTTAGCCGAGTATCGAAATGCGCTCAAGCGCTGGCCGGACAGCTCCCTGACACTCAACGCGCTGGGCTATACACTGGCGGATCGAACAGACCAGTTCGTTGAGGCGGAAAAGCTCATCCGCAAAGCACTGGCCGTTGATCCAGAGAACCCGGCGATTATCGACAGCCTCGGCTGGATTCTTTACAAGCGTGGGCATCATGAAAAAGCGCTGCAGCAATTAAACCGGGCCTATGAGCAGCTGGACGACCACGAAGTCGCAGCCCATATCGTCGAGGTCCTGGCGGAACTTGAGCGACACGATGAAGCCCTGGAAATGCTGGAATCATCTGAAAAGAAAGACCCGGACAGCGAGTTGCTAAAAAATGTACGCGCGCGATATTTCACGGCAACACCCTGACGTCTCATTCAAGTGGCCGGCGTGGCTAGGTCTTTGCCTGGTCATCATTTCCGGTTGTGCGGCTACGCGGCCGAGCGTGGACCTGCCCGAGATGTCGACCTGGGAGCGGCGACAGGAAGTTCTTGCCGGAATCGCGGACTGGGAATTCAAAGGCCGCATCGCCGTTAAGGCCGGCGATGAAGGATTCAACGGAAAATTTGACTGGACGCAAACAGGGGATAATTTCTATGCCACGGTCCGCGGACCGCTCGGTATCGGCACCGTCAAAATCGAGGGGAATGACCGGACGATAGTCCTGACGGACAAAGATGGCGTCGAGACGGTCCTCGTTGATCCGGAGACCGAGCTCTTCAATCGCTACGGCTGGACGATTCCTGTTGCGAGTCTGAGATATTGGGCGTTGGGCATCCCCGATCCGTCGACACCGGCGGCAACCGAGTTCGATGAAACCGGGCGTCTGGTGCACCTCGTGCAAAGCAACTGGGTCGTCAATATATCGCGCTACCGGCGCAGCGCTGGCCAGCAACTGCCACGCACATTGACGGCGACCAATCCTAATACCCGTGTCCGCATGGTCATCGACAAGTGGCTGTTCTTCGAGTGACAGGGGTCAGGGCCCTTTTCAATAAAAAGGGCCCTGACCCCTCGATCGTTGACAGTAACCAAGTGTGACATCACAATTGCGCCGCAACACGACATCATCTCTGTTGGGGCGTAGCCAAGTGGTAAGGCATCGGGTTTTGATCCCGTGTACCGCAGGTTCGAATCCTGCCGCCCCAGCCATCTCGCTTCGAAGGGGACATCGTGGATCTGGCAACAATGGCGGTTTTTTCGGGTAACGCTCACCCGAAGTTGGCACAGGACATCGTTCGAATTTTACGACTTCCTCTGGCACGGGCCCAGGTGGATCGTTTTTCGGACGGCGAATTCAATATCGAGATTCTCGAAAACATACGCGGCCGAGAGACCTTCATCATTCAGCCGACCTGCCCACCGGCGGCCGAAAATCTGATGGAATTGCTGGTCATGGTCGATGCAGCCAAACGGGCGTCCGCGGCGCGTATTACGGCCGTCGTCCCGTACTTCGGATTTGCTCGCCAGGATCGTCGGCCACGCTCGGCGCGTGTACCCATTACGGCCAAACTGGTCGCGAAAATGTTCGGTACGGCGGGCATTGATCGAGTGCTGACTGTCGATTTGCACGCGGATCAGATTCAGGGCTTTTTCGATATTGCCGTTGATAACGTCTACGCATCGCCGTTGCTGCTGGGCGACGTCTGGAAACACAAATACGAAGACATGGTCGTTGTATCGCCTGACGTTGGCGGCGTAGTTCGTGCTCGCGCTTTAGCGAAACGTCTCGGCGATGCCGATCTGGTCATCATCGATAAGCGTCGAGATAAAGAGAACCAGGCCGAAGTTATGAATATCATTGGTGAAGTGGACGGTAAGAACTGCGTCATGATCGATGACATGGTCGATACGGCTGGAACACTGTGTCATGCGGCTAGTGCCCTTAAAGCCCGGGGCGCAGCCTCCGTCTCTGCTTATATTACTCACCCGGTCCTTTCCGGTCCGGCCGTCACTAGAATCACGGAGTCCGACCTCGATGAGGTCGTCGTTACCGACACGATCCCGCTGAACCAGGAGGCGGAGGCCTGCCCGAAGATTCGACAGCTCTCCACCGCTGAGCTGCTCGCGGAGACGATGCGACGGATTTCGGACGACGAGTCCGTAAGTTCTCTGTACGTGGATTGACCTTCCAAAGCAAACGAGTCAGAGTCCTTTTCCTTGAAAAGGGCTCTGACCCCAGTTAAGATGCGCGCCCTTGCGTGGATTGGTCGCGATCCACGTGCATTTCAACGTTAGAGATACTTCTGTAAATTCAATCAGATAGTGGAGAATAGTCATGAGTGACGAATTCGATCTGATTGCAGAACTCCGTGAAGACCGGGGGAAAGGTGCGAGCCGCCGCCTGCGTCGTCAGGGAAAAGTTCCTGCAATCATCTACGGTGCCGGACGTCCGCCGCGGGCATTGTCGTTTGACCAGAACAAAGTCCTGCAGCAACTCGAGAATGAGTCGTTTTATTCGAGTGTCCTGAACATCAAGGTCCGTGACAAAAGTCAGGCTGCGATTTTGAAGGACCTGCAGCGACATCCCGCGAAAAAAATGATCATGCACATGGATTTTCAGCGCATCGTAGAGGATGTAGAGATTAAGATGAATGTTCCGTTGCACTTCACGAGCGAAGAAATTGCGCCGGGCGTGAAAACGGGCGGCGGCAAGGTATTTCACCTCATCAATGATGTCGAAGTCTCATGTCTGCCGAAATTCCTGCCGGAATACCTCGAAGTGGACATCGCCGAGTTGGAACTCGATGCGATGTTGCATCTTTCGGATATCAAGTTGCCAGAGGGTGTTGAGATTCCGCAGTTGGGGCTGGGTCCGGAGCACGATCACGCTATCGTTTCGATCCATGTAATCAAAGCGGCGCTGGTTGAAGAAGACGAAGTTGTCGACGAGGAAGGAATCGAAGAAGGCGAAGTCGAAGGCGAAGGCGAAGGCGAAGGTGAAGAGTCTACGACCGAGGCTTCGGGCGAAGAGTCCGGCGACGAGTAAGTTTAAAAGCTGCGATGAAGAAAAGACCACCAGATGGCGGTCGTTAATCAAAAGACCGCCATCTGGCGGTCTTTTTGTTTAACATTGCGCGGACCCTAACTCAGCATTTGCCATGTCGAACTCAATCCGCATAATCGCTGGTCTCGGTAACCCCGATGACAAGTACGAGCGCACGCTGCACAACGCCGGTTTCTGGTTTGTGGACGCGCTGGCGAAAAAGTGTGGTGGCAGTTTTCGCTACGAGAAAAAATTCGATGCCGACTGCTGCAAGGTCAATTTACACTCTGAGGATGTTTGGTTGGTCAAGCCGCAGAGCTACATGAATCTCAGCGGCGGGCCGATTCGACGTGTGCTCGAATACTACCGGCTAACAGTGACCGAGTTGTTGGTCGCGCATGACGAGATCGATTTGCCGCCAGGGACAACCCGTTTGAAGCAGGGCGGCGGTCACGGTGGTCACAATGGACTCCGTGACATCATTCAACACTGCAGCGCGGAGTTTGTACGCCTCAGATTGGGTGTCGGGCATCCAGGTCAAAAAAATAAAGTTACGGGGCACGTACTGAAACGCGGTTCAGCGGATATTGAGCAGGCAGTCGAGCGCAACATTAGCGAAGCGATCGATGTGATGCCGCTGTTGTTGGATGGCGACCTGGGTGCGGCTCAAAAAACACTTCATACCAAGGAGTCTGGCTAAGCAATCATGGCTATTACCTGTGGCATCGTTGGCTTGCCGAATGTAGGCAAATCGACCCTGTTCAATGCACTGACTGCGGCTGAAATCGCGGCGGAAAACTACCCGTTCTGCACCATTGAGCCGAACGTCGGCATCGTGCAGGTTCCGGAGCCGCGACTGGCGGTGCTGTCGGGCATCGTCAGTCCGCAAAAAGTCCTTCCGACAACGATGGAGTTCGTCGACATCGCTGGTCTGGTCGCGGGCGCATCGAAAGGCGAGGGCCTCGGTAATCAGTTTCTGGCGAATATTCGTGAGACTCACGCGATTGTCCACGTCGTGCGCTGCTTTCATAATGATGACGTTACGCACGTGTCTGGAACGATCGATCCACTCGACGATATCGAAACGATCAACACGGAGCTGGCGCTGGCGGATCTTGAGTCAGTCGAGAAACAGTTCGACAAGGCCTCGCGTGCGGCGAAAACTGGTCAGAAAGACGCGATAGCCCATCGCGATGCGTTGGCCGGTATCAAAGCTCATCTCGACGAGGGCCTGCCGATCCGTTCGATGGAAAAGAGTGACCTGCAGGTAAAGATTCTAAAGAGCGTGCATCTGCTGACGGCGAAGCCCGTCATGTATGTGGCGAATGTTGACGAAGACGGTTGCAAAGACAATCCGCTCCTTGATGCCGTGCGCAAATATGCGCACGAGGAGGGCGCAGAGGTGGTTGCGATCTGTGCGTCCATTGAGGCCGAGATCGTCCTGTTGGATGACGAGGACAAAGCGGAATTTCTGTCGGATCTCGGATTCGATGAGCCCGGGCTGAATCGTGTGATTCGACACGGCTATTCGTTGCTTAGTCTACAGACCTATTTCACGGCCGGGGTCAAAGAAGTACGCGCGTGGACGACCAAAATCGGTGCAACCGCGCCACAGGCTGCGGGCGAAATTCACACTGATTTCGAAAAAGGGTTTATTCGTGCCGAAGTCATAGCCTACGACGATTTTGTCGCGGGCAATGGCGAGCAGGGCGCAAAGGAAGCAGGACGGCTGCGTCTCGAGGGCAAAGATTATATTGTCCAGGAAGGTGATGTCATGCACTTCCGTTTTAACGTGTAGATGGAAGACTGCAAACCTTGACAGTCAGGGGCTCCATCCGGACAATCTGCGACCCAAATTAGGTGATGTAGCTCAGTTGGTTAGAGCGGCGGACTCATAACCCGCAGGTCGGTGGTTCAAATCCACCCTTCACCACCACATTGAAATCCAGAGCCGTCCCAGACGGCTCTTTTTTTATCTATTACACAATAAGTTAGCACAGATCAGCGTGCAACTAAGTCCTGAATGATCCATTGACATCCGGGGGCAACTGGGGGCAACATTGGGGGCAATTTCCAGTTTCCCAAAAGAGTTGCCCCCAAATCGCTCTAACCGTAACAGCCGTCAAGAACGCCAAGCCGTCGAGCAAGAATAGGAAGATGTTCGACAGCGGCGGCCTGTACCTCGAAGTCGCTCCCAGTGGCGGCAAGTGGTGGCGGTTGAAGTACCGCTTCGCCGGCAAGGAAAAACGAATCTCACTGGGTGTATTCCCCGAGGTTTCACTAAGGGACGCTCGTGATCGGAGAGACGATGCACGGCGGCTGCTGGCGAACGACATCGATCCCAGCGAGCATCGAAAGGCACACAAGGCCCGACGGATATCCAGCACAAAGAATACGTTTGAAGGCATCGGAAGAGAGTGGTTCTCCAAGCACCAACCGACCTGGGCCGCGGGTCACGCAATAAAGATCATTCAGCGACTGGAACGTGACATTTTCCCCTGGATTGGCGGCAAACCGATTAGCGCCATCACACCCCAGCAGCTACTTGAAGTCATTCGCCGTATCGAGGGACGTGGCGCACTGGAAACCGCCCACCGCGCCTTGGCAAATTGTAGCCAGGTATTTCGCTACGCGGTCGCAACCGGACGGGCCGAACGAGACGTGTCAGTCGATCTCCGGGGCGCGCTGCCCCCCGTAAAAACCCGGCATTTTGCCGCAGTAACTGAGCCAGATGCGGTAGGGAAGCTACTTCGCACGATGGATGGCTACGAAGGCACGTTAATCGTCAAGAGTGCGTTGCGCCTTGCTCCGCTAGTATTTGTACGTCCCGGTGAGTTGCGCCAAGCCGAGTGGGCAGACATCGATCTGGACAAGGCAGAGTGGCGATTCACAGTCAGCAAGACCAATACACCGCATATCGTTCCCTTGTCCAGACAGGCGGTCGAGATCCTCGAAGAGCTTGAGCCACTCACAGGCCGCGGCAAGTACGTGCTTCCGAGTGCCCGCAGTCCGCGGGGTGATCGACCGATGAGTGACAACGCGATTCTGGCGGCAATGCGTGGAATGGGAATTTCCAAGGATGTAATGAGCGGTCACGGCTTCCGGGCAATGGCGAGAACCATGCTTGAGGAAGTCTTGGAATATCGACCCGAGCTAATCGAACATCAGCTCGCCCACCAAGTTCGAGACCCGAATGGGCGAGCCTACAATCGGACTGCGCACTTGCCGGAACGCAAAAAAATGATGCAGGCGTGGGCGGATTATCTTGATAGGGTATGTTCCGACGCGAGTGTAACTAGCATCCGACCGCGAGCACAGAAAGCTAGATAACCATACTGTTATGCCGGGGCTAGGTGAACTGCCGAAAAGCCGGAATCCTTCGCCGGCCTGCCCAGGCTCTCTATGAAGGGCGCTTGAAGGGGCGTACGCGTGCCAGCAATCGAATTGCGCCGAAACGGTTTGGACCCCGCTTGGATACTAGCGGTGATGAATTTTCCCCTGGATGAGGACATGCGCCGTTCGTACTACGCGGTAAATTTCGCGGATTTCGTCGTAAAGGACCCCAGCAAAAAAATAGAAACCGAGATTGGTCGCGAGTTGGTAGAAGATCTGATTCGTGCACCGAGCAAAGCCACACTTCGCGATTTAGCAGCCGACCGAACGAAACGAGCCTGTGTCGCTGGGGACTTTCTACTTAGTATTTACGGAATGCACTCATTTCCCGATCATTTTTCAGAGCCCAGCGTTCGGAAGGCAATATTCATTGCTCAAGCATATGCTAAACAGACTGAGTTCGGCGATGGTTCCAAACTGCCTACAAGTGCGGCTGCTATTAGAAGATGTTTCGATGATTTTCGCTCGGTTGCCCATCTTTGGGCGGCGATGAGACTTCACCAGAGCTTTCCTATCCGAAATCACAGCGAGGTTATGGCGACTGCCGAGGCGGTGCGCGATTTACTCGGTATCGCAGGCACTCTTCAGGATTTTGGAAGCAATTTCATTCCGAAACGAGCGAGACCGAAGCAGCCTGTATTGGATGCTCAGAGTCTTTGGCGTGTACCTGATTCGATAAAACGGTTGCACCCTCCTTGGGAATCCCCGCCAAGTTGGCTCATCCAGACCGCAAGATTATACAAAGTATATAAATAGCCGGTTATCCGATTGACTGCTCCACAGTGCCGTGGAGCAATTGATGGCCCTTCGTTTTGGATGTAAATAGATTACCAGGCTCGTAAACGGCCCTTATTGGCCGAAGGAAAGTGTGGTAATGGGAAGTACTATTCCAGAGTTCGGATTCGTCCGTCTTCACCAGATCATAGGGGACCCGAAAGCTGATCCGCCGATACCGGCGGTAATTCCAGTAGGTCGATCAACTTGGTGGGCCGGTGTTAAATCCGGCCGGTATCCAAAATCGATAAAGCTTGGGCCACGAACGACCGCGTGGAAAGTCGAGGATATCAAACGCCTTGTTGACGAGGCCAGCCAATGAACAGGGTTTATCCGCAATAAGGTAGAGACTCAATTTAGAAACGCCCCGACCGTGCTGATAACACGTTGGCCGAGGCGTATAGGAGTGCGGAATGAAGATAGAGAAACGTCCGTCATTACGCAAGTGCATCGACGATAACTGCAAGAACTGTATCTACGATCCGAAATCGGCAGGCACCTGGCGACAGCAGGTCGCTCTCTGTTCGGTAACAAGTTGTGCGCTGTATCCGGTTCGTCCAGTTACCAAAGCACCGATTCCCGAGAGCGTACTCAAATACTACGGTGTGACAGAACCAGAAATCGCGATATGCGGTTCGATACGACCCCCAGAAGGGCTATTTAACGAGCAAGACTCCACTGAGACTGGCCCTACTATCAGGGCTGCATAAATGGGGTCAAGAAACGACCTTTACGAGCCTTTGCCGTGGGAAGACGCCATCGAGTGGAGGCGAATCATCGGAAGTCCGTATTGCCCGTTACGCTCAGGCGTGAAATTTCTGTTGACGGCTCTTTCGAGGTACGGCGACAGGTATGGCCAAAACATATACCCAAGCCAACGGGAACTGGCTTTTTGCACTGGTGTTTCGACGAAGGCAGTGAATCACCAATTACAACTTGCGGATAACGAGGGCTGGATTATACGAAAAGAAATGGGTTCCCAGAATGGCAAGGGATACAAGCGTCATGTCTATGAACTCACAGTGCCAGCGTATGTGTACGACAACGTCAGCGACAAGCTCAACTTTTGGAAGCCA
>JADFHE010000050.1 GCA_022567295.1 Pseudomonadota bacterium | reverse complement strand
TGCATTATCGCCGCCGCATCAGAATGCGAATCCAGTTGCAGCTCGGCGCTAAGAGAAAATTCTTTAGTTCGAATGGATTTCTGAAATGTCTTCAAAAGCAAGCAACCTGAAGGAGATCGGACAAGTGTCGGGTTACAGGGGCTGAGATGTCAATATGGATTCCGTGAATGCGGAATGAGACACTCGGATTCTGAACAAGAATGGAGGCAAGAATGGGAAGTGCAGGTGCACTGCGGGCAACATTTAATGAAGCGCTAAACCTCGTCAGTCTGGGCAACGCTGATCAGGCCGAAACGTTGTGCCGCAATTCCATTCAAGAAAATCCGCAGGATGCCAATCTCATCGCTCTCCTGGGGGCTATTCTTGTCAAGAAAAAACACTACGAGGAAGCAGCTGAGTGGCTCCAGCAGGCAGTCGAGATTGCGCCAACATTCGCGAAAGCGCACGAAGACCTGGGGTTTGCCTTGTTGCGGCAGCAACATACCGAGGAGGCCCTAAAAATATTGCAGAAAGCAACGCGACTGGACCCTTCGCTTGATCTGGCTTTTCTAAATCTTGGCAAGGCGCTGGCATTACTTGGAAAAGGCAAGGAGGCGGACGAAGCATTCGAAAAGTCCTTTGACCTGAACCCAGAACGTAAAAAGCTGGCGCATGCTGCAGAGCACCAACGAGCTGGCCGCTTCGACGAGGCCAAGGAACTTTATCGTGAAGTATTGCGCAAGAATCCGACCAACGTCGATGCTCTGCGAATGATGGGGATAATTGCGTCAGGTGACGGCCACAACGATGAGGCCGAGCGCTTGTTTCGTCGTGCCGTTTCAAGCGCACCGGATTTTGTCGATGCAATCCTGGATCTGGGCGGTGCTCTCAAGGAGCAAAACCGGTTCGAGGAAGCCATCGAATGCTTCAGGAAAGCGATTACTCTGGAACCATCCAATGTCAAAGCTCATTTTCAACTGGCCTCTACGTTGTCGCCGGCGGCGCTTACATATGAAGCGATCGAGGAGTACGAGCAAGTTTTGAAACTGCGGCCGAATCACGCCGTAGCCAAACTAGGGCTCGGTCACACCTTGAAAACCGTCGGCCGCCAGGAAGAGGCAATACAGGCGTACCGCGAATGCATCGAGCTACAGCCAGATAAAGGGGAGACGTATTGGAGCCTCGCAAATCTCAAGACTTACCAGTTGACCGACGACGACATTTCGGAAATGAAATCGCAAATCGAAGACGATGGCCTGACCGATGAATCGCGCGTGAATTTCCTGTTCGCCCTCGCAAAGGCGAGTGAGGACAGAGGGGATTTCGAGACGGCGTGGAACTATTACTATGAAGGAAATTCAACCCGGCGCAAGCTTGAATACTACGACCCAGTGCAGACGGAAACGCAAAATGACAAAATAACCAAGGTATTCGTCAGAGATTTTCTTGATGACAATGCGGGTCTGGGCAATCCCGATCCGTCACCGATATTTGTCGTCGGGTTGCCACGCTCCGGGTCTACATTGATTGAACAAATTCTTGCGAGTCACAGTATGGTCGAGGGGACCTCAGAACTACCTTACGTGCGGCAAGTAACTCATTCACTGTCCCGAAATCGAGCGGAGGGTATCAACTACCCCGAAGCCGTTCTTGAACTCGGCGAACCGCATTTCAAGTCACTGGGGCAGGCCTACCTGGATGCAGCGCAACTTCACCGTACAGAGGGAACGCCACGTTTCATTGACAAAATGCCAAACAACTTTCCGGCCGTCGGGTTCCTTCACCTGATATTGCCGAACGCGAAAATCATTGATGCGCGGCGCTACCCTCTTGATTCCTGTCTTAGCTGTTTTCGACAGTTATTCGGTAAAGGCCAGAGTTTCACCTACGACTTGACCGACATCGGCGAATACTTCCTTCAGTATCAGCGCATGATGGATCATTGGCACGAAGTATTGCCTGGACGAGTCCTTACTGTTCAGTATGAAGATATTGTGACCGATTTCGAAAATCAGGTCCGGCGATTGCTGGAGTATTGCGAATTGCCCTGGGAAGACGCCTGTCTTAGTTACCACGATACCGATCGCCCGATCCGAACCGCAAGCTCGGAGCAGGTGCGCCAGCCGGTTTATGTCAAATCCGTCAATTTTTGGCGAAATCACGAAAAATATCTGGGCGAGCTCATCGAAGTTTTGACACCGGTCTTGGGGCGCTATGAGCAATACGAGTCGATCAACAAACCATAAACAGTTGCTTCATGCTGTTGCGTAGGGCCACACCTCCAAACCGTGAATCGCATTTCTGATGTCGGTCGTCAGATTGATACTCAATGTTGTCTGCATCGATTCGAGGTCGTGCAATGTGACTGTCGACGGCGATGATCCGGCCGCGATCACGCCGTTACCCAGCGTGCAGAGTCCGCGGCCGAAAGCCTGCCGCGCTATTCGCGAATCATCGAAATCCGTATGCGTCAAGACATCGGGCTGGTATCTCGGAATTCGGAATACGCGCTGCACTTCCGGTGAGACAAATCGCACCATGTCGGAGTCTGTATCGTTGAAGAGTACGCCGTCACGGTACGGTCGAGCATTATGGGCGCCTTCGGGCAAAGGCAAGAACAGCTTGATTTTACTGCCTGTATAGCGCAGGAGGCCGCCGGTTCGCAGGCCGCTGATAAACATGCCGCGGTCGGAGCAATACACGTTGTTGAGATGCAAATTGTTGCCGGATGCGGGTCCTACAGTGTCACCGGGATGAAACGGTGTTGCGTCATAACCGTCTAGCGTCTTTATTATGTGAAGTCCCCATGAGAACTGATGTTTGTCCAGATCAAAGCCAAGAATTGAATCGTGACCGGTCGATGTCAGATACAGCCGCCTCTCATAACGGGTAATTTCATGACAATGTTTAAGGTACGGTATTCGGTACGACGCAATTTTTCGAAAGTCGGGGTCAAAAACGAGTAGCTCGTCACTGGCTGCGATGTACACGTCGTCACCATCGAATTCGATGCCTCGCAGGCCACGATCCCATCCGCGACCCTGCCAGTCGATGTTCATTGTGTTCCAGTCAATAGGCTGTGCGACCCGCTGTTGCTCAAGGTCAATTAGATAAACACCACCGTGACTATCGCCTTGGCGGGTACCTCGTACAACAGACGTAGCTATCAGTGTGGTCACGCGTTTACCGTTGGTTGGTCATAATGCCGGCATGAATACCATATATGACGCCCGACCTGAAAGCCTTGCGGCGCCCGTGCCTATAGGGGCGGTATTACGCTGAGTGTGCGGCGCCTATTATTTAGCGTGAATGGGTGGCTTGTTCTGGGCTACGCTCAGTGATGGCCGCCACGCGGCGATCAGGCTTGCGGGGGATTCCGATACTGGCCTGTTTTCCGGCTGTTCCAAGAATTAGGAGCCGAGATGTCTATCAGAGAACCAAGGCAAGAATTTAAAAAAAGTGCACTTGTCGTCGCAGTATCGGCAGCATGTGCCGGTGTCAACGATGCTCATGCGCAAGACGCTATAGAAGAGATCATCGTCACGGCAACGAAGCGCGCAGTCAGCATCCAGGATGTGCCGATGTCAATTACGGCATTTGGCAACGAAGAAATTGTGCGACAGGGCTTTAAACAGCTTGAAGATTACGCCGGACAGATTCCGGCATTGTCATACGGCGTCCGGCAGCCCGGTGGTGCAAATGTCATCATGCGCGGCTGCGCAGTATCCGGCATCGCATTCAGTGACAATCCAACGACTGCTATCTACCTGGATGAGCAGCCAATAACCGTGGCCGGATTCAACCCCGATCCGCGGCTCGTCGACATCGCACGGGTTGAGGCCTTGAGCGGACCACAAGGTACGCTGTTTGGTGACGCTTCGCAGTGCGGCACTTTGCGAATTATCACCAACAAGCCCGACCCCAGCGAGTTCGAAGGATTTGTCGATCTTGACGTAGCGAACGTTAACCACGGCGGTACTGGATATGACATCAGTATGATGGTCAATGCGCCGCTTATAGAGGATAAGTTGGGTTTTCGCATCGTTGGATTCGTCAACGAGGAGGCTGGTTACGTTGACAACATTTTCGGCGTCAGCCCGGGTAAAGGCCAATTCCCCGGCGGCACATTCGATAACACGGAATTTGTCCAGAAGGATATCAATACAGAATCGACCATTGGTGGCCGTGCAGCTCTACGCTGGTACCCGACAGAAGAATGGACCGTCGATATTGGCGCTATTTACCAGAAGCTGGTAGTAGACGGATTCTCGGATACCGACTTACCCGAGAATTTTCTAGAGGGCCGGGACCTCGGCGAGTGGCAGCAGATTCGGTATGAGGATGACAATTTCGAAGATGCCTGGTATCAGCTTGCCCTGACCGTTGAAGGTAGTCTTGGTTGGGCGGATTTCGTTATTGCCGGGTCTTTCATGAACCGGGAAACGAGTTACGAAGCCGATGCGACGGCCTATCTCGGCGCGTGGCAAGAGCGCTACCCCAATTTAGCTATCTATGATTTTCTGGATCAGGATCCAAGGGCGAAAGCGTTCGACGTTGGTGAAACCGACCGAACCAGCGTTGAACTCCGCTTAGCAACACCGAGCGATTCGGACAGCCGCTGGTCAGGAATAATCGGTGTGTTCTACAACGATGTTGAGAATCACACGCTGTTTGCTTCCAACGTGAAGGACCTGGATCAGACCGGGCTGACAGTTCCCCCTCCCGGCCCTCCTGGATGTGGTGCTCATTGCTATCTGAACTACTATGCCTTCTATTACGATTGCGGAACGGCGTACTCAAATGATTGCATCGATCCGGTTGCGCCATCGAACAACTGGTGGACGGGCGTCTATGACAGCACGCTAGAACAGATCGCCGTATTTGGAGAGCTTAGCTTCGATATTAGCGACAATTTCAGTATTACGGCCGGTGGCCGCTGGTTTGAAATAGACACAGAAAGACAACTCGAGCAATCCACACTGGTCGGGGGACTCCAGGACTACAGAACGTTAGGGCGCGAGTCGATTTGCTCCGGCTCAACCGGTGACCTTTGTTATCAGTCTACGGCCGGAAAGTCATCGGAATCCGGTTTCGTGCCGAAGGTAACCTTCACCTACAATCTAGACGACGACCGCATGTTCTATACCACTTACTCCGAAGGATTTCGGCGTGGTGGTGGCAACTCCGCACGGCCGCGATCAATATTCGGGCGTCCTCCGTTCAATCAGTTCGAGTCGGATCTGGTCAAGAATTTTGAGGTTGGTGCCAAGACGAGCTGGGCGAGCGGTCGAATGCAATTGAATATCACTGCCTATCACATGGTCTGGGAAAATATTCAGATCGAGGCCGAGGATCCAACGCCGAAGCTGTTTACGCTTGGCGTACTTAATTTCCCCGAAGCGGAGATCGACGGCGTCGAGTTGTTTTGGGCCTGGTCCCCGTCAGACAGATGGGATATCAGTGCCAGCTTGGGCGCAAACAATGCCGAGCTTTCGGAAGACGCCGCTCTGGTTGTCGATGGAGCTCCTGTCGAGAGGTCGGCGGCGAAAGGCACACCGCTGCCGCTAACGCCGGACATAAAAGCCAGCCTGTCGGTAGAACATTACTTTGATGCCCATTTATTGGGTGGACAACCATTTGCCAGCATCAGTATCCAGCACACAGGTGATTCGGTTAGTTCCCTGTCGGGCATTCAGTCCATTGAATTCGACAATCCGGTCCGCCAGCAAGCTGCTTATACGCTGGTCAATCTGAGGTTCGGCCTTGAGAGTGACGACTGGAGCGCCACCTTGTACATTAATAACGCGTTGGACGAATACGCCAGTCTTTTCTATAACGACCGCTGGGCTCAGACTCGGCTTTCAGTGAATCGGCCACGTACGATAGGCCTCAATTTCAGAGTGAACTTCTAGTTACGGCATCGCTGTCGTCAGACGCCGGGTACGATGTTCGCATTCAGGCGAAAGAGATTGGTCGGGTCATACTGGGTCTTGAGCAGAGCCAGCCGTTCGTAATTACCCTGGTAGTTCCGGTTCACGGTGCGCTGCGATTCATCCATGACGTCGTTCGTGTAGAAACCGTGCGTGAACGGCTCGACTGTCGCGAAGTATTCTCGCAGCCACTGAATATGCGGCGCGGGATCCACGCCAATGGCCCAGTTCATCAGAAATAGCATGTCGTGTTTGACGTAGCGGTGCGCGAACGCCGTCGCATCAGTCGCTACGCGATTAATTGCACCGCCCGCATGCTGCCACCAAACAGCCATGCCGCGATCGGGATGCTCCTCAAAACCGTCGATTATCGTGTCAATCATCGCCGGCGTAATCTCCGACACAAACCCGGACTTCATCCAGGTGCCCTTGGCGCGCGGGTCATCGATGTCGCCAGATTTCTGCAGCGCAACGTAATCGATTGGCGCGATATCGTCGAATATCGGCGTGCCGGCTTTGCGAATCGCGCCGAGGATTTTCTCTGCCTTGCTCATCGGCCCGCTATAGCAGATGTCAATAATCGCGCCACTGAATTCGCCAGGGGTGCTAACAATGCCCCCATCGAAATACAATTCGTCCGGTGCATTTGCTGAATATTCCGCGACGAAATTCAGTATTTGCTTCGCTTCGCTCATCGGGAAGCCGATGCTGCCACCGACCACCTGGCGCTGCATTGGATGGAGCTGGAACTCGAAATTGGTGACAACACCGAAATTGCCGCCGCCGCCACGAATGCCCCAGTACAAATCGGGGTTCTCGTCCGGATAGGCGCGAACGAACTTGCCATCAGCCGTTACCAATTCAACTCCGCGGACGTTATCTACGGCGAGGCCGAATCTCCTCGCAAGCCTGCCGAAGCCACCGCCCAGGGTCAGCCCGCCCACACCCGTGTGTGACACCGTGCCTGCAGTCGTCACCAACCCGAAGTTCATCGTGTCGTGATCCATGTCGCCAAGCCAGCTGCCGCCAGAGACTTGAGCGACGCGCCGCACCGGATCAACACGCACGCTCCTCAGCAGGCTCAGGTCGATCATCATGCCACCGTCACAGGTGGATTTGCCCGACGGGCTGTGGCCACCACATTTCACTGCGACCAGCAGGTTGGATTCCCGTGCGAAATCGACGGCATTCCTTACGTCCGCCGTTCCTTTTGGCTGCACAATAAGCGCCGGGTGCTTATTGATCGATGCGTTTAATACGCGGCGGGCCTCTTCATACGCCTCATGGCCCGGCAACAACAGGTTGCCCCGCAAGCTGTCTCCAAGCTCCTGTACTGCTGCACGCTTCAATGTTACTTCGGCGCCGGCACCGGTGACCGCATTGACATCGGCGTCGACTCTCATAGAGCCGCTCAAGATCGCAGCGTAGTTGCGGCCGATCGGCAATGTGGCGGCAATCGCAGCAGCAACGGTAGATTGAAAAAAACGGCGTCGATTCATGATTGTGACCCCTGTTCTTATTGTAAGCGGCCTCGCACGTCATGCGGTCCGCGTTCTTGTATTAAAGGTAGTATAGCCATTTCCATGGTCTATGCTTAATAGACTCCAGCGGAAAGCATGAAGCTGTAATGTACGAGTGACTACTAAGAATTGAGGAGATAACAAATGAAAAAACTAAGTCTCATGATCATCCTCGGGGTGATCCTTGCTGCGTCCACGCCAGCCTTGGCAGATGATGTGGCGGACATCAAGGCCGCAATGAAAGAACACTTCGTGACTTTCAGAGCCGGCGACGCTGCCGGGCACATTGCTCATCACATGGCAGGCAATTCGTCTTTCGGGCCAGAGGGAGGCGCATTGGCAGTCAACGATTCCCCAGAGGAAGAAATTGCAGACTTACAGACGAGTTTTGATGAAGGTTTCAAGTTTGACTTCCAACTCGTGGATCTCGAGGTCGCCGTGTATGGCGATATGGCCGTGGTCACCTCTCTCCAAATTGGCACGGTCACGACACCCGATGGCACAACTGAAAAAGTTAAAAATCGGCGCACGGCGGTAGTTATACGCGACGGCAGCGATTGGAAGGAAGTGCACAGCCATATCTCACTGTACACGGAGGAATCAACAGATTAGAAACGAACAAGCGCGAACGCAGAAAGAAAACCGACTGACCACATCGCGCCGGAAATCCAGACGAATCGCTTGTTCCATTTGTCAGCTTGCGCACAAGCGACAGCGAGTTCGGGATCTGCCGGGCAGACCCGCGCCGGACGGTACACCGCCCATGCCGCGGCCATTATCAGTGCGCCGGAAACTGCAAATACCCAGCCTTTGTACATGCTGAGTGTAATCAGCCACGGTGCAGCGCTTGCCATGGAAGCCATGACTGAACCCAGGCCCAGCGTAACCAACAGGATCGGCAACACGCAGCATGTGAGGGTTGCAGTAGTTGTGAACAGGAGAATCCAGCTCCACGATCTTGGCCTATCGTTCATGATGCGTGCCTCTCAAAAGGTGAGGCCAAAGGCCAGGGAATACTCGCTGCCTCGGGATGCGCTGGTGCCATCAACGCGTTCATAGGCCAGCAGTTTGATTTCCGCTCTGGCCATGAAGTTCTGACGGTAATAAACCAATACAGGACCAGTTTGCACGCGATCACCGCCCGACGCCGTGGTAAGGTTTTGCGCATTCGGTGCCTCGTCATGACGTGCCGAAATATCCCAGAGCGTAAAGACTCCGGAATTATTCTCGTTGTTATGCCACGGGTGCAGCCCGACGTTGATGTCGAGTCCCCACGAGTTTCCCGTTCGCATGCCCCGTTTCCCGGACCCTTGGTTCCAGTAGTAGAGATCGTAGAGCTGATAGAGTCGCGGCGTTTCGCGCGAGTGCGAAATGCTCAGTCCCACATCCCAGCTCCCGTCGCTAATCGGAAAATCGCCGCTGCTACTTCCAGTGGGGATTCTGATCGACGGCGTAATTGCCCAGTTTTGAGTCGTCGCGCCCTGGTTCTTGTAGCGTTTAAACGGAAGACCCAGTACTACGTCACCGATTCCGCTGCTCTGTTGCCGCACTCCCATACCATTGATCGCTGCGACGCGTCTCTGATTAATGTAGGGAACCTTGATTGTCATGCGCAGAGACCGATCAAAGGTATACACACCTTCCAGCCACGTTGTATCAACGAAGCGTTCGATACCGAAGGGATTGTCGATGCTGTCACTGCCTCGCATCAGGTCGTTGGAACCGAAATGCACCTGCCGTAGCTGAAAGCCGTAGCCATCTGCCCACCTCGGTGCCATATCCATCACCGGCTGGTGCGCATTCGCAGGCGCTGCGACAATCAGGATGAACAGCGTGATTGACAATCTCAAGGCTTGTACTCAACCAGCTCGTCGAGTTCGCCCGCGGCAGTAACAGTCCATATATCGACCGGATCGTAACCACCTGATGTGATGGCCTCAAATAATGCCGGAATGTCGAGATCCCGGTCAGGACTTACAGCGATCGTTAACTTTTGGTTCTCAATCTCAACCTTGACGCCCTTGGTGTACTTCGACTGATCAATAAACGGGAGCTTGGAGACATTCTTGGACACACCGTGCGCGCAAAATGAACAGACGAGTCCATGCACGTGGACAACGAAGTCGCTTGCGAGTACAGGTGCCGATAGCAGCAATAGAGCTGCAATAATAGTTTTGCCAGACATAATTTCACCCTTCGATTTGTAAATGGTTAGAGCCCGTAATTTACGGGCGCACTGATCCTACAAAGGGTTGTCGATGGGCGGCCGGTACAGCAGGTCCTGCCGGGTAGCCAGGTCAAAATAAGCGGGGTTTGTCGCGTTGACATGGTGCAAGACCGCAGCGGCCAGCACCACCTCAACAGCTGGAAGCATTGAGACACACGATAAGCAACTATCGCCGCCATGATCTGATTCAGCGACGCCATTACCGCGACAGGGCATTTCTTGCGACAGCGTAGCGTTGGAAGCACTCTCGAGATCGAAGTCACAGCATAAGGACGCTTGTGCAGCCTGCAGCGCAAACAGTCCCAGGACAAGACCTGCGATGAGTCGCTGACGGTGCTGTGAAATATTACAAGAGCGCATTGAGTTATTGAACGCCTTTCGGCCTAGGAATTCCATATTTGCGTCACAAATTGATTCAACTAGACTCCATTGCTCGAGAGTGTATCGACCGAAACGGTGCAGGGGCTCAGCAGTGACCACAGCAAAGTACGATATCGTCATCATCGGCGGCGGCCACAACGGCCTGACCTGCGGCGCCTATCTCGCCAGGGCGGGCAAGAAGGTTCTCGTACTCGAACGCCGGCCGGTCATCGGCGGCGCTGCCGTGACCGAGGAATTCGCGCCGGGATTCAGGACTTCGACATTCTCGTACTTTATGAGCCTGTTACACCCGAAGATAATCCGGGAGCTTGAGCTGCGCGAACTCGGGCTCACGGTGTTGCCGGCGACCGACATGTTTTGCCCGATCGGCACCGATGACTACATCATCTTCTCGGGCGATGTGACCAGGACCGCCGAGCAGTTCGGCCGTTTCTCGAAGCACGACGGCGCGATCTATGCCGAGTTCGACGCCTGGCTCAACGGGGCAGCGAATGTCGTGCGCAGATTTCTTTGGGAAACGCCCGTCGATCCGACGAAGCGCGATATCAAGAGCCTCTGCAGGATGCTCAGCCTTGTCTGGCGTTACCGCAAGATCGGCAACAAACTCTATGACCTGGTCGACCTAATGACCATGAGCGCCGACGATTTCCTGGCGCGCTGGTTCGAGCACAGCGTGACCCGCGCCGTGCTCGGTTATTACTGCTCGATCGGTACGTTCGCCGGACCGAAGACGCCGGGCTCGGCTTATGTCGTTCTGCATCACATCATGGGCGAGCACGAAGGCGCAGGCGGCTGGGGCTTCATCCGAGGCGGCATGGGCACGATCAGCGAATTGATCGCCGAATCCGGGCGGCGGCACGGTATGGTGGTTCGCACCGATGCGGACGTGGTCAGGGTGGAGGTCGCGAACGGCCGTGCCGTGAAGGTTGTTACCACCGACGGACACGAGTACTTTGCGCACGCGATCGTGTCCAATGCGAGCTGCAAGGTGCTGTTCGATCAGCTCGTCGAGCCCGAGCATCTGCCCGCCGATTTCCTGAAGCACATCCGCAACTACCGGACCTTTTCCACCGCGTTCAAAATCAATGTTGCCGCTGAGGCGCCACCGAGGTTTACCGCGTTCGATGCCGCGAAGTGCGGATTCGAGGCGCCTAATTACGTGCACATCGGGCCGACCGTGGAGTACCTGCAGGCCGCGTACGAAGACGCCTGTCACGGCCGCTTCTCGCGGCGCCCGTTCATCACGGCCGTTATACCGACTATGGTCGATGACACGCTAGCCCCGCCGGGGAAACACGTGATCAACCTGTTCGGCGGCCATGCCCCATACAAACTCGATGGCAAGAGTTGGGACGAAGAGCGCCCTGCGTTCGTCAAGACCGTGTTCGATACGATCGACGAGCTGGCGCCTCATTTTAGCGACGGCATTATCGAGACCCAGGTGCTCCTGCCGCATGACATCGAGCGCATTATCAACACACCGGAGGGGCATATTTTTCATGGCGAGCTAGCGCTCGAGCAGCTGTTCTTCCAACGTCCGGCGCCACATTATGCGGATTACCGTTCCCCGATAGACGGACTCTATCAATGCGGGGCCTCGACGCATCCAGGCGGCGGCGTGTCCGGAATTCCCGGGCACAACGCGGCGCGAGAGATCCTGAACGACTGGAGACGGCTGCAGAGGCGCTGACAACCAAGTAGCGGGTCGCTTTCGCCGAAAAAGGTTAATTCGGTCGTTTACGTGGCAAAGCAGGCACGAATAGTTCTGTTAGAAACGTCCGGACCCCTTCAATATAGGCTTCATCCTGAAGGAAAGCATCGTTATGGGTGCCCCGAAGTGTCAGTAGGGTCCGGGATTCATTCGCCGATGCAAAGATCGCTTCGCCGTGGTGAAAGGGGATGATCTCGTCGTCGCGACTGTGAATGACCAATATCGGGCAATGAACGTCTCGAACGTAATCGAGTGTTGAGTGACCATGCCGGCTCATCCAGCGAACCGGGAGCCACGGATAGATTTCCTGGGCAATGTCCGGGACAGACGTGAAGGAGGACTCAACGATCAGTGCCATGGGATGACGCTGTGCAGCCAGCCATGACGCGACCGAAGCCCCCAGTGAACGCCCGAAAATCACGATATTACTGCTGGAAATGCCGCGCTCTTCGGTGAGATAACGCCACGCCGCATCAGCATCGCGATAAATCCCTTTTTCGGTGGTCTTGCCGTCGCTCTGGCCGTATCCGCGATAGTCGATAATAAATACTGACAAGCCCAGGCCTTGGAACTGACGTATCGATTCCAGACGATGCGAGATATTTCCCGCATTGCCGTGAAAGAAGAGCAGCACTTGAGGCCGTCGCCCCGCGATGAACCAGCCATGCAGTGTCAATCCATCGGATGTCTTGAATGAGACATCGTGAAAGTCCATGCCAGCATCGACGGGTGTCATGGTCAGCGTTCGCCCTGGCATGTCTGACAGGTAGAGCATGCGATCCTGCATGAAGTACACGACTGCAACGAGCAGACCGTAACAGGCGACGATGATAAGGATAAATTTCAGCATGGTATTCTGAATTTTATGTTACAAATGGTGATCAGGTATATTTACTACGTCCCAACGTAGAATGAAACTTCGGCTGGCCGCTTTGAATTGCAGCCCCTCAGCACTCTACCACCCCAACGGCCGCTTTCGGCGGCAAAGCGGACATCGAATGAGTGAATGGTGCTGGCCGACAGTCCAACATTATGTGTGCCTGAAGTGATAGGGTTTCACAGCGGGGTGCCGCTCGGCGTCGACGACGAATTCATTAAAGGGCGCGACATGGCAGACACAGAAATCTCCGAACTGGAACGCGAAATATTCGAACTGACTGCCAGGCTGACTGAACTACGCAAGTCAAGCACAGGCGACGAAGTACAGGACTATACATTTGCGACGTTAGACGGTGAAACCAGTTTGCTGCGTATGTTCGGCGACAAGAACCAGCTATTGCTCATTCACAATATGGGTCAGGCGTGCCGCTATTGCACGCTGTGGGCCGACGGCTTCAACGGTTTCCTGATACATCTTGAATCCGTGATGTCGGTTGTGATGGTATCAAAGGACCCGCCAGAGCTGCAGCGCCAGTTTGCGAACTCAAGAGAATGGCGGTTCCGACTCGCTTCCCACGGAGGCGGCGAATACATAACAGAGCAGACCGTTATGGACGGCGCCGACAACATGCCCGGTGCCGTTGTCTATCAGCGAGACGGCAACAAGATCACCCGCAAGAACAGCTGCGCATTCGGCCCAGGCGATATCTATTGCTCAATGTGGAGCCTGTTGGGGCTCGCCGGATTGGGCGAATCTGACTGGACTCCGCAGTATGCTTATTGGCAGCGGCCTGACAAAATGGACGACGGTGGTGCCAACTTAATTTAACGATCTGGAAGACAACCCTTTCAGCCGATGTGCGGCTGATCCTGTGGTCGATGCAGAGATCACTATGAACAACGAGGCACCGAGTAGTAAGCTTGGACTTCAAAATAAGAATTCACCGGGGATTACAATGAATCGACGGCATTTTTGTAAGTCATCTCTCGCAGCGGCTGTAGCGGCCACACTCCCCGCCTGCCAAAACGACGCTGCACTGTTAGGCCCACTGACGGAAGTCACATCAGATATCAATGCCGTGACCGGCAATGGCGCCGAGGTCACACTAAAACAGGCAGCTGTACAGGAGCTCGCTGACAGCCTTCGCGGAAACCTGCTGCTCCCAGGCAGCGAGGCCTATGAGTCGGCCCGCAGGGTACTGAACCCGTCGATTGACAAGCGTCCTGCGCTCATTGCACAACCTGCCGGCTCAGCTGACGTCAGCGCCGCAGTGAGTTTCGCGCGGCAGGAAAATCTGCTGGTCGCTGTAAAGTGCGGCGGTCACAGCACACCGGGCAAATCGACCTGCGATCGCGGCATGATGATCGATCTGTCGCTGTTGCGTAGCGTGCGCGTGGATCCGATTGCTCGTACCGCCAGGATGGCGGGCGGCAGCCTGTTGGGGGAGCTGGACCACGATTCGATGGCCTATGGACTCGTTACGACAGCTGGCACGGTCTCTCATACCGGCGTCGGCGGTATCACTCTGGGCGGCGGATTCGGTCGGCTCGCACGAAAATACGGGTTGTCGTTGGATAATGTCCTCGCAGTTGACATTATTGCGGCGGACGGTAAGTTCTATCGCGCCAGTGCCGACGAAAACCCGGAACTCTACTGGGGCTTGCGTGGTGGCGGCGGCAACTTCGGAGTCGCTACGTCATTCGAATTTCAGCTCCACCCAATGGATCGCAACGTAATATCCGGCTCTTTCATATTCCCGCTCTCTGAAGCGAGAAATGTCATGAATTTCTTGGGTGAGTATGCGGATAATGCTCCTGATGAATTGCATGTCGGTGGCGGTGTAGTTTCAAATCCAGGGGAAGATCCTATCGCTGTCATCGGAGTCGTCTATTGCGGGCCGCATGACAAAGCCGACGCGATAATAGCCCCGATCAGGAAAGCCGGCACCGTCGTCATGGAGGAAGTTAAATCCGTCGATTACGTTGCCCTGCAGAAATCCGGCGATATCGACGATCCGCGCGCCAATGGCATCTATTTGAAGTCCGGCTTTACTGGGAAATTCACATCGAAACTGGTCGATGATCTCGTTGACTCGTTTGAGGTACACCCGGACCGGAACACCCGGGTTGTGTTTCAGCAATCCGGTGGTGCGATCGGCCGAGTAGCCTCCGACGCAACCGCATTTCCGCATCGCGAGTCCAAACACAACATGCTGTCATTCGTGAACTGGACCATGGGGATCGACCCTACGCAACATATTGCTTACATCAAGCAGCAATGGAAATCGTTGCAGCCGCACACCACGGGCTTCTACACCAATGATCTTTTTCTGGAAACGCAACAACAGATCGACGCCAATTACCGTGGCAATTACGAACGCCTGGTCGCGTTGAAGAACAAATACGATCCGACCAACCTGTTTCGGTTGAATACCAACGTGCGGCCCACGGTATAGACCTATCTCGGATTTAAACCTTACTACTCATCCGAATCAAAATAATGCCGGTCCGGCATTCGTCGGTTCCGTAACGAATACGACGCCGAGATCAGGTGAGGTCGAAGCGATCGAGATTCATGACCTTGTCCCACGCAGCCACGAAGTCACGCACAAACACCTGTTGCGAATCATCACACGCATACACCTCCGCAATGGCTCGGAGCTGGGAGTTCGAGCCGAAGACGAGGTCGACGGCGGTGCCGGTCCACTTGACCTCGCCCGTGCCGCGATCGCGCCCCTCGAACACGCCTTCGGATGTGGCGGACGCCTGCCACTCCGTGCTCATGTCGAGCAGGTTCACGAAGAAATCAGGGGTCAACGTCTCGGGCCGCTCCGTGAAGACGCCGAGTTCGGACTGCCCGACGTTGGCGTTCAAGACGCGCATGCCGCCGACGAGCACCGTCATCTCAGGCGCGGTTAGCGCCAGCATATGCGCCCGATCCACTAGCAGCTCCTCCGCCGGTCTCTTGTGTCCGTTCGCGAGATAGTTGCGGAACCCGTCTGCGGTCGGCTCAAGTACGGCAAATGAGTCCACGTCGGTTTGCTCCTGCACCGCGTCCGTGCGCCCCGGCGAGAACGGAACCTGCACGTCGTGCCCGGCGTTCTTCGCAGCTTGCTCGACGGCTGCGCACCCGCCCAGAACGATCACGTCAGCGAGCGAGACCATCTTCCCGTCGGACTGCGAGCCGTTGAATTCCTTTTGAATCTCCTCCAGGGTTGCCAGCACCTTCGCCAGTTCGGCCGGCTGGTTGACTTCCCAATCCTTCTGCGGCGCGAGGCGAATGCGCGCCCCGTTCGCCCCACCGCGCTTGTCGGTGCCGCGGAACGTTGCCGCCGAGGCCCAGGCGGTCGAGACCAGTTGGGAAATGGACAGTCCTGATGCGAGGATCTTGCCCTTGAGGGCAGCGATGTCCTGCTCCCCAATCAATTCATGAGTGACGTCGGGGACGGGGTCTTGCCACAACTGCGGCTCGGCAGGAACCAACGGGCCGAGACACCGCGTGCGCGGCCCCATATCGCGGTGCGTCAGCTTGTACCACGCCCTGGCGAACGCGTCAGCGAACTCCTCCGGGTTCTCGTGGAAACGCTTTGAAATCGGCGCATAGATCGGGTCCATCCTCAGTGCGAGGTCCGATGTGAGCATCGTGGGGGCGTGCGTCTTCGACGGATCGTGAGCATCCGGTACGGTGCCATTTGCAGATGCATCCGTGGGTTTCCACTGGTGCGCACCGGCAGGGCTCTTCACCAGCTCCCACTCGTAGCCGAACAGGTTGTCGAAAAAGTTGTTGTCCCACTTCGCCGGCGCGGTGGTCCATGCGCCCTCCAGGCCGCTGCTGATCGTATCGACACCTTTGCCACTGCCATAGCTGCTCGTCCAACCAAAGCCTTGCTCCTCAATGCCGGCACCCTCGGGTTCAGGACCCTTGTGCTCTTCCGGAGCAGCACCATGCGTTTTGCCGAACGTATGTCCGCCGGCAATGAGCGCAACCGTTTCCTCATCGTTCATTGCCATGCGGCGGAACGTCTCTCGAATGTCCGTGCCTGAAGCGAGCGGATCCGGATTACCGTTCGGCCCCTGCGGATTGACGTAGATCAGGCCCATCTGCACGGCGCCGAGAGGATTCTCGAGTTCCTTGGAGTCCCTTGGGTCGGGGTAGCGCTCGTCTTCGAGCCACCCGGTCTCCGGCCCCCAGTAAATGTCCTCTTCGGGCTCCCAGACGTCCTCGCGCCCGCCGGCGAAACCGAGCGTCTTGAATCCCATGGACTCCAGGGCACGGTTCCCCGTGAATATTATCAGGTCAGCCCAGGAAATCTTTTGGCCGTACTTCTGCTTGATCGGCCAGAGCAACCGGCGCGCCTTGTCGAGGTTCACGTTGTCGGGCCAACTGTTGAGGGGCGCAAAGCGTATGGTGCCGGAAGCTGCGCCGCCGCGGCCGTCGCCAATGCGGTAGGTGCCTGCGCTGTGCCACGCCATGCGAATGAAAAGCGGCCCATAGTGGCCATAGTCGGCAGGCCACCAGTCCTGCGAGGTCGTCATCACCTTATCGATGTCATTTGCCAGTGCATCCAGATCAAGTGTCTTGAACGCCTCAGCGTAGTTGAAATCCTCCGCCATCGGATCTGACTGGGGGGAGTTCTGGTGGAGCATCCTCAGGTTCAACTGATTCGGCCACCAGTGTTGGTTCGCCGTGCTCCCAACCGCCTTGTGTGTGTAAGGTCCGCCCAACACTGGGCACTTGCTTGCTTCGCTCTTCATGTTCTCTCCAATCGTGTTCTGCACTTGTTATTCAAACACATCCGGCAACCATGAAAGATCTCGAAGACCCAGGTGGTTTCCTTTATTGAGGATAACAAGTTGGTTTGTGATGATCTAGGGGGTCACGTCAAGCTGAGCGATGGACGCAATGAGGCGTAACTGACCGCCGCCACAATCTGTCGGTAGTAATAGGATGCGCAGATGCAATGGCCGCTTTCAGATCCAGGCGGACGTTAGATTTGGGCAAAAACCGATTTTGGCAGTCCGCTAACGGCCAGGAGCGGTCATTCGAATTACGGCTTATACCGCTAGCAACAACTCCAACGTGATCCGGTAGCGAGAGGGCATCGTCTTCATGCACTGGTTGTGCGGCATTATTCAAAGAACTCTTTGATCATGATGCTTAAATCCACATCCGTTAGGACCCCCTTAATATATTTTTTTTCCAAATTAGGCTTTACGAATAGATACCCTAATCGGTAGTCAAGTGATGTCTTTTGGACAGTAATTTCTTTGGAAAAGCATGTCGTCGCTGTCAATGGTAAGTCCGTATGCGCTGAAAATGATATTCCTTCTGCAGGAAGCCATTTTGCGACCTCATGATAGTAATAAGAAAAATCGGCATCGGCATCCGCCGATCCCTCCTCAAGGATAACGAAAAATATATGACCTTTACATTCAAGAGCATTACTTGAAAAAGATATGAACACCACCAGTAGCGATACTAATATTTTCATGCTGATCCAATAATCATGAAACGGCTATCTTGAAGGGCCGCACTGGGTCAGTAGCGGCCCTTCACCCAGATATTACCCGAACGGCAGCTTTCGGGCACATAGCGGACATCGTATGAGTGGATGGCGGTACAAAAAAATCTGGCACATGGCCGAGTTTTCCCTTTCCTGGTAGCGGGGGCGTGATTGTCGAATTATATGCAGATCGAGATCAAGCCGTTTCTGTTGGTCGCTGTAGATTAGGAATGTCTGCTATCACCAGAGTCATGCCTGTAAAAGTACTCGTTAGTTTGGGGAATGGTCTTTCGTCAGCAGAGACACAACGATTGCTAATGTCGACGCGACCAGGACTCCCCACAGAATGCTGAAAATCAATGACGCGATTGCACCGGAAACAACCGCAATGCGTACGCCCCACGGCGTCAGCCTGGAGTTCTTCTCGCCAGCGCGAAAAGGAGAGCGGGATGTCTTCCATAATAGACCAACAATTAGCACGGGGACGACGCCGCCACCCGCCATCGTGTAGGCCTTGGCAAACAAGTCGATTATCGACTCTGCGTACAAGGCCAAGAGGCAGGCCACGATCCCAATAATAATTGTCGCTCTTTTTGTCCAGGTGACGAGGAGCTGGTCTTCGGTGTCTGGTTTGAACGGCCGAATGACATCGTTGACAACGATAATCGCCGCGGCATTCAACATCGAATCTGCCGATGACATGG
>JADFHE010000049.1:6841-18931 GCA_022567295.1 Pseudomonadota bacterium | reverse complement strand
TGGATCTTGGCAATAAAGATTTGAACGGCCAGTCCTGACCCAAACTTGCCACATGCGAACGACCGCTATTGGCCGAAAGCAGACGGTCAAATTGCCTTATTCCAGGCTGATCGAATGACCGCTT
Source organism: Pseudomonadota bacterium (assembly GCA_022567295.1). Classification (GTDB taxonomy): domain Bacteria; phylum Pseudomonadota; class Gammaproteobacteria; order Steroidobacterales; family Woeseiaceae; genus UBA1847. Next base: position 18,807 of record JADFHE010000049.1, on the reverse strand, counting down.
TCGGGAAAAGCAGACGTTAAGTGACCAACCGGAATGGCGTAGCATTTTAAAGGCACGATTACGGGTAATCTCGGTCAGTGGGATCAGACTTGGATCACGCCACCTTGAGCAGGGGATGATCGGGCGTCAGAACGTAGCCCCGCATATACGGAACAAATCCTGGCCCCGCTGCCAAAGTCCCTCGATTTGTCGCAAATTTGTCGCACTACGAGGGCAAAACCACGTTATCACAGACAATAGCAGACCAGATAACCTTTTGATAACATTGGTTTCCTATTGCCACAGATTGCGTGGGCTCGCGCGTTCTTAGCACTTAAAATCCGTTATCCGAAAGGGTGTGTGGGTTCAAGTCCCGCCCCGGGCACCAATCCTTCAGGGCTCCGAATAGTCCGAGCGACACAGTTCACACTTGGAACCACGACTGGTTAACAGTTCTGACCCTTAACGTCACTATTACTGGCCGAAGCCGCTCGGGAATGCCAAAACAGATCTTCACCTACCGGAGGGTTGTTATGGCCTCGATCGCTAAAGATGCTGTTGGTAATGCCAACGTTGACTATCGCTTACTCAATCGCCTGAGCAATCTGGTGATATGCAGTTGTTGCCTGCGACGCGGAATAATAACACCGGTTCCACAGGTAATTTCCAACCGGCACGCATTGACGAACGAGTGTCCCGCGTGTCGACATGAAAAAGGCGGCCGCGGTAGCCGCCCTGGAATGTCCGGGAAATTGCTCACACTAAAGCAGTAGACGTCTGCTATCGGTCGTGCATCGCTGGCAAAGCGATGCGACAATGCGCCGATGGCCAAAATGTATTTCTATTACTCGTCGATGAACGCGGGAAAATCCACGGCGCTGCTGCAATCCAGTTACAACTACAAAGAACGCGGCATGAACACGCTCGTCCTGGTACCTGTGCTTGACGATCGCTACGGCGCCGGGAAAGTAACGTCGCGTATCGGTATCGAAGCCGAAGCCGCGGTATTCAGGAGCGACGACGATCTGTTCGCGATGGTCGAGTCGCTACATACTGACGATGCGCTGCATTGTGTACTGATCGATGAGGCACAATTTCTGACTCGCGACCAGGTATTCCAGCTCAGTGACGTGACCGACAAGCTGAATATTCCCGTACTCGCCTACGGCCTGCGAACCGATTTTCGGGGCGAGCCGTTTGAAGGCAGCAAATACCTTCTTGCCTGGTCTGACAACCTGAAAGAGCTCAAAGCGATATGTCATTGCGGCAGCAAAGCGACGATGGTGTTGCGGCTGGATAGCGATGGCAATACCGTTACTGAAGGATCTCAGGTCGAGATTGGCGGCAATGACCGTTATGTTTCGATGTGCCGCAGGCACTTCAAAGAAGAGTTTTTTGCCTGATCGCTAGGATCCGGGATGCAGTGTTGGCACATCTTCTGTAACGGTCGGCAGCACAGCGGTATTCTCTTGCGCTAACAAATTACGCATGTCGTCCAGCGTTTTCATGATCACGGTGTCGGCAAATTCTTCGCTTTCTGGCCGCTGGCGACTCGTTGCGTACGGGTCGTGAAATTTGATGCGATGGTGTCCAACCGTAATGATGTCATCGTGGATAAGCACATGATTCGAAACGCGTTTTGAATTCACGAACGTACCATTGGTACTGTTCAAATCCATGAGGAACGTCGTGGTGCCGTGGCGGACGAACAGTGAGTGATGGCGACTGATAAAGCGGCTGTTGATCGAAATGTCATTGTGCTCGGACCGACCGATCAAGAACCTCGAGCTTTCCATCGCCAGCTCATCAATGGTCTTACCGTTAATCGTAACGATAAAACGGGGTGGCTCCGGTGAACCATTTTGATTGGCTGCGTCTTCTACCAGCGCGGTGTCATCCCATGTTCCCGACGGCAAGGAAGGGTGTTCTATATTTGTAATGGCTACTGGCAAAGTGTCTGACTGTGCAAGAGCAAGCAATGCAACTCGATCAATGATGCCAGGCCAGCCAGCGGAGGCCCGCCAGATATCTATGCAGATTTCGTCCGGAAACACGAACTCCGGGTACTTGCAACCGGCAGCACGCAACTTGGTGTGCAGGAAATTCCTGGTTTCCTCCCGGTTCATTGGGCGGAGATGAAAATCGTCGACGATGCGTTTTGCTATCGATGCCATCGCGCTCGCAGCCATCATGGCTTGCAGCGAGCGGTCGCTGACCAGAACCATTTTCATTGCGCTGCCTCTTTGCACCCGCAGCTCGGCAAGTTCGCACAACGCGCGCAATGCGCTTGGGTTGAGCTCATGCGCGTTTTCAATGATCAGCATGGGTGCTTCGTGAGATGCTGCTTGTTGCAGAGCAAAAACCCGTACGAGGCCAAGCAACTCATTGGCCGAATTCAGATCCAGTTCGTAGCCGAACTGCCGCAGCACTGAAGTCAGGAACTTGGTTGTGTTGAGCCCTTTGCCGTCAATCACGGCTACCGAGCAGTCTTCGTGCAGCGAGTCAACAAAGGTACGAATCAGCGTGGATTTTCCGGACAGTGCCGGCCCCTGCAGCAAGGACAGACCCGTGGGGTGTTCGCAGGTGTTTCTGAGCATTTCGATCGCGGCAGCTCTTGATGCGTACGAAACAATAGCAAGGGGCTTCCCGTGTGTTGGAAACGGTTGCCTTGAAAGGCCGGCTGCGCCTAGATCCATAAGTAATAAACTCGCGAACAATGAAGTCGCGTTAAAGTGGTATTGTCAGGTTCCGGTCGTTTCTTATATTCGATCGTTTCTTATATGAAGTGTTGACCGGGCCAGCCAGTCTACGATTTGGCCTTGGCTCTTGTAAACAAAAATCCGTAACTCCTTATTTGTCATAAGTACGCAGAGAGTTATTCGATTTTATATTAGAAAAGCGTATTAAACTATTGAAAGACAAGGACGTTTAGAGTGATATTTTCAACCGTCTGCGATCTGCGACAGAGTGTAAGGTATTGACTGAAAAGCTATCGGCCACGAACCTCACACTGATTCGTGGAGAGCGGTGCCTGTTTCAAGAACTGGACTTTGCGCTAAATCCGGGAGAGCTACTCTTACTCAAGGGTCAAAATGGCAGCGGCAAAACGAGTTTGCTGCGCGCAATTGCCGGCATGTTAAGTCTTGAGTCTGGCGAAATTTTCTGGAACGAAGCGCCTGTTCTGCAGCAACGTCAGGAATTTCACGGCGCGTTGGTTTGGCTGGCGCACAAGACTGGATTGAAAGGTGATCTTACGCTGGTCGAAAATCTGCGTTTTGAAGCGTCACTGCGTCCACAATCTGACAACGATCTGGCCGTGGTCTGCGAGCGTGTTGGCATATCCAGGCTCAAACGACTGCCACTACGTTCGCTTTCTGCCGGCCAGCAGCGCCGGGTTGCTCTGGCTCGGCTGGTGCTGGCGGATGTGCCGCTTTGGTTGCTGGATGAACCATTCACCAGTCTCGATCGTGACGGACGCCATTTGGTTACGCAGCTTGTCGAAGAACATCTCACCAGCGGCGGCATGTGTGTCATGGCGGCGCATCAGGACGTTGAAATCAACGCGACGGTTCACCGGGTGAGCCTGTAGTGAAGGCAACGAATCCAAAGCAGCCCAGTATTTTTGCCAGCTTGATAGCGATTACGCGACGCGATCTGTTGCTCGCCTTGAGACGCCCTGGAGACATACTCAACCCGCTATTCTTTTTCGCGATGGTCTGTACCTTGTTTCCGCTCGCCGTTGGGCCTGGTGCTGAACAGTTGACGCTCAGCGGGCCCGGCGTGCTTTGGGTTGCAGCGTTGCTGGCCACGCTACTTTCGCTCAACTCATTGTTCATGTCGGATCATGAGGATGGCAGTCTGGATCAGTTGCTGGTGAGTCCGCAGCCACTACCCATACTCGCGCTGGGCAAAATGATCGCACACTGGCTGACCACGGGATTGCCGCTGGTATTGATTTCGCCGCTGCTGGCAATGACTTACCGGATGCCTGTCGATGTCATCGGCGTTCTGATGCTGACGCTGCTGCTTGGTACGGTTTGTTTGAGCCTGCTGGGCTCGATCGGAGCTGCACTGACCGTTGGCTTGCACCGTGGAACGGCTTTGCTTAGCCTGCTGATTCTGCCGCTCGCGATGCCGGTATTACTATTGGGTGCGAGCACCGTGTCACTCGCTGCGGACAGTGAGTTGTATGCCACCGGTATCTGGGCACTTGGCGCCTATGCGGTCCTGGCACTGTCTCTGGCGCCATATGCCACGGCAGCCGCATTACGAATCAGTAATGAGTAGAATCGCTGTATGTGGAAATTTTTTCATCATTTGACCTCACCACCGCATTTCTACCGGCTGGCCGCCACAATTATTCCGTGGCTGGCGTTTCCCGGGTTGGTGCTTATTGCCTATGGTTCGTACGCCGGATTGTTTGTGGCGCCCGAGGATTACCAGCAGGGTGACGCCTACCGCATTATTTACGTGCACGTTCCGGCAGCTTATGTGTCAATAATGGCGTACGTACTAATGGCCGTCGGTGGGGGCTGCGGACTCATCTGGCGGCTAAAACTGGCACATGCCGTCGGCGCCGCAGCCGCGCCGCTGGGGGCAGCGTTTACGTTTCTTGCTTTGGCTACTGGTTCGATCTGGGGCAGGCCGATGTGGGGAACCTGGTGGGAGTGGGGCGATCCCAGGTTGATGTCTGAATTGATTATGTTGTTCCTGTACTTTGGCTACATGGCGTTGCGAGCGGCGATCGACGAGACCGCCAAAGCAGACAAAGCAAGTGCGGTACTGGCATTGGTCGGTGTGGTCAATGTCGTTATCGTGCATTACTCGGTTGTCTGGTGGAACTCGTTGCACCAGGGGCCAACATTGCTCAAGAAAGGTGGACCGGGAATGGATGCGGACATGTTGTACCCGCTGCTGGCGATGATTCTTGGATTCACGCTCGTGTTCGGCGCGTTGCTGGCGCGACGCATACGAACCGAAGTGCTGTATCGCGAACGTCGCACGCGCTGGGTTCGTGAACTAATCCTTGCTCCCGGAGGAGGCCGATAATGGAAGCTCTGGGAATGGGCGGTTACGGAGCCTACGTTTGGAGTTGCTACGGCCTGACACTTATTGTCTTGGTGCTGAGTAACTGGCAAGCACGAGCGCGTCACAAACGGGTTTACCGCGACATTGAAGTACGCATCAAAGCACTTGAGGATCGCCAATGAAACCAAGACAGCAGCGCATGCTGGGTGTTGGGCTGACAGCATTGGGCGTCGCCATAGCCGCGGGACTGACGCTTCGGTCGTTCGATGAAAATATGATGTTTTTCGTGGACGTCTCCGACGTTGTCGCTGGTGATCATCCCATGGAACGAAATTTTAGAATTGGCGGGCTCGTCGTTGAGGGTAGCGTCGAGCGCGAAGAAGGGTCGATGGAGATGACCTTTCGTGTCACCGATTTGCAGTGTGAAATCGGTGTTCGTTATTCCGGCGTCCTGCCCGATCTGTTCCGTGAGGGTCAGGGTGTGGTCGCCCATGGGCTGATGGGCGCGGACGGCATTTTTGTTGCGGACAAAATTCTCGCCAAACACGATGAGGACTACATGGCTCCGGAGGTTGCAGAGTCGCTAGCCAGGCATGTTGCGGACCAGACGATGGAGTTACCGGACGGTCCAGCTGAGTGTAATTCGCAGTGATTCCTGAGGTCGGACAATTCGCGTTGATTCTGGCGTTGTCTCTGGCCATCTGCCAGGGAGTACTGCCGTTGCTCGGCGCACAGCGAAATAACGCGGCGATGATGTCGGTCGCTCGTTCGGCAGCGGCTGGTCAATTCTTTTTCGTCGCCATCTCATTTGCTTGTCTGATCTGGGCGTTTCTGCACGATGACTTTTCGGTCTTGTACGTCGCGAACCACTCGCAACTGTCGTTACCGACGGCGTACAAGATATCCGCTGTGTGGAGCGCCCATGAAGGCTCATTGCTGATGTGGATACTGATACTGGCTGGCTGGACCCTGGCTGTCGCACGTTTCAGTTCCCATTTGCCGAACCCAATGGTTGCGCGCGTGATCGGTGTACTGGGATTGTTATCCGTCGGTTTCCTGCTGTTTGCACTGCTGACGTCAAATCCATTCGAACGCCTGGTACCAGCGGCCATCGATGGTGGCGATCTGAATCCGCTGTTGCAGGACCCGGGGCTAGCCATTCATCCGCCATTGCTTTACGTCGGTTATGTAGGATTTTCTGTGGCGTTCGCCTTTGCAATCGCCGCAATGATCAGCGGCGAGCTTGATCAGGAATGGGCGAAGTGGACGCGGCCCTGGACGACGGTCGCCTGGCTGTTTCTAACGATTGGGATTGCGCTCGGCAGCTGGTGGGCTTACTACGAACTCGGCTGGGGAGGCTGGTGGTTCTGGGATCCGGTCGAGAACGCGTCCTTCATGCCATGGTTGGTTGGCACTGCGCTGATTCATTCGCTCGCCGTTACCGAGCGGCGTGGGCTATTCAAGAGTTGGACCTTGCTGCTCGCGATTTCGGCGTTTTCGCTGAGTCTCCTGGGCACTTTCCTGGTGCGCTCGGGCATTCTCGTTTCGGTGCACGCGTTCGCATCGGATCCGACGCGCGGCTACTTTATCCTGACTTTTCTGGCCATCGTAGTTATTGGTGCGCTCGTGCTGTATGCCTGGCGTGCTCCTGCAATGGATTCGACTGCTGGTTTCGGCCTGTTATCTCGTGAGACGTTCCTGCTGTTGAACAATGTGTTGCTGGTCGTCGCTGCGACGCTGATCCTGCTTGGCACACTTGCGCCGCTGATCGTCGAAATGATTAGCGGTGACAAAATCTCCATCGGCCCGCCGTGGTTCAGAATCGCATTCCTCGTGCCGATGATTCCACTGATATTTTTATTGGGCCTCGGCATGCATACGGCGTGGCGCCAACAGAGTAAGGGTCCCTGGCAACGGTTGTTAAGGATGCCGGCGATCGCCGCAGTCATTGTCGGCGTCGTTTTGCCGTTAATGTTCTACGGGCGCGTGAACTTGTTGCTGGCTGTCGGTTGCAGCGCCGCTGTCTGGATCGTTATTTCGTCGCTGATACAACCGCTGCGATCGTGGCGGCGCAAGGATGGCACAGCAGGTATTTCGAGGTCTGCGCTGGGCATGTCGATTGCCCACCTGGGTATGGGCCTGTTCGTCATCGGCGTGACGATCGTTTCGGCTTTCGGCGTCGAAGCCGATCGTTCGATGAGAGTCGGAGAGTCTGTCGAGGTGGCTGGCCTGCAGTTTGAGCTGCGCGAACTGCGACAAGTCAATGGACCCAATTACTCGGCTACGGAGGGCGTCATCGATGTGCGCCGGGATGGCAAATTCATTGCAACCGTGCGGCCACAGGAACGGCAATATCTGGTGCAGAGAAATAAGATGACAGAAGCAGGCATTCACCCGGCCTGGAACAAAGACTTGTTCGTAGCGCTCGGCGAGGACCTCGGGGGCGGTGCCTGGAGCGTGCGTATCCAGTACAAACCCATGATTCGATTCATCTGGATCGGAGCGTTTATCATGGCGCTGGGGGGGCTGATATCGGTAAGCGATCGTCGCTACCGAAGTCGTGCTGCGGCAGAGCCGGCAGTATGAATCGTTACCTGCTACCCCTGATCGCAGTGATAATAATGATTCCCATACTGGTCATGGGTTTGCGCGTTGATCCATCGAAGCTACCGTCTCAGTTCATCGGCAAAGCCGTTCCCGAGTTTGACTTACCGACGCTCAAGAACGGCTTTCGAAACTTTGCTTCGACCGACCTTGTCGGTCAGGTAGCTCTGCTCAATATCTGGGCAACGTGGTGCGTGGGATGTCGTGCGGAGCACGAGTTTTTGATGGAATTGTATAGAGCGCAAACCATCCCTATTTATGCGATCAACTGGCGCGACAACCGTGGGAATTCCATCCGGTGGCTACAACAATTCGGCGACCCGTACGTCGTGTCGGCGTTTGATGAAGACGGTCGCGTTGGTATTGACTGGGGCGTCTACGGTGCGCCGGAGACATTCCTCATTAGTGCACAAGGGACCGTTGTTTACCGGTTTACCGGTCCTCTGAACCGCTCGATCTGGGAACGGGAATTCGTGCCGCGCATTGCAGCGCTGACAGAATGATGAATCGAATCCTCATTTGGCTCGCATTGACGTTGCTGGCACCGGCAGCGATTGCCATCGATACCGGCGAGGCGTTTGATGACCCGGTGCTGCAAGCGCGCTATGAGAAGATCATTTCAGAGGTGCGTTGCGTTACATGCCAGAATGTGACCATTAGAGACTCCAACGTGTTTATAGCGGCCGACCTGCGGCGTGAGATTCGTCGCTTGATATCGGAAGGCAAATCGGACGCAGAAGTTTTCGATTTTCTGGTCACTCGCTACGGCGATTTCGTCCTGTACCGGCCTCGGCTGGCTGGTAAAACGCTGTTTCTCTGGATCGCGCCGTTCTTCCTGATCCTGGCCGGCGGTATCGCGATTTCCAGAGTGGTCCGGCATCGCATGACGTTGCCGATTGATGACGATGCGATTGAGGAAGGACCCACGCGATGACCTTGTGGGTCATCCTGGTCGTGTTGCTGTTCGCGGCGCTCGCATTTGTCGTATTGCCGTTATATCGCAGTTCAGGACGACTCACGTTGCTGCTGGCAGGGGTGATACTTTTTGCTGCTGGCTTATCGGCCTCTCTTTACCACCGCATAGGGCATCCAGGTGTACTGTCTGGCGCCAGCTCCATGCCTGATGTTAATGAAAGGATGACGTTGCTGGCAGAACGACTTGCCGACGATCCGGATGACGTCGATGGCTGGATCATGCTGGGACGTTCGTATCAGACAATGCAGCAGTTTGGTGCCGCCGCTTCTGCATTTGAAAAAGCGCTGGTCCTGGAGCCCGATAACCAGAACGCTCTTTTCTTCGGCGGCGGTGCGGCGGCCCGGCTTGGTGATACAACGCTGGCCGTGGAGCGCTGGGAAATCCTCCTGAAAATGGATGCGCCTCCGGAAGTTCGCGAGCTGATGCAGCAAAAAATTAATGAATGGCGAGGTGTACAACCGAAGGTTGTCGGGCAACGCGGATCGGTCGTTGAGGTAAATCTGTCGGTGTCCGCCGAAGCGGCCGCGGCGCTAACATCCGATGCTACCGTCTATGTGATCGCACGTGACCCATCGCAGCCGTCACCGCCAATCGCCGTGGTTCGCAGACGTCTTTCAGAGTTGCCAGTGAGCGTTCCATTGAGTGACCGCGATGCCATGATACCCGGGCGTCCGTTGTCCGGATTTTCAAGCGTTGAGATCGTTGCGCGTGTCTCGGTTTCGGGCGAGCCGATTGCGCAGTCCGGAGACTGGTCGGGTTCGTTGATCGTTGGCGTCGATGCGATGCAAGCGGTCGATCTGGTTATTGACCAGCAGATTCCCTAAGCGGAGAAAATAATGTCGGAGCCGTTTGAAGAGGCAAACATGTGTTTTGCCTGCGGAAAAGAAAATCCTATTGGACTGAAAATTGATTTCACCGTGGATGGGGACTCGTGTACAGGCGAATTCACGGGCACAGAGAACCATGTCGGATGGCACAATACTGTGCATGGCGGAATAATCTATTCTGCACTTGATGATGTGACAGCAAACGTTCTTTACCGTCAACGTCGCAAGGCACACACGGCGAAGTGCGAGATCCGCTATCGAAATCCTCTGCAAGTTGGCGAGACTGTGTTGCTGACGGGCTGGATAGAAAAAGAAAAAGGTCGTCTTGTCATTCTAAAAGGCGAAGCGCGCCGCAAATCGGACGGCATCCTTGTCGCAGATTGCGAAGCAAGTTTTATGATTTCCAAATAGGATAATTCATGGCAATACCGAAGTCTCTGCAGTGCAAGCTGAGAATTCCATTAATCGGCGCGCCCATGTTTATTGTGTCCGGTCCCGAATTGGTGATCGCGCAATGTCAGGCTGGCATTATTGGCGCGTTTCCGGCATTGAACGCCCGGCCGCAATCGATGCTCGCGCAATGGATCAAGCAGATAAAAGAGGCTTTGGGTGAGTACGCCGAGAAAAATCCCGGTGAGCCGGTCGCGCCATTTGCAGTGAATCAGATCGTGCACGCCAGTAACAACCGGTTACGCGAAGACATGGCAACCTGTGTCGAAAACGAGGTACCGATCATTATCACCAGTCTGCGGCCGCCAGCGGAGGTCGTGACTGCAGTACATTCCTATGGTGGTCTCGTTTTTCATGATGTGATCAGCCTGCGTCACGCGCGTAAAGCGATCGGGCAGGGCGTGGACGGCATTATTGCCGTGTGCGCCGGCGCGGGTGGGCACGCCGGGCCACTCAGCCCGTTTGCTCTCGTCAAGGAAATCCGCAAAGATTTCGACGGCGCTATTATTCTTGCCGGCAGTATTACCAGTGGTGGAGACGTTCTTGCTGCACGGGCAATGGGCGCCGATCTGGCTTATAGCGGCACCCGTTTTATCGCCAGCGATGAGGGCAATGCGGTCGCCGAATACAAGGAAATGATTGTCGATAGTTGTGCGTCAGATATCGCTTACTCGTCGCTGTTCACGGGCATTCACGGCAGCTATCTCAAAGGCAGCATTGCAAACGCCGGTCTGGACCCGGATAACCTCCCGGATGGATCGAAAGGAGATATGGATTTCGAGAAGGCGAGCAAGGCCGATGCCAAGGCCTGGAAGGATATATGGGGTGCCGGTCAGGGGGTCGGGGATATCGACGCAGTTCTTCCGGCGCGCGAAATAGTTCTCAAGATCGAAAAAGAATATCAAGACGCACTAGGGCGGCTGGTCGATTAACGATGCACGTCATTCTTTATTCGTATCTGTTTGTTGCAGCCGGTGGTGCGATTGGCGCAATCGCACGTTTTGCGCTCAATGTTTTTCTGCAAAGAGATGTGGAGTATCCGTGGGGAACGCTGACAGCCAACCTCCTTGGGTGCCTGGTCATGGGCCTCATCGCACAGCTCATCGCAGGCACAACATGGTTCAATGACGCGGGCATCATTCCGGACCAGTACCGGCTGCTATTCGCTGTCGGTTTCTGCGGCAGTTTCACGACGTTGTCGTCTATGGTGGTCGAGCTAAATACGATGCTGCAAAAAAACGAGATCTTCTATTCGTTTTCCTATCTGGTCGGTACCCTGGTTGGCGGGTTTGCCTGCTTTTACCTTGGCATCGTCGTGATACGTACATTCATGCAAATACAAAGCACTTAGTCAGGCAACACATTCCTCGAGTATTGCAACGATCCGCTGGGTCCAGTCCTGATGCTCGGGCTTCATCAGTACCGAACGTAAACAGGTGATCGAATCCGAATTGACCTCAATGTCAGTTAGCCAATGGCCGGTCAGCGACACAGGCAATTCGATCAACGCCAGGTGCAGTCCTTTGTCTGCCGCGCTGTCGAATAGTCGTCTTGCACTGGCGCTTGCCGTCGTCGTGTCGGCCGCATTTACTGCATACACGACGATGTCGAGTTCGGGGGCCATCAAAGGAGTGAAGAATTCAATAGCGTCCAGCCGGGCGTGGAAATTACGTGCGGCGCTAAGTGAGCAGCCGAGATCGTTGGCAAATTCACCACCTTTTTCCAAAGGCATCAGTCTTTGTGTCGCCCACAAGGCGACTGCAGATGCGCCGGGACGAGAGCATTCAAGGCTGATCTCGCCGAGATGCAACTCGGCTGAGCTAAAATAAGTAAACGGCGAATCATGCTTGTACAGACTCCCAACCGACGGGTCTCTGAAAAGAATGCAGCCGCAGCCGTACGGTTGCAGTCCGTGCTTGTGCGGATCGATGACGATCGAATCGACGTGCGTCAGAGCTGCATACGCCTGCTCCGTATCGGCATTCAGGTTGCTGGCAAGTCCAAAATAGCCACCGTACGCGGCATCTGCGTGAATTCGAAAATCGAACTTTTCGCGCAGTGCCAGAATATCCGGTAACGGATCAACCGCTCCCAGCCCGGTA
>JADFHE010000049.1:0-6742 GCA_022567295.1 Pseudomonadota bacterium | reverse complement strand
TATCGGCATTCAGGTTGCTGGCAAGTCCAAAATAGCCACCGTACGCGGCATCTGCGTGAATTCGAAAATCGAACTTTTCGCGCAGTGCCAGAATATCCGGTAACGGATCAACCGCTCCCAGCCCGGTGTTGCCCATAGTGACAACAACGGTACCGACATCGCCTTGCTGCAACAGCGCTTCGATCGCATCGATGTCCATGCGGCCATTGCTGCTGACAGCAACCGGCGAAAAGGGAATTCCCAGCACTTCGCTGATCCGGCTGTGGGTGTAGTGCGCCTGGGTAGACGCAATATTGCGTTTTCCCGGATGCAGGCGCCCGGCCACCCACAACGCCTCGAGATTGGCCATCGTACCGCCGCCGGTCAGGTGGCCGAGAGGACTTTCCCAACCGAACATTGCGCCCAAGTCGACGATGCATTCCTTTTCCATTGCCGAGCTGGCGCGTCCACCGTCGAGCGCATGATTATTCGGGTTGACCCACAGCGACATCGCATACGCAATGCGCGCCACGGGATGCGGCGGCTTTAGCATCTGGCCCGCATATAGCGGGTGATAGTACGGATAGTTGTCCTGCATTCGCTCGGCAACCTCGCCCAGCACATCGGCCAACGCGGTCTCATCAAATTCGGGAATGAATTCGGGCAGGTCGGTGAAGCCGGCTTCGAGTTTTTCGAGGGCTCCGCGCAATAGTCTTAGTTCGTTCTTATTGATCATTACTGGTCCGAGTTCAGGTTAACATACGCGCATGGATCTGATCGCTTTGGCCGTACCGTTCTTCCTGCTTTTGCTGCTCATCGAGTTACTCGTCGATCGGCTAAAGAAGACCGGTCACTACCGAAGCAACGATGCAATAAATAGCCTCAGTGCAGGGGTGCTGAGCACGACGACCGGGTATTTCACGAAGTTTCTGCAGTGGATGATCTGGGGATTTGTTCTCAGCAATTTCGCCTTGTTTGACATGCAGCGCAGTTGGTTCGACTCATCGCCGCAGGGTATTTCGCTGTGGATACTCGCAGCCGTTGCCTGGGACTTTTGCTACTACTGGAATCATCGTCTCGGTCATGAGATGTCCATTCTCTGGGCAGCGCACGCCGTGCATCATCAGAGTGAGGACTACAATTTGTCGACAGCGCTACGGCAATCGAGCAGCAGCTTCCTGTTTGGCTGGATTTTTTACGTGCCGTTATTCTTGCTTGGCTTTCCTGTTGACGTGTTGATCACAGTCGGTGCGATCAACCTGATCTATCAATTCTGGGTACACACGCAACATATCGGCCGCATGGGCTTACTCGATCGAATACTCGTGACGCCATCCAATCATCGCGTGCATCATGCACAGAATGAGCGCTACATCGACAAGAATTACGGCGGAATTTTTATCTTGTGGGACCGCCTTTTCGGCAGTTTCGCCGAGGAAGATGCTGACGAGCCTGTGATTTTCGGTGTTCGAAAACCGTTGGCAAACTGGAACCCGCTGTGGGCCAATTTTCAGGTCTATAACTATCTGCTTTTCGACGCGATCAACACGCGGCGCTGGCAGGACAAGATCGGTATCTGGTTTCGCCGCACAGGATGGCGCCCTGCGGACGTTAATTCGCGTTTTCCAAAGCGCCACACTGATCTCGAGAAATTCCGAAAATTCAATCCGCAATTATCAATGGCACGGCGTCGCTACGTCATGGCACAGTTTTTCGTTGCTGTTCTGGTCGCGTTGTTCATAGCAGAAGTGTTCGCGGCAAGCGGCGCGCGGGTTGTCCTCGTTCCGTGCCTGTTTCTGTGGTCGCAGTTGTACACATTGGGCCTGCTGAACGAAGACAGACTTTCTGCGGTGCGGTTCGAGTATCTGCGGTTGCTTGTTGTGGTACCCATTGGTTTCTTGGCGCTGGACAGTGCCATCGTGACAATGACGCCCGCTGTCTGGTCAATCATCGCATCATATGTTTTGGTATCTGCGCTATGTCTAAGAAAATGTTAGTTCGCACGGGGACGAAATGGGAGCCGCTCGTAGGGTATTGTCGTGCGGTTCGAGTTGGATCGCATATTGCCGTCTCCGGTTGCGCGCCAGTTGATTCGGACGGCAATCTGGTCGGAGCGGGTGATCCTTACCTGCAGGCAAAGAAATGCATTGAAATTATCGCGAGCGCGCTCTCAGAGGCGGGTGCTGGCCTCGAGCACGTCGTTCGCACACGAATGTTTGTGACCGACATCGATCGTTGGGAAGAGGTCGCGAAGGCGCACCAGGAAGCGTTCGCAGATATTACGCCAACCACCTCGATGGTCGAAGTGTCTCGATTGATAGGCGAAGGAATGCTGGTGGAAATTGAGGCCGATGCGATAGTCGATGAACACTAACGCCCTGTGACGCGACGCGTCAGAGTCAGCGCTGACGAAGCCCGCAGGATTGCGCTCGCCGCCCAGGGATTCGGTCGCGCGCGGCCAGATACGCCTACCGATGTGCGACATTTTCGACGCGCGATGGCCGCGATCGCGGTATTACAGCTCGATTTTGTCAATGTGTTGTTGCCGGCACACTTTTTGATCTTGTGGTCACGGCTCGGCCCCTACGATCGCAGCCGCTTCGAACATTTCCTGTACGACTCAGGCGAACACACCGAGCAATGGGCGCATGAGGCGTCTATCGTGGCGAGCAGTGACTGGCCGCTGCTCGCTCATCGTCGACGGGAGTTTCAGCAATGGAAAAACAGTCCGTTAAATCAGTTGCCGGACCGCGACGCGTACCTGGATAATATTCTTGGCCTGATCGAAGAGCAGGGCGGAACGACCTCAAACGACCTGCCAGCCGTGGCAGGCCCGAGACGAAAACCTGGCGATTGGCACCGCTCGATTCCCCGCTGGGCGATCGAGTACCACTTCGGCACTGGAAATCTGGCCGTGCGGCGCAGACTCAAAAATTTCCAACGTGTATATGATCTTGCCGAGCGCATCATCGACGAATGTCATCGCTCGGCTTGTATAGAAAAAGCCGATGCCGAGCGTGAACTTCTACGCAAAGCGTCATCGTCTTTGGGTATCGCAACCAGCCATGATCTGGCCGACTATTATCGAATGAGCAACCGTGATGCGCTACCTCGGATTGAGGAGTTGGTAGAGGAGGGCGCGTTAGCCAGGGTGGCTGTTGAGGGCTGGTCACAAATCGGCTATCTGGCGTCCGGCGCCGTATTACCGAGAAGGATACCGGGTGCCTCGTTGTTGTCCCCATTTGACCCGGTTGTCTGGTTTCGCCCGCGAGCGCTACGCCTGTTCGATTTCGACTACCGAATCGAGATTTACGTACCCGAGGCGAAACGGCGCTGGGGTTACTACGTGCTGCCGTTCCGGCACGGCGACGCCATTGCGGCACGTGTCGATCTAAAGGCCGATAGAAAGACCTCAGAATTGCTGGTTCAGAACGCGTATCTTGAGCGGGCCGCAGACTCAGGCGATACAGTGGACGCGCTGGTGCGAGAGTTGCGCTCACTTGCCGCCTGGCTGAAGCTTGATCGTGTGACAATTAGAAAGGCCAACGCCTTCGCAAAGACGTTGGCCAGATCGTTGTAGATTGTGTCGTTGTTACTCTTCAGATTCGGCTTGGTCGCCGCGCTCACCGCGATGTCTTTGCTGTCGCTCGCCGTGTTTACCTTTACGGTCACCCCATTTTTCGCGAGCGGCGGTGCGCTCTTCCTCGCTCATCGACTCCCAACGCTCCCGACGGGCATCACCTTTGGCGCGATGTTTATCCTTTGCGGCTGCACGTTCTTCATCTGACATGGCATTCCAGCGTTCACGCATCGCAGCACGATCTCGATCGCGACTTCCGGCGCGTCGCTCGCGAACGGCCTGCTTCTCTTCATCGGATAACGCTTCATACTCGGTTCGCCGTCGGTCCCTCATCCCGGCCCGTTCCTCGTCAGTCAGGCCTTCCATGTAGGCCCGTCTGTCTTCGGGATTCATCTCTCTGATCTCGTCCATGGACTGTGCCGACGCCGCGAAGGGAGCAATCAGGCTCAGGCAAGACACCAGTAAAATCTTTCGTAACGTACGCATGTGTAATTTCTCCATTAATACCGCGATACTATACCAACGTGCTCTCTCACTGCTGGTTGACATATGTCTGATTCAATTTTTAAAAACCTGGGCAGCTTCATAATCGTCATTTGCCTGCTCCTGACCGGTTGCGGCGCGGCTCGTGTACTCGAATCAAAGAGTGCTGAAGTGCCCGTGGGCGTTGACCTGTCTGGATTCTGGCTTATCAGAGAGGATCCGAACGCACCGCGCATTTCCGATAATCGGCGTGTCCGAGATGGCCTGATCCCAACCGGCAATATGTCACGGACGCGCCGAAATCGCGGCAGTTCCAGTGTGTCAGTGCAGGTCTTTCTTGAATACGGTGAATCTCTAAAAATCACTCAAACCCAGTACGGAATCTTCATCAGTTACGATCGATCGATCGTGGAGGAATATACGTTCGGAGAGAACCGGCTAGTTACGATTGGTCCGATCGAGGCGCTGCGCGTTTCGGGCTGGGACGGCCGTTCGTTCGTGGTCGAAACGCTGGATGACGGCGGCACGATGTTATTTGAGGTGTGGCATCTGCAAGATGGCAACGATGTGTTGGTCAGGCACATACGTATGACTAAAGGCGATCACGAAACTTTCTCGCAAGAGCAGGTATTTGACCGGCGATAAGAACGGGCGGCGACTCGTTGGGCAGCCCGGCGGGAAGGAAAGGCCTTCTTCGGAGCCGCCGCCCTGGGGTCTTACAGATCGTCGAGCCGGAACGTGAACAGGTTTTGAATTCCCGTGCTGACCAGCGCAATACCATCTACCACGCGCGGTTTAAACTTGAAACGTGCAGCCGCTTTGATAGCGGCATTGTCGAAAACGCTGTTGCTAGACTTGACAATCACGATATTCACGACTTTTCCTTCGGCAGTTACATCGAACTGAAGACATGGGCATTCCGATTCCCACACCTGGCCGTCGTCGTTTATCCGCTGGCTTGTGTGGCGATACTCCCTGCCATCCCTGTGTTTGCAGGCATAGCGCACAGAGCGACGCTGGTCCGTTGGGGTGCCAGCGTGCTAGCGGCGGGACTGGTTACCGCATCGATGTTGCTGCTGATGCAACTGTCAATTCTTATTGGGTAGAAGCACCTTGCCCGTCGGTCGGTGTGTAAGTCACGAGTGTTGCGCGAAAATTCAATTTTCCTTTGCGGTGCTGTTCGATAATGACGGGCAAATAGCCCAATGCTTCAACGCACCACAGGGTCGTGACTCGCGAAGAGCCTTCCTTTTGATGCCGTATACCGATAGCCATGAATTTGCCGGCCTTGGTCCGAACCTGTTTGCTGCCAACATTAGTCACGTTCGCGACCCGCATCTTGTCGATGTCAAATAAAACGTATTGTTCACTAGCGCCACCATTCAAGAGATCGTGCATCAGCTCGTATTGAATCGAAACACTGTCGTAAGCGATGCCGTCTAACTGCAGCACGACATCGTCCTCGCCAACGGTCCCGACGGCTTCGTTCGTAGTCCAGTTAAAGCGCAGATCGACGTCAGGATCGTCGCTGATCGTATCGATGGCTCGAAACCGGACCGGCTTGATTCCGTCAGCTGCAGTAGTGAACTCTGAGGTGACGTCAATTTTGCCGTGCGCGAACAGCCTGGATATGCCCGTTGGCTTGATGACGTGATTCGCCACATAGCCGTCTGCTGTGCGGCGTAGCTCGGTATTCAACCGGCCCGAAAGGACAGAAATTCGGACTTTGTACTCGGCCTTGTGCGGCGCCAGCGACGCGCCGGCCAACACCTGGCTCGCCAGCAGCGTGGCGGTCATTGTCACAATGAGTCGCGTTAGTTTCATGCTCGACCTGTCAGGAACCGTGTAAGGCAGTCTCAGAGTCTGCCATGAGTGACATGACTGCTGCCTGAACGTGCGCCCGGTGTGGTTCCAGCGCATCCAATGGCGTATCAGACGGGACCGGGTAGGGCGCACCAATTGCGAGAACGACGCGGGCAAAGGGTTTCGGCACCATGAAATTATCCCAACGGTCCAGATACCAGGCGCGATCGGCCGCGCAGGCGATCGGAATGATCGGTACGCCCGCTATCCTGGCCATCAGAATGGCACCCATCTTGAATTCGTACCTGGGTCCGCGAGGGCCATCGGCGGTGGTCACAATCGAGTAACCGTTTTTCATCATGCGTTGCATGTCGCGCAATGCCAGTGCACCACTCTGATTTGCCGAGCCGCGGATTACTTCGGCACCCCAGGCACGGGCAATGCGCTCAGGTACGTCACCATCAACCGATCCGGACACCAGGAAACAGGCCTTGAATCCTCGCCGCAGCCAGGAACGCAGAAGCGCGGTGGCTACGACGTGATGTTGATGCCAGTAACAAGGTGCACAGATTTCCTCTCCCGCCACAAACGGATCGATGTGCTGCGCACCGATCACTTTTTCCACCCGGTACGTTGCTGTCAGTAGTCGAATAATTCCACGCAGGATCGGCAGACCGAAAAAATAATAGATGCGGCGGGCCGTGCTCATGTGGCGGCGTGACGACGTGCTACGGCGCGACTCAATCGAATCGAAGTCTTTGCGAGGTGGGTTGTTCAATCCTGGGCCTGTCCCTGTCGTGGCTGTTTGCTGTTTCGGGACCGAGTCTGCAGTATCGAATCTCGGCCGGTCAATGTAATATTGCGCCTGTTTTTCAATACGATACGGCTGAATCCACC
>JADFHE010000019.1:37086-57101 GCA_022567295.1 Pseudomonadota bacterium | reverse complement strand
TCCCGGTCTTCCGGGTGGATGCGTTCCCGCCAGAAGTCCTCTTCGTACCATTGCTGAGGGTCATAACCAAGGATTTCTTTGCTCTGCGGCCCTACATAGGTGAATTGCCAGGTTTTTGCATCCGCCCGCCACGGGATCGCGTTGGTCATTTCAATAAGCGGGCCGAAGTTCTCTTCGGTTTGTCGAATCATTTCCTCAAGGTCAGCGCGTTCCGAAACCGCACGCATAGTGGCGACAGAAAATATGCCCTGTTGTGTGCGGATATTACGCAAACTAATATCGCAAGGAATCTCGGTCCCGTCTTTGCGTTGTCCACAAATTGTCCGGCCCATCCCCATCGGTCGAATTTGGGAATTGATCGCGAATTCACGGCGATCGTGCCTGTGCTGCTCGCGGAAACGTCGGGGAATAAGCATTTCAATGCTTTGCCCAACCATCTCACGCGCTGAGTATGCAAATAGTATCTCCGCCTGAGAATTGGCGAAGGTAATTTTGCCATCACCGGCAACGACAAGCATGGCGTCCGGCGTGAACTCCAGAAAACCCCTGACGAGATCAAGATCGATTAATTCAAATTTTGCGCTGGGTAAAGCCGCCATGGGTTGTTATTATTCCCGGCTCATCAATTAGAATCACTCTACCGTGTCCAATATTTTGTAGCAAGTTCGAAATTTGCGCCTCCCCATACAAGAAAATTCGGACTGGCCATTAATTTGGAGATATCTCCAAATTAATGGATATATTAGCGTGAATCTTGAGCACCATTCGACGCCGCCAGGCCATTCTGATCACACGTCCTGCATCGACTTACCTTCGTAGACGGGATCGGCAGACCGTCGTGGCAACTACTCAATGCGCATGAGCTTACCGTCCGGACCGAAGCGTAGCACCCGTTTGGATCTGCCCGGTTTGTCATAGATCCAGACGTCGCCGAGGCGCTCGGTCGGCTCGCCACATTTCTTGAGCACTTCGTATTTCCCGGGTCCGTGTCGCTGGCTATCCTGAATGATATGGCTGCCGCAGCGCATGGAGCCTGCTGATGCAGGCATGGCCACGATAAGGCCCAGGATGATTGCACATCCCGCCAGCGTGTATCTCATCTTGATCATCGTGTTTCCCTCCATAGCCCCAGGCTAGCGATTCGGAATCTCGTAGGTCAGTTTCGGCAATACGACCAACCCAGCTTCGGCCGTCACAATACTGCCCGACGCCATATCGGCCAGCAACGCGTGCAACGGCGAGCGCACCAGCAGCTCACTCGAGCCCTTGATGCCATCGAACTTCCCGGTTCCAGCAGTCAACGTGAATTCGCCGCGACAGACAGTTGCGTTACCTTCGCAGGTCCACTCCGCATATACGGTATTGCCTTCAGAAACAGCGATTACGCAATATCCGTGGCCAGACAGGGCTTTGGTCTTCAGATTCACTTTCTGGATGGCCGGACACCGCACAAAGGCCTGATCCAGTTCACCCTCGGCCGTCTCGACATACATGATTCCTTCGAAATCTGCCATGAAGAGCATCGTATCGGGTGCCACCTGGAAAACCCGCCCCTCGCCCTGATACGGAATCGTCGCGGACAGTGAATTCTTTTCAGCGTTTGCACCCATCGCTACGCCCAGTAGAATCAGCCCGGCGACTGCGCGAAGTGGTAATAACAAGGTTTGCATAAGTGTCTCTCCTCTCTGGCCAATCAGATGGCCGCTATTTCGTATCGCCGATTCTTGGCTGGTTTTTTCCTATTTTTTCATCATCTGCTTACGCCAGTCCTGATCTTGCAGGCCGTACTTCTCCGCAAATTCGTCAAGCATCCGCTTTTGCGCTGGCTGTGCGCCCTCGTCCCAGCGCCCCTCGAGTATGAATTTCGAAAACACGGGCGGCTGGCCCCGCTCCGGCGGTGCCTGCCTCGTCGGGCCGGAAACTGCCCATGCCTCTTCTGTCGAGACGGCCATGCGCTCGGTGACCTTGTCCTTGGTGATATTCCACACCATCATGTCAGTCGCCATCGATAACGGACCGTCGTAGGTCTCGCGAATATTGTCGTACAACCTGTAGCGGGTCGCCTCTTCATTGAGGAAGTGGTAAGCCACCGCGTGCCGCGGCTTGACCTCGCTCATGACCTTGCCGAAAGCCTGGCCCGAGGTGTGGAAGGCACAGCAGGCGCGCCAGGCCAGCTGCGGCGGCATGTTGTAAAGTCCGACAAACAACTCGGGACCCATAAAGGCTTCGTGGATCGCCAGATCCGCATCCTTGGCATATTTCAGGAACCATTTATTCGGGAACGTATCGCCGCCGATAACCACTTTCATCCCGCTAAATTCAAGCGAGTAGCTTATGGGCCCATCGCCGGCATGCACCGCGGGCCAGGAACGAATCGTCACTCCGTTCTCCTGATACACCACCTCGTTGACGGCCTTGTAGTCGAACTCGGTGGTCTCGATATTGCCGGGTATCGGGGTGATCACGAATTTTCGCGTGGTGTAATCCCAGTTGGCGTGTTTCAGGAAATTGTCCATCGAGTACTTGGTACCTAATTCCGGGGTCATGCCACTGGGACCCCAGACCCTGAGCGCGTTTGGACGACCCGCGGTCCAGCCGCCGGCCCACAATCCGTCGATGTCGCCCATATGGTCGGTATGCAGATGCGTCAGAAAAATCTTGTCCAGGTATTGATACGGGATCATCAGGGCTGCGAGATTCGCCATGGACCCACTGCCGATATCGAATATGAACTTGTCGCCATTGCCCGTTTCCACCAGGTAGCAGGTTGCGGCCTGACCGCGGCGTGCAGCCGGCATGCCGGTGCCACAGGCGATCACACGGATTTCGTCTTCGGCCAACGCTTCCGTACCGGGGTAGTACACGTAACGATCCGGCGCGACCCCGGCAGGGTCCGTGACCGTCCCGCCGGCGGCGAATGCCGTGCCGACAGCGACCGTCAGCAACAATCCGATAAGACTCTGCGCGATCACTCGGCAAGTAGTAGCAGCATTTTTCATTTTAATCTCCTGTAGTTACCGCCTCAGTTCATCCATTTAAACAGTGCCGAGGGCGCCGCCGGGATCACGTAGAAGCGGAAGTTCCACTTGGTGAACAACGAATCGTCCGGCGTGACGATCGAGTAATGAAACTCCGCACCAAAGCGAAACGGCACTTTGCCGATGTTGGCCGTGGTCACGAAACCGAGACCGATCGGCACCGTGCACTTGTTGTCGCTGGCTTGCTCCCAGTTGCAGATGATGTTGGGCGCCATGCCAATCGCTGTTGTCTCATTCAGCGAGTAGAACAGGAAGTACTGCAAGTTGGTCAGGTTCACATCCGCGCGGGCGCTGTCACGACTGGCGAAATCCTTGAAATGCGTGACCAAGCCACCCACTTTCCACTTCGGCCCCATGTACACGGCCAGTCCTGAGGGGCCGGCGGTCCACTTGCCGGAACCGAGAATGTCCTCGGAAGCAGTCGGCAACCCGACATCGAAACCGGCGCCCCAGGTGAAATTGCCCTCGCCAATCTTCTTGGTCCCGCTGGGAGAAAACAGGGCGACGTACATCATGTCGCCGAAGCCGGTGGTGCGGCCCCTGAAGAGATCAATTGGCAGTGGCGGATTGGCACCGGGCGGGAAACCGTCGGGCGGTGGCAAAATACTACCGTCTCCCGGGCTCGACCCGAAGCCACTATCATTGTCCAGGTCGAGCGGCACGCTGCCCACGTTCCAGATTACGCGGTTGATCAGATTCCAGTTGTCGTTCAATTTTTTCGGAAACTGCGCAATGCCCATGTAGTTGATCTGCATGTCCTCGCGGCCCGAGATGGGCTCTTTCTTGACCATCCAGTCAACCTGGGTGAACAGCATCGCCACGTTGCCCAACGGGTTGTCCATCAGCGCCGACATCTGCCCTACCGTCGGCTTGCAGCCGGCGCGCATGATGTCGCCGACATCGGCATTCAGGTCCGCAGCAAACGCCTTGCATTCCTCGCTCAGCGGTTCTGCCGGAGCCTGGTCAGCCTCTTGCGCCAGGGACACAGTCGCGGCCCCAAGACCGGTCGCAAGCATAATGATCGTTAACGCACCACGTAGCATTATTTTCACACTGTTCATCAATCTCTCCTGAAATAAGGACGTCCCGGCATAATGCGAAACACTCGTAGTCGGGATGATGCAATGTGCGTGCCAGAATGCGCTGGCAGAGCTGCATCGCGATGCTACGCCCATGATATGGACGAATGCTCCTGGTTCTACCTTGGTCCGAGATCCGGACGAGCGCTGACAACCACCATTTCTTGGGGCTTGTCCAAAATATTGGGGCGCGCGGGTGCTCGAGTTTCCAATTAGGTCTTTCGGCAGTCGCTTACATTGGTGGCACGGATGTTGCAGTAATCAAATGCAATGGCATTAATGCGACGGTTTTGGCCATCCTGTCTCGGAGCGAGTCGCGGACGGACCGCAGCAAGAAGGGAGCAATCATGTTCGACACAAAACTCTGTAAATCCATATGGCGGACCGTAACTTTAGGGATCGTGGCAGGAGCGTTTGCTGCCGGCGCATCTGCTCAGGAGCTTGATGCGAAGGTACTGCTTGAACAAATGAGCGCGGAAATTGCGGGGCTCGATAGTTTCATCGTGCACGGCGATGCGTATGCGGACGCGCGACTTGACGCTGGACAGATCATAGAGCACGCATCGCAAGTTACTTTGCGGCTTCGCAGGCAACCCGGGTCCATTCGAATAACGAATCGTAATTCCGAGGGCACCAGGGAGATCTTTTTCGACGACGGTTTGCTAAGTGTTTACGGCAGTAACGACAAGTTCTATGCACAGACGACGATTCCGAAAGACGTGGATTCCATGCTCGATTTCGCCGTCAATGAAGTCGGTGTCGAGGCGCCCTTGCTGGACTTCGTGTCTTCAAATGTCGCCAACGATCTACTTCAAGACACCGACGACGTAAGTTATCTGGGCACCAGCCTGATTCGTGACGAGATTTTTCACCATATCGGAATTCGCACAGCGGATGTTGACATACAGATATGGGTCGCCTCGAAGGGTCGACCGTTGCCGGGGAAACTCGTCATCAGCTCGAAATGGGAAGGCGGTTCGCCAAGATTTGTTGCGTTTTTCAAATGGGACACCGATCCGGATTTCCAGCGTAATTTATTCAGGTTCGATCCGCCAGGCGACGCGATCGAAGTCGAGTTCCTGCATAACCTTCAGCAGTAAGGAGCCACACATGCAACGACGCCAACTACTGAAAGCACTTCTTACTCTAACAACCGGGACCGCGATTGGCGGCCTGTCATTTGCGGCCCTTGCAAAGCCCGGCAGACCGGCGAGTCCCACCAGTGTGGCTGGCGTCCGACGACGACAGCGCCGGCGCCGGCGCCGGCGAATTTACCGCAACCAGAGGTTGTATGCGCTTCCGTACGGCTGCTCGGTGACCAGGGTCAGACGCGGAACAACGTACTATTACTGTAGCGGCATATGGTACCGGCCAACGTACCAGGGGACCACGGTCATATACATCGTCGAAATTATTGATTCAGGCGCGAACACGGATGTGGAGTTCGAGGAATATTGATAGCGTTCGGACATGCCGTCCACTGCGCGTCTTTCGGTTCCATCATCACATCAAGCTTCGTCGCACAACTGTCTGCTCAGGATGACGGCCGGTTATTTTTTGTCGAGTTGATCGCGTAAAGTAGAGGAACTTAATGCGAATCAAATTCGTTTCTCGGTTCAAGCAAGCGCTATCAATGTGGTATTGCCGCCGGATTGCCCGTGCATTCAGTGATACGCTCGCTGGACTTAATACCATTATCATCTGACAGTGATTTACATCTAACCCGTCGCGCAATAACCGGCCCGGACTTAAACATGGCATTATCTGGATGAGATTCTTCGCCGAATTAAAGCGACGAAACGTTTATCGCGCCGCTGCCGCCGATTATGGCCTGGCCGCGCTCGACCGCTGGCCGAACGACGCGGGGATATCGTATCAAACGCACCGCAGTCTGCTTTGGGCGATGCGCATTGACGAAGCTGCTGCATTGCTTGCACGAATCAGGCAGGCGGCGTCAGGCACCGAATTAATACAGGCTCGGCAGGCCTGCGCCGAAGGCCGCCGTGACGACGTTCTGCAGTTACTCAAGGAGCTCCGATCAGCAGACAATAGACATATTGCCGAAAAATGGCTGATCCTTATGATGCTTGGCGAAAAACAGGCAGCCACCGATCTCATTCATTTCATTGATTCGAACGGGGTCGCTTTTCAGCTTGCCTCCTGGCTGATTTACCACACATTCGACCCTGCCCCGTTCCCCTCGTTAGTGCAAATGCTGGAACGCGAGAACGTGCAGCGGCCGCCCGCGGTTGAGATCCCGTTCGCGTGCCCGGCGGAGTGACCGTCAGTTATTCGGCCACCCTCTCGGCCACTCGGTCGAGGACAACTGTTCTGTTGTTGAGCGGTTGGACCGGGCGATTGTTGCCCGAAAAAATCGAGGCGAATGTGGCGATCTGATCGGCCGAGAGTTTAATAGGCTCTACAGCCACGAACCAACTAACGCCTTCACTACAGGGCGGCGTCGTGAGCGATCCTCGATACCTGTAGGTTCCGTGATCCACTGGTAACAGGTCATCGACATTTACCGCCAGATGCTGATGGTGAACCTCCTCGCCAGCCTCGTTCGGGAGATTCGCCCACACCGGCTCGAAAGCGGGATTGTGATTGCCTTGTTCGATCAATACCCCGAGCACGGCCAACTCGCCCGCGGCGCTTTGATGCACGAGGTGCATTTCCATAGGGAAGTGCCGCCGCTCGATCGTGTGTTCACTCGGCGCATGAAAATGATACTGCTTGAGCTCGTATACTGTTTCGCCGAGTCGCAGATTACTGCCCTCATCGTAGTTGACCTGAATGGTGTGACCATTGTCGATCACATCAACAACGTGTTCTTGCCGGATGATTTTCAAGCTGCCGGCCTTGTAGTCCTTGCTCATTTGCATGGACTCGCCAGTCGTGGCCCCGGCGATATCAATCGGCGACTGCTCGCGACCGGAGGCACAGGTGACGTAGTCAGAACTCAATGCGGCCCAACTCGCTGGCCCATCGTCCTCGCCGTAACCCCAATGAACCGGACCACCTCCGTGCTCGGTCGCTGGAGAATGGGCTGCGGAGTCCGGCGTTTCGGAGGCTGTTGTCGCCGCCGGCCTCTCAGACGACTGCGGGCTACAAGCTGGCAAAAAGAGCAAGGACATCAGCAACAGAATGAATTCAATTCGTACGATTTTCATAAATCCTCCAACATTGAGCGCCGGCCCCAGTTTTTCGGAGATCGACACGGCGACTAGAAGAGGTACTTCGCGGCGATTTGTAGCTGCCGGGCATCCGCGCTACTACCATCTTTGTTGGTCCGCTCTCCCCATAGCAACTCCGCCCCAATGTCCACACGAGGAATCGGCGAGAACAGAAGATTGGTAGTTACGCGTTTAGTCTGGTGATATGCGTCATCCGGCTGAAAATCGAAGTTGTCGACATCCGTGAAGCCCGCCACGAACGTCGAGCGAATTTTTTCAGACCACCAATGCTGGTACGCCAGGTAACCGCCGAATGCGGTAAGCGCTTTCAGCTCTCCCGTCGCGGGATCGAACACCGCGTCCTGGCCACCCACCGAACTGAGATCGTTGATGTAGCGACCAATTCCATCGCCGTAGTTCAGCTGCCACATAAATTCGTCCCTTTCACCCCACATTGGTATGTTCACGTGGCCACTTACAGAGAGTCCCCAGCCGTCTTCCTTCGTATCTGTGCCGGGATTATTGTCGGATTCCGCGCGAAGTTGCCGCAACAACAACGCTGCCTTTATATGTAATCGATTCAATCTGGTAAATCTAATGGCTGCAACGACGTCAGGTACCTTGGTTAGTCCAGTCCCCCCGGTGATATCCGGATTCGGGTCCTCAACTGCAATAGTGAGCTCCAGGTTCTCTCCAAAAGAGGGGAAGAATCGCAGCTGTGGCTGCCGTACGTTGACGCGGCCATTCAGTCCTTCGAAATCGATGTCCTCGGGGTTTGCCTGAGTATCGACCATGGTAGACCAGGTCTGGCCAGCCAGAATCTTGCCTAATTGCCCATAAGCGTGGCGCAATCGGTAAGTGTCTCCTTCGCCTGCAAAATCACCTTCAATGAAGGCCCGGAGCGGCCCCAGCGTGCTGTATCGACGCACGTCCAGGTTTAGTCGTGACTGACGAGTCGTCAGGCTGGCCTGTTTCTCTAAATCATCCTGGACTGCCAAGACTGGAATGGAGCCGGGCGTGAAACGATCGGCACTGCCCACCGGGTCGAATGACTCGACGATACTCATCTTGACGTAACCGCCAAGCTTCATCGACGCGTCCGTGCCCGGAATCTGCAGGTATCCTGGTAGCTCATGCGACTTGACCTCAACTGGTTCCTCCGGGTCTCTAAGCCGTTCTGCAGTTTCCCATTGCTGCGACACGGATTCGCTATTCTGGTCGGAGGCGGCCAGGCTTACCTGGCCTCCCGCTGACTCAATTGCAATGACTCGTCCCGGTTGTTCCGATGGGCTCATGGTGGCGCCGTTAGTTGCCGCCACCAGTTGGCTCAACTGGTCTTCCATAGCTTGCAGTCGCTCGCTCTGCTCACGGATCTGGTGTTCCTGGCGTTCCAGTTGCCTGGTTTGAATCGCCATCAACTCCCGTTGCTCAGCGAAACTTTGTTGCAGCGATTGTACGGTGGCCGATGCCGCCGCATCGCCGGCCATCGCTGTTTCCGCAGCGCTACTCAATTCGTTGGCAGCGGCTCGCCCCACCAAGATATTTATCAGAATGAACAACGCCAATCCGCCCGGCATTGTTTTGACAAGATTTCGTTTCTTCATCGGCCTACCCATCTCAATTACCCTGGTCTGTTACAAAAGAATAATTGCAACATCTGTGCCAAGGACAAACTCGGTGCACGTCAAAATGACACGACGCTCGCCGACGCCGGAAATGCCTGCTCCAGCGCCATCACGTTATCCAGCATGACGCTCAAGAGATTGCCTTCGGCGGGCCGATTGCCGCACGGCCGAAATACGAGGCTCTTAATACCCATACTCTCAAGCCGACTCACCGTATCCGGAAGCGGCTCGTCCTCCCAGATCATCCAGCCCGCGTTATGCGTGGCAAGCAGTTCGAATAGCTCACGCCACTGATCATCGCCCGGTATTTCGACCGGCTCCCAGTGGACCGAGCGCCCGTTCAGTTCGTAGCCGCGAATCAGGTATTGATAGACGGGGTGCGAAAACAACAATGGCTGATCGCCGATTCGCTCGGCCACGACTTTCAGTCGTGTGTCCAGCTCGCCGAGATCTTTTTCCAGCTCGTGCATGCGCTCGCGATAATCGAGCTCGTTTTCCGGACGCAGGTAAATGAGCGAATCAAAAACAGCGCGGGCCTGGCCAATCGCAAACTCCATGTTCAACCAGGTAGTGAATGCCATGCCCTGATGGCTGTGATCACCGCCCGGACCATGGCGGTGCGTTACTGCATCGTTCACCGGTATCAGCTGCTCTGCGAACGCGGCGGACGTATCAACGAGCCGAGACGGTGATAATGTCGCGCGCTGAAGCCAGCCTGCATACCCCGCGCCGTTAAGGAGAACCAGATCGGCCTGCTGGTAGTCTGCGATTGTCTCCGCATCGGGTGACCAGATAGCCGGATCGACGCCAGGTGGAACCGAAAAGACGACCTTGACTGACCCGCCCGCAATGCGCTCGGCAAAATAGGCGAGCGGATAGTTCACGGTATAAACCCGCGGCGGGTACCGCGGGGCTTCAGATTCTTCGCTGGCCTGTTTGTCTTGTGTGCAGGCAGCGACCATCAAGACACAGCCAAGCATTGTTGGTAGTTTCATCGCCACTTGTGTTCCTTGTTGTCCCATCTCAGGTCAACACGAAACTTTCAATGACGCCCGGACCAAAGCGCCAGGTAACTAGCGTTAATACCGCGGCAAGCGAACTGCTCAGGACGATTACAATGACCACTTCTGCCAGCAACATGGAAGCCACGCGCAGACGTGAGCCGCCAATCTTGTGCATCGTATCGATTTCGCGACGCCTGAGCTTCAGCGACAACATGAAAACCAGCGCGGCCGTTGCGACGGTCGCCAATCCGACGATGATCACGGCAGCCAGAATGAACTGCTGAATGGTCAACACCGTATCAAGAAGCTCTTCGATGACCAGAAGCGGACGGACAATCTGACTGCGAGCATTGTCATTCGTGTACCGCCCCCTCAGGATGACGCCGGATTTGTCGTCCCTGGGCACTGCCAGCACGGCCGTGAGCGGATAGCTGGCAAGATCACCGTGGAAATGAAACGAGTCCAGGTTTTCCTCGGTGATCTCGTTGAATTGAACGACCGATGCATTGGCGACGATGATTTCTTCCGAACGACTGAGAACACGCGCCGCTGCCTCGGGACGCGCCAGGTCCTGATGGCCGTGACCGAGTCCCTCGATAACCCAGGCAGTCTTCACGTCAACAAAAATTGCATCGTCGTCCGGCGTGAACGCTCGCTCCAGTACGCCGGCCACTTTCATCTTCAGGGGATAGACGCCCGCCAGGTCAAAGACTGTATCCGTCGACGAAATGACCGAATCGCCCGGCTGGACGCCGAGAGACTCGGCCACAGCCGCCCCGAGGACACATTCGCCGAGCACGGCCATCGGCCGACCGGACGCAAAATTCAAGTCGCGGAAGCCGAAGTAATCGAGACTCGTACCCACAATGGGATGGCTGCGGCTGCGAAACCGAACGTAGAGCGGAATGGCGTTTGCAAGGCCGGAATCCATCACCGATATCGCCTCGGCGTAGCCGATAAGCTCCGGATGATCCGTCGAGAAATACAGAGAGTTCAAAGCCAATTCGAGCGGACTTCCCTTGGCACCGACGAGGAGCGGCGTCTGCTCGGCCCTCGCGGTCAGATGCTCTGCGCTCTGCTCAATCACTGCATTGAGCCCGGTGGGTAAATACACGATCAACATGATCGAGGTAACCAGGATACCCGTCTTCAGGCGATGGAAAACCAGGTAACGCCACGCCAGGTACAGCACGTCACGCATCACATCGGTCCCGCAATATTTTCCGGACGCTGCTCTGCCCCGTGTGTATAGAAATCTTTGAAATCGATGACGCGTCGGAATCGACTAAGGATATCGTAGTCATGGGTCACGGTGATCACGGTGGCGCCATTTTGCTCAGCATATTGAAGGAGGATGTCGAGCACGCGGTTCTTGTTCAGAGGATCGAGGTTACCCGTCGGTTCATCAGCCAACAGCAATGGCGGCTGCATCACCAATGCCCGAATCACCGCCACCCGCTGTTTTTCACCCTGAGATAGTTGATTGACGAAACGAGTGAGCTTGTCACTGATTCCTACTCGCTTCGCGAGCGCCTCCGCACGCTCGCGAACCGCTGTTCCAAGATGAAGCGTGCGGTTAATCCGATACGGCAGGAGGATATTGTCGAGGACATTCAAATATTCGAGCAGCTCGAACTCCTGGAATACCAGTCCGATATTCGCGATTCGAAAGTCACGCCGGGCTGCGTCATGCAGCCCGGAGATCTCGTAACCGTTAGTAGTAACCTGGCCTGATTGCGGGACCGCGGTACCCGCAATCAGGTTGAGCAGCGTCGTCTTGCCCGATCCGCTTGGGCCGACGATGGCGACAGTCTCGCCATGAGCGACCTTTAGCTTAGGAATCTCCAGAAAAAAGTCTCCCTCATCATAGGAAAACCGGAGATCCTCGATTTCGATCATCAGCGCTATTTGCCATGAAACTCGTCGAGCCTGTCGCGCAGCAATTCCGCCCAGCTACCGAGCATGCGGCGTGCCTCGGCTCTGTTGGTAACGCGATTGGTGTATGACATATAGCCGCCCACGTTTCGCGCCGCCTTCCTGTCTGTAGCCCGCGCGAGAATATCTCCCGTCACCGAGTCATATAACTCAATGTAGATGGTTGCGGCTCCCGCAGAGGAGGTATATGTGCGGCTTCGCCCGGCCGGCATCGTGTCAGGGGCTGTAATGTCGAGATCGATAATGGCGGGACGCACCAACAGAACATCGTCTCCCGCAGCCTCGACAATTTTGTAGCCACCGTCCCCGCCGAGCTTCTCCGTAAAGACTTCACGAAACAACTCCGCTACATCCGCCTTGATTTTCTCCATATCGCTGGATGAGATACGAATACGCGACGCCGATGATCGACTACGATCTTTCTCCCAGTCCTTCTTGAAAGCCACATAGCAGTCGAGAATCATTATCTTGTCATAGACGCTGAAGTCTGCATCTGGATCGACGTAGGCGACTGCAACCGCGCGGTCCGGCATTAGTGCCAATCCGTCGTAGGTTTCCTGCGGCGGCTCTTGCTCTTGTGCGAATACGGGTGGTGGCGCCGTAAGCACAATGGCTATCAGAAGAGTGGCACCTGCAGCCCAGGTATTTCTGCGTTCGCTTCGGTCTTGCTGCATCGTAATTCTCCTTCCTCAAGACAAGGGTGTGCGCCTGCTGGGGAGCGCGTCAAAGGAATTGCTGCAAGTTTTGTACCATCCCAACTTGTGTCGAGCTTAGCGGGCAATCGCGTGAAGATGGGTTGAAGCCCGTCAATTCTGTGAATGACTCCAACATTTAGGGCTGCGCCCAATATTTCGGAGAAAAACGCGGCCACTGGAATACACGTTGCGCCACTGGGTGACTCCTCTCCGGCACAGATGTTGCAGTATCTATGTGATAAGTCGACGCTCACTTCGCCGAGCGCCGGGTATCTGCGCTGATGGGAGTGCGGCATGTTTAAAAAGAATCTGATGCTAATTTCAGTGATTCTGTTTTCAACCGCTACGTCCGGCTCAATCGCCACCGCAAATCCATTGTTTCAATCGGATGAGCCGCTCGCACTGGTCCTCGAATTTCCGCTCAGGGATTTGTTGCGACAGAAAAAAGAGAAGGCCACGGTCGCCGGCGTGTTGCGATACACGGACATCGATGGGAGTAACGTCGCGCTCGATGTTGGGGTTTCTACGCGCGGTAACTCCCGTCTTGAGCTATGCAGGTACCCTCCGCTCCGCATCAATTTGAAAAAGAAGCAGGTCACATCGACGCTGTTTGCGGGGCAAGACGAACTCAAGCTCGTTACGCTTTGTCGTGACAGTACAAATTACCGGCGGTATCTTAGCCAGGAATATGCGATCTACAGGATCTACAGTCTCCTGTCCGAGTATTCGTTCCGGGCACGCATGCTCGACGTAACCTATCGTGAACCGAGTGGTCGACAGCCAAAAGAAGCGCTGCCAGCGTTTTTTATCGAGTCTGATAAAGAGGTAGCGAAGCGGTTAAAAATGACGCGGGTCAAGTCCGATGTCGTCGAGATTTCCCAACTAGACGTTGGCCAGCTCAGTATCCTGACATTGTTTCAGTTTATGGTCGGCAACACTGACTGGTCAGTACGCAAAGGCCCGGGTGCCGAGCGCTGCTGTCATAATGGGAAAGTCGTTGGGCTACCCGATTCTCGCAACGACTGGGTGGTGTTACCCTACGACTTTGATCAGTCGGGTATCATTAACACGAGTTACGCGATGCCCAGCGAACGATTACCGATCAGATCGGTTCGTCAGCGATTGTATCGCGGCTTCTGTAGTGGTAATGCTCAACTTGAGTGGACGATTGCGCTGTTCAATGACAAGCGCTCTGCTATCGAAGACCTGATCAGCAGCGTTCCCTACGGGTCATCCAAGAACAAAGCAGCACTCAAATACCTGCGAAGTTTCTACGAGATTGTCAACGATCCAAAGGAAAAGCAGAAACAGTTAATCGATCGCTGTCGGGGCACGAGGAATTGACCACAGCATGTTGGCCAGAAACATATTGGATTCAGGAGACTGCATTGAGGGATATCGTGACCGATAACGTTCGGATACGTCTTTTTTGGAAGGTCGGTATCTATTACGGCGTCTGTTTTGCTCTGATTATTGCCGTCGGGCTGACTCATCCGGAATGGATGAACTACCTTCCTTTCAGGGGCCTCGATGCTCTTCGAGATAGCACGACGCTCTTTGACGACGGCGAACTCGCGAGCCAATTGATCGCAACCAATCGACCCCTTTCTTTATTCGACGATGCGATGAACCTGATTTCGGCCCTTACCGGGGTACTTGTGATCATGGTTCCGCTGCGCTGGGTTTATATGGCGGAGGGACTGAAGAAGTCCTGGAGCAGCGAAGTTGCGACCAGCCTGCTGATATTGCCGCTCGTGGTCACAACAATTGTTTCTATCGTCAAGTACAGTCTGCCGCTGGCATTTGCGTTGGCCGGCATCTTCGCCGGCGTCCGGTATCGCACGACGCTGAAGAATCAGTCCGACGCCTTTTTCACGTTTGCCTGTATCGCTGTGGGCTTGTCCGCCGGCACGCGGGCTTTAGGCATCGGGCTCGTATTGGCCACGTTTTTCACACTTACGATGCTTGCCGCGCCGCCAAGACGCGACGATGTGCGGCCCGAAACTTCATCCAAGCCGCCCGCGAGCCGACTCTGACGTGTGACAGATGGTTCGCCGGCGACGCGGGACGATCCTAAGCTAAACAAAGACGTTCTTCCACGATATGACACTCCCTCCAGCGCATGACAACAATCTCCCGCAAAGGGAGATAGTGTTACCCATGTGTCCGGAATGGAGTGTTACCTGTGTGTCGATAAGGACACGAGCCGCAAAGCGGCGAATCAATCCCCTTGGTAGTACCATGAGGCTGAGGAGAGGAAGACATGAAAAAAGTATTCGACGCATCCAGCAACATCGAAGCCCACCTGGTCATGCACCAACTTCAGCAGGCCGGGATCGATGCCAGGATTGAGGGTGAATACTTGCAAGGCGGCATCGGAGAACTTCCGGCCGCAGGAAATATTCGTGTCGTAGTCGACTCGAAAGACGTTGACGAGGCCCGATTGGTCATCGCCGAATGGGACGCCGCAGGCGACGACTAGCGATTGTTCAGGGTACCGACCGACCGCAGCGACAGCCCAAGACGAAGTTTCATCTCGTCGTCACGAAACCGGACTTCATCGCTGCTGAACGGGTTATACATCTCGCGCATCACGGACTGGGAAACGACCGCCCAGCTTTTTTCTACGAATGCCGAATCCGTCCCATAGGTCGAGTACCTCAGTCGATTGCGATCCGGGTAACACTGTGACAGAAACCCACTCCAGCAATAATCACCGGGATCAATGCCGTCCCGTTCCCAGGATACGTCTATCCCGGCACTCAACATTGCCAAAGTGAATGCCTGAGACACAGTCTTCGCAGTGTGCGAACACACTGAAATTTCGCCTTGCCCGAAATTGATAGTCCACGGGCCCGATTTGCCCGGGCCGTATGCCGCGGCCGCAAAAACTTCGGCGTAGATCACGCGCGCCAACTTTGCACAACCGTCAACCGCGACCGGCACTGGCTGGGCATGCGTGATGGTTGCGGGCAGCCCGGCCACCCACGCAATAAATAGTGCGGCAAATATCCTTTTCGCCATCGTCCTTCTCCTTTGCTGTGTGAAACAAAAGCATCGGACCAACGACGAGATTTGGACAGCGCCAAATCTCGTCGATTTATCGAGAAGTGTTTAGACGTAGGCAATCACTGCGACGACCAGAACCCAGAGCGACATGACGGCACCTGGCAAATACGACAACGAGAAACCCAGCGTGCGGGTCGATGGGTCTTTCAGGTACGCCGCGCGATAAACAAACCGCCCTATGAGGTAGACCACGCCGATGCCGGCTCCCCAAAGAGGATCGACGTAGTGAGCGTAGATCCACAGCGCCGGAATAAATACGATCAATTGCTCCAGAGTATTTTGATGCACGCGATTCACGCACTCAAACTGCGTTTCGCCCGTCGTCGCCGGTGCCTTGACGCCTGATTTTTGTCGGGCCGCCCCGACCTGCACCCCAAAAAACATGTACTGGGCCAGAGCCAGAACTGTGACAATTACAACTGCTTCCATGATTAATCCGCCCTTTCGTTATTTTTTTCGAATTTCTGTGACTTTCGCCGCCCGGCCATTAAGATGGCTCACAACATGGCCAGCAACTCCAAGTTTGATCTTCGCACATTTCTGTTCGACAAGGTCTTTGGCCTCGAGCGACATGAATATGTGGCTGTTGCCTGGTCCTTCGCCTATTTCTTCTGCGTTCTGTCCTCCTATTATATTCTGCGCCCTGTGCGCGATGCGATGGCGGTTGGCAGTGGCGCGGATACGATTCCCTACCTTTTCCTGGGTACATTCGCTGCGATGTTGATAGCCACACCTATATTCGGGTGGGTCGCCTCCCGGTATCCAAGACGCACATTCTTGCCCTGGGTTTATCTGTTTTTTATTTCAAACATACTGATTTTTTGGTTCGTCTTCTCACAGCTCGCTGACGACGGCGCCGATCATGTTTGGCTCGGCCGCGCTTTTTTTGTCTGGCTCAGCGTATTCAATCTGTTTGTCGTGTCTGTGTTCTGGAGTTTCATGGCTGACATTTACACGCGCGATCAGGGTCGACGACTTTTTGGCGTCATCGCGGCAGGTGGCAGTATAGGCGCGCTACTTGGGGCCAAAGCAACCAAGACTTTTGTCGTCCAAATTGGATTTGAAAACCTTTTCCTGCTGGCTGCCATAATGTTGCTGCTCGCGGTGCCGTGTATCAGGCACCTTCGCCAGTGGGTAGCCCATGAACATGAAATGGATTCAGATGCGACTGTTGAAAGCCAAAAGCCGTTAGGCGGCAACCCTTTTAGTGGCATGACGCACGTATTCGGGTCCAAGTACTTCTTGGGAATTGTTGTCTGTTCAATCATCGCCAGTTTGCTCGGAACCTCGCTATACATGTTCGCCGCTCAACTGGTTGAAGATTCCATTGTCGGCGCCGATGCTCGAACAGAATTCTTCTCGAATATCAATTATTGGACCAATCTGTTCGCGTTGCTCGGACAGATGTTTTTGGTCAAGCATATCGTTGTCCGTTTCGGTATTGGACGATCACTTGCTCTGCTCCCCATCATTTCTATTGCCGGCTTCGTATTGCTGGCCTTCGACCCTGTACTTGGCGTGGTTGCGTTTCTTACAATTGCGCGCAGAGCGCTTGGTTTCAGCTTCAGCAAGCCAACCACCGACATGTTGTATTCGGTAGTAACGCCCGAAGAGAAATACAAGACCAAGAACTTCATCGATACCGCAGTCTATCGTTTCGGCGATATCGTCGGCACATGGTCCGTCAAGCTGATGATGGGACTGGGTATCGCCGGGGTATCTCTCATGATGCTGCCGTTTGCCGTAATCTGGTGCGTCATCGCGTTGTGGCTTGGCCGGGATTACAAGCGCCAGGCGCTGGCGCTAAAAGAGAAGGGTGTCGAATGAAAAACACCAGTCTGATGCGTCGTATCGCGGCGATGCTCTACGACGGCTTGCTCGTGGCAGCACTCTTGATTATGGCCACTTTGCCGTTTATAGCGGTTCGCGGTGTCAAGCCTGTCGAAACTGGCGAGAATCATTTCTACCAGTTGATGCTGATCCTTGTTATCTACGTTTTCTTCGTCGCATTCTGGACCCGCTCCGGGCGAACTTTGGGCATGCAATCCTGGCGTTTGCAGCTCGAAAAATTTGACGGCGGCGAAGTCAGCATCGGTACTGCAACCATTCGCTTCTTTGCGGCGCTCATTTCCTGGGCGCCAGTGGGCCTCGGTTTCCTATGGCAGCTATGGGACAAGGATAATCTGACGTGGCATGACCGCATCAGCAAGACACGCATCGTCCACTACCCAAAAGAAGGGAATTAGGACCGTCAGCGTATTCGCGACAGCGCGAACAGAGTCACCAGGGCGAGTACCACCGACGGCAGCCACGTCACAACTATCGGATTCAGGTTGAATACCTGACCCGAGTTCGCGAGTGTCTCGCTTGCCAGATAATAGGCCAGACCAATAACAACACCGATCATTAACCGGCCACCGGCACCGCCGGTACGCAACGAACCGAATACGAAAGCCAACGCCAATAATGGCATGATCACCAGCGTGCACGTCCGCGACACGCGGAACCAGAACTCGGTCTCGTACTTGGTCGCATCGAGGCTATTGCGCTTCAGGTAATCGATGTAAACCAGTAGTTCCCGGGCCGACAAACTCAGCGGCTTCGCCAGCGAACTGCCGAGCAGATCCGAATTGACCTCAAAGAACTCTATTGAACGCGACGACGTGAGAACTTGCACGCCATCGTGCTCGAACCGCGTCTCCCGGAGATTCTCCAGTATCCAGTTATCGTTTTCATCGATACCCGAATTTTCGGCGACGGCGATCGACACCAGCCGGTCTTCATCAAACCTGTACAGATAAAGACTGCCGAAATTGAACTCGGAGCTCACGCGCTCCAGGTGCAGGAAGACCGATCCATCCTTGACCCAGGCTTCGTTGCCAAACCGAGCGTCGTCCTGCTGATAACGTGCTTCAATCCGCATGTTGCGTGCATAGAAATCGAGTGGCGGACCGATGAACTCTCCGAGCAGGCCGGTCAGTACCAAAAGCACTCCCCCCGAAATCGCCGCCATGCCGGACAACTCTTTTACCGAAAGGCCAGAGGCACGCATGACGATAATTTCGCTGTTGCCGGCCAGCGCCCCAAGCCCAATCAGCGAACCGATTAGCGCCGCAATCGGAAGCATTGCAAAAGCAAGATTGGGCAATCTCAGCGCCGTATACAGAATCGCCTGCGCCGTCTGATAATCGCCCTGGATGTCATCCAGTTCGGCGATGAACTCGAACAGTCCAGCCAGCGCCAGCAGCACGACCAGAACCAGTGCCGTACTGGCGAGTATGGTTCGCATCATGTACTGGCTGAGGATACCCGTCATCGAAATATCCTCTTATGCACGCCGTTCTGCACGGCCAGAAGACCCAATGTGAACAACAACACACAGCCATGTACCCACCAGATGCCCAGTGCCGGCGGAATGCTGGATTGCTCAATCCATGCTTTGGCCGCACTCATCATATTCAGATAAATGATAAACACGAGCAGTCCAATCGCGAGCCGGCCGTAACGCCCGGCCCGCGGCTGGCTGCGACTTAGTGGCACCGCCAGAATCGCCAATAGAATTGTTGACAACGGTATGCTGAGTCGCCACTGCATCTCAGCGATATGTGCGGGCTCATCTGAACGTACCAGATCCATGAAGGCCATGGCGCGCGGCTTCGGTTCGGGAGTGACCAGGCTCGGTAACCTGTACGGAATGCCATGTTCAGCGAATTCGATAACTCGAAACTCGGTCGTTCCCGGCACGCCCTCGTATCGTCGGCCATTATGCAAGACCAATAGCCTGACGTTCGGGTCATCCGATTCGACCATCTCACCGAGTTCGGCGATGACGACTTCAATAATGTCATCGCCTTTGCGTCTTTGCATGAAGACTTTTTCCATAACACCTTCAGGCGTCACGCTGTTGCCGTAAACGACGGCCCGGTCGGGACCGATTATAGTGAATCGACCCGGCTCAATGCTGGCAAAATCCGCTTCCCGGCGTGCTTCCGCACCGATTCGATCGATAGCCGTCAACGCCCTCGGTCCACCTTCGATCGACAGCCAGGCGACCGCAAGTACTAGCGGCAACATCAGCCAGGTCAGGGGCCGGTAAATTCCAGACAGACCGACGCGGCAGGCCATCATTGCGGGCATCTCGCTGTCCCGATACAGGCGCCCCAGCGCCAGCATCGTCGCAAGAAACAATCCTATCGGCACCAGAATGGTCAGATACTGCACCGCAGACAGACCGATCACATCAAATGCCGCATTCTTCGGCAATTTACCCTTGGCGACATCGCCAAGTATTCGCGCAAACTGATTCGTCAGAAGAATCAGCAACAAAACCATTGTGACCCCGAGCCAGGTCGTCGCGATTTCGCGAAAAATGTACCGATCAAGAATACGGGTCATCA
>JADFHE010000019.1:0-36988 GCA_022567295.1 Pseudomonadota bacterium | reverse complement strand
GGTGTCCGGGAATGTCGTAGCTGTGGATAGCTGAAACGGTTAGACTACCGCTTTTGTTTTGTCCGTGACAGTCCCTGAACAATAACAAGGCAACCCAGGTACTTATGAAATACTTTGCGACTACGAGTAAAGCGTCCGGCCGCGCTGTCGACTGCATCATCGTCGGCATATACAACCGCGGCAAGCTGGGTGTCGGCGCTGCCGATATCGACGCAGCGAGTAACGGGCGAATTCGCAGTCTTATCAAGTCCGGCGATATCTCGGGAGCTACGGGCAGGGTCGCTGTACTGACAAATGTAGTCGGCGTCAAAGCCAGCCGGGTTGTGGTAGTCGGTCTGGGCAAGCCTGGCGGTTTGGACGCGGCCGGCTTCAGAAAAGCGGTCGTTACGGCCACACGAGCTATTGCCAAATCCAAGACCAGGCAAATTCTGAACTGCCTGACACTCGAACCGGTAGCCAACAGCAATCCGTACTACCTCGCCCGGCACACCGTTGAATGCATCGGTGGTACGTTGTATCGATTCGACCAGATGAAGAGTGGCCCCAAGAAAGCCGCGATGCCTCTCAACACGATCGGCGTCGCTATCGCGAAACGCGGCGACGCAGGCAAAGCAACACGAGGCGCCGAGCATGCCGATGGGATCGTCATCGGCATGTCACTTGCCAGGGACCTCGGCAATCTGCCTGCCAATGTCTGCACGCCGAGTTACCTGGCTCGAATAACGAAGAAACTCGCCACCGGCAACGGCAGACTGACGACCCGCGTCCTTTCCGAAACTGAGATGAAGCGGCTGGGAATGGGATCTCTGTTGTCAGTGACCGCCGGCGCCGTCGAACCGGCAAAACTTATTGTGATGCAGTACAAAGGCGCCGGCAGAGACAACCCTGTGGTGCTGGTTGGCAAAGGTGTCACGTTCGATACCGGCGGTATTTCTCTTAAACCGGGTTCCGGCATGGACGAAATGAAGTTCGACATGTGCGGTGCGGCGAGCGTTATCGGTACCCTGGTGGC
The DNA here is from genome assembly GCA_022567295.1 of Pseudomonadota bacterium. Lineage (GTDB taxonomy): Bacteria > Pseudomonadota > Gammaproteobacteria > Steroidobacterales > Woeseiaceae > UBA1847. The sequence continues at coordinate 35,976 of JADFHE010000019.1, read as the reverse complement.
GATCAACAAGATGAAGCTACCAATAAACCTGACCGTCATCGTCCCAGCCGTCGAGAACATGCCGAGCGGCACGGCCACGCGCCCCGGTGATATCGTCAAGAGCATGTCCGGGCAGACCATTGAGGTCTTGAATACCGACGCCGAAGGACGGCTGATATTGTGTGACGCACTGACGTATGCACGGCGTTTCAAGCCAGCCGCTCTTATTGATGTCGCGACGTTGACCGGTGCCTGCGTTGTCGCGCTCGGACATCACCGGTGTGCGATTTATGCGAACGAAGACACTTTGCAGAACGAATTATTCACGGCCGGTAACAATTCGGAAGACATCGGGTGGCCAATGCCATTGGGTGATCAATACGCGGCGCAGCTGAAAAGCAATTTCGCCGACATGGCCAACATTGGGGGATCGGGCGGTGGCTCAATTACCGCCGCTTGTTTCCTCGCCAAATTCACCAAGGACATGAACTGGGCGCATCTGGACATCGCCGGCGTCGCGTGGAAGTCCGGCACGCACAAAGGAGCAACCGGTCGACCCGTTCCGCTGCTGTCGCAGTTTCTGCTATCACGTGCCGGCGCCCTGCCCTGACAGATACCGTGGCACAAGTTGACTTCTACGTTCTCGACCGGGTCGGCGAACAAGCTCGAAATACTCTCGCCTGCAAGCTGGCTGAAAAGGCCTGGCGGCTGGAAAACACCATACACATTCATACGATGACCCGGGCGGATGCGGAACATCTCGATGCACTCTTGTGGACGTTTCGTGATGGCAGTTTCGTTCCACACGAACTTGCGGGAAGCGGTAACGACGCACCGATAACCATCGGCTACGGCCCTTCGGCGGTTGAAGCACGCGACCTGCTGATCACACTCTGTGACGAAATTCCATCGTTTGCCGATACTTTTCCCCGCGTCGCCGAACTTGTAACCTCCGACGAGAGCTGCAGGAAAAAAGGCCGGCTTCGATACGCCGCCTACCGTGACCAGGGTCACACGATAGAAACTCACAAGCTCTGATGGACAAGTCCTACCAACCCAAAGACATCGAGCAGCGCATCTACGAGCGCTGGGAAGAACAAGGCTACTTCGCCCCCCAAGGTGAAGGCACCCCGTACTGCATTATGATTCCGCCGCCCAATGTAACAGGCACCCTGCACATGGGTCATGCGTTTCAGGATACGATCATGGACGCGCTAACTCGTTATCATCGCATGCGAGGCGATCGCGCATTATGGCAGCCAGGCATGGATCATGCCGGCATCGCGACGCAAATGGTGGTCGAGCGATTGCTGAACGCAGAAGGCAAGTCAAAGCACGATCTCGGCCGTGAAAAATTTGTCGAGCGCGTCTGGCAATGGAAAAAAGAGTCCGGCGGCCAGATAGCCAACCAACTTCGCCGCATGGGTTCTTCACTCGACTGGGATCGTGATTGCTTCACGATGGATGACGAATTATCCGTGGCGGTACGAAGAGTATTCGTACAGCTGCACGATGAGGGTCTGATTTATCGCGGCAAGCGCCTGGTCAACTGGGACCCGGTGTTGCACACGGCTTTATCCGATCTTGAAGTGCTGTCCAATGATGAAGACGGGCATCTTTGGCATTTCCGCTACCCGTTAGCGTCCGGCGAAGGTCACCTGACCGTCGCAACGACACGACCCGAAACGATGTTGGGTGACAGCGCCGTTGCCGTACATCCTGACGATGAACGCTACAAAGACCTGGTCGGCCAGGAAATAATTTTGCCGATTGTCGGTCGGCGCATTCCGATCATTGCCGATGACTACGTCGATCCCGAGTTCGGCACCGGCTGCCTCAAGATAACGCCGGCCCACGATTTCAATGACTACGAAATCGGCAAACGCCACGATCTGCCGATCTTCAACATCCTGACCGATGGTGCTGCACTGAACAACGAGGTTCCCGATGCTTATCGCAGCATGGACCGATTTGATGCGCGCAAGGCAATTGTTGCGGAAATTGAGCGATTGGGCCTACTCGACAGAGTCGAGGACTACGTCGTCAAAATACCGCGCGGCGATCGCAGTAACGCGATTGTAGAACCCTACCTCACCGACCAGTGGTACGTAAAAATCGAACCACTCGCAAAACCGGCGATCGAGGCCGTTGAAACCGGTCGCATAAAATTCGTACCTGAGAACTGGTCGAAAACCTATTTCGAATGGATGTACAACATTCAGGATTGGTGCATCAGTCGGCAGTTGTGGTGGGGGCACCGAATTCCAGCCTGGTATGACGAGGACGGCACTGTCTACGTCGGGTACACGGAAGACGACGTTCGTGAGAAAAACAAGCTCGGCGATATTCCATTACGTCAGGACGAAGATGTACTCGATACCTGGTTCTCCTCAGCGTTGTGGCCGTTCAGCACGCTGGGCTGGCCTGAGAAAACGCCAGCGCTGGATGAATTTTACCCGGGCAACGTTCTGGTCACCGGTTTTGACATCATATTCTTCTGGGTCGCGCGCATGATCATGCTCGGCCTGAAATTCATGGACGACGTTCCGTTTCGCGAGGTCTATATCCACGGCCTGATTCGTGACCACGACGGCCAGAAAATGTCGAAGGCCAAAGGCAATGTGCTCGACCCTATCGACCTGATAGACGGCATCGATGTCGAATCACTGGTTGAAAAGCGTAGCAAGGGCATGATGCAGGATCACCTCACACCACGGATTGAGAAAGCAACGCGCAAACACTTTCCTGACGGTATCGACCGGTTCGGCGCCGACGCACTGCGCCTGACTTTTGCGGCGCTGGCGACGACGGGGCGCGATATACGCTTCGACCTGGGACGCATCGAAGGCTACAAGAACTTCTGCAATAAATTGTGGAACGCCGCACGCTACGTATTGATGAACACCGAGACGCTCGATGACGGTGACATCCAGTACAGCTCTGCCGATCGCTGGATCCGGAATCGGCTGAATCAAACAACCGGCGAAATGCATCAGCACTTCGCATCCTACCGCTTGGACCTCGCCGTACAATCGGTCTACGAATTTACCTGGCATGAGTTCTGCGACTGGTACCTGGAATTATCGAAGCCCGTCCTGCAGTCTGATGAGTCCTCGGCGGCTATGCAGCGCGGAACACGACAGACATTGGTCGAAGTTCTTGAGTCGATTCTTCGACTGCTGCATCCGTTGATGCCGTTTGTCACCGAGGAGATATGGCAACAGGTCGCCAGGCGCGCAAACATCGACGGCGAAACCATCATGTTGCGTCCCTACCCGGAAACGTCCGCTGACATCGACGATGATGCCGTCGCGGATATCGAATGGGTCAAACAATTCATCCTCGGTATTCGCCGGATTCGTGGAGAAATGGATATTTCACCTGGCAAGCTGCTTCCCGTACTGTTGCAGGGTGCCAGTACTGCGGACCGGCAGCGTGCTGCTGATCACGCGTTGCTGCTGCAACGGGTCGGCCGAGTCGAATCTATAGCCGCCCTCGCCGAGGGCGATGAACCGCCCGTCGCGGCGACCGCATTATTAGGCGACCTGCGCCTTCTCGTGCCGATGAAAGGATTGATCGATGTCGAAGCCGAACGTGCCCGACTGTTGAAACAGCGGAAAAAGGTAGAAACGGACTTGCAGCGAAGCAGCGGCAAGCTCGGTGATCAAAAATTTGTGAACAACGCGCCACCTGAGGTAGTCACACTGGAAAGGCAACGCGTTGCAGAATTCGAAAAGACCATCGTTCAATTGACCGAACAACTTGAGAAACTGGACGGGCTCGCCTGATACTGGTTATTTTCTGAGTACTACATCACACTCCGGTCGCGGTTCCAGTGCAAATTTGCCGCTTTTCGGCAACGATACCGGTTGGAGGACCACTGATCATATGCAGCGCGGCAATACAATTGAACAACTGCCCACCAGCCTGGACGAACAACGCAGCGTTGTTGAGCGTGCCCTAAAGGCACTCGGACGAATCATACTCGGCAAAGACGAGCAATTATCATTATCACTATCCTGTTTGCTGGCGCGTGGCCATCTTTTGATAGAAGACCTGCCAGGGCTCGGCAAAACCATGCTGGCACAGGCACTCGCCAAGACGCTGGGTTTGACCTTCCGCCGCATTCAGTTTACCAGTGATCTGCTGCCCGCCGATATCATCGGCGTTTCGGTATTTCGACAGGACAGCGGTGAGTTCGAGTTCCAGCCCGGGCCTGTTTTCTCGCAACTTATTCTTGCCGACGAGATCAATCGCGCGACTCCAAAAGCACAAAGCGCACTGCTGGAAGCGATGGAGGAGTACCAGGTATCTGTCGACGGAGAAACGCGGCCGCTGCCTACTCCTTTCTTCGTGGTTGCAACACAGAATCCGGGTGATCATATCGGAACCTTTCCGCTTCCCGAATCGCAGCTCGACCGTTTCCTGATGCGGATCGCAATCGGTTATCCGGACGAAGCCAGCGAGCGCGAGCTCATTTCCGGAGGCGACCGGCGCCTGATGCTCGATGAAATCGAGCCGATCGCAGGTCCTGAAACGCTGGTCGAGTTGCAGCAGTCTGTGCGCAAACAGAACGTCAGTGAGCCGCTGATCGACTACGTACAGGCGCTGGTTCGCTTTACGCGTAAATCGGCCGATATTGAAACAGGCTTGTCACCGCGCGGCGCTCAGGCACTGATTGCCGCAGCACGGGCACGATCGTTTATCGAAAACCATTCAGGCGTCTACCCCGATGACATCCAGACGGTATTCCCGTCAGTTGCCGGACACCGTCTGAAACCGGCTGGCAGCACACGATTCCGCAATCCCTCCGAACTTTGCCAGCATGTCCTCGACTCAGTGGCAATTCCCTAGTCCGAGCGGACTCTTCGGCAATGTTCGCAACAGCGCGACATTGCGTGTCCATCGCTGGGCCCGAAGGCGCCAGGGCACTGACGCCATAAACACAACGTTGCGGCCAGGCCGCGTCTATATTCTTCCGACCGGTGTTGGGATTGTCTTCGGACTAATGACTTTCGCCATGTTGTTGGGTTCGATGAACTACAACAATAATCTGTCATTCGTTCTGACATTTCTTCTTATCGGAATAGGCTTTGTCGCCATGCACCAGTGCCAACGAAATCTTGTTGGCCTAGAGCTGACTTTCGCCGGTACGGATCCGGTATTCAGCGGACAGATGGTCCGGTTTCGCATCGCGATCACCAATCAGGCCAAAAGCGCCCGCTTCGGCATCCGCCTGTACCACGATAAAGTGCAAAGCGATGTGTATGATCTCCAACCGGGCGAAAGCAAGGTTTTTATATTGCCAATGGCAACTGACCGTCGCGGCTGGATTGAACTCGACCGGTTCGGCATTCGAACTTTATTTCCGTTCGAGCTGTTTTACTCGTGGGCATGGTTGCACATGGATTTACGCGGACTCGTTTATCCAATGCCGAGTGAGGACGACCGGGAGCCTCCACCGACACGGGTCGCGCACGGGCACCGGCAACATGACGCGCGTGGCGAAGAAGATTTCGCCGGCTTGCGCCGATACGTCGAAGGCGACTCGCCCCGGCATGTCGCCTGGAAAGCTTATGCTCGCAGCGGGCAATTACTATCGAAACAATTTGCTGGAGCGGATACCAGCAGCCAGTGGTTCGACTTCAAAGAGATACCTGTTGCCGATGTCGAGGACCGGCTGTCGATACTGACTCGCTGGATCGTCAATGCGGATCGAACATTGAAAGATTACGGACTTCGACTGCCCGGCAATGAATTTCCACCGGCTCATGGTGATGCTCATCGGCGCCAGTGTCTCGAAGCACTCGCACTGTTCGACAAGAATGTGTCATGAGAGCACAACCCAGAGGCACTGATGGTTCATTACTGGCAAGTTTGCCGTGGACGCTGGGGGCGCTCGCGGTATCGCTCGCGCCGCACGTTCCGTACCTGGCCGTCTGGATTACGGGTGCGTTCATCTGCTGTTCTGCCTGGCGCTTTACAATCGAGAAGCAACGCCGAATGCTGCCATCTCGATGGTTGCGCGGCGGCCTTGCGCTGGTGTGTTTTCTCGGTGTGTTCGGCACCTACTCATCGATCAGCGGCGTCGGTCCCGGCTCGGCTCTATTGGCCATTATGGCAGCGCTCAAATTACTGGAAACTCGAAAACGCCGGGATCAGTTTGTATTGTTGTTCATTTCAATTTTCCTCGTGATGTCCTCACTGCTGCGTGAGCAATTCCTGTGGTCACTACCGTACCTGATCATCAGCACGTTGATTATTTTGACCGCTTGGTTACGGATGTCCGCTGGCGAGGGCGAAACCGCGAGACAGAGTTTTTCGACCGGCGGCCGGCTACTTCTTTACGCCGCACCGTTGGCGATAGCGATGTGGATCTTTTTCCCCAGACTGGCGTCGCCTTTCTGGGCGGTACCGATTGATACCAGCCGCGCGACCTCAGGGTTGAGCGACTCAATGAGTCCTGGTGATATCAGTTCTCTTTCTATGTCAGACGAGGTTGCGTTTCGCGTACGCTTCGACGGCGACATACCGGAACCGCATGATCGATATTGGCGTGGACTTGTGATGACGCGCTTCAACGGCCGAACGTGGACCGGATCGGAACCACGAGCTGGTGCTCCGGTCGAACGGCAAATTTCTTTCAGCGGAAAGTCTTTTGCCTACGAAGTTACGTTGGAACCAACACGTCAACAGTGGGTCTTCGCGATGGATATGCCGATGTCCTGGTCGCTGGACAGGACGTTTATGGGCCCGCAACAGCAGCTAATCCGGGTTACGCCGATCGAGCAGCGCGTTGCATATGAGGTTGTCTCCTACCCTGAATACCAGGTACAGGCGGCACTGCCGACGATCTATCGCCGCTATTACACCGAGGTGCCGAGCGGCAGCAACCGGCGCTCAGCGGAACTCGCACAACAAATGCACGACGCGGCCGGCTCCGATACCGCCTTCATCGACGCGGTACTCGCGAAGTTTCACGACGAAGAGTACTTCTACACATTGCACCCCCCCCCGTTGGGCAGCAGCCCGGTTGATCGTTTCCTGTTTGATACGCGACAGGGTTTTTGTGAACACTACGCGTCAGCGTTTGCGTTCATGATGCGCAGTGCCGGTATCCCATCGCGTATTGTCCTGGGTTACCAGGGTGGCGAGATCAACCCGTTCGGCGGACACCTGATTGTGCGTCAATCTGACGCGCACGCCTGGACCGAAGTTTGGCTCGAACGCTATGGCTGGTACCGTATCGATCCTACAGCCGCGGTCGCGCCGGAACGCATCGAATACGGTGTCCGGGACGCCGCACTTGAGGGCTTTGGAGCGTCGTGGGGGTTCTCTGCGCCGTCCGAACTGCTGCAGAAGCTGACCCTGACCTGGGACGCAATGAACGCCAAGTGGAATGACTGGATTCTGGGCTACGGACCAGACAAACAGAACAGTTTCATGGAATGGCTGGGAATGAATGAACCGGACTGGCGCAAAATGTTGTTAACGCTGGTCACCATTGTCGTCGCTTTGGTATTGGCGATCAGTGGACTCATGATGCTGCGGAATCGCGCACCCAGGAAAGATCGGGCCACCATTCTTTACAACAAGTTTGTCAAGAAAACGGGGCTCGAGCGGCGCATTGGAGAAACGGCTCAGGAGTTCGGGCTGCGAGCGTCGACAGAGAGTACGTTGCCCACCGACAACATAGAATCTGTGACTATCGCTTATCTGGACGCTCGATATGGTCCGGCTTCGGCTGGCGCCGAGGTAAAACTCCGAACTGCGATCGCTGCTATTCCCTAGTAATATCAGCGAGTTAAGGTTATACTGTACGTATTCACAGTATAATAATATTGACCGGAGGGAACCGTGTATACCGCCATCGCAATTCTTGAAGTCATACCTCAGTCCAGTCCCCCGGAGGCCGAAAAACTCGGCGCTGAAATCACCGAACTCTGCAGTTATCTCTACGCCGCAGAGGCCCGATTATTGGGACTGATCCGTGAGTTTGACGAGAAACAGTACTGGGCCTCGTTGGGTCTTTGCTCCTGTGCGCACTGGCTGAATTTCAAATGCGGTATCGGCATGAACGCGGCCAGGGAAAAGTTGCGGGTGGCTCATGCCTTGGCCGGGCTACCGAAGATCAATGAGGCGTTTTCTGTTGGTCAGTTGAGCTATTCCAAGGTACGTGCAATAACGCGTATCGCCGATGAGACCAATGAAGATTACCTTCTAATGATCGCCGAGCACGGCACAGCACATCACGTTGAGAAGCTGGTATCGAAATACCGCACCGCGAAGCGGCTACAAGATGCGGAGATTGCGAACGAGCAATACAAGCAGCGGGAAGTCAGCCACTACTACGATCACGACGGGTGCCTGGTCATAAAGGCGCGACTTCCTGCCGAGCAGGGAGCGTTAATCGTGAAGGCGCTCGAAATGGCATTGGATGCGTCCTTTGTAGGAGCGGCCCCTGGCCGCGACAATGAAGCTTGCCCCGAACCTATCGCCGCCCGCCGTGCCGATGCCCTTAGCGACATTGCCGAAACCTACCTCAACAACAATGAGTCATCCGGGTCCACCGCCGATCGCTACCAGGTTGTTGTCCATGTTGTAGGAGCGGGCCCTGCCCGCGACTCTCATATTGAAGACGGTCCCCACGTTACCGCGGAAACATCCCGCCGAATCGCATGCGACAGCACCATCGTCGGCATCAAGGAGGATGAAAACGGCGAACCACTCTCCATTGGCCGGCGATCCCGCTCCATTCCACCTCCAATGCGTCGTGCGTTACGTGTTCGAGACGGTGGATGCCGCTTTCCAGGCTGCACCAACACCCGATTTGTCGACGGGCACCATATAAAGCACTGGGCCGATGGTGGTGAGACCAGCCTGGACAACCTGGTACTACTTTGCAGGCACCATCATCATCTTGTTCACGAGGGTGGGTTTGTCTGTGTGAAGCAAAAGGACGGTGACGTCACGTTCAGGAACCAGCGAGCCCAGCCACTCGACCCATCACCCGATTTTCCGGGCCTTGCCACCGATGCCGATATAAGAGAATGGATGGATAGGGAGTTCTTCGAGGCCAATATCGATAGCGAAACGTGTGCCGCCAGATGGCACGCCGGAGAACAGACGGACTGGAATGCTGCAGTATCCGCGTTGTTTTGATATGCAACGACTAAGGGCAGCATCGATCAGAAGCGGACTTTGCATTTAGCAAAAAGAAACCCCGCCGAAGCAGGGCTCCAGAAACATACTGGTGGTTAATTGTCAGCCGTCATCATCACCATCGTCGTCATGGCAGGACAATCGTTCCGACGATCGTCCCGGTTTCAGCGAGAAACGATCCGTCGGCACTCACGGGCTGTGCCTCGCCTGTAATCACGGCAGTACCGGTCGCGCCCTCGAATCTCCCTCTGCCCCCTATGAACGTGATGTCGAACCTGAACTCAGCATTGCCGGTCGCTGAATCAACGCAAATCTCCCCGCTGCCGTCGGCGAACAAAAGCGACAAATCCTGGAAGGTAAAGATGAGAGGATCTTCCCCGGCTATGATGCTTAGGAATGCGCCGTCTGTTCCGCTTAAACAGTCTGAGACCACAACGGGATCTGGATCTGCAGCCCCGCTCGCGCCGTACCCTCGGATTACCGCTTTGCCCGGGCTGCCCTTAGCTTGCACGTGGATCAACGCGCTAGGAAGGCTGTTCGATATAAATGCCCCCGCGAATCGCAGGTTCATTTCGACGTCTTTAGCGAGCGCCGTCTGCGGCAAGCCAGCCGCAAGAAGCAGGATCAAGCCGGCAATACCGACGGATATATTTTTAATCTTCATTGTTTTTCTCCCTTGAATACCAGTACTCGTTGTTACGCTGTGGTCAGCGTCGCGATACTTCGTAAGCAATCGAACATTGAATTCGATAGCCCGGCGATCTTGGGTCCTTCGGGGAGTCGTCCATGGCTTCTCGGAGGAAGCGAGGACCCGTGGCTTTCCGTCCCTGTCTTTCGACAGGTTTGGCTTTGTCGTTTGGTGTGCTTTCTTTATACGCCTAGTGGCTGGAAATAACCCGATTGTTAACATAATTGGGCTTTTTTCGAGCGTCCGGCGATGTCGCCTTTGGGTCATTAGCGGACTATTTCACCAATATTAGCTCAATGACCAATTCCGGGTTGCGATTTCAACCGGTCGATGCAACACCGGCCGCTCTTTAGTGTAAAGCGAACCCTCAATGGAAACGCCGTGACAGCCCAGATCTGATACGCGTCGGTCACGATCGTGCCCAGCCGTCTAATTTGTTGCGGAATCTTCAGACGGAAGACGCACCAGTGTGAGCAATAACGTACCGGCCAGAAACATCGGCATCAGCGCGAGCAAAACCCACTTCGGATCATCCGAAAGCATTGCAGAAATGGCGACCATTGCCGGGCCGAGCACGTGCGCAAACTTCGTCGTCATACTGTAGAAGCCAAAAAACTCACCCGGTTGATCCGACGGAATCAATGTTGCGTACACCGAACGACTGAGGCCCTGCGCGCCACCCTGCACGGCTCCAATAACGACCGCCATGATGAAGAACTCCCTGACGTCCGTCATCTGGATGCCCCACAGGCAGGCACCAACATATGCGAACAATGCAAAGTAGATACCCTTTTTTGCTCCGAAGCGATGCGCGAGCACACCGTAAATCAACGTCGCCGGAAAGCCGACGAAGTTCGCAATCAGTAACGCCATGACGAGGTCACTGTCCTCAAACCCCAGCCGCTGCCCATAGTTGACAGCCATGAAGATCACAGTAAACACGCCACCGATATAGAGCCAGTAGCCGCACAAAAAAATCATTACGTTGCGATACTTCCTTATTTCGAGAACCGTCGAACGGAGTTCGGCGTAAGCGGCCCGGATCCTGCCGCTGGTTACCTCGATCGCACTGTGCTTTTCAGGCACGAAAAACAACAACGGCAATGAGAATACGAGCCACCAGATGCCGACCGAAATAAAGGCATAACTAAACGCTTCGGCCGTACTCTCCAGCCCGAAAGTTTGCGGCGACTTCAACATCCAGAGATGTATCGCCAACAGCGCAGCGCCGCCGAGATAGCCGACTGAATACCCGAGCGTTGAAACAAAACTGTAATTGCGAGGCTCGGTTACGTCGATGAGCAACGAGTCGTAAAAGACGGACGAACTGTAAAAGCCAACCGACGCGATAAGGTACAATCCCAGCGCCAGCGGCCACTCGCCCTGCCCCACCAGTCCGAGGCCGGCCGTCGCTAGCGCACCAACAACAGCGAACAGAAGCAGGAATCGTTTCCGGTAGCCTCCTGCGTCCGCGATCGTGCCGAGTATGGGCGCTGCGAGAAATACGACCAGGCTGGCGGCAAAAGTGATCCAACCCAATCGAATGGTTGCCGACGCGCCACCGTCAGCTTCGCCCCAGTAATTGCCGAGCACGAGAGGAAACAGGACAGCCAGCACACTAAGAGCGAATGCCGAGTTGGCCCAGTCATACAAGGCCCAGGTAATGACTTTCTTGGTAAGTATCGAAGACATCGGGAAACTCTTGCCGCAGACAAAGGACTGACGATTAGTGCTCTCTGGTCTTGCGGAAATCGATATCTGGCCAGCGCTCCTCAGTCAGGTTGAGATTGACCCGTGTAGGTGCAATGTAGACCAGACTACCACTATGATCCAGTGCAAGATTGTCATGCGCCTTGCGCTCGAAATCACTGAGCATTTTCGCGTCGTCACATTCGATCCAGCGCGCCGTTGCGACATTGATAGCTTCAAACTGACATTCCACCTTGTATTCATGGCGCAATCGATGTGCCACGACTTCAAACTGCAACGGGCCGACGGCACCAAGAATCAGGTCGTTATTGCGCATCGGCCTGAACAACTGCGTCGCACCCTCTTCACACAATTGCGCGAGACCCTTTTTCAATGCCTTTAGTCGCAATGGGTCCTTCAAAACGGCACGGCGAAATATCTCTGGTGCGAAGTTTGGGATTCCGGTAAACCGAATTTCTTCACCTTCAGAAAAACTGTCGCCGATATTTATGGTGCCGTGATTATGAATACCGATAATGTCGCCGGCGTATGCCGTCTCGGCGTGTTGCCGGTCCGCCGCCATGAACGTGACCGCGTCGAGAATCTTCATCTGCTTACCAGAACGAACATGCAGCGCACGGATTCCCTTGCGGTACTCGCCCGAACAAATGCGCATAAATGCAATCCGGTCACGATGACCCGGGTCCATGTTCGCCTGAATTTTAAAGACGAAACCCGTCATCTCAGGCTCGCGCGGCTGCACAAAGCGCTGTTCGCTTTCACGGTCCAGCGGTGCTGGCGCATAGTTGATGAACTCGTCGAGTAATTCCTTAACACCGAAATTACTGATCGCCGAACCAAAAAACACCGGCGTCTGCATCGCCGCCAGGTAATCCTCGACTGATAGTTCCGGACACGCGCCTTTGACTAACTCGATTTCTTCGCGGAACTCATCTGCCATGTCGCCAAGAGCGACGGTCGCCTCATCGGACTGCAATCCATCGATGACGCGCCGCTCGGTCACCTTTTCGCTTCGGACCCGCTCATAAAGATAGATTTTGTCCTGCAACAGGTGATACACACCCCGCAACGAGCGGCCCATGCCGATCGGCCAGGTAACGGGGGTGCACTGAATCTGCAACACCGATTCGATCTCGTCGAGTAACTCGATCGGCTCCCGGCCATCTCGATCGAGTTTGTTGATGAACGTCATGATCGGGGTATCGCGCAGACGACACACTTCCATCAACTTGATGGTGCGTTTCTCGACGCCCTTCGCGCAATCGATAACCATCAGCGCCGAATCGACCGCCGTCAACGTTCGATAAGTGTCTTCTGAAAAGTCCTCGTGGCCCGGTGTATCAAGCAGATTGATAATGTGGTCGTTGTACGGAAACTGCATCACCGAGGATGTAATCGAAATTCCACGCTGCTGCTCCAGCGCCATCCAGTCGGACGTCGCGTGACGGCTCGCCTTGCGTCCTTTGACCGCACCCGCGAGCTGAATGGCGCCGCCGTAGAGCAGCAGCTTCTCGGTGAGCGTGGTCTTGCCGGCGTCAGGATGCGAAATAATCGCGAACGTGCGCCGTTTGCTGACTTGTTCGTCTAGGTTTGGCATTGTTAGTTAAGAATTCAGAGGCGGCGCAGTTAAGTACACCGGCAAGGCGATAATGATGGGTTCAGAGCCTGTCGGATGATTCGAGGCAAGGCGCAGTGTGCAGGAAATGGCCGGTCCTTTTCAAGCGCTGCAACGCAGTATCGAATCATCCGACATGCGAAACCGTCCGCTCACTCTTCGACGACGAGTTTCTTGACCAGCACTGCCGCGTCTTCTCGACCCTGGTCGGCCTGATAGTAGGCCGGCCGCGCAGCAACCTGATGGAATCCTTTCTTGCGATACAGACCGATTGCGGTCTCATTGGACGGCCGTACTTCCAGAAAAATCTCTCGCACCGATGCCGACCGGGCACGGTATAGCACCTCGTCCAGCATTCTTTCACCGTAACCCAGTGCCCGGACATCGGGATCAATGCACAGGTTGAGAATATGTGCCTCGCCTGCTGCTACCGACAGAATCGAATATCCGGCAACTCGATCTTCGCGAATCAAAACGACGCACTGGTATCCCGCCAACAGGCAGTCACGAAATACGCCGTGGCTCCAAGGAAATTCATAGCTGCGGCGCTCGATATCAGACACCATCGCGAGGTCATCGTGATTCATCTCCCGAATCGTGGTCGGCGGCTCCGCCATCGGCGTAATCATGTAGCCACCTCCATCGACAGTGCCTTCGCAAGACACAGGTCCCTCCACGATTTCCGCTTCTGGGACGGACTCCTCAGCAAGTAGGCCGGGTGATAGGTCACAACCAGTGGAATTCCGTTGAGGTCGTGCCGTCGACCACGCATGCGCCCAACCGGTTCGTCGCTAGCTAACAAATTCTGTGCGGCGATTCTGCCAACCGCCAAAATGATATTCGGTTTCACCATCGCAATTTGCCGCTCCAGGTACCCTCGGCACTCGGCTGCCTCGGCCGGCTTTGGATCGCGATTGTTCGGTGGCCGGCATTTGAGAATGTTGGCGATAAAGACAGACTCCCGGCTCTGACCTATGGCTCGCAGCATTTCATCCAGCATTTTGCCAGCGCGACCAACGAAGGGCTCGCCGCGGCGATCCTCCTCTGCGCCTGGCGCCTCACCGATGATCATCCATTCGGCGTTCCGATTACCCACGCCAAAAACCGTTTGTGTCCGGCTTGCCGCGAGTTCGCAGCGAGTACAGTCAGCGACACACTGCCGTAACTCATCCCAGTCCAGGTCATGGACGGGCGCGACATTGCTGACAGGACTCTCAACAACAGCCGGCTCAGCTGCCTCGCGCGGCAACCACACATCAATGCCCATTGCCTGCAGGTAGGCACGTCGTTGATGTTCAGGATGGATCATTCGCCGGGACCGCGCTGTAAAGTTCAGTATTGATTTTGCCACGGTGACCCGCGCATTTCACTGCCAGCTTTGCGCCGACCCCGCCTACCTTGGACTCGGCACGGTTCCGATTACGTCGATTCCGGCTGCGACGAGCTGGCCCTGCTCGACCAATACCTTGCCATCGGCAGGCAATTGCACCTCGGCAACACGGGTCAAGCGCAGATAAGCGCAACGCTGACCCTGCCCGAGCCGTTCGCCGAACTTCGCCAACGCCCGCGGCGCCAGGCCCAGCCGGTAGCCGCCAAACTTCAGAACAACATCGTCACCTTCATCGGTTTGCAGCCACAGCGCCTTCTTACCCAGGTCCTTGATAGTCCCTTCGACCGGACTGCGAGCCGTGTAGGTGCCGAGAGTGTCGACCTTGATAACGATCCGCAGCGCTGGCGCGCCTGTCTCCCCGTTATCCGTCCGGCCAATCTCGATCACCTCGCCATCCACGGGGCTGAACACACCAAGAGCGACTGACGGTATCGCACGATGGGGGTCACGGAAGACTAAATAGAGCAGCACGAAGATTGCCGCTGGAAACAGTGCGTGCCAGGGATTGGAGTAACCAATGAGCAGTATGGCTGCAACGAAAACGAGCCCAAGCAGCGGCACGCCTTCTTGCGCGATAAATGGATTTCGACGACCGTGCAATGTGACATCCCTGCAGTCAAAGATTCCGGACCTTCCTCTGCTTTGGCTTATCTGTCAATACGGTTAGAATGCGCGCCTCATACACTATTGGTTCAACTCGCGATGCGTTTTTCGGAATTCGGACTGACGACACACAAGGAAGTGCCTGCAGATGCGGAAATCGTCAGCCATAAGCTGATGCTGAGGGCCGGCCTCATACGCCGGCTGGCATCGGGCCTTTTCACCTGGATGCCACTGGGACTGCGTGTTCTGCGCAAAGTTGAAGCCGTGGTGCGTGAAGAAATGAATCGCGCCGGCGCGTTGGAATTGCTGATGCCCGCCGTGCAGCCGGCGGAGCTGTGGCAGGAGTCCGGACGCTGGGACCAGTATGGGCCACTGCTGTTGCGCATGAATGACCGCCACGACCGCGACTATTGCTTTGGCCCAACGCACGAGGAGGTCATCACTGACATTGCGCGTAAGGAACTCCGCAGCTACAAGCAATTACCGGTCAACTTTTACCAGATCCAGACCAAATTCCGCGATGAAATTCGGCCCCGCTTTGGTATCCTGCGCGCGCGCGAGTTCATCATGAAGGACGCCTACTCGTTTGATATCGATCAGGCGGGCCTCGATGCCTCATACGCCCGTATGCATGCAGCGTATACGGCCATATTTGAACGCCTGGGCCTGACTTTCCGCATTGTTGATGCGGATTCCGGCGAGATTGGCGGCAGTCGTTCGCAGGAATTCCACGTTCTGGCCGACACTGGAGAAGATGCGATTGCCTACAGCGATGAGGACAATTACGCCTCCAACATTGAAACAGCGGCGACGATGCCGGTCGGCGGCAACATTCCCGATGCCACCAGGGAACTCGAAAAAGTCGCCACACCCGGGGCGAGAACGATCGATGCGCTCTGCGATTCATTAGGGGTATCGGCTGAGCAGACACTGAAGACGCTGATTGTCGACGGCACTGACGGTCCGGTCGCGCTGGCATTACGCGGCGACCATGAACTCAATGCAGTCAAGGCACAGAAAATTCCCGGCGTCGCCACGCCGCTGACCATGGCTAGCCCGGAAACCATCGCGAAAGTCACGGGCTGCGGACCCGGCTTCGCGGGCCCGGTCGGACTCAATATTCCCATCTTCTATGACCACGCGACAGCGAATATGGCCGATTTCGTCTGTGGCGGAAACGAACCGGACATGCACTACGCTGGCGTTAATTTCGGTCGCGATCTCGATGCGCCGGAAACCGTCGATCTCCGCAACGTCGTAGCAGGCGATCCGACGCCCGGCGGCAACGGCACTCTGACTATCGCGCGTGGAATCGAGGTCGGCCATATCTTCCAGTTGGGCACCAAATACAGCGAAGCGATGAACGCCACAGTTCAGGATCCTGATGGCAAGAATCAGGTCCTGTCGATGGGCTGCTATGGAATTGGAATAACGCGGATTGTCGGCGCAGCCATCGAGCAGAATCACGACGATGCGGGAATTATCTGGCCAGCCCCAATGGCGCCGTTTGACGTTGTGCTGGTTGCCATTGACATGCATCGTTCAGAGGCGGTCCACGCAGCAGCTGAGGCGCTGTATGACGAGCTTCGCAACGAGGGATTCGAGGTCCTGCTCGACGATCGCAACGCCAGACCCGGTGTGAAGTTTGCGGATGCTGAGCTCATCGGCATACCGCACCGCGTCGTCATCAGTGACCGCAGTCTGGCGGCTGGCGAACTCGAGTATCGTCACCGCAGCGACTCGAAATCGCGAAATTTAAAACGTGAAGAAGTTCTCAAATTACTGCACGAAACCGTTGTAAGCTCATAATTCATTTACACTATAATTCTCTCATGAAGCGAGCACGCTTTCTCATTGCCGGATTCGTACTCACCGCCTGGCTGGCGGCAGGCGGCGCTTTGGCTCAGGGCCAGCCGGACCCCGAGCTGCGCGCTGCATTGCTCGCCGCCGCTAGTGACACCGCGAGCTTCATCGATCGTTTCGATGCCGAAGTCTGGCTGACCGACATGTCGCGACGCCTTGAACGTCAGGTCATAAATCCGGACGAGCGAATCACAATACTTAAGCTGGTGCACCTCGAAGCCAGTCGAGTCGAACTCCCGCCGGAACTCATTTTGGCCGTCATAGAAACCGAAAGTAATTTTGATCACTATGCTATCTCGGTTGCCGGTGCCATCGGCCTGATGCAGATCATGCCATTCTGGCTCGACGAAATCGGACGACCGGATGACAATCTGCTGCACGTTGATACCAATTTGCGCTACGGCTGCACCATCCTGAAGTTCTATATTGAGCAGGAAAACGGAGATCTGAGGCGCGCGCTCGGTCGATACAACGGCAGTCTGGGCAGACGAAAATACCCGAACAAAGTCATCGATAAACTCAGCAAGAAATGGTATCAGGGCTAGGCGATCTCAAACGTACTAAACGCCCGAACCTCCACAGTCCGCTCGGTGACCTCGCTAACCTTCGCAAGCGGCGGTCCGGTTTGCAACCACTCATGCAGGCTTTCCAAAGCCTCGGGACTACCGCAGGCCAGAACTTCCACGTCGCCATTGGCCAGGTTTGTTGCATAGCCGGTAATTCCGAGCTGTTCGGCTCTGCGCCGGGTACTGTCACGAAACCACACGCCCTGCACACGACCTGTTGCCGTATACAGCCGCGCCACACGAGGTTCGGAATCAGTTATCGATAGAACCTTGCCGGGACTCGCTCTTATCTTCAGCGGCCTTCTGCGCATCCAGTGCCTTCATTATGGCCTGCTTTGCGTTCCGACGTGCTTGACTGTAGGCGCGTTCACCCAAATTTTGTTCGGCATTGGCCAGGTAGTTTTCAGCCGCTCGCAGGTGAAATGCAGCGAGATCAGCCGCTCCTGCCTCTTTAGCCACGGCGATCGCCTGCCGGGCGTCGCTCATTTCCTGCACGGGTGGTGCTGTTTCACAGGCCGCAAGGCAACAGAAAGCCGCCAGCAGGCCAACTTGCAGGCTAAATCTCAGTCGAAGTACAGAAATATGCATAGCCACGGTTTTGTTGTAGTTTTTTGTGTGCGGAAACCGATCCAAGCTACCAACTTGCGCCGCTTCCCGTCAAGCATAATTGTCATCGCTGACGCCGCTAGCCGCTCCTGTTAGAGTGCTTTTTGCCTTATTACCGGGTACTTTCCGAGGACTCCATGGCTGTCACTATCTACCACAACCCGCGCTGTTCCAAGTCCCGAAAAACGCTGGAGTTAATTATTGCAGCCGGCACGGCGCACACAGTCGTGCTGTATCTGGAGAACACGCCCGATGCTGTGGCGATAACAGACTTGGCGAAAAAACTCGGAATGCCGCTTGCCGACCTGTTACGACGCGGTGAAAGCGTGTTTAAGGATGCCACTGATCTTCCCGATCTCGATGACGATGCGGGTCTGGCAAACTGGCTCGAGGCGCATCCTGTCGCGCTGCAGCGCCCCATTGTTGTGGACGATGAATCGGGCGCAGCCGTCATTGGCCGGCCGCCGGAGAACGTGCTGCAGTTTCTCCCCTGATGAATGAAATACTGGTTCTGTATTATTCACGATATGGCGCTACCGAAGCCATGGCTAGAGAAGTATGCAAAGGTGTCGACTCTGTAAAGGGTTGTACGGCACGTCTGCGCACTGTGCCACCTGTGTCCGCGGTCTCGGAATCGGTCGAAGACGCGATACCGGATTCCGGCCCGCCGTACGTCACCACCGACGATCTTGCCGAGTGCAGTGGCTTGGTCATGGGCAGTCCTACCCGATTCGGCAACATGAGCGCCTCGCTCAAGTATTTTCTCGACTCGACGGGCGGCGACTGGGTGAAAGGCACATTGGTCGGCAAGCCAGCCGGAGTGTTCACATCCACGTCAACGGTACACGGTGGCAACGAGACTACCCTGCTGACAATGGCGATACCGCTGCTGCACCACGGCATGCTGTACGTCGGTCTGCCGTATTCGGAAGAGAAACTGACCTCGACAACGACCGGTGGTTCACCTTACGGCGCCACCCACGTAACCTGGAATAAGAACCCGGATAGTTTGTCCGCTGATGAAAACTACCTGGCCAGCGCGCTCGGCCAGCGAGTTGCCGAAATTGCCGCGAAACTGGCCGGCTAGCCACGGCTTTCGAGCACTCCCCGAACGAATGGAATGGTGAGGCGGCGCTTTGCGCGTAAGGCTTCCCGGTCCAACCTGTCGAGCAATTCGTAAAGGCTCGCCATATCCCGGCGACTGCGTTTCGTCAGATATTTTGCCGTGTCGTCCGGAAGTTCCAATCCGCGGTGACGTGAACGCAATTGCAGCGCGATGACGCGCTCAGCCTCACCCAGCGCGTGGATTTGAAATACGGGCAGTTTCGCCAGCCGGCTGCC
The DNA here is from genome assembly GCA_022567295.1 of Pseudomonadota bacterium. GTDB lineage: Bacteria > Pseudomonadota > Gammaproteobacteria > Steroidobacterales > Woeseiaceae > UBA1847. The sequence goes on along the minus strand of JADFHE010000019.1, from coordinate 16,453 downwards.
GAGGTCAGCGAGTTCGGTCGCAGACTCACGCGGCGTGGAGTCTGCGGAGATGATCAGTTGCGCGCCGGCGTCGAATACCTGGTTACACAGATCGAATAGCGCGGCCTCCCAGGCCGGCTGACCCATGACGCAGTCGATATCGTCGATACAAATAAGTTCCCTGCTCGCCAAACCGTCCAGGATTTCCGGCCCCGCAGCGGCTAACATCGAGAGCGGTACATACACCGATCGATCACCGGCCGCCTCGCACACCGCTTGCAACAGGTGCGTCTTACCAGTGGCCGGCGCACCCCAAAGCCAGCAGCCATGATTATCATCGCCGGTCGCGATTCCGGTCAGCGTCGCAACCAGGGTCTCGTTGCCGCTATTCAGAAAACTCGCGAAGACGGCGTGGTCTGCAAGCTGCAGTGGCAGCGCCAGCTGGCTCATTCAAGCTCCGCATCCAGCTCAGGATGTTCTTTGAGATAACGGTGATAGGCGAATCGAATCAATACTGACAGAACGGCGGCAGCCGGCAGCGCCAGCAGAATTCCGAAGAAGCCAAAGAGCTGGCCGCCAGCTACGATAGCAAAAATCACGATGACCGGGTGCAAACCAATACGGTCGCCGACCAATTTCGGCGTCAGCACGGTTCCCTCGATGATCTGCGCAATCGTAAATGTGGCGATCACGCCGACCAGGTGCCAGAGCGGCTCAGGCTCAAGGGCGACCGTGAGGCTGGCCAGTCCGATGCCAAATACAAATCCGAGGTAGGGCACAAAACTGACCAGTCCGGCAACCACGCCGATCGCGATAGCAAACTTGAGCCCGACTATGCTCAATCCTAACGAATAAATTATCGCCAGCGCGAGCATGACGAGCACCTGCCCGCGCAGAAATGCGCTCAATACACTATCCGTTTCGCGCGCGAGCTGAATGACGGTGTCACGCTGGCTTCGCGGCACCAATGCGCCGAGATGCGCCATGAAAGAGTCCCAGTCGCGCAACATGTAAAACGTCAGAATCGGAATCAGGAAAAAGCTTAGAACTGCGGCCGCCAGCACCCCGCCGGACTTGCCAACGCCCAACAGTATCTTGCCGCTCCAGCTTCCTACCATGTCGCCGTAGCGAGCCAGGAACGCACCGATACCAACGTCATCGCCTGGTTCAACCTTCATCCAACCAAGCAGTGTCGGCAACCAGACCTGTTCGATTTGCCGCGCGATGTCAGGCAGCGCCTGAAACAGCGCACCAATCTGGGTTTTGACCACCGGCCCGATCAACAGTATGAGTAGCGCGAGCGACACGATCGTGATCAGAAATACAGCAATCACCGCCAAGGTCCGCGGCAGCTTGAACTTCTGCAGTCGATCGGCGAGTGGATCACCCATGTACGCGAGCAATGCGGCCGCAATAAAGGGTGTCAGCACTGGCGCCAACAGGTAAAACAGCCAGCCAGTAAGAGTAATGGCGATCAGCCAGTTCAGGCGCAGATCAGTTTGCATGTGTCACTCCTTATTCCACGCCCGGCGCGACCAGGACCAGACGTAGTCAATGCCGCTGATTACGACCGTGACCAGAATTGACGCGCCCAGTACCGTGATCGCGATCTCATCCGGCCAGCCGAATCCTGCGCGGCTGAGAACGAACAGCAGAAACAATAACTGCAATGCAGTATTCAATTTGCTGATGCGTGTTGGTTCACCTTGTACGGGGCCGACGATAAAGTTATACGCGATCGCACCCGTGACGATGATGACGTCACGCAAGATGACAATCGCGGCCAGCCAAACCGGAATATGCTGTGTGTACGCGAGCGTCATAAATATTCCGGCCACCAGTAACTTGTCCGCGACCGGGTCAAGGAGCGCACCCAGCCGGGTGTGCCAGTCAAAGCGTTTCGCGAGATAGCCGTCGACACCGTCAGAAAAACCGGCCAGCCAGAATAATGCCAGCGCCCAGCCGAAGCTTCCTGCCAGGATCATCATCAGGATCGGTGCGACCAGCGCAATGCGTAGCAGCGAAATCGCGTTGGGTAACCAGTTAAGAGACATTCGAGGAGTTAATGATTAATTCTTTGGGACTGTAAAAAAATTCTAATGTTGAGTCAGCACCGGGATAGCCGGAACCGATGTCACGCTCCTGCTCGAGCAGCGACGTAAAACGCAGTGCACGCCGCAGGCGCTCTGCGCCACCGCGCACTTCAACTTTATAGCTAACGGTATCACCCGCTACTTCCGCAATTATGAAGCTTTCGATCAAGCTGACGCCAGATAGCAGTTTTTGAACGGAGCCGTAGGCGTCTACCGATTCGACACCCGAAATGTTGAGCGTAACCATTTCCAGGGGCGCGTCGCCGCCTACCGCGAATTCGGCGGCAAGCATGTCGGCAATCTGGCCAACAATCATTTCCGGCGGCCCGGTCCAGCTGCGTCTCTCACTGCCGAAAATATAGGTCCAGCGATTGCGCTGACTGGATGACGGGCGAATTCGACCTATCAAGATTGAATTCGCATCGTAGCGTTTTGATGCCGCAACGATGCGCTCGTCAAAGCCACCCCAGATATCGCTGAATGTCACACCTTGAAGGTCCATCGTATCCAGCAACGGAAATACCAACGGCAATCCTCGATTCTGGGCAATCGCAAGCACGCGTTCTCGCAGCAGGCGGTTGCGATCAATTGACCGTCCTTGCCGCTGCGTCCTTTCCGGATCGCCGGCCGCGATAATCTCCCGCTTGCCTTGTCCCCAGTCAACGGCCAGCCAGACCAGCGTCAGAGGCCGGTCACGACCCCAGACCAGTCGCCCGGAAGACCGTAAAATGCGTTCAATCGCCTCGTCGTCGAAAGATACCCACAATGTATCGTCTGCGCCGGGTCGAAACTGCGTCACATAGGCCGAAGGCACCGGAAACAGTTCGTCGATCGCCTGCAGATTGCCGCTGAACTCCGATCCCGATACGCGTGTCAGCACTTCGATCAACGCAGCCTTGTAGGCATCGTCGCGCGGATTGTCGGACTCTTGATCCAGCGGCACTTCCGCCGTAAACAACATGGGTACATCGACAGCCTGTACCGGAAGCGTTGCGCCTATTGAAAAAAACAGCACCGCCACAGCGCAAATGAGAGGATGCCGCACACATCCGGCACTAAGAATTTTTTGAGTTATCAACAAGGGTGGTTTCCCCGTTCATTGCCAAGCACTATTATATCGCCCTCACAGAGTATGCCACTCCCTAATGACCAATAAACCCCTTACCTATAGAGACACCGGGGTCGATATCGACGCCGGCAGCGAACTCGTCGAGCGCATCAAGCCTCTCGTCAAGCAAACACGGCGCCCTGAAGTTCTGGCCGGGCTCGGCGGTTTCGGTGGTATGTTCGCGCTTCCGCCCGGACGCTACCGTGAACCAGTACTGGTATCTGGCACCGACGGCGTCGGTACTAAACTGATGCTCGCACAACAATTGCAGCGCCACGACACAATTGGCATTGACCTGGTCGCGATGTGTGTCAACGATGTGCTCGTGCAAGGTGCGGAGCCGCTGTTTTTTCTCGATTATTTTGCGTGCGGCAAACTCGACAGCGACGTCGCCGAGAATGTTATTGCCGGCATCGCCGAAGGCTGCTTGCGGGCAGGTACCGCGCTAATTGGCGGCGAAACGGCCGAGATGCCCGATATGTATTCGGCTGGCGACTACGATCTCGCCGGGTTCACGGTAGGCGTTGTTGAACGCGAAAATCTGATCGACGGTAGCAGCATAAGCGCCGGTGACGTAATCATTGGTATCGCCTCGAGCGGACCGCATTCCAATGGCTACTCACTGATTCGCAAAGTGCTTGATCGTGCGCCCGATGATCAGATCGACGGTAAGGCCGCAAAGCTGAGACTGCTCGAACCCACACGTATCTACGTAAAGCCGGTGCTGTCGCTGATAAAATCGGTAACGGTGAAGGGACTGGCGCACATCACGGGCGGCGGCATCACGGAGAACATCCCTCGCATTCTTCAGGGATCAGTCGATGCGGAAATTGACACCGCCAGTTGGTCGCGTGGACCCGTCTTCGACTGGCTGGCCGATATCGGCAAAATTGCAACTGCCGAGATGCGCCGGACCTTCAACTGCGGTGTTGGCATGGTGATTATTGTCGAGGCAGGGGTCGCGTCCGGCGCAATACAAATCCTCAATGAGCACGGCGAAAACGCCTGGCAGATTGGACGCATTGTCAGTGGCGACCCTGACTCACCCAGAGTAGTGCACTACGTCTGATGGCAAAGCGCTGCAGAACGGCGATCCTGATTTCCGGATCCGGTACCAATTTGCAGGCATTTATCGACGCCGTACAAGACCGTGATCTGGGTCTCGATTTATCCATCGTTTTCAGCAACGACCCGAACGCATTTGGACTGGAGCGGGCCGAAAAAGCCAACATCGCTACGGCGTGTATTCAACATGCCGACTATACGGATAGAGCGTTATTTGATCAGGCCGTCATCGCGGAGCTGGATCGATTCGAACCCGATCTGCTGGTCCTGGCCGGCTTTATGCGTATCCTGAGCGCAGAATTTATTGCGCATTACAGAGGCAGAATTCTCAACATACATCCGGCACTCCTGCCCCTGTATCGAGGACTCAACACGCATCAGCGAGCCCTTGACGCTGGCGACAAATGGCATGGCAGCACCGTGCACTTCGTGACTGAAAAACTGGATAGCGGACCACGCATCCTGCAGGGGCGACTTGCCGTCGTCCCAGGAGAATCGGCGCAGAAACTCGCATTACGCGTACAGGCAGTGGAGCACAAGATTTATCCGCAGGCGGCCGCCTGGGTAGGATCGGGCAAGGTGCAATATCGAGACGGCCGAAGCTGGATTGACGGCGAACAGGCGGCAGAGCCGGTTATTCAGACCTATTAGTGGCCCGACAAGTTCGTGTCGCGCCACTTGGGAAGCTCTGATCAATTCAGTATTTCCCTAGGCTTTCGGCAACGTCACGCCAGTTTGGCCCTGGTACTTGCCGCCGCGGTCACGATAAGACGTTTCGCATGGCTCGTCCGACTCAAGAAACAGCATCTGCGCGACACCCTCGTTCGCATATATTTTCGCTGGCAACGGCGTCGTATTTGAAAACTCCAGTGTCACATGCCCTTCCCATTCAGGTTCCAATGGCGTGACGTTCACAATAATGCCGCAACGAGCGTACGTCGATTTGCCGACGCAGATCGTCAGGATCGTTCGCGGAATTCGGAAAAACTCAACCGTGCGCGCCAGGACAAACGAATTCGGCGGAATGACGCAAACGTCGCTCTGCACGTCAACAAAGCTCGTCTCGTCGAATGCTTTGGGGTCGACGATCGCGGAATTGATATTCGTGAAGATCTTGAATTCGTCAGCGCAGCGAACGTCGTATCCGTAGCTAGAGGTACCGTATGAAACGATACGACCGTCACCATTTTCGCTAACCTGACCTGGCTCGAACGGCTCAATCATGCCCTGCTCAGCAGCCATACGGCGGATCCATCGATCCGACTTAATGCTCAACCAGCTTCCTCAACAACAATTTTGCCAAACTTGGAACTGTAATCCATGCGCTGTGCGGCCTGGGCCGTGGCAATGCGGATCGCAGTCTCACGATAAGCAATGGCTGCCGCGGATTCCGGTGCCGCTATAACTATCGGCACGCCGCTGTCGGCCTGCTCGCGAATTTTAGCCTCAAGCGGCAGCTGGCCGAGCAGTGGAATGTCGAAATCATCCACTATCTGCTGGGCACCGCCGGTGCCAAAAATGGCTTCTTCGTGACCGCAAGACGAACAGACGTGCATGCTCATGTTTTCGACGACGCCCAATACGGGAATGGAGACCTTTCGAAACATGACCAATCCTTTGCGCGCATCCAATGTCGCGATTTCTTGTGGCGTCGTGACCATCACAGCGCCTGATACCGGCACTTTCTGCGACAAGGTTAACTGTATGTCACCAGTCCCTGGCGGCATATCGACAATCAGATAATCGAGTTCCTTCCATTCAGTCTGATATATGAGTTGATTCAGCGCCGATGTGACCATGGGTCCTCGCCAGACCATGGGTTGATCCGGATCAACCAGAAAACCAATCGACATGACCTGCAATCCATGGCCGCTCAAAGGCAGCATCGTCTTACCGTCGGGACTAACGGGCCGCTCGCCTGTCAGGCCGAGCATGTGTGGCTGACTCGGCCCGTAAATATCCGCATCCAGTATGCCGACCGACGCGCCTTCACCGGCCAGAGCGAGCGCAATGTTGGTCGCGACCGTGGATTTGCCTACGCCACCTTTCCCGGACGCAATCGCGATAATGTTCTTGATTCCCGGAACCGGCTTGAGGTTACCTTGTACGGCATGCGACGAAATTTTCATCGTGACCTCGACATCTGCCGTCTCAGCCCCGGTATGGGCGCACAGATCCGCCTCGATTTGCGCACGGATCTGGTCAACCGCGCTGTTGACTGGAATTCCGAGTTCGATGGTTGCGCTAACTGCGCTCCCACTCACGGCGATGTTCAAGACCCGCCCAATCTCCCCCAGCGGACGACCGATCGACTCTAACTCAATGGAATTGAGGAACTTATTCACATCCGATTCTGATGACACCGTCACACTTCCCTAGCAGGCATTAGGTAAAATTCGAATACGAATGACTGGCTAGCCAGGAATTCGCGAGCACATTGTAACGGAGCCAGCTGGTGTCTGAAAGCCAGTATTGGCGGGCAATGTGCAGGTTCTGATGTGGCATAATGCCGCGTTGCTTGGGCAAGAGCGAATTGACTATTGGCGTTACATAATACGACAAAAATGGCAGACTGATTGAGTGGGTATCCTCGCATCATTTCGCTCTGAACAGCTCCTCGGACGGCTCATCGCAGAGCAGGATCCCGCGTCCCCGGCTGCCCGGAAGCTGGTCGACAAACTAAAAGGTGCGGGCAACAAAGCCGTGCCGAAGATTATCGACGCCCTCGCCCTCTCTGACAAGACTCATACCATGGTCCTTGTCGACATCCTCGGTGGCATGGTCAGTGACAAGAACCTGGTCTTGTACAAGGAAGGCTTGGCTGACGGCAACGAGCGCGTCGTGTCGGGAACCGCCTGGGCCCTGTCAAGCAGTACCGACTACAACGCCAATGGTCTACTGGAATTCTTCGACGACCCCGAGGTATCAAAATCGGCCCTCATCGATATCCTGCGCGTGCACAAACAGGACCTGAGTGTTCACGAATTGCTGCGGCGCGCGTACCAATGCGACCCCAAGGAAAAAGCAGCGATATTCAAAATCATCAAGGAAACGTTAAAGCCTGCGATGGTTCCCGATCTGATTGCCCGTATGGGTGGTAAAGATCCGGTGATCAAGATCCACCTGATGCAATTGCTTTCCAAATTCAACAAGCCCGAAATTACGAACGCGCTGGAGATGCAACTCAAGGACCCGAACAAGATGGTCCGGAGCGCAGCTCTCGCTGCCTTGGCGAAGCGCGATCCGTCTGGCATTAGTATCGACAAGATCGCTGCAGTGCTCACAGACCCGGACCTTGATGTTCAGGGCAAGGCCGTGGACGTTATGATAAAAATCAATCACCCCGAAACAATTCGCTACCTGATTCCGGCGCTCAAAGACGAATCCGAGTATGCCCGCCGCGCAGCCGTCGAAGTACTTAATGCAGTCGGCGACAAAAATTCTGTGCAGGACTTGCTGGGTGCGATAAGAGACGATGACTGGTGGGTACGTTCGCGTGCCGGTGACGCACTCGCTGAAATCGGTGGACCGCAAGTCGTTGACTCTGTGGTCAAGCTGATCTCGTCCAAAGACGAAGAAATTCGTCGCACCGCGATCGAGATTTTAAATTCGGCGAAGGACGAGCGCGCTGTCGATGGGCTGATCAAAGCAACCGACGATGCCGATTGGTGGGTTCGTGAGCGAGCCGTCGACGCGCTGTCAAAGATCGGCAGTACCAAGGCGCTGCCGAAACTCGAATCCATGCTGGGCGTCGATGCAAAAACGGACACGGTCGTTGTCCGCGCGCTCGGCAAGCTCGGCAGTGCCGAACACATAGCGAAAATAGTTCCGCTACTGCAGGGAGCGGAGCGCGAAGTTCAGGTCGAGGCAATCAAAGCCTTGTCACTGCTTGCTGACGAGTCTCATGCAGAATCCATTCGTGGCATCCTGAAAAAAATTCAGCAATCGGAAGATCGTACGATAATTAACGCAGCCGACACGGCATTAAAGAGCCTCGATGATCGCTACTCTGAAACGGTCCTCGAAGAAAACGTTCGAGCTGAGAAAATTGCTTCACACACGAAGACTTTGCTCATCGATAACGAAGATCTCGAGAAGCTGCTCGGTGCGCAAGCCGCACAGCAAGCGGCAGACGGAGCTGACGCTGCGGCACCGACGGCGCCTCCAGTTCTTGATATTACGAAACTTGTGCCGGGTGATGTGATCGACGGTCGCTACAAGTATATTGAAAAAATCGGCAAGGGTGCTTTCGGTACCGTGCTTCTCATGGAAGATGAGGTTGTCGATGAGCAACTAATTCTAAAGTTCCTGAATCCGAACGTTTCCTCAGACGAGGAAATGATGAAACGCTTTGTACACGAACTGCGTTACTCGCGAAAAATTACGCACCGCAACGTCATAAGAATTTACGATTTTCTGAAGTTGCAGGGATGTTTTGCCATTTCGATGGAGTATTTTCCGTCGCATACACTGTCGGGAGAAATTCCGGACAGTAAGCCGATGGACCTTGACAAGGCCCTCCGATTTTCAAAGGATATGGCGACGGGCATGAATGTCGCCCACCTGGCGGGCGTTATTCATCGCGATCTCAAGCCTGCAAATATCCTCGTGAATACCGATGGGCTATTGAAGATCGTGGATTTTGGGGTCGCGGCCGCAGCCAGTAGTGGAGATACTCAGCTAACCAAGACCGGTTACGTTATCGGTTCTCCAAAATACATGGCGCCCGAACAGATTCTTGGCAAGAAAGTCGATGCGACCGCTGACGTGTACAGCATAGGGGTGATCATGTACGAAATGGTGACTGGCATTCCTCCGTATAGTCGTGGTGATCATATGTCTGTCATGTACCAGCACGTGCAGGGCAAAGCAAAGCATTGCCAGGAAATCAACCCGGACCTGTCTGACGACTACGCGAATTTGATTATCAAGGCCATGTCGGTTGACAAGACCAAGCGTCATCAGTCCATGAGCGAACTCAATGAAGCGCTCGACTCAGTCGGCGCCTGAGGCCCGTAATGGCACGGATAGACGCCTTTCTAAAACTCGGACTCGCACAGGGATGCTCGGATATTCACCTGGCTGTGGGGGTGCCACCCATGCTGCGCATGAATGGCGATCTCATGCCTATCAAGTTTCGCGAACTATCCGACACAGAACTTGAGTCCTACATACTCGAAATACTGACTGCCAAACAAAAGGACGTGCTGCATCAGGGCAGCGACCTCGACTTTTCCTATGTGGCTGAGGAAGGCGGCCGTTTTCGTGTCAACGTTTTTCGCAAGGCGACTGGGTACGGCGCGGTTTTCCGATTCATTCCTGACGATGTGCCAACGCTAGAGCAGCTTAATATGCCACCGATTCTGACGAAGCTCTGTGACTACCACCAGGGAATGATATTGGTGACCGGTTCGACGGGCACCGGAAAATCGACAACACTTGCTGCGATGATCGATCACCTGAACTCAACACGCTCGCTCAATATCATCAGTCTCGAAGACCCGATCGAGTTTGTCCATCCAAGCAAACAGAGTCAGGTCATTCAGCGAGAACTCGGTACCCACGTCACCAGCTTTGCCGACGGCGTCCGCTCCGCAATGCGTGAAGACCCGGATGTTATTCTGGTCGGTGAATTGCGCGACGCCGACACGATTTCCATGGCAATGACGGCGGCCGAGACCGGTCATCTTGTACTCGCCACGTTGCATACGACCAATGCTGTCAAAACACTTGATCGAATTATTGATGCGCTGCCGGGTGAGCTTCGTGAACAAACCAAGGGCTTTTTGGCGATGAGTCTGAAAGCGGTCGTTACTCAAGTTTTGATAAAAACGCCGGACGGGCGCGCGCGACGAGCCATACTCGAAATTCTGGTCAACACCCGGGCGATTGCCAACCTGATCACGTCCGATCAGACGCACCAGATTCCCTCGCAGATGCAAACCGGTAGGGATCTTGGCATGCAGCTAATGGACCGCTCGCTGCTGGACGCAATCAGCGCCAAGGAAATCGACGCCGACGACGCTATTCGCTTCGCCACGGATAAGAAGAAATTCCAGCGCTATGTTACAGACTCAGGCATGGTGCCGGTCCTCGATATGGGCGACGAGTCGACGGTCTGATGCAATGAAGAAGATCGACAAATACCTGCAGGCAGCCCTGAAGCAGAAAGCGTCCGACCTGCATTTTGTCTCGGGCGACCCGGTGCGCGTCCGCGTACACGGTAGCCTGCAAGCCATCATGGACGAAAAACTGACGACCGAGGCCGTGCAGGAGGCCATGATTGAAATTATGGACGGCACGACGCAAAAAGCATTCGACAACGACGACGCTGCCGACTTCGCCTACGAAATTGAAGATGTCTCGCGATTCAGAGTGAACGTATTCCGGCATCTCAATGGCATCGGCGCTATTTTTCGGGCTATTCCGTCGAAGGCGATGACGCTCGATGAACTCGATATGCCGGACGTCGTGCGGACCCTCTGCCGTCACACGCAAGGCATGATTCTCGTCACCGGCAAGACAGGCTCCGGTAAATCTACGACGCTTGCCGCAATGATTGACGAAATCAACAAAAATACGAAGGGCCATATCATCACGATCGAGGATCCCATTGAGTTTGTGCATACAGCGAAAAGCTGTCTTATCAGTCAGCGCGAGATCGGCGTGCACTGCCCCAGTTTTGCGAGTGCGCTGCATTCTGCGTTACGCGAAGATCCCGATGTCGTTCTGATCGGCGAAATGCGTGATCTCGAGACCATCAGTATCGCGGTAACCGCGGCTGAAATGGGAATTCTGGTTATGGGAACTCTGCACACCAACGGGGCTGCGCCGACTATTGACCGTATCATCAACTCATTCCCGGCTGACAAGCAAAGCCATATCCGCACGATGATTTCGACGTCGTTGCGCGGCGTCGTGTCCCAGCAGCTGCTGCCGACCATTCATCGCCCCGGACGAGCGGCTGCACTGGAGGTGATGATCAACACCCCAGCCGTCGCGAACCTGATTCGCCAGGGCAAGCTCGACCAGTTGGAAACCGCCATCCAGAGTGGCGCTCGATTCGGCATGACAACCATGGACGACGCACTCATGGAACTCGTGGACAAAGGCTGGGTTTCCGGTCAGGAGGCCTACCAGCAGTCCAACAACAAGCACAGATTCGAGAACCTTAAAGACACCGATTAATTTCCGCTGACCGTGGCATAATCGCGCCCATCGACCAGCCGATGACCCGCCAGAATGCCCCGGAAAAAACGAAAGATTCTAGTTACGAGTGCCCTGCCCTATGCCAATGGGTCAATTCATATGGGTCATCTCGTCGAGTACCTGCAGACCGATATCTGGGTGCGTTTTCAAAAGTTGCGGGGCCATGACTGCACTTATGTTTGTGCGTCTGACGCACATGGCACGCCAATTATGCTCAAAGCGCGTGAGCTTGGAGTGTCACCGGAAGAACTGACCGAAAAAATATCCGCTGAATTCGTGCAGGACTTCTCGGACTTCGGCGTCGACTTCGATAACTACTACACGACCCATTCCGCCGAAAACGAAGCACTGGTCGGTGCTATCTACAAAACGCTGCGCGATAGCGGCGATATTTACACACGTACGATCGAACAGTCCTACGACGAGAAGGAAGGCATATTTCTTCCTGATCGATTTGTTCGCGGCACTTGCCCGCGCTGCGCAAGCAAGGATCAATACGGCGATGCCTGTGAAGTATGCGGCGCTACCTACTCGCCAGAGGACCTGATCGATCCGGTGTCGGTATTGTCCGGTACCAAGCCGGTCAAGCGTGAGTCCGAACATTACTTCTTCAAACTCAGCGATTACGAAGAGCGACTGCGCGAATGGATCAGCAGCGCTGCACTGCATAAGAGCGTCATTGCGAAACTCGACGAGTGGTTCGACGCCGGCCTGCGAGATTGGGATATATCGCGTGACGAACCGTACTTCGGATTTCGGATTCCGGGGACTGAAGACAAGTACTTTTATGTATGGCTGGATGCGCCGGTTGGATACATGGCGAGCTTCAAGAATCTTTGCGACCGCGACGATAGCCTGGACTTTGACGACTACTGGAAAGCTGGCAGCGATGCCGAGGTGTATCACTTCATCGGCAAGGATATTATGTATTTTCATACCTTGTTCTGGCCCGCCGTGTTGAGTAGCGCCGGATACAGAACACCCACCAGTGTGTATGCGCACGGCTTCCTGACCATTAACGGGCAGAAAATGTCCAAAGCGCGCGGCACGTTCATCAACGCACGTACCTACCTCGATCACCTGGACCCAAGTTACCTGCGTTATTACTACGCCGCCAAGCTCGGGCCAACGATCGAAGATATCGATCTCAATCTCGAGGACTTCATTGCGCGCGTTAACTCAGATCTGGTCGGTAAGTTAGTCAATATTGCGAGTCGATGCGCCGGTTTTATCAGCAAACGATTTGCCGGGAAGCTTGCCGACGAGTTAGCCGCTCCTGATTTGTTCGCGGAATTCACCGCTGCGTCCGAGACTATCGCACAACATTTCGAGGCTCGTGAGTATTCCAAGGCAATGCGTTTGATCATGGCGCTGGCCGACAGAGCCAACCGCTACATAGACGAAACCAAGCCTTGGATAATGATAAAAGACGATGACAAGAGCAACGACGTGCAATTGGTCTGCACGCAGGGGCTGAATATGTTCCGCAGCCTGATGATTTACCTGGCACCCGTTATCCCAGCGGTTGCGGAGAAGGCACGTACATATTTCAATGAAGATCAATGGCAGTGGTCACACGCATCATCCCCGTTGCTAGGCACGATCCTGCCCAAATTCCAACCGTTACTCACGCGCGTTGAGGCTGATCAGGTTCATCGTATGGTTGAGCAATCCCGGGAGAGCACCTCAGTCCCTGACCGGCAGTAACGCGGACTTTGACCCGGACAGCCTGACCGGGTTCAAAACCGGGCATGCACGTCGAGGAATCCTTACAATAGAGAAATGACCAACCTTATCGTCATTCTCATCGGCACCGTTCTGGTCAACAACTTCGTGTTGGTCCGATTCCTCGGGCTGTGCCCGTTTCTGGGAGTATCTGGCAATCTTGAGGCAGCGACCGGAATGTCGCTGGCTACTGGATTCGTTCTGACGCTGTCATCGGCCACCGCCTACTTGTTGCACGAGTACTTACTCGTTCCGCTGCAACTGGAATACTTGCGGACGATCAGTTTTATTCTGGTGATTGCCGCCAGCGTACAGTTCACCGAGATCATGGTGCGCCGTTTGAGTCCGATGCTCGATCAGGTACTCGGCATCTACATTCCGCTAATCGCCACAAACTGCGCAGTATTGGGTGTTGCATTACTAAACGTGCAGGAGTCCAAAGGCTTTGTGCAGTCAGTTTTCTTCGGCTTTGGGGCGTCTGCAGGCTTCGCCCTCGTGCTCATCATGTTCGCGGCAATGCGCGAGCGAATCGCGGCAGCGGACATTCCAGCCCCGTTTCGCGGCACAGCGATAGCCCTGATAACGGCAGGCTTTATGTCGCTGGCATTCATGGGATTTTCCGGCATGGCCAGGCCGTGATAGCAGCTTATGTGGATTGCCGTCATCACAATTGCTGCCATCGCACTCGTTGCAGGAATCGCCCTCAGCTACGCGTCGTCTCGCTTACCATCCAACAACGAAGACCTCGTTGAACAGGTCAATGAACTGCTGCCACAAACGCAATGCGCGCAATGCGGTTATCCTGGCTGTCGCCCGTTTGCGGCGGCCATCGTCGATGGCTCCGCAGCGATCAACCTCTGTCCACCGGGCGGTGAAGAAACCGTGCGACGATTGGCGAACCTTCTCGGACGGGAGATCATTCCGCTCGCCGCGAGCGTTAATCCCTCTGTTGCGGTCATCGACGAAACACTGTGTATCGGCTGTACGCACTGTCGCAAAGCCTGCCCTGTCGATGCGATTGTCGGTGCTCACCAACTGATGCACACCGTGATCGAAAGTGAATGTACGGGCTGCGAATTGTGCGTTGCACCCTGTCCGGTTGACTGCATTAGCATGAGACCACTAACGTGACTGCGCCGACCTATGACCTGGGTACGCTACACGGCGGGCTGCGACTAACGGCAAATAAATCCGCGTCAACGGCCAAACCGATATTCGACATACCGGTTCCCGCGCAGCTCGTCCTGCCCATCACCCAGCACGTCGGCGATCCGGCGCATCCAGTCGTCGGCATCGGCGAGCGAGTGCTCAAAGGTCAGCTTATCGCAGAACAGGACGGCACGTTCGGCGCTCCTGTGCACGCGTCATCGTCTGGAAAAATCGTGGCGATCGAGCCGTGGCCGGTCTCGCGGCGCTTTGGTGATAATGCGCCGTGCATTGTGATTGAGTGCGATGGCGAGGATCGCCACATCGAGCGCGCTGAGATCGCACCCGAATTCACTCAATTGCCACCCGAGGTCTTGCTAGCCCAAATCATGCATGGTGGCATCGTCGGGCTCGGTGGCGCCGTATTCCCGACCGCGCAGAAACTGATGCAGGCGCGCACTTGCGAGATCGAGTACCTGATCATCAACGGTGTTGAGTGTGAGCCGTACATCAGTTGCGACGATGTGCTGATGCGCGAGCGTGCCGTAGAAATTATCAGTGGCGCGCAAATCCTCATGCATGCGCTGCAGATCGATATCTGTTTCGTGGTTGTAGAAAGCGACAAACCCGAAGCTTTGCACGAATTGGGCAGCGTCTTGGGCGCGGTCGCCGACGAACGTATCACGTTGAAACAAGTGCCGACGATTTACCCTTCTGGCGGTGAAGATCAACTTGTGCAACTCGTGACGAATCGTGAAGTACCAAGCGGCGGACTGCCAACGGACGTTGGTTGCCTGGTGCAAAACGTCGGTACCGCCGCTGCGGTTCACGACTGGGTTATTGATCATGAGCCGTTGATATCCCGCGTAACAACTGTCACGGGTGATGGTGTTGCGAGTCCAATGAATGTTCGTGCCCGAATTGGCACCACGGTCGCCGACATTGTTAACTTCACTGGCGGCTATACCGACCGCGCGCAGCAGCTGATCATTGGAGGCTTGATGACAGGCAAGTCAGTGACATCGGATCGGGTGCCGATCGTCAAAGCCACTAACTGCGTCTTGGTCATTTCTGAAGCACCGTCTCCCGGGCCCGAACTACCCTGTATACGCTGCGGCGAATGTGCATCCGTGTGTCCCGTGCAACTGCTGCCGCAACAACTGTTCTGGTATGCATGTGCGGACGATGAAAAGAAAATGCGTGACTTTGGGCTGATAGATTGCATCGAATGCGGCTGCTGCGACCTCGTGTGTCCGAGTCATATCCCGCTTACCTTCGACTTTCGCATGGCCAAAGGTCGCATAAGAGAACTAGCCGATGAGAAAGCACGCGCTGTCCGTGCACGGCAGCGCTTTGAGGCTCGCAACGAACGCCTCGAGCGTGAACAGGCCGAGAGAGACGCGGAACTCGCACAGCAAAAGGAGACCGCCAGGACGGCCGGACCCGCTGCAATTGCTGAAATTCTCAAGCGCAAGCGACAGCAGAGCGAGGACGACGAGTAATGGAATTCCCTCGCCGCGAAGCCCCATTCCTCGGCCCTAGAGCCAATGTCGCCTCGATGATGTTGCAAGTACTCGCTGCGCTGGTGCCGGCGGCGATGGCACATGTCTGGTTTTTCGGCCCTGGTTTCGTCTTTAACCTGTTGGTTGCAGCGGTTTTCGCGGCCGGTGGTGAAACACTGATGCTCGGCCTGCGCAGTCGCAAGCCGGGTACCGGTCTGTCGGATTACAGCGCACTGGTAACCGCGGCATTGCTTGCTTTTGCTCTGCCGTCATTGACGCCGTGGTGGGTCACGGCCACGGGGGCTCTTTTTGCCGTCGTTGTTGCCAAGCACCTTTACGGTGGACTGGGCTTCAACATTTTCAACCCGGCGATGGCGGGCTACGTCCTTATTCTTGTTGCATTCCCTGTGCACCTTAATCTTTGGGTTGCACCGCGCATGGGTGATCTCGACTACCAGGCGCTGACGATCCTGCAGACGATGCAATTCACGCTAACCGGATCGTTGCCAGATGCCATTTCGTTCGATGCGGTCAGCCGTGCAACGCCATTGGACATCATGAAGTCCGGCTTGAACAATGCCAAGACGGTCACCGAAATCCGTGCGATACCCATTATGGGTGACATC
>JADFHE010000048.1 GCA_022567295.1 Pseudomonadota bacterium | reverse complement strand
CCCGCCTAAAATAGCGCCCGTACCAACAGCAGAAAGCCCAGCGCCGCCAACGGAATACCTATCGGTGCGCCGACAACACTCATCGTGATGGCGACGCCAACGATCATGATTCCAATGCCCAATAACGTGCAAATCAGGCGACCAGCGACGCCAAGAACAAAAGTCAGCAGGCGCCAGATCGCATAGAACGGCCACAGGAGTAGTGGTATCCGGGTGTCTTCTGTCGAATCGCTCATGATGCTTTAGTCTATCAAGATCCGCTTATTCGGGCTCAGGCAAAAAAAACCCCGCACGAGGCGGGATTTATGAAGCATGCTGTCTAATCTATTTGCCGAAATAGAAACGGCCAGTCAGCGTATACGCAGACGCGTCGTCGGTCCAGCTACCCCCGAGACCTAACGCAAAGGCGTCAGTAAAGCGGTACAGTCCGCCGGCGCCAAAACCGGTGTCGTCGCCGCTGTCGCTGAAATCGACATAACTGATACCAGCGTTTAGCTCAATCTTGTCGGTTGCTGCGAAGCGCAGACCTATTCCGAGTCCGACACCGTTATCGTCGATACTCGGTATTCCAGAAGCGCTAATGTCGACATATTCATACGATAGGCTCGTGACCAGATCGACGGTGGGTGACAACCCCATGTGGTAGCCGATGCCGGCACTTATCGATGTCACATCAACGCCGAAGTCCAGTCCAGCGTCCTGGTAACCGGCGAACACGTGAAAGCTGTCGTTTATCGCATAAGAACCTGCGATGCCGACGCCATCGCCGTCAACATTGATGTCATCGAATTCAATGACGCCGTAACCAAGCGAAAGAAAATCGTAATCAAATCCATCGGCGCTGACCGATGCCGAAAACACGAGAAGAAAAAATAGTGGTACTGAACGCAACATGACGTTCTCCTGCAGTTAGCCCAAGAACGGCGAATGCTAACGACAAAAAAGAACGTAATTGTGCTGTGGGTCACACATTTGCGTTGGCAGCACTTATTGTTTAATAACGTTTGTTAAAAACTAGATATAAGTCTCCGAATTTTGGCGGTTTGTTGCAATAAAACCACATGCTCGCGTGTGGACAAACGATGTCGAAATTGTGATTTCTTTACGGTATAGCACCCGTCCAGCCCGGCCCGCGCACGACCCGGCCCGGAGTTGCACCTGTATGCTCGCCATCCTTTAATACTTGCTCGCCATTGACGAAGACGTGAACCATGCCGGTTGCGTATTGGTGCGGCTCCACGAACGTTGCGTGGTCTTGAATCTTCTCCGGGTCAAACACGACCACGTCCGCATAAAAGCCTTGCTTCAACTCTCCGCGCCTGTCGATTCGCATAGTTTGTGCCGGTAGTGCGGCCAGTTTACGGATAGCTTCCTGCAGCGTGATGACTTGCTCATCGCGAACGTATTTCCCCAACACCCGGGCAAAGCTGCCATAGGCTCGCGGGTGCGGATTGCTCTCCAAGAACACGCCTTCGGGTGCCAGCGACGCCGCGTCCGAGTTAAAACTGACCCAGGGGAGGGCAACCACTCTTCTTACAATGTCTTCGGATTGAGTGAAGTAGACCGTTCCGATCCGGCTGCCGTCTTCGA
Source organism: Pseudomonadota bacterium (assembly GCA_022567295.1). Classification (GTDB taxonomy): domain Bacteria; phylum Pseudomonadota; class Gammaproteobacteria; order Steroidobacterales; family Woeseiaceae; genus UBA1847. The sequence continues at coordinate 17,529 of JADFHE010000048.1, read as the reverse complement.
CGATCAGGTCAAGGATGGTTTCTTCCGGCGTCGTACCGCGCATGGCCGCAACCTCGGCAACCGTTTTGCCAGTCAATGGTTTGAGGGCATCGGACTTGAAGCCGACCATGAGGATGTTGTCCGGTGAGCCGGACATCAGGAACATGTTTTCCCATTCGTCGGATGGCGCGTTCATTTCCTGAATGATTTGCTCGCGCAGTTCAGGATCACTCATGCGCTCCAGCGAGGCTTCGAAACCGCCTTCCTGTACCCAGGGCGGTACGGTGACGTTGAGCCCGGTCGCACCCGCCGGGTAGGTGTAAACGTCGGCAGTGATCTCAAGGCCTTCCGCTCTCGCGTCCTCGACCATCTCGACTGCCTTGTCGAACAACGGCCAGTTGGGTTCTCCGGACGATTTGAAATGGTAAATCTCGGCACGAATATTGGCTTCCCGTGCGATCGTCAGCAGTTCGTCGATCGCCGCAATCATATGCGCACCTTCATCGCGCATGTGCGAGATGTACATGCCGCCGTACTCGGCGGCCACTTCGGACAGCGCGATCAGCTCATCGGTCTCTGCGAAGAGTCCGGGCGGGTACATCAAGGACGAGGCCACACCCAATGCACCGTCTTCCATGGCCGCGCGTACGAGTGCGCGCATCTGTTCGAGTTCATCGGGCGTTGGTGCGCGGTCTTCGTGTCCGATTACATATTGACGCGGTGTCGCCGCACCGATGAACGACGCCACGTTGGGAGAGACGCCGCGATGTTCGAGAAACTCGAGGTATTCGTCCAGCGTCGTCCACGCGACGTCGTAGCGGATATCGCTTTGCAGGCTGGTCATTTCCGCTTTCATGTCGTCGTTAAGCGGGCCCATGGAATTACCTTCACCCATGATCTCAAGGGTCACACCCTGACGGATATTACTTTGTGAGCGACCGTCTTCGATCAGCGATTCGTTGGCCCAGGACATCATGTTCACAAAGCCGGGCGCCACGACGAGGCCCTGAACATCGATTTCAACGGTTGCTGTGGCATTTCCAATATCGCCGAGCGCAACGATCTTGTCGCCGTCGATAGCCACGTCGCCGACATACGATTCGCCACCGCTGCCGTCGTAAATGTTGCCGCCGCGCAGGATGAGGTCGTGTGAAGTGGGCGGCGTGCAGGCCGCTAGCAACCCACAGACAATTAAGCTGCTGACGGCCAGCCGGCCGATGCGTTTGTTCATGCCCCTATTCGACGGGTATCATAATGTGTGCGTAATCGGTGTCTTTCCACATCACATACGGGCCGCCCGTAGATGGATCGTCGCTCATGCCTTGCAGCGCTTCTTTCGGCACGATGACCATCAGGTGCGGGCCGGTTTCGACATAGTCATCGGCGTTCTTAGGATCCTCGTGATAAGGGTCGGAGTTGCTAACCCCACCGCCAGCGTCGCCCAGCAACATGTATGAGATTCCAACTTTGGATGCCGCAAATGCTTCCTTCGCACCCAGCGCACCCATCATTTCGCCCCAGACAGCGTCGACACAAACAGACGCGCCGTCACCTGGAAATACTTCCGGCATGCAGGTCCAGCCATTGCTGCCTTCGACCGCAACTTCGCCATTGATCACTATCGTAGCGTCGGCACTAACTGCAGCCGGTGCCGCAGCTCGCGCATGGGCGATCAGTTTATCAACGTCCTCATCGGCATTAGTGCAACCAATTCCAGCCACAAGAAATGCCGCAGCCACGACAGCTTTGGAAATTATGTTGTTGTTCATTTTCGTTTTCCCCTTAAATGTTTTCTTCTTTTGGGCCCACATCGTACACGGTCTGTCCGCGGCAGGCGGATGCGAATGATTAAGACATTTGCGACGATCCAGAATCCCCCAGCTATCCATGATGAGTATTGGTACTTGGGTGTCTTCAGTCGATTCGTTCATCTGATTTATTCTACCGCTGGTGTGATTTTCAAAGTTCGAGCTAATGCTGAAGAAAGTCATATAAATAACTAATTTATAGAATGTTTTTCTTTATCCAATTCTTTTCATAGCTTGCTGAGACGGTGAGCCCGGCGTAGATTGGTCGAAGAATTGATAATTATTGTCGTAATTTCTATATCGCTCCGGCCCACATCTTGCCGGATAATTGTCCATATTTATCGGGAAGTAGCAAGGCACACAATATGGTCGGTCGCCCGCTCTATTCATATGTTCCAGCTGTCGCAATTCTGCTGCTGGCTGCGAGCGCAAGCGGGCAGGTGCCGGATGCCGACTGGGAGTTCGAGGACCCGTATCGCGACCAGATGCTGTACCTGCACGCGCTGATCAATTACTCCTATGATCTGCAATGGCAACTCGACTGGCAGCGTCGCAAACTTTCCGGCAACGCTCTGCGCATTAACACGGGTAGCGTCACATCGAACAAGCTGCTGACAGACGTTGACCTCAATATCAACGAGGTTTTGAATGACAAGTGGCGCTTTGTCGGACGTTTCAGGCGCGACGGGCTGCGGCAGCGGCCAATCCGCGAAGACCGGATGTTGCTCGGCTTCGAACGGTCAATTTTCGATTCTTCGGCGATCTACCTGATCGCGAACCCCGAGTTCAACAAGGAATTCATTGACGTTGCGGCCGGGTACACATTCTATCGCGATGACCGGCAGCAATATGTTCGTGTCGGCGTGTTGCTCGAAGACATAAGCTACGACTCCAGAAATGATCTCGGCGGAAATACGGAAGACGATCCGGTGGCGTTGCAGTGGGCTGTTCGGCTCGGGTTGTTCAAAGACTGGTTCTTGTACAGCGAAGGTGAGGTGGGTAGCGGATTTGAACGCGTGTTCACGGATGCAACCGCGTCGCCAGACGTGTCGCGCCACAACCGCCGGGCGAACACGGCGCAACTGCGAGTATCGCGGGAAGGGGAGGACGGCACGGCTTGGTCTGTGTGGGTCGACTGGTACCAATTCAACGAAGTCATGCAGTTCAGAACTCCGGGTTTCGACTACGACTACGAAAATACGCAGGTGGATATTGCCATTGAGCACACGCGGGTGCTGCGCGACCGGCACCGACTGCGCTTGCTGGTGCACTACGTGGATCAAAAAGCCAGGTCGCGCGGCTTCAATGAGCACGACTACGACCGCACGGACCTGTTGGGCGGTGTGTTCTACGAATACCTATGGCCTAACAGCGGTGCGACGATTGCTTACGCATTCGGCCAGCCGGATATCACTTTCCGGGCACCGGATCCCACAGAGAACTACCAGCTCGACGATTACCGGGACAAACTCATCGCCGGCTGGCGATACAACTTCTCGGAAAACGCACGGCTTGACCTGTCGGTCAGTCACGAGGTCAGTGTCAGGGGATTCGGTGGCGGCGCCGTGCGGTTTCAAATGTTTTTCTGATTCGTCAGCAGGAGCGACTGCTGTGTGGTACTGGCTGCATTAACGGAGGTACAGCATGATCCAGCGAATTGCGTCCGGTTTCATTGCCGGGATTCTCGCTCTGCCAGCTTTTGCATTGGATGTCAGCGAGGTTCAACTTATCGACCTGAGCCATTCCTACAACAGCGATACATTGTATTGGCCAACGTCACCATCGAAGTTTGAAAAGCAAGAGTTGGCGTTCGGCGAGACCGCCGACGGATATTTTTATTCGGCGTATTCGATCAGCACACCGGAGCACGGCGGTACACACCTGGATGCGCCTCTGCACTTCGCTGCCGATGGCTGGCCCACGGACAGGATTCCGCTGCAGAACCTGATCGGCAACGCCGTCGTTATCGACATCAGCAAGCAGGCTGCGGCTGATCGCAATTACCGCTTAAGCGTCAGTGACGTTCGAGCATTCGAAGATCAACACGGCCGCATCAGTCCGGGAGATATTGTGTTGTTGCGTACGGACTGGGACCAGTTCTAGCCAGACGCCAAATCCTACCTGGGCGATGACACACCGGGTGACGACACCAAGCTTCAGTTCCCGTCGTTTGGTGAGGACGCGGCGCGCTTGCTGGTCGAAGACCGAGGGGTTGCGATACTGGGCGTGGATACCGCATCCACTGACTTTGGGAAATCTAAGGATTTCGTTGTGCATCGCATCGCCGCTGCTCGCAATGTCAGCAATCTCGAAAACCTGACGAACCTCGACAGGTTGCCGCCAACCGGCGCCGTAGTCTTCGCCTTACCGATGAAAATCGAAGGTGGTTCCGGCGGGCCCGTGCGTGTCGTCGCCCTCGTTCCCAAAAAATAGAAATCACGGTCGAATGTCGACACCCAAAGCTGCTTTCCGCATAATAATACCAACAAGAAGAAGTCGATTGAGGGGGGACAACCAATGCGCGGTTTGAAGGGCAAGAATATTCTGGTGACCGGTGGAGCCAGTGGCATAGGCCAGGCCACCGCGGCGCGCTTTCTGGAAGAAGGCTGCGCCGTTTGCGTCCTCGACAGCAGCGCCGAGGCACGAGCTCGGGTCACCGAGGAACTGCCGGAGCTGACCGGGGTCATCGACACCGACGTAGCGAACCTGGAACAAGTACAGGCGGCATTCGTCGAGGCGATTGATCTCATGGGATCGGTTGATGTGCTGATCAACAACGCCGGCATCAGCATCCGCCACGATTTTCTCGATATCACGCCAGATGAGTGGGATGCGGTGCTGGGTGTCAATCTCAAGGGAGTTTTCTACGTGGCACAGGCTGCTGCGCGGCACATGATGGACAAAGGTTCTGGCGTTATTCTTAATACTGCTTCCACGGGAGGTACCACCGGGTACCCGCACTATGCTGACTACTGCGCTGCCAAGGGCGGCGTGATTGCACTAACTCATGCCATGGCGCTGGAGCTCGCACCCGTCGTGCGCGTGAACGCCATCTCTCCCGGGTACGTTCTTACGCCGATGCAGCGCGCCGAGTACACGGACGAGATGCTTAATGCTGTAAACCGCAAAATTCCGATGGGGCGGCACGCCAGCCCTGAGGAGATCGCCGGGTTATTCGCATTCCTGGCCTCCGAAGACGCTGCGTTTGCCACTGGCCACGTTTATGTTATGGATGGCGCGGAAACCACCGGCGGTCTTTGCAGCCAGTGGGCCCACGAGTAAACGCAGGGTGACGACATGAGGATGAGTGTATGAGGTTGGAAGGAAAGGTAGCCCTGATCACGGGAGGGACCTCGGGAATCGGCGCAGCCACGGCTGTGCGTTTCGCAGGCGAGGGAGCGGCGGTCGCTATCACCGGGCGCAGTGCCGAGCGTGGGGAGGAGGTTGTTCAGTCCATCGTTGCGAAGGGCGGCGAGGCCCTGTTCATCCGGTCCGATGTGCGTTTCGCTGACGAGTGTCGCCGGGCGGTCGAGCAGACCCTCGAACGCTTCGGTAAGATCGACGTGCTGTTCAACAACGCCGGGGTGTTTCACCCGAGGTCCGTCCCGGAATGCACCGAGGAGGAGTGGGACGAGACCATCGACTCCAGCCTGAAGGGCGCGTTCCTGATGTCAAAATACGTCCTGCCGTCGATGATCGAGCGCGGCAGCGGCTCGATCATCCACACCAGTTCGGGATGGGGAATCCTGGGAGGCGACAACGCGGCAGCGTACTGCGCCGCCAAGGGCGGACTGATAGTGATGGCCAAGGCCATGGCGATCGACCATGGCCGCAACGGGATACGTGTGAATTGCGTATGCCCTGGCGATGTAATGACCCCCATGCTTCCCGACGATGCGGCCAAGCGCGGCATGTCCTGGGAGGATTACTCTGCCGGTGCCGCTGACCGGCCGCTCGGACGCATCGGCACCGTCGAGGACATCGCTAATGCAGTGCTGTTTCTGGCCTCCGACGAGTCCTCTTTCGTGACCGGTGAGGCGCTGGTCGTAGACGGTGGGGGCGTCGCCGGCTGAGCGAGATTGCAAGTGTGCTCAGGTATTGTCGGTCTGATACTGAAGCGACCGTGGAGATTGTACGGTTTTTTCAGGAGCAGGCTGCTTCGTGCCGGACCGGCGTGTCTTGAGCACGAACAGATTGCCAGCGAGCACGAATAGAGTGCCGAATACGATAGTCGCATCAATCTCGAGTCCTTCAAACAGGGTTGACAGTACCAGTGCTACGACCGGGAACATGACCATCGCATAACCTGCCTTGTGCGCACCGATTCGACCGAGCAGTGTGAGATACGCGCCAAACGCGACAATCGACCCGAACACGGTCAGGTACGCCAGTGAGCCGACATACGCAACAGTCCACTCGAAACTGAACTCATGGCCATTGGTGAGCGCGATGACCGCAGTAAACAAGGCCCCATATAACATGGCCCACGCATTCGTCTGGACAACAGGCAGTTTCGCTTTCTGCGTGGCCTGCGACACCATGTTTCCAAATGAGGCAACAAGAGCGCCAAGCACCGCGAGGAACGAGCCGAAAAATACCGTGTCCGTAAACGATATTTCGCTGATCTGTGGCGCGAACAAGTAGAACATGCCGATCGCGCCGAGCAGGGCACCGAACAACACGCCGCGACCCGCTTTGACGCCGAAGAACAATCGTGCGTTGATAATATTCATCCAAACCATCGACGAGAACGCGATCGCAGCCAATGCCGAGGTGATATATATCTGCGAGCGATAGGCGAGGATGTAATTGACGCCGAACAACAATAATCCGAGCAAGAAAAACCAGGCATGATCACGCAATGCGAAACGCAACCGCAGGCCGCGGAAACGACTCCAGGCAAACAACAGCAGCGACGCGGCGCCGTAGCGATACACGAGTGATACTTCGGGCGCGATGGCACCGAGCTGGAACTCGATGGCGAACCAGGTTGATCCCCAGATCAGTACGGTGAGCCCGTAAAGTACAGCGTTATTCATTTGCGGCTTCCGCAGTCGTGTTCGTCCATTGCGTCTTCCAGCATCCGGACGCTCATGTTGCGGTAACGGTGAATGCGCATCGGAGACGATAGCAGTTGATCCCGCAGCAGCCGCCACTTCGACGGATGTCGCACCGGTAGATTAAATCGCGCAGAGCGACTCTCCAGGTTGCACTGATACTTATGATTCATGGCGGTTGCCTCCGGTTAATTTGCATCTGCAGTTGACTGTACCGATTTTTTGATGATATAACAGATACAGTTTATAGAAAATAGGACCTGTACAGTTATGCTGAATGTAGACAAACAATGTGGCACGTTCTTGTATCGGCAAGTTATTGATTTGATAACGGAAAATATGGATACTGGGACGCTTCTTCCGGGCGACCGCCTGCCTTCCTTAAGAAAAATGAGTCGATCGGCCGGTGTCAGCGTCCCGACCGTCCGACAGGCGTACGTTGAGCTCGAGCGTCGCCGGCGCGTCGAATCGCGACCTCAGTCCGGTTTTTATGTCCGGCACCGGGCCACGAATGACATCGTTCGTCCGACCCGCACAACGGCCGCGAATCCTGCTCCGCTGCGCTGCCGGCCATTGATGGAACGCGTCTACGACGGTGTGAATAACCCGGACCTCGTACCGCTGGGAATCGCCAATCCGTCGATGGCGAAGCCGGCCGCCAAAACGCTGCACCGCATGATGAAAAGAGTCATGGCCAGAGCGGAAGAGCGCAGTCTTGGCTACGCATCTACGTTGGGTGAGCCGGCATTGCGACGGCAGATCGCCTACCACTACCTGGATACGATTGGGGCGCAGGTTGAACCCGACGAAATCTGTATTACCAACGGCGGCCAGGAAGCACTGCTCCTGGCATTGACGGCTGTTGCATCAACTGGCGATGTGATCGCCGTCGAGACGCCGACCTACCATGGCATGCTGGAACTCATTGACAGCCTGGACATGCTGGCGGTCGAGGTAGAAACTTGCCCCGAAGAAGGTGTGACGCTATCTGAGCTGGAACGCACGCTCCAGAAATACCCTGTCAAAGCGTGCATGTTCTCGACGACCCTGGGCAACCCACTGGGCGTAACGATGCCGGATCAAGATCGCGAGAGACTCGTGCGTTTACTCGAACAATACGATGTCGCATTGATCGAGGACGACGTTTACGGTGATCTGCGCTTCGACGGTCAGCGCCCGGTCCCGGCACAGTTTCTTGGCAGCAAGGCCCGCATCGTCACCTGTGGCTCGTTTTCGAAAACGGCCGCTTCCGGATATCGCATCGGCTGGGTCGTAGCGGGTCAAACTATCGACGAGGTTGCGCGGCTCAAACGTGCGTTCTCGTGTTCATCCGGGTTATTGCAGCAACTAACGCTCGCAGAGTTCCTGGCGTCGGGAGATTACAGCCGTCACGTGAAGGCGCTAACGCCGGTATTGCAGCGAAACTCGGAGCGCATGAGGGCGCTGGTCGCCGAGCATTTCCCGGCTGAAACTCGCACCTCGAGACCGGTTGGAGGATCTGTGCTATGGGTCGAATTGCCCCGGAAAGTCGATGCAGAGCAGCTCTTCGACGACGCGATCGCTGCAGGAATCAGCATTGCGCCGGGGCACATTTTCTCGCCCTGCGCGTGCTACACGAATTTTATCCGCCTCAGCTTCGGCCACCCCTGGAATGAAAAAACCGAAGACGCTATTGAGTGGTTGGGACAACAAGTAACCAGGCTGGCGGTCTAGAGATGTTCGATTCCATAGTGGACGCTATCGGCAATACGCCGCTGGTATCCCTGGACCGTATTACGAGAGACGTGGACGGGGGCATTCTCGCCAAGCTTGAAATGTTGAATCCGGGGTATTCGAAAAAGGATCGTGCCGCCCGTCAAATTATTTTCGAGGCGCGTAAGTCGGGTGACCTGCAGGACGGTCAGACGGTTGTCGAACTTACCAGTGGCAACATGGGCACGGGTCTTGCCATTGTTTGCGGTGTATTGGGTCATCCATTTGTAGCCGTGATGTCTCGCGGCAACTCCGAGGAAAGGGCTAGCATGATGCGGGCCTTAGGCGCCGAAGTTGTGTTGGTCGATCAGCTTCCGGAGTCCAGACCTGGCGAAGTGAGCGGGGGAGACCTGCACGAAGTTGAGGTCGTGGCTCTCCGTATTGCAAAAGAGCGACACGCGTTTCGGGTCGACCAGTTTCTGCGCGACGGTAACAGCAATGCACATTACCTGGGTACTGCGCCCGAGATATTTTCACAAGCACACGGCGAAGTGGATGTATTTTGTGATTTCGCCGGCTCCGCTGGCACATTCGCCGGGTGTGCCCGTTATTTCAAAGAGCAGAACCCGGATATTCGCTGCTACGTGGTCGAACCCGAAGGTGCAGAGGCGATCGCCGGCAAGAAAGTGACGAGTCCGAATCACCCGATTCAAGGCGGCGGCTATGCAATGTCTGATTTACCGTTGCTTGATCGAACAGCAATTGATGGTTGTGTGTCTGTCTCCGCCGAAGATGCGATTGCGGCGACGCGTCGCCTTGCTGCGGAAGAGGGCATATTCGCCGGTTTCTCGTCGGGTGCGAATCTGGCCGCAGCACTTGAGCTTCTGGCCGGCCCGGAAAAGGGCAAGACCGTGGCTATCATCATTTGCGATTCAGGACTGAAGTATCTCAGTACCGAGCTTTGGTGTTGAAGCGATAGTGAAAATTGCGAGGATTTCCAAGCATTGAAAGCTCGCGAACTCTTTAGCTCCGGCCTCACAACGACGCTGACCATGATCGGCGTGCCTCAGCATAAACGCGCTACTATGTAAATTAGTCGGTATATCACAGCGCTTATATTGAGGTTCTTCACATGAAGAAACTGGCCATAGCTCTGGTATGTGTGCTTTGTGCCGTTTGGGCGATAGCCTCGCCGGCACAAACAGATACGACGAGCGACGACGTAAGGTTCATCGCGCAGCCCATGCCCGAGTTTCCTATGTCAGAACGCAACCGGGAAGGTTGGATCGTACTGGAGAACACGATCGATGATGATGGAATCGTCGTCAACCTGAGTATCAAGGACTCGAGCGGTAGCGACGCTTTCAATGAGGCGGCGCTGAGTGCGGTGCGAGACTGGCGCTTCGAATCGGGTCAAGGACGGCAATTGACCGTGCTTCTCAATTTTGTCTTTGATCGTCGTCAGGTCCATCTGTCGAGGCAATTTTTCAGCAAGATTCAGAAGGTTCACAAATCGATCGACAAAGGCAGGCTCGATGATGCGCTAAAGCGTATCGACGACATACGAGGCAACAACGAACTAACTGCCTATGAACTTGCGTATTCCCTCATCGCCGAAGGTCGCCTGGCCAGTGAACGCGGTGACAAGGTCGAACAGCTGCGGCTTTTTCGCAGAGCGATAATAAATGACGGGCGCTGGTTGGAGCGCGACAAGTATCTCAATATGCTGCGCGCCATCGTAATCCTCGAAATACAGCAACAGGAGCTCGCGTCCGCGCTGCAGCACTATGAGGTGCTTGTCGAAACCGGTCTCGGCCGGGGAAAAGCCGCAGATTTAGCCGAGCCGATTCAAGTCGTTAGAGAACTACTCGGCGGCGGCGAATTTCCGCCGCCCTACGTTGTCGCAAATATCACGGTTACCGTTGAGCACGATGCACGCATTCGCGATAAAGATATCGGATTCCGAGTCGACGGAATTGTGGAGCAAGAGGACGAGTCACTCGAGCGCGGCGTTCAGTAACGAATGACAATCAGTGCGCGCGAACTTTTCAGCTCCCGCATTGCGACGACGCTGACCATGATCGGAGTCGCCGTCGGTCTCGGTAACGTCTGGCGATTCCCGTACATGATGGGGCAGTATGGCGGCAGTGCCTTTCTCGTTGTCTATATTGTTTTCGTTCTTATCTTCGCAATACCGGCCGTAACAGCCGAGTGGTCGCTTGGCCGCCATGCACGGCACGGTCCGATTGGTGCGATGCAACATGCTTTTGGTCCTTTCGGCCGATGGATCGGCTATCTGCTCGTCCTGACAGTCTTCATCGCTAACTCTTATTACGTCGTCATTGTCGGCAACGTTGCTTTCTCGGCCTTCTTCGCTATCTCGTCCGGTTTCACGCCTGCCACGATTCCTTCCTATGAGGCCGGGCTCGGCAACGGCGTGTTGCAGGCGTTGGTCTCGTTGTTCGTCATCGTCGCGGCGTTATGGGTCATCCATCGTGGCATCAGCAAAGGCATCGAACACATCAGCAAACTGTTTGTGCCTTTGTTTGGCATTATGATCATCACGCTAATCGTCATGGCATTGCGACTGCCCGGTGCAATGACGGCGCTCAGTGAGTTTCTGCGACCGGACTTCTCACAACTGACGCCGATCAGCCTTTTTGCAGCGCTCGGCCAGGCATTTTTCTCGCTCAGCCTCGGCGGCACATTTTACCTGGTGTATGGCAGTTATCTCCGCGACGACGCCGATATTCCCAGGACCGCATTAGCCACCGGCCTGGGTGATGCCAGCGCCGCACTGCTGGCCGCGCTGTTCATAGTGCCAACGGTATTGGCACTCGGTCTCAACATGCAGGCCGGTCCCATGCTGATCTTCGAAACACTGCCGCGCATGTTTTCTGAAATTCCGGCCGGGCGTGTCATTGGTGCGGCTTTTCTGATTGGCCTCTGGATGATGGCATTCCTGTCGACCGTTGCTGCCTTCCAGGTCATCGTTGCCGCACTGACCGACAGCTTCAAGGTCTCGTTGACCAAAGCCGCGCTGATCGTCGGCGGCTGCGAGGCCCTGTTGATGCTGCCTTCGGCTTTGAACCCGGAGATCATCGGCACACTGGATCTTATCTTCGGGTCAGGGATGCAGATGCTCGGCAGCGCCCTGACGATCATTGCGCTCTTCTGGGGCTGTGATAAGGCCGTCGCCGCAACGCAGATTTTCGGCGCTAAAACCGATAGCATTCGCCACCTTTACCTGGTCTGGCTCAGATGGATCGTGCCCGCGGTACTCGGCGTCATGCTGGTCCTCTACATCGCCGATTCAATGCGCGGTATGCTCTGAACATGGCCGATGCCAACGCCCTCAATCAGCACTTCACGCGCTACGATCAGGTAGAGAAAAGTCATACCTATCGTCTTGCCGAGCACCCGAGCGACGTGTTCGACGAAGACTACGAGATCGCTACGCTCGACTTCAGCCAGTTCCTCAACGGCAATGACACAGACAAGGCGAAATTTGTCGAAGCATTTGGCACGGCGATTCAGGAGATTGGCTTCTCCGTTCTGACCGGGCACGGCGTTGATACGTCGCTCTACGACGAGATGCACGATCTCGTTATCGAGCTTTTCGAGTCGCTGTCACTTGACGAAAAGATGCAGTTCCGGGCACAGCGCCAAGGCTCCGTGAATCAGGGCTATTTTCCGATCGAGGAGACGAGCGACATTCATCCGGACCAGGTTGAGGGCTGGGTCCTGTGTCGGCGCGCGTTCGATATCGAACAAATCCGGAGTGAGATGTTTCGTGCCGAAGACTACTGGCCGGACGTAAAATACGAACGCGAATTTCGTCGCCTGGTCTTGAGTCACGAACAACTGTTCATTCCCATCGCACAGGCGATGTTGCAAAGCCTCGGTTGCGATCCGCACGTTTATGATGAAAAATTGACAAGCACCAACTTCGGTCTGCGCCTGAATTACTATCCGCCGATGAGTGAGAGCCAGAGGCAAACGGGTGCTGGCCGCCTTTTGGGCCATGAAGATGTCGATCTGTTTACGCTCCTTCCTGCGCCCCGCGATGAAGGGTTGCAAGTATGGAACCACAGCAGTGGCAAGTGGGTTCGGCTGCAGGCACCGCGTGGCTCGATCATTATAAATACCGGCGACTACATGCAGCGCATCAGCAACGACCGCTTGCCGTCAACCACACATCGAGTCGGCAATGCCGCAGATGGTTCGCATTCAAGTACACCGAGAATTTCGTTCCCGATGGCAGTCTATGTTTGGGAAGACGAAATACTGGAGGTGCTGCCGGGACTTGGCGAGCCCAGATATGAGCCGGTCAAGGCCATCAACTTTCATACTCGCAGTACCAGCAAATTCTACGGCGACGACTATGCGGTGGAATCATAGAAATCGAACTGTCCTGCGGTGACCTGGTGTCCGCGCTCGACTTTTATGCCGAAGAACTCGGTTTTCGAATTGACGTGATAACTCCGGCGGACGCACCGCGCGTCGTCAGGATGTCGGGATACGGTATTCGCATCCGCCTTGCACAGATCAAAGACTCGCAGCAAGCCGGAGACGGCGAGTGGCGAACAGGGCGTGCCGGCATGCAGTATCGTGACCTGCTTCCCGACCGGCTCGGCGGGCGCCTTATCGCCTCGCATATTCGTATCCTGGACGGCGGGCCGGTGCCGGACTACGTGCATCATCACGACGTCCACTTTCAGATGATTTACTGCTATCGAGGGTGGGTGAAAGTCGTTTACGAAGACCAGGGCCCGCCGTTTGTCATGGAAGCTGGGGATTGCGTCTTGCAGCCGCCCCACATACGGCATCGCGTACTGGAGTGTTCCGAAAACATGGAAGTCATTGAAGTGAGCAGTCCGGCTGAGCACGAGACACATGTCGATCACGACATGGATCTGCCAACGGCTAAGGTCGAGTTCAATCGCGATTTCAGTGGTCAGCGTTTTGTGCGTCACAAGGTAAGCGAGGCCAAGTGGTTCCCTGGCCCCTACGATGGCTTTGAAGCGAGAGACACCGGCATCGCCGATGCCACGAATGGTCTTGCATCGGTGCAGGTCATCAGGCCGTCGGGGCAGCTACAATCCACTATCATCCGCTGTGATGCCGGGATTGTTTTTGCTGTCGTATTGCAAGGCGCGGTGACGATGCAGCGAGATCACCAGGCACAGCAATTTCTCGCCGCCGGTGAAGCGTTCGTGATTTCCACTGGCATGCAGGCAACAATCAGCGACACCTCGAAGGACCTGGAGTTGCTGCAGGTCGCTTCAATGCAGGAGCATTCATGAAATATCGCCATCTGGGTAAAGCGGGAATCCAGGTCAGCGAGTTGTCTTTCGGCTCGTGGGTAACGTTTCACAATCAATCCGGGGTCGATTCCACGGTCGAAATGATGTCGGTGGCATACGATGCCGGCGTCAATTTCTTTGACAACGCGGAGACCTATGCATCGGGCAAATCGGAACAGGTCATGGGTGCGGCACTCAAAAAACTCGGCTGGCGCCGCGGCAGCTACCTCATTTCGACCAAGCTGTATTGGGGCTTTCACGACAATCCTAACGAGCAAAATACGCTCAATCGCAAATATCTTTTGGAGGCGATTGACGGGTCGTTAAAGCGCCTGCAGATGGATTATGTCGATCTGCTGTTTTGCCATCGCGCGGATCCGTCGACACCGATTGAGGAAACGGTTTGGGCGATGCACAACATCATCGAGCGTGGCAAGGCATTGTACTGGGGTACATCCGAATGGGAGGCCGAGGATATCTTGAGCGCGATCGACATCGCTGAACGTCACCACTTGCACAAACCGATTGTCGAACAACCGGTCTACAACTTGTTTGAACAGCATCGACTGGCCCCGGACTACAAACGGGTTTATGAGGATCGCGGTTACGGTGCAACGACCTGGAGCCCGTTGGCTTCGGGTCTGTTGACGGGCAAGTACAACGCAGGCATCCCCAGCAACAGCCGCGGCGCCCTCAAAGGTTTCGACTGGCTCAAAGATCAACTCACTGATGCAGAGCGACTGGCAAAAGTATCGGCGTTGGAGCCGTTAGCCAAAGATATGGGTGCGACACTGGCGCAATTTTCCTTGGCATGGTGTTTGCAAAACCCCTACGTCAGTACGGTGATGACCGGTGCGAGTCGAGTGGAGCAGGTTCACGAAAACATGCAGGCGATGGAATTCGTGGATCGTTTCACGCCGGATGTGATGAAAAAGATCGATCGAATTTTCGGCGTGGCATAATGCAACGGGCCAATTTCAAAGGAATTATCATGGCGGATTTTGATGACAAGGTAGCGTTGATTACTGGCGGTGGCATTGGCATAGGGCGGGCAGTTGCACTGGCGTTTGCCCGAGAGGGCGCAAAGGTTGTGATCGGAAACCGCAACGTCGAGCGTGGCGAGGAAGTTGTCGAGCTCATTAAGAGCGATGGAGGCGATGCCAGCTATCTGCAGACGGACGTTACGTCAGAGAGTGACATTCAGGCGTTAGTTGAGCACGCGGTGTCGACTTATGGCCGCCTTGATGCGGCTTTCAATAATGCCGGTGTGGAAGGGATTATTGCTCCGACTGCCGATCAAACGGACGACAATTACCAGTTCGTTATGAATACCAACGTCAGAGGCGTGTTTCTATCGATGAAGTATGAGATCCCGAAGATGCTGGAGAATGGTGGCGGCGCGATCGTTAACAACTCATCGGTTGCCGGTCTGATCGGATTCCCGGGGGCCGGAATATATTGTGCGTCCAAGCACGCGGTGATGGGTTTGACCAAGAGCACAGCGCTTGAATACTCGGCCCACGGGGTCCGCGTAAACAGCGTCAATCCAGCCGTTATCGATACGTCGATGGCGGATCGTCTTGCGGACGGTATTGGAGCATCGAAAGACGACCTCGACGCCATGCACCCTATCGGGCGTACGGGCAATGTGGACGAGGTTGCAAATGCGGTGCTGTGGCTGTGCTCTGACAAGGCGTCATTTGTGACCGGTACAAGCTTGGCCGTAGACGGCGGTTTTACCGCGCAGTAATTATGTCGGTCATCAATCAGTAGAGGGCTGGACAATGAAGAACAAGATTCTGATAGGCATCGGTGTGGTTATTGTGTTGGTCGGGACGTTCTCAATCGTCAAGAAAGTGTCGCCCGTCGGTTGGGGACTGTGGGGGTCATATAACACGTCGTCGCAGGTTGCGCTCAAGGGCTACGATCCCGTTTCTTACTTTAATAGCGAACAGCCGGTGATTGGCAACGCCGAATTTTCCTACGATTGGGGCGATGCTACCTGGCTATTCGCTACGGCCGAAAACAAGACGCTGTTTGCAGAAGACCCCGCAGGCTATGCGCCTCAATTCGGTGGCTTTTGTTCGTTTGCTCTCAGCAAGGGATTTACGGCCGATATTTCGCCCGACGCATGGCACATCGAAGACGGAAAGCTGTACGTGTTTGCAGACAAAAACGTCAGGGAAGATTGGGTGGCAACCATAGGCGAAGGCTCGCTCGAAAAATCGACTGCGAATTGGGCGAAGCACTAAGGGCAGGTCATTCAAATTTTCGTTTTCCTGGACGCACGAGACGCTGTTGAAGTTCACTAATATTTTTATCGTCGCGAGCTTTATCTGGCTAGTTGTATCGTTCTGGAACAGGAACGATCTGCCCGGGAACATCGATTTTGTGCCCGAGATTGCAAAAGAGCCGGCACAAGTAGCGACCAGAAAGCGCCCCTTCGATGTCGTCTACAAGGACGTTCAGTATCACGTCGCGCCAGAGTACGAGTACGACATAGTTGGCATGATTGTCTCGTACCGTCATCACGACGACAACAGTCGCATGCACCGGCTTGCCAATGATCACCTCAACATGCTGGACGTATGCGTTGTCTGGGGTGACAACACCAAGGGCGCCGAATTGCAAAAGCTCGATTTCTGGAACGGCATCTTCACCTGTAACGTCCAAACGCGAGATCAGGCCGCGTGGGACTCGTTCGACATGAATCAATTGTCGAATAATCATCTGCTCTCAGATGACGATGACGTCCGTGATCGCGTCAGGGACATTCGGATCGGTGATCAGATCCGTGTTCAAGGCTACCTGGTAAGCTACGCGAGTCCGAATAGCGGGCCACGCGGCACCAGCACAACTCGAACGGACACCGGCGATGGCGCTTGCGAAACGATCTATGTCCAACGCTTCGAAATCATGCGGGCGGCGACAAGCTACTGGCGTGTCTCGATGTATGCCTCATTGCTTGCACTACTGGCCGCGATTGTTTTTTTCTTCCGGCGACCGTTTCAGTCTCGCTATTAGTCGGCTAGTTTACTTGCGACGTAATCGCGTTCGTAGGTGGTTATTTCATGACTGTTTTGCCACGGGTCTTTGAAATACAAGGAATACGCCAGCTTGTGATCGGTAACCCTGAGATCGAGACCCTGGCTTTCGAGGTGCGTTTTCCAACTCAAAAATTCCTCGCCAGTCGCCCCAAACGCAATTACATTCGTGGTCTCCGGACTGCCCGATTCGAATAAGGCCAGGTGAACCGTTCCTTCCGGGTTTTCGATAGTCAGTGGGCCGTTCTTCACCGCCCAAGGCATCAACGCATCAACACGCTTGAGATTCAGTACGGTGCCGTACCATTCCTCAGCCTCGCTCCAACTTCCAACGTTCACGTGTAGATGATCTACACCCGTCAATGTAGGCGTCATAACTGGTTTCTCTTGAGTTGAGTAGCACTACTCACTTGCATCATCCGATCGATAGTAGCAAATGTGAGACTTTTCGATCAGACTCCGTAGCCGTCGAAAGACCGGACATTGCGCCCGTAGCTCAGCTGGATAGAGTACTTGGCTTCGAACCAAGTGGTCGGCGGTTCGAGTCCGTCCGGGCGTGCCAATTAAATCAAAGGGTTACATCTTTTCAGGTGTGGCCCTTTGTTCTTTCAGAACGTTCACAACCTCAATTATTGGTTTTTCC
>JADFHE010000075.1 GCA_022567295.1 Pseudomonadota bacterium | reverse complement strand
TTCGAGTTCAATTGATACGGGTAGGGGTCTCCCCGTCGGAGACCGCCGAACCCGCGGCGACCACCGTAGTCGTCATGTGACCGAGGATGGTATTCGAATGGGCCTGCAATCAATCCGTCGAAATTTCGCGTCGCTCGTACTCGGCGTTGTCATTTCCACTGTGACCGGAGCGCAGACGCCAGAAGCTCCTGCGTCTGAGGATCAATATAGCAGAAAGGGCGCCGATACCTGCCTGGCCTGCCACGACGATCAGTTGTCACTAGCGATATTTCGCACTAAACACGGCGTGCCTACCGATCCGCGCGGCCCGTTCGGGCGCGGGCAACTGCAATGCGAGGCATGCCACGGCCCAGGCGGGGCACACTCACCCCGGTTAAGGCGCGGCCAGGAACGCCCTCCAGTGATCGAGTTTGGCTCGCATGAGGAAACCGGGATTAGTGTCCAGAATGACATGTGTCTTGATTGCCACAATGCAGACGTCGGCTTCGGTTGGCATGGTGGGCCGCATGACAACGATGAGGTTGCCTGCGCCGATTGCCACGTCAGCCATGCGCCGCGCGATGCCGTGTTGCAGACCTCGACGCAACCCGAGGTCTGTTACGACTGCCATCAATTGCAACGCAACGAAACACTGAAAGCGTTTTCGCATCCGTTTTTCGAAGGTAAGATGGATTGCGGAAGTTGTCACAGCCCGCATGGGGCAACAGCCGAATCTCAACTGGTTCGTCAGACACTGAACGATACCTGTTACCAATGTCATGCCGAAAAACGCGGCCCATACCTCTGGGAGCACGCGCCGGTTACCGAGGACTGCACCCTTTGCCATGCGCCACACGGCTCCAATCATCCGGGCATGCTGACCAGCCGCGCTCCCTTGCTATGCCAGAGCTGTCACGCGCAGTCCGGGCACCCGAGCATTGCCCATGACGCAGATGGACTGCCAGCAGGCGCACCCTCACAATTTTTGCTTGGCCAAAGCTGCATGAATTGTCACGCACAGGTCCACGGCTCGAACCACCCATCCGGATCGAAGTTGATGAGATGACGGACATGAACAATTTCAATTTTCTGATGCACCGCACTGCTATCACTTTTGCTGCGATTGCCGCCGTTTTGTTCACGTCACCTGCGTTATTGGCCGAAGTCGATACGAGCGCCTGGATTTGCGAATTCTGTCCATTCGAAAGCGGTCATCGTGCAGATTATGAAGTTGGGACCAGCAACGTCAGTGATGACTCGGCCTATTTCGGGGACGCAAGCGGCTATGACGAAGAAGGCGCCTCCCTGAATGTCGATGGCAACGGCTCCTACCACGACGATGGCTATCAAATTCGCTGGACGCTCGAAGATCTTGGCCTCGACTCAAGATTTGCAGAAGTCTCCGGCGGCAAGCAAGGAACGTACGAATATCACCTTACCTACCGGCAGATACCGCGACGCATTTTTGACACAACGGAAACAATTTTCGTACAGGCGCCGGCAAATAAGCTCTCCTTGCCCGCCGGTTGGGCGACTGCGCCGTTGACATCGGGATTCACAGAGCTTAATTCAAGTCTCGTCAGTCAAAACATTCAGAGCGAACGTAAGTCTGTGGCGTTTGGCGGCCGTTACATGCTTTCTGACCGATTCAGAATCTCGGCAAATTTCAGCAGACAGAAACGCGATGGCACGGATGTGTTTGCGGGTTCCTACTTCACGCAGTCTAGCCTGCTGCCGCGACCGTTCAACTATGAGACAAACGAAATAGATTTTGATATCCGATACGCCGGCGACAACGGTTTTGTGAAACTCGCTTATTACGCTTCATTGTTCGACAACAGCAATACTGAGTTGCGCTGGGATAACCCGTTTACATCGTCACCCGGCGCGGAGCAGGCAGCACTGGCGCGGCCTCCTGACAGCACTTTCCACCAGGTTTCCCTTTCCGGTAGTTACCGGTTCGCGCCATATCGCACCGTGGTCGCTTTTTCCGGGACATTTGGCAGCATCGAGCAAGATGAGCTATTCCTGCCCTATACGATCAACCCAAACATTTCGACGACCGCGCTACCGCAAACGCAACTGGATGGCGATGTCAAAACCACTAATGTAGCGTTCACATTAACGGCCAGACCGCACAAGAAAGCGCGCGTGAAGTTCACCTATCGATATGATGAGCGCGACAATCAGACGTCACAACTGTTGTGGACTCGCGTTATCGCCGACACCTTTAATTCCGGCGAAGTCGAAACCAATGTTCCATACAGTTATGAGCGCTCGAAGCTGAACCTTAGCGGCAATTTCGACCTCTTTCGAACTGTACGAATCTCCGGTGGCTACGACCGAACAACCATGGACAGGGATTTTCAGGAGGTGGCCGAGCAAACCGAGGATAGTGGCTGGGTCCGGGTGCGCTGGCGGCCTAATACTTTCATCGAAGTCAGCGTCCGTGGTGGTGCATCGGAGCGGGACATAGATCGTTACGACGAAACCGTCGCAGCAAGTCTCGGGCAGAACCCATTGATGCGGAAATTCAATCTCGCCTATCGCTATCGCCAGTTCGTCAACCTGACGGTTTCCGCTTCCCTGCCAGAGAAGCCGGTGTCGCTAACGTTGAATGCACTGTACGCGAACGACGATTACAGTCAGTCGCAGCTCGGCCTTATCGAAGCTGATGAGCTGAGCTTCGGTGCGGACCTGAGCTGGGCAATCTCGGAGACCTCTTCATTGCACCTGAACGCCGGCTACGAAAGCATCGAATCGCAACAAGCCGGCAGCGAGCAGTTCTCAACACCGGACTGGCGGGCAACGAATACCGATGATTTTTACACCGTTGGCGTTGGCTTCCGTGTCAATCAGATTGCAGACAAATTCGATCTGCAGTTCGATTACGTGCGGTCGCAAGGTACATCGGAAATCGACGTAAGCTCTGCGAGTGGAGGCCTGAGCCGCTTCCCTGATCTCGATTCCACGCTGGATTCCTTGCGCATGCGACTTTCCTATCGTGTATCAGAGCGGCTCGATCTCACATTGCGTATGCGATACGAGAGTTTTGAGGCGGAGGACTGGAGCCTCGAGGGAGTCGGGCCCGCCACTATTCCGGTGGTCCTGACACTGGGCGCCGATCCGTACGATTACGACGTTTTTGTCTTCGGTCTTGGCTTCCGTTACCTGATTGGCGGCGCAGATCCCTCTGGCGACTCGAGCCCTGAACGATAGACGTACCTCCAGCCGGCACGACGCCATCAAACCGACTATTGACAACCAAAATGAACCCTAATAGCGAAATGACATAGCGCTGAATTCATGCTCATCGCGTTGCGGCGGACACCTGTAAATCCGGTTACAACGAACTAACCGCGTTTCAATGACTGACTGTCTTCGAGTGATGCCGAGCAGAGCCAGTCAAGAAGCTTATAACGAGGCCGATTACGATCAATGGCACTATATACAGAATAATAAGTGATGCATACAGAAACAGCGCAACTGAAAACACCAGCACGACAAAAATCAGAAAGAGTTGCATTACCGTCCTCCCCGCGACAAATATCTGTCACATAATGTATTGGGGTCCCTTCACTATCCATCTATCTAAAAGGTTAGTCAATTCGCACAATCCCTTATTGATAACGGATTAATACGAATATCGGACAAGCGTCTTTTTTCGTATACATGAATCACTAACTGGAACGAGATTCTGCGGGAAATCGTTTTGGCGCAGATTAAATGAACATTCTCCGATTTCTTTTGACGGATCCGGAAAAGAAGCGAAAAGCATCGCTGATAAAGTTTCAGCCAGATTTAAAGGAGGAGGATTAGACATGACCGTAAGTCTCCTATTCAAAGTTGGCATTCTTGCACTGAGTACGAATTTCCTTGGTTGCACGCGCTCCGAAGTCAGTTTTTGGTCCGATGTGCAACCGATATTCGAGAAACATTGCATCGATTGTCACGATTGTGGTGGTGAAGGCGTCACGGCTAGTGGGTTCAGCGTGCGTGGCTACGACAGCGTGATGAAAGGCACAAGATTCGGACAAGTCGTCGTACCAGGTAGCAGTATATCCAGTACGCTTTATCTTGTTGTGGCGCAGAAGACCGCCCCGGAAATCCAGATGCCGCCTCACCACAATCAGGCATGGGCCGAGGGCCGCGGTTCACCTTTGTCGGACGACGAAGTTGAAATCATCCAGACCTGGATTGATCAGGGCGCACAGGACAACTAGTCTGAACCACCGGCTGGAGAATTCGGGCGTCATAGTATCAATCAGCCGTTTTGAGGACTTCAGCATTAGAAAAAGTACCAGGCAAGGGCTACTCCTCGTCTCGGAACCGGATCGGAAGCGCTGGAAACCTGAAAAACACTTAATTCGTTCGACTTTTTGTGATACAGGTCACAAAATTGCCAGTTCGCGGCGCATATAGTCCCAGCTAAATCGGCTGAACATCCGGTACACCAATGAGCCCAATCCTGCCAGAAAAATTGCGCGTCGCGCTAATGTTTAAAAAGGAGCGAGCACGCGACTGTAGCGTTGGCAAGTTCCAGAATCTGACATCGACCCAGGCGGGCAGACTGTTTGCGCTGCAGCCAGAGTGCTACCCCCTGAAAAGTGCATGTGAGTTTTTGAACGTTAGCCCGCAACTTCTTTTGCATTTGGGATCAGTGGGAAGGCTAACTTTTTTTGTCAATGTCACGGGACTTAGCGGCTACTGGCATGAGATTGCTGCGGGAGTTCGCTCCGGGGAAAAATCATACGTTGATCTGACATCGGGATTCCTCGCGCTGCCGCGACGATATGTAGGTCAAATCGAAACCAACGGCAGCGCCAGCATTCCACTTCTTGAGTTCCGCGACTGTTTTGATTACCCGGTGGTCGAAATGCACCCCAGGGAAAGCCAGGAATTTACTCCATTGTGGCTTGACGGCGAGGTGGTCTTCTATCTTCAGAACCCGATCCTGGTAAAAACAACCGATGTCATATTAATGAAACCGCTGCCGAAAGTTCGCAGCACCGATAAAGCTGGCAGCCAAAAAGTCTAGACCGCGGTATGTGGATGTTTGATTCGCGCAATTCAGTGAGATTAAAATATTGAACCGAAGAGCGCCGCCTGCACACGGCATTGGTTTCTGCTAAAGGAGCTGTTGATTAACTACGCGTTGCAAGCTTTTCGGCCGCTACATCGCGTAACTCATCCCAGTCGTTACTCTCTTCTGCCGCCAAGGCGCGGTCACCCATCACCTTGAGATCGGCTTTGAGTGCCTCAACGATCGCCTGAAACTCCGGTCTGTCACGCACCGATTCGAGATATCGGTCATCTTCCAGCGACCAGGAATCATACCGCCACGAACTCCGCCATCCTTCATCGTAGGCCTCTCGTAGTTTGGCAACGGCTTCATCTGATCGTCCCATGAGAGCCAGGATCTGCGCATCACGCGGTCCAAATCCCATCAGCCCCATTCGGGGCCGTGTTTCCAGAAACGCGAGCGTCACTTCCAGTAGTTGCCGGGCCCGATCCGGTTGATCCAGT
>JADFHE010000074.1 GCA_022567295.1 Pseudomonadota bacterium | reverse complement strand
CTGTCTCTCCGTGATTGAAAACGAATGTTCAGCCTTGCGCTTCTTACTGTTCAAACAGGGTACTCCCCGGCCCGTTACTCGCCAAGTCCCGTCAGTTAAGGGATGTCGCCGAACGTCCGCTTCGGGTTGCGGTTTCAACCGGTCGATGCAACACCTGCGTTAATCGTCTCTGCTGGGGTTTCGATCCCCTCGTGCGGCGTCAACTGGTGATATAACAGACAATGAGGGTTCGCCAAACGCTCGCCCAATCGACTTCAGCGCCCCTGCTCGATTCCAGAGGTCCCACAGCTCCGCTTTCTCTGTCGCCGTGAAGACCTCGACGTCTCCTTTGAATCATCAGCATACACGCCATCTTCTGCGTTTTAGTTAAAGTGTTGCATCGACCGGTTGAATCCGCAACCCAAACCAGCCGCTCCGTGAATGTCAACTTAAGGTTTAAAGAGTAGAATTGGCACTAGTGACCACCATACAGAAAATGGCTGCCGCCAAGAAGCGGTAACGGGTCATGACTAAGCGAAATGCATCCTGGCGCCCTCTAATTCTGCAGCCGACTTACATAGATGTCCTAGGTGGCGATTAAGCATGAAAATTTATGAAAGACGAAACGGAGGCAAAACAGACTGGCTATTGATTGTGGCGATGACTTCGCTGACCTTTGGATGTGCGTCCGGGCCGTCGCATGAAGAAGGCTACAAATACGTAAACGGAGTGAACCACTACTATGGATTTATGGCTCTGGCGATCCGGTTTTCGTGTTACACGGCGGCCCCGGAATGTACCACGATGAACTTGTCCCGCACTTCGCTCCGCTAGCCAAAACCAACGCCGTTATTTTTTACGACCAAAGAGGGAACGGACGGTCATTACTCGAACGGATAAATCGCGATACATTCAACGTCGAGCTGATGGTGGAGGATCTTGAACTACTGCGACAGGCATTCAAAGTTGAGCGACTGACTTTGCTGGGGCACTCATGGGGCGGGCTTCTCGCGCTCTACTACGCCACGAAGTATCCGGATAATGTCGAACGATTAATAATCATTGATGCAGCTCCCGTGAACACGGAACTTCTGATCAAATCGTACGAGAATCTGGTATCCCGCTTTACTGAGTCGGAATGGGCCCATTTGCAGGAAATGTATGACAGTGAGGAATACCAGAAAGGCAACCCCATTGTGCACAACGAGGCAATGCGACTTTCAGAAGGCAAGGCCTTTTATCGAAAAGACCTGATCGGCGAGTTTATGTTACACGCTTCCTTTGATGAACGCACTGCCAAAAACATGGTGAAAATCGCCCCGCTTGCCACTGAAATAAAACTGAATATTTCAGTTCAGGACGACTTGAGCCGAATATCTTGCCCGGTGCTGATCATTCACAGTCGGCAGGACTTCATTGTAGAAGAGTCACCACGCTTGGCTCATGAGCTCTTGGCGAATTCTCGGATCGAGTATATTGAGAACAGCGGCCATTACCCGTTTATCGAGGCCCCTGAAGCATTGTTTGAAGCGGTACACCGGTTCCTCGAGGAAAAATAGTCCTCGGAAGAATTTCTTTCCAGGCCTGCCTGCCAAAGCTGGAGCCACTAACGGCCGCTTTTGGCTGCGGTTTCAACCGGTCGCTAGCAGTGAAAACACCCAGCTTGAATGTCCGGTCCGGCAAGAAAGCAGACGGTCAATGTAGTATAGGGGCAGGATCGTAAACCGGTGAGAATTTTGCCGCAGATGCTTTTCTCTTTGCTCGCGTCGCCATTCGCCCGAATGCTGGCAAGTAGTGATAGCCTCATGGACGACGGTACAATCTGCTGTTGGAGTTCCTGCAATGGCTGACCGCTGGTCCAAGAAACAACGACGCGAACTGCGAGAGTTGCAGGGTCTGGCCTGGGAGCGGGAACTCGAGGAAGCTCTGCAATCGCTGCGCGCGGCTTTCGAGGCCTGGGAGAAAAGTGAGATTTCGGCATTCGAACTTTCGAATCGGATTCACAAATTCCACAATGGACGCTCACGTGAGTTGCTCAACATGTATTCGGGCAGTCTGGATAATTGGTGGATCGGGCATACCATTGCCAGGGGCGTGATCGACGAATTTGAGCTTTCCGACGATCTGCGCGATGTGCTCAAAGACGACATCGCGCGATGCCGTGAGCTATGGCAACTCGCAGGCCGATCACAGAATGTAGATTGATGGGTATCACCGACGACGAACTGCTGGATTTGGCCGGGCCGGGTGCTTTTGAGCGCGGCTATGACTACTTTCGCAATGGCCGCGTCGGGGATCTCGAAATTTGCGGCAGTCAGACGGTGGCGCTGGTCAGCGGCACCGACTTGTATCGCGTGCAGCTCCTTCACGATGGCACCAGACTGGACGGTAGCTGCAATTGCCCTGCATCCGATGGCATCGTGTTCTGCAAACATTGTGTTGCAACAGCTCTTGAACTTCGCGACCAGCTGGCAGAGTCTGCGCTGACCACGGAAGAGGCTGTCAACAATGGCATCCTCAAGGCCTACCTTTCCGATCAAGATCCCGAATCCCTGGTTTCGTGCCTTGTGCAGGTGCTGCCGAAAGATCCGTCCCTCTACGAGCGGCTGGGGTGGCAGGCGATGCTGGCCGCGAATTGTCTCAATGCCAACGCGCTAAAGAAGTCGATTACGCAGGTCACGCCGCTGCAGGATATTTTTGAGTGGGGCAGGGTCAGCGCGTATTTTCGGCGCCTCGAGGCCACCCTTCAGGGGATCGTGGAGATTGCCGACCAGCTACCGGCTGATATCTTGCTCGAGACTGCGGTGCACGGGATAAGTCGGCTCAACAAAGCCCTGGAACGCATCGATGACTCCGGCGGCTATCGCGAATATTCGCAGGCGCTACTTCGTGAACTTCATTGCAATGCGCTGCGGCGCGTCGGCTGGACCCCTGAAAGGCGCGCGAAGCACGTTCTCAAGCATGCACTCTCTGATCCGTGGGATCAGTATGAGGCTACGCCGATGGATTACGCTCAAACTCTGGGTGATGCTGGATTGAACGCCTTCTATGCAGCCGTCGAGGCGCGTTTCGCGGCGCTTTCTGCGCCGCCGATGAATGCGAGTTTTGATGACAGGTTGCCTTATCTGCGCCTGAGAAACTATCTAATGATGCGGGCGAAAGAGCAGGACGATATTGATGAAATGATCCGGCTCGAAAAACTCACGGCAACGACGGCAATCGACTTCGAGAACATCGCCCGTTTATACCTACGGAAAGGGGACCCCGATACGGCTACCCGGTGGCTATCCAAGGCCGATGCGCTGGATGAGTATGATCGAAGCAGCCGAAAAGCATTGTGGTCATCCGTGCACGTGGCAATGGGTAATTGGGACGCGGCCATCGCGGCGCAGGAAGACGCGTTTCAACGCGACGCGAGTTACGACGATTACAAGGAGCTCATGGAGCTTGCCGAACAGGCACGCCGTACCGCGGACGTGCGCGAATCGGTCCTCAGGTTTCTGTGTTCGGAAGATCAGGCGCTTTCGTGGAGCGATGAACGTCGGGCCTGGACGCTGGCCCGAATCCATAAGGATGATCAGGACTGGGCTGCGCTCAAGAAAACGGCGCTGGCGCGGATCAGTACTTCGGACCGCCTGCTGCAAGCGGCTCGATGGATCGTGAAATTCTCGCTGGCGGACGCAGGGCCCGTCTACGAAAAGGCCATTGACGCTTTTGTGGCGAGGAAGACCAACAGCAGCTATCGGGCAGCCGTACGGGCACTGCTCGAGGCTCGCCCCGTGTTTTATGGTGCCAGCGCCTCCGCGTTCGACGAATGCGTGTCGCGGCTCCGGGAGACACACTTCAGGAAACGTAATTTCATGGCTGCGCTCGATAAAGATATCGGCGCAGCCTGATGCAGCCGAGTTGCATACAGGCTACCGGATCTGGACAGCCTCCGGTCGCAGATGCGTATACCTGCTCAATGTTCCCCAGCTGTCGTGTAGGGTGAACTGCTGTACCTCGACGATCGAGTAGCCAGCTTCAAACAGTCGGCTTGTGGCCTCGTGCCTGAGGTCGTGAAAATGCAAGTCGCGAATGTCAAGAAGTTTGCACGCTTGGCGAAAGGCGCTGCCGATCGATCGCGGTTCATACGGAAATATCCTGTCGTTATCGTTTACCTGTCGACATACGATTTCCCACGCTTCCGGCGTGTACTTGAACCGTCGGATTTGGTCCCGCTCGGTGGGATGTTTGAGATCTCGGACAGCACCGGTTTGTGATTCTTCATCGTTGTCGCTGAAGAGGAGGTCAGTGATTTCGCTCTGTCGACGTGCGGAGTGAATCGCAAACCAGACGATGTCTTTCATCGGCATGTTTGAACGTCGCTTGTCGCGACGTTCAAACAATTCAGTCAGGGCGTCGAGTTCGTCAGCTGTCGGTCTGCGGGAGCGACTTTTCGCCTTTGAAATTAGTTTCTCGGCCTTGAGTACCTCGCTGGCATTGTCGATAACCGAAAGATCGAAAGGGAGATCCCAGGCGGCGCGCGCATACCTCAAGATTACTCGCAACCAAACAATGTCATTGTTGGCGGTGGAGGGGCCAGCGCCACCTTGTCGCCGTGACCGTACGTGGGCGATGATGTCGGAAGACTTGATCTCGCAGGCAGTCATCCTCGCAATCTCACACTTCTCGAGAAATCGGATATTGCTTGTCTTACTGCGGCCCATAGGGCGCACTTCGGAAACATCCTCGCGATATTTTTCGAGTACCTTGCGCAATGTCGCTTGAGTCAGTTTCAGCGAACGCTTTGCCGCCGGGACTTTCTTCGCGAATTTCTTTTCTCGCGATTCTGTCCAGGCTTTGGCCTGCCCGCGTCGGTCGAAGGTCTTCGATTGCCGATGGATAATCTCGCCGTCACGCTTAATTCTTACTTCGCTGAGATAGGCTAGACTTCCGTCTCTGCGCTGACGGGTTCTGATTGTGGCCATGAATCTACTCCCGAACGTGCCGATTTTCGGTGCGACATGAGCCCGGTTTGTGGTGCGACACGGCGCGACATGCGCTGGATGTCGCACTAAAAGGGCGACAATAGGTACAAAATCAGTACAAAACAGTTAACAATAACTTGTTGATTTAAAAGTAGAATATGACCAACAACGTTGCTATGCAAATGCGTTCAACAATCTCCGTCGCTCCAATGATGGACTGGACGGATCGGCATTGCCGCTATTTCATGCGCTTGCTGGCACCCAACGCTTTCCTGTACACAGAAATGGTGACTGCTGCGGCGGTGCATCACGGCGATGCCGACAGGTTACTCGCGTTCAACAGGTCTGAGCATCCAATCGCGTTGCAGCTTGGTGGCAGCGATCCGTCGCTGATGGCGCAAGCGGCACAGCGAGCCAGTGAATTCGGCTACGACGAAGTCAATATCAATGTCGGATGCCCGAGCGAGCGTGTTCAGAGCGGGCAATTCGGTGCGTGCCTGATGGCGCAACCCGACCTCGCCGCGCGGTGCTTTCGGACGATGCGGCGTGACGTCGATATACCGGTCACGATCAAGACCCGAATCGGTATCGACGATTTCGACAGCTATGCATTCCTTGCGCGCTTCGTTGAAACGCTCGCGGCGGCGGGCTGCCGCAAATTTGTCGTGCACGCTCGAATAGCGC
>JADFHE010000018.1:47531-59736 GCA_022567295.1 Pseudomonadota bacterium | reverse complement strand
TCCGGATCGTTAAAGCTACCGATAGTGTTGGCATTCGGCTCGCCGATAA
This sequence comes from Pseudomonadota bacterium, assembly GCA_022567295.1. Lineage (GTDB taxonomy): Bacteria > Pseudomonadota > Gammaproteobacteria > Steroidobacterales > Woeseiaceae > UBA1847. Next base: position 59,687 of record JADFHE010000018.1, on the reverse strand, counting down.
CGGAGATTCTGCGTTTCTTGGTATTCTGCAGCCTCATCCGGAAGTCAAAGTCTCCGAGATCGCGCGCGCCCCAATCCTCCGAGACCAGGCCAAAGAGCGACGCGACTTCGAAATCATAGGCTGCTCCGTACTCCACGGAATTGTAATCGAAGAGCGCCGCATTCGCCTGCCCCTGCGCGAAATCGATCACCTGGAAGGTGACCGGGTCACGCTCAAACGAACTACACGGTATCGTGCCGTCAGCTAATGGAGGAGCCGGGAATGTGGAGGAGTCGTAGCAAGCGGCCATGAGCTGTTCCGTGCTGAGAAACTCAATTGCGTCAGTGAGCTCGATGTCGATGTAGTCAACAGTCAACAGCAGTCCCTCAACCCACCGCGGCTCGAATGTAAAACCGACGGAAAATGATTCGGCAGATTCATTCTGGAGATTCGGGTTTCCGCTGGATGTACCGATTGCCGTGGCATTGACGATACTCGACTGGAATGTCGCCGGGTCATAGGTAGGCCCGAGATCGGCACGGCAATTTGCTTCCCGCGTGGCCGGGTCCGGCCCTCCCCCCACGAAGCGGCTGTCACAGGGATCATCCGCAAAACCGAAGACCTGATTCTCCGGCGCAAAAAGTTCGACCAGGGACGGCGCCCGAAGCGACTCGGTATAGTTTGCGCGGAACGTGATGTCACGAACCGGGGCAATCCGCCCGCCGACGGTCCATACCGTTGCGTTGCCCGCCTGCGAATTGTCGATCTCGCGAATAGCGCCATTGATCTCGGCCAACTCGAGGAACGGCAGGTCCATGTTCGGGCTTACCAGCGGGATCATGACCTCACCGTACCACTCTGTCGTGTCATACTCGCCGCCGGTCAGTATAAACGGAGAACTGCGGGTAATCGGCACTTCAGTCCCCGTACCCGGTATGAACACGGCCGTTTCGTCACGCGCCTCGAAACCGACGTTGAAACCAACCCAACCGCCGGGTAACTCGAACAGGTCGCCGCTGAAATTGGCATTCACCACCGACTGCGTGATTTCGGATTGGGTCATCTGGTTGCCGGTAACCCAGGCTTTGGCAGCGTCCGACCTGACACCCAGACCGAAGAGGTTAAGCGGTACGCAACCGTCCACGAACGGCAAGTTTCCAGCGGTTACACCGCTTCCTGAGACCCCGGTGATATTGCCGGCCGCCGCCTCGTAAGCGGCGTCACAAATAATATCACCGACGCCGGCCGTTGCCGTGCCGGAGAACGCCAGTATATCGTCCTCGGGCACCGCGGCGAGATCGGCGGCGGTTAACACGCGAACGTCGATGGCGCTCAGGAAGCGGCCGTCGATGATGCCATCGCTGCGGGTCTGGGCATCACTTTCGCCGTATGAGCCATAAATATCCCAGGAGAAACCGCGGTTACCGACGTCGAACGATCCTTCCAGGCCAGAGTTTACGAACCACAGGAACTGTTGACGGCTGCTTCCCCCATCTCGGATGTCGTTGTTGAAGCGATGCAGCTGAAAACTGGCCAGCCCGTTAGCTGCCAGGAGAGCCTGCGCATCCGGGTGCAGGAACGGATGATCAGCCGGAAACGTGAGTGCGCCGCTGGTACCACCGAATGCGAAGGTCTGAAAACCACCCTGGTCGAACAGTTCATCGGCCTTTGTGCTCGCGAACAGCACGTCGGTAAAGAACGTGACGTCCGGGGAAATATCGTAATTCACCTGAGAGGTAAACACGTATCGATCAAGCGGCGACTGTAATTGGATGATGTTATCGAAGAAGTCGGGGCCGTCATGGTCCGGGTCGTTCGGATCCTGGCCGCGACAGGCAAAGAATGCCGTAGTCCCCCCGCAAGCCACGCCGGGCCTGAATGGCACCAGGTTCGAATTTTGGTCGAACTGATAAATCACCCCGTCAGGCAAGGCACCCAGCCCGAACGACGGAATGAAGATAGTTCCCGTTGGTGTGATCGACCCGCCCTCTGAAAAGAGCTGCACGCGCAGATCGTAATAGATGCGCGAGATTCCGTCGGCTTCTTCGTCTTGAAATGCCGGATTGTTGGCGGTATAGCGAGGCGAATCATGCCGGCGCATTCCGTCCTGACTAAAGGCCTCCGCCGACATCGTTACATTACCGCGGCCATCCGAAAAGTTAGCGCCGGCAACGACCGAAAACTCGACGAAAGCGGCATCACTGTCACCGTTCTGACCGGTTCGGGCATTGATCTCGAGGCCTTCGAAACGATCCTTGAGGATGATGTTGACCGTGCCCGCGATGGCATCGGAGCCATAAATCGGGGCGCCGCCCACGCCGATGGTCTCGATTCTGTCGACCAGTGCCAACGGAATGACATTGTAGTCGACCTGCAAACCGCCCTGTACGCCAAATATGCTCGGCGAATTCGACGCTAGGAAGCGCCGGCCATTGACCAGCGTCAGCGTCCGTTGCGAGCCCAGGCCGAGAAAGTCGACGAAATTCTGACCGACATTTTGGCCAACCTGATTACCGAACGGTTCGGCATCAGGAACGCCGAAAGACGGAATCTGATTGAGTGCGTCGGCAAGGTTGGTAAATGCGCCATCTTCAAGTTCGGTCGCGCTGACTAATACAGCCGGGTAGAACGTGTCGATGCCTGCACGTTTGATGCGAGAACCGGTTGTGATGATTTCTTCAATTACTTCCTCTTCAACTGTGGCATCGGACGCATCATCCTGAGCAAATGCCTGGGACGCAAATGCCAAAGCGGCCGTCCCTATAAGCACACCAGTACTAACTAGGAATTTCCTAAAGTTTAAAATACTCATTTTTTTGAATCTCCCAAATGCTATTCCCTAAATATCCCCAGCCCTAATAATTTTCGATTTTTTTGGGCTTGCCAAAGGACTTGCTCTTGCGAGTGATCACTAATCCGACTGCCACTCAATCAAGGTGCAATTCATGAGGAGCCTAGAAATACGGCTATCCAGTCAGCAGAGATCGCGTGGTGTCTAATCTACTCTCTGTTCAGCAAATTTCAAGCAATCGTTGTTTTAACGCCGGATTTTCTTAGATCGAGATCAAGGAAAATAAATTTTTCTGTTTGAACTCATCAAGATACAAGGAATCGCAGAGTGTTGCGTTTTAGCAACGACCGGGCAGGGTAGCCGTATGCCCTGAACTAGCCGGAAAAAATCGGCGCCAAATACCGATTCTTCACTCAAATCGACGCGCATCAACGGGATTCATTCTGGATGCCTTCATGGCTGGCAGCATGCCAAACACGACACCAATTGCGGTACAAAACAACAACCCGATCACGGCCCACTGCAATGTCACGATGCCCGATGAGCCTATGGAGATCATCATCATGCCCGAGTTTCAGCGCGGCGTGACCGTTGCCTACCTGGACCCACCAGGGCCGCTGGACCGGGATCAGGCTTCTTTTTATGCCGTAGCACCACTGCCAACCGACTGGACAGAGGAGCAAGTTCAGTCATTCCTGCGGGAGTACAACTGGTATTCGATTCAGGACCTGACCCTTCACGAGGGCGTGCCCGGACACTATTTACAGATCGCGCTGAGCAACCGCTACCCGTCAGCACTGCGTTCAGTACTCTGGTCAGGGCCGTTCGTCGAGGGTTGTGGCGTTTACGCCGAGCAGATGATGATCTCCCAGGGCTACCTCGATCACGATCCACTCATGAAGCTCATTAACCTGAAGTGGTATCTGCGCAGCATCACCAATGCGATCATCGACGCTGCGATTCATGTCGATGGCATGACGCGAGACTCCGCGATGAATCTGATGATAGAAGGTGGCTTCCAGGAGGAGCGCGAAGCTGCGGGCAAGTGGGTGCGAGCGCAACTTAGCTCAGCGCAGTTGTCGACTTACTTCGTCGGTTATCAGGAGCACATCGAAATGCGCGCTGCCGTGCAGGCAGCGTGGGGCGACGAATTTACGCTGCGGCGCTATCACGACCAGGCGCTGAGTTACGGTTCGCCACCGGTCAAATACGTCCGCGCTCTGCTGCTCAACGAGGACATTCCGCGCTAGCAGTCTGTCGGAGTTTGTTCGGTTGGCGGCTATAACAGTTCCATTTCTCTGACTTAAATAAAGCATTGCAGAGCTATGAGAAAATTCGTGCAGGCAGATCGAGATCAAACATTCTTGTTACCAACGAATTTACGGGGCTGGCTACCAGAAGATGATTTGGCGCATTTTGTGCTGGAGGCAATGCAAAGGGTTCCGCTGTACCGAATCAAGGTCAAAGAGCGAGGCACGGGTTCGGCTCAATATCATCCGAATATGATGTTGGCCTCGTTGATCTACTGATATGCGAACGGGATTTTCGGCTCAAAGCGGATAGAACGGGCGAGCTATCGTGATATTGGTGTGCGCTTTATCACGGCCAACTGTCGTCCCCACCACGACGCAATTTGTAAGTTTCGGCGGGAGAATCTGTCAGCAATAGGCGAGGGTCTTCTCCGGGTGTTTCTGATGGCGAAAGAGTTGAAGCTGCTCGCAGCCGACGAGGTTCCGGCATTTTCTGCTGAGAGGAAAAGGCAAGGTCGCTGCTGAGTGGCAGTTATTGGCATTGGCGTACAACTGTAAACGATTGCATAACATGATGCTGGCTCGAAGAGGCGTTACGGCATCTACCAAGCGCTTTAGAATCGCTTATTTGACCGATCGAGACTGAAACCCCGTCTGTTGCATCATTTCTGGCAGAACCGCTCGGCAAATATCGGTACTGTCGATGGTCTAAGCAAGCGCTTAGTCAATATCCTGCCCCAAGTCCGACAGGCTGCCTGCATATTGCATGAGTGAGTAATTTCCGGCGGTTTTATTACCAAGTTGGCGGCTCAATCGGTTTTCATCGGCGATTGCAGGAGCTGGCCTCCCGATTCCCGGGCGAAAAGGACGTTTACCGCGGTAATTTTTATGTCTCGGCATTTTTTAGGCGGGGTTTCGACGACTGGACGGAAGTCATGCGGCCGCCTTTATAGATTCCCCCGGCTAAAGCCGGGGTCCTTACCGTTACAGCTCCATGTGGAGCTGATCTGAATCCTTTCGCCCTTGGTACTCCACATAGCGGCGGATGACTTCTTCGTTCACGCCGACGCTGCTAACAAAGTAGCCCGGCGACCAGACCACGTTCTCATTCCAATAAACCTTGCCCACCATGCGAACGTCTTTCTCATGTGGTGAGACGATTGGCCTTTCAATCGTCCCATCACCGACGATACAGAGTATTTCGGCGGTATCACTATCACCATATGCACATGGTCATTATCAAAACCAATCGTCTCAATCGATACGCCGGGCATACTTCGAAGCAACTTCGGCAGGACCTTTTTGAGGTACTCGACCACGAAAGGTTTCAGAATCCGCCGCCGGTACTTTGTCACCCAAACGACATGATACTGAAGCTGCCAGACCTCATGTGCACCCTTTCGAACCTCCATCCATTCATCGTACCGACGCCGGCCTCATTCATCCACGGCTAAACCCGTGGTGTTCTGCCGCTACGCGACCGCTTTCATAAAGTTCAGACTATTTAAGGATATGTTGCTAAAAGGCAACGAAATCTTCCGGAAACGCGTGACTATGAGTTACCCATGAGTTGCAGGTGCCCCATATTCCAGGCATGCGTTATTATCGGGGGCGACTCAGCGCCGCAGAGATCTGCACGTGAGTTAAACCAGTTTTTGCGCCGACCAAATATCAAGTATTATGTGAACTGGCGCAACGAAAAACAGTCGATTTTGGGTCAAATTCGGAACATGCTGATAACGCCGCAACAAGACACCTTGAATAAGATCGTCATCCTCAATCCAAAGGGAGGGTGCGGCAAATCGACGTTAGTGACCAACCTTGCCGCGTGCTACGCCCAGCGCGGTACCACTCCTGCTGTAATGGACTACGACCCGCAAGCCTCAACAATGGCCTGGCTGGAACGGCGTCCTGACGAACTTCCGGCAATTCACGGCATCGCCGCGTACAAGAGAACCATGCAGGCAACTCGTAGCTGGCAGCTCAGGGTGCCAAACGAAACCGAAACGGTGCTGATCGATTCCCCCGCCAGTATCGATCACGATATCCTGCGCGAACTCACACGGGATTCAACAAGCATCCTGGTACCGGTCCTGCCTTCTGCGATGGACATTCACTCCGCATCACGCTGCATCGCAGACCTGTTGCTGGTGGCCAAGGTGGACCGGCGCGACCGTAAACTCGCTGTGGTGGCCAATCGCACGCGAAAGAACACGAATAGTCTTGCCAAATTGATGCGGTTTCTCGATTCGCTGGGCATTCCCATCATTGCGGTAATACGCGACACGCAGAATTTCGTTCTCTCCGCTGAGCAAGGAATTGGTGTCTGTGAAATGCAGCCATCACGGGTGCAGCCTGACGTTGAACAAATCGAGAAAATCGTCAGCTGGCTGGACGACTGGCCGCAACGTCGCCGCAAGTCAACGTCATCAACAGCCAGTCACAAGCAGCTATCTGCCGGACACTCAATAGTGCGTCGCGCTCATTTCGGTTCCGCCTGAATCTCCGCAAATAAATCGACGTCGACGTTACCACCGCTCAGCACGATGGCTGTTGTCTTGCCTGCCGTGTCCAGCTTGCCCGACAAAACGGCCGCAAGCGCTACCGCTCCGCCCGGTTCGACGACCAGCTTCAAATTTCTGAAGGCGAATCGCATGGCCGATCGAACCTCGTCGTCGCTAACCGTCAATACATCGCTTAACAAGTCGCAATTGATCGCAAACGTCAACTCACCCGGCATTGGCGTTTGCAGCGCATCGCAGATTGACCTCGCAGAGTCATCAATACGCACGCGTTCCCCGGACGCAAACGAGCGCGCCGTGTCATCGAACTCCACCGGCTCGACCGCATAGACACTCACCTCGGGCAAACGTGATTTCAGCGCTACGCTGCATCCCGACGACAGCCCGCCGCCGCCGCAGGGAATCAGCACCTGGTCGGGTGGCAATCCTAAACGCATCGCGTCTTCGGCCAGTTCCAGGCCGATGGTGCCCTGACCCGCAATAATATGTTCATGGTCATAGGACGGGACTATTGCAGCACCACGTTCGGCTGCGATCTTTCTGGCGATCGCCTCCCGATCACCCGTGTAGCGATCGTAGGTGATCACCTCGCCGCCCAGCCGTCTGGTATTTGCCAGCTTGGCCTTAGGGGCGTCAGCAGGCATTACGATGATCGTGTTGATGTCCAGCATGGCACCGGCCGCCGCAACGCCCTGCGCGTGATTCCCGGAAGACCACGCGACGACACCATTTCTCGCCTGCTGCGCAGTCAATTGACTCAGGCGATTGTAAGCGCCGCGGATCTTGAAGGAGCCAGTGACTTGCAGGCATTCCGGTTTAATCAGGACCTTGCCACGGGTCACTTGATCAAGCTCGAAACTCTGTAACAACGGTGTGCGAACGCTGACGCCGTTCAGCCGTCCTGCTGCCGCTTCTATGTCGGCAACATCAACCACTACTCGGTATCAACTGCAAGCCTGTCAATCTTAGCCGCACAAATGAAGTCGTTATCGGACAGGCCGTCGATGGCGTGAGTCGTATAGCGAACCGAGCAGGAACCATAGCGTACGGTCAACACCGGATGATGGCCTTCGACTATCGCTATCCATGCAACGGCGTTCGCGAATCCCAGCGAACGGCTGTACGCGGGAAATTCGAAGGTCCTGGATATCTCAAGGCCGTCGTCGCTAAGTGACCAGTCACCGTGTAACGCCTTAAGTAGTGCAGCACTTTGATCAGCACGCAATGCTTCATCACCACCCTCACACGGTTTACAGCGGCGATTCGCCAGATCATCAGACATGATTCGCTCCCGGTTTCATGCAAGCCGTTACATTAGCAACCGCCTGAAAAAAGCGCCACAAAAAAGGCCGACCCATTACAGGCCGGCCAGGCGGAGACTCGAGATGAGTCGCAGGGGTTTGTGGCCCTATTGCGCGTTTGACGCCAGAGATTGAGCGTTGTCGATAAAAAGTCTGACGCTGACTCGGCGCTCCAGAGCGTAACTGTCTACATCGGGGTCCTGTGCCACAGACTCACCATGTGCCGAGGCACTGATGCGTGTGGGATGAACGCCTGCTGTTATGAACATATTGCGCACAAATTCCACGCGCCTCTCCGACAGAGCATAGTTGTACTCAGCATCGCCGCGTTCGTCTGCGAAGCCATTCAGTTGAATCCGGACGCCCGGCATGTTCGCCAGCATGCCGGCCATCTGCGCAAGGCGGTCACCGGTCGTGTCGGTTAGCGCATACTCATCGGTGCGGAACAGCAGATCCATATCGATTCCGGCCTGCATGAGGCTCACAAGTTCGGGGCGAGCGATGTTCTGCAGTTGCTTCACTGCAGAATTCAGGTCGTCCAGCGACTCACGTGAGACTTGTAATGAACTCTGCAGGTTGTCGATGCGGGCCGATTTTTCGTGAAATGAATCACCCAGTTTCGCGCCAATTGCCGCGCCAATGATAAAACCCACGGGACCGCCGGCCAGCGCGCCGACAACAGCGCCTGTACCAACGCCAATATTCTCTTCCCTGGATGCAGCAGCCGATGCCGTTTGGGCAAACAGCGCCAGGATCGCGACAGTTGCAGTAATGATGGTGTTACGCATATTCCTAATCCTCCGATAATCGTGGCCGGGTAATGGCCGGCTTCGGAATTAATTACACATCGGAATAGCGGTCCGGACAGGCCCCAAACATGGAAAGCTGGCGATCAATTGTGACGAATAGTGGCAGCGGATAGCTGCCCCCGATGGTGGCAACGCCTGATCAGCCGCCGCTGAGCGCGACAAAAGTACCGCCATGCGCTGCGCAAACAGCACGCATGAAGGTCGCGAAGCTGGCCGCCGTGCGCGGTACGCTGGCAGAACCGAAACGACCGGGAAATCCGACGCCGTGAATTCGTATTAGCCTCTTACCATCGGGACCCGGACGGTTGAGCCTGTCAATCGCCGCCATCGCCTTGTCGATGCTGCGAACGCCCTGATAGTCGTCACCGAAGACATAGATACTTATCTTTTTGTCGTCCGATCGAAAATCACGGATGGCAGCCTCAATGCCATTGACCGGATTACTGTCGCTGGTTGCATTCCAGCTACGCATGCGAGAGATAATTGCCTGACGTCGACCAGGTGAGTCCGGCATCCAACGCGCTTGATAGTCTCTGAACATATACACGCCGTCATCGTTCATCACCTGTATGCCTTTGACCGTCGGGTACGCCTCCAGCGTCTCGCGCAGCATTTTCTGTGCCAGGGTCCAGCTGGAATCCAGCATGCTGCCCGACGTATCAATCACGAAAATAATGTATTCGCTATCGACGGGAATGCCGGCAACAGCATCCTCATCCGGCCTGCGGTAGTAGGGTCGCAGTCGCTTCTGTTCTTCGGACAGCCGTTGTCTCGCAGCGCTTAGCTCACCGATATCGATCGTTTCGTCTTCGTTTTCCTTGCTGGCTTTGTACTGACCTTGAATCTTGGTCAGGTCGCCCTCAAGTTCGCCAAGATGCAATTTCGTCGCACGCGCTTCGACCTTCACCTCTTTTAGGGTTCGATCCAGAATCGTTGTCGTACCACGAATCTGAAACAGCTCTTCCTGCAATAACGCGATCAACTGCTTTAAATTCTGCTCGGCTTCTTCAACAACGACAGGTTCGTAGATCTTGCTAATAACAAGCAACAGAATGATTGCTCCAAAACCACAGCAGATGCAGTCGAGGAACGACAGGCTAAATGCCTGTATGTCTCTGCGTCTTCTTGCCACTCTTCAGCTACCCCTACGGCCAGTCTTTACTGACGCTGATGAAAGAGCCGCGAGTTTTCAATGCAAGCGCCCAGAACGATACTGGGGCTTGCGAGTCCCCTTCCATCGGATACAGCATGATGTTGACGGGAATGCCACTGGGAATCAGATTGACAGCGCTCGAGAAAAGATTCAGCCGCTCGCTGCCTCCGATGACTGACTTCGACGACGTCGCCGAGTCCATTGTCGGCATGGAATCGACCAATATGATGACGTTGTCTGGTCGCGGCTTGAGATCCCGGATGATCCGGAACGCGGCATGCATGTTGGTGCCATTCTTCGGCACTGTGCGGCGCAGCCTGCGAATCGCGTCATCAAGCTGATTGCCGTCATCGGCCTGTAGCCAGAGACCGTCCGTACCTTTTATGACCGGCTCGGCCGTATTGTTGAACATATAAATCTGATATTCGCTTCCCGCTTTGAATTGCGAAGTCAGCCAGTCAACGCTCGCCACGACCTGGCGCCATTTTCGGGACAATAGCTGTTGCGATTCGGGCAGGTTCTTGCGGCGTAGAATGTTAACAATCGTTTCATGCAACATACTCGCTGACCGGTCGACCAAGATCAGCGTGCGGTCGCCACCCAGTTTCAGGCCAGTCAGATACTGACGATCGCCTTCACCTTTGAAGGAGCGAACGCGTCGACCCGCTGCGTCCTGTTCTTTCTTCAACGCCAGCAGGCGTTTGACTTCTTCCTGCAGCGACTTGATGTCTGACCGCAATTTCTCAATTCGCTCTATCTTTGCGAGCGAGTCTTTGTCGTACTTCGCCAGTTCGGCCTGCAGCTCCGCGATCAGTGCTTTAATAATGGATATCAGATCTTTGGCTTCATCTTCTTCCGTTTCGAGTTTTTGTATCGACGTGCGTGCCAGGGCAAGGTTCTTGCGGCCTTCCAGTACTTCGATCTCCAGCCGGTTCGTTTCAGCCTGCAACGCCTTCGTTTGATCAGTCGTAATAATGTCGCTGTGCGAGTTAATAATCATATAAAATAGAATCACGGCGCCAAAGCCACAGCACATGCAGTCAAGAAACGACATGCTGAAAAGCTCGGTTGAACGCCGCTTCCTCCTAGCCATCATGATCCTCCGCGAAAATCAGGCGCAGCTCAAATCCTGGCGTGCCGATTCGAATGAGATCACCGGTCTGCAGCACGGCGGAACCGTCGATACGATGACCGTTTAAGAACGTCCCGTAACGGCTGAAGTCGGTAACGACATACTGGCCGTTCTCCGGGCTGACCACGCAATGCCGGCGCGACACGCCCGGCATATCCTGCTGCAGGTCCAGCCAGCGTTCGTTCTCTGCCGCCTGTGAACCCAATACCAGCGGTTCTCCTTTCAGGCTGAAAGCGTTGTGGCCGAAAAGCAGATGGGTCGGTTGTCCGCCGATGCCACCCGTATGCCCGCTTTCGACAGTTACCGGCGCCTGATCCCAGGGCATGTGCCGCGATAACGTGATACCGCCGGTCTTTTGCTCCGGCCGGCAACGCTTGATCAAACCCCGGGCAGTTGCACCTGACTCGAGAAGAAAGACCTCACCGCCGACCCGGGTTTTCAGCGTTTCGGCCAATCCCGGCATGCGCGCGGCCCTGTCCGACAGCTGAATAGCCGGGGTTTCCTCTGCGCGATATAATGCTCGCAGGCTACTGACGATGCCTTGATATACCGGCGCCGCCGCGGCCACCAGTTCCAGCGACTCGATTTCGGCGTGATGGCTGATACCGAGGTATTCAACGACCATAGGAACCGTAGCCGAACTCGATGCCCGCGATAGCCAGCCCGGGATTCTGTCCTGCAACATTTGCTCGGTTTCTGCTGTGTGCAAAGGATCGAACCGCGATTGTTGTACGAAGGCTTCCGCTATGATTTTCAGCCAGCCCTCGTGAAGACGTAGCAATCCGCCGTCCTCTATGAGCGCCGTGCGTTCAACCTGCACCTGATCTTCCTGCATCAGCCTGGTCAGCATGCTGCAATGCAAGCTCAGATCAATGTGCACGGGTACGGCGTGTTCGTAATGGCGGCGCGTCGCGCAGACTGCGGCGTCGATCATCGCCACAATCGGGATCTTCAATTCCGCCGCAATACCCAGCAGCAAGCCGAGATTTTCATTCGACATGTAAGGCGGTACGGCGACAGCGAGCCGGTCGCCGTGTGCCGATACCTGTTTCCAGATCTGTTCAAGCTGGCGACTCACGAGGTCGGCCGAACTCAAATGCTGGAAGCGCCGATCAGGCAGTGGTTCTGCGTGCAGTTCCGACCAGTAATGATTCTGAATTCGACGCGGCTTCAAACTGGCACTGGCATAGGCGTCGCTGCCGATGATCAGGTGGTCATC
>JADFHE010000018.1:0-47432 GCA_022567295.1 Pseudomonadota bacterium | reverse complement strand
TTCCAGCAACGCAAAACCCGGCTCGCGATACAGGATTTTCTCGTCATTTACGACCAGAATTTCCGCATCGTTCAAATGTGCCGCCAGCAATCCCATAAGCGCCTCGTTTCTAATCCGATTTCAGGTGGCGAATGACTTTTTCATCACAATAGTTTTCGCTATCAAACACCAACCGCTCTTGCACCAGTTGCAACTGGTGCACGAGGAACATCAGGAAGATGCTGATCAGCAACGCGATATAGGTTGAGTTGAACGCAACACCGAGGCTCTGCGTAACGCCGGTAATGTCGCCTTTTACGGCTTTGTCTGCCTGCGCAAGCGCTTCACCGATGCCGCGAACCGTACCGATAAATCCGATGGATGGAATAGCCCAGGAGATATATCGAATCATCGATAACTCGGACTCGAGTCGATCCGCTTCCGACTCACAAATCGTATGCGTACTGGTGGAAACATCCTGAATATTGCGTGTTGAACTGAATCGCCGCAGCGCATTCAACAATACTCTTGGCAACAGCATTTGCTGGCGATCTTCAGGTAATGCCTGCACCTGGCGCGCGAACTCGCGTGTGTCTTCAGGAAGTATCCGCATGCCATCCGCGACCGGGACGAGGTCAACCTCCAGCAGACGCCGCTCGCTGCCGATTTTCACGGCTTTGTAGCCCATGATCGCGAGTGCCCAGAACATTAAAATAAAACACGACTCCTGCTCCAGGTCTTTGACCAACACCCAGACGCTACGATCACGCACGAAGGTCGGGTCGGCCGCGGCTTGCATGTTTTGCACTTCGATAACTTGCGCCGCCGTCGGCCTCACGACCGACACATAAAATGCGTGCACGATGATGATCGCGATAATGAGCGCGAAGAGCTGAAAAACGAATTCAACGGGAATGTTCTTTTTTTTCATAGGTGCGAGCTCTTTGGCGGAACCACTTAAATATCAACCGGAAATGGTACGGATTGTTGATACGACACGACATCCGACGGTATGAACACATCCTCGTCTTCCTCGGTGTAGTCTTGATAATCGTCCAAATCAAGGTCGTCCAATTCTGCTTCGGTCATCTCCTCTACCGTCTTGGCTGCGGACTCGGTCGCTGCCTCTTCATCGGCTGACTGATCCTGCGCCCAGACCGCAGTCGCAAACAAGACCATTAAAATATATCGATACATGATCGGATCTCCTGTCAGTTCGTGTAAAAGTCCATTGAAGTCTTACTCAATTCTAGTCAACGTTGCGGGCGATTCGGAAGCCAACATCAACCCGTGCCTCAGTACTGTAGTCCCTATAGCTTAGACGCATTTCGGTAAATCCGGCGTGCCGCCAGCTCGAACCACGGATAACGTGGCTGTTGCCACGCGGCGGACCTGTCGGATCGACAACCGGAACGGTTATTCCAGGCGTCGGCACCGTGTACCAGTCGTTTACCCACTCCGCGACATTACCACCACCATCATAAATGCCGAGGGAATTTGCCTTGAATGTGCCGACAGGCGCTGTCGACGCGTAACCATCATCAAATTTTGGAATGATCGAAGGTACCAAATGGCGAGCCGAGATATCGGCAAAATTGCCACCATCCTTGGGTGGCGGCCAACTTTTTCCCCACGGAAACTTGCGCGGTGCAGGCCGTTCTTCGTAACGGATCGCCCATGCCCACTCAGCCTCCGTCGGCAGACGATAGCCGTCCGAGAACGGGTAAACCGCAACCCACTTACCAAACTCCTGTCTGTAAGCTGGCGTGCGGCCCTCCTTCTTGCTGAGCCAATTGCAGTACTGGACCGCATCGGACCAGGTCACATTGGCGACGGGATTACCGTCAGCCGCGAGAGACGCGTGTACATCCGCGCCGGGGTCATGGTTCTTGCGAAATTGGGCAAACTGTTTGTTGGTTACTTCGTGCACGCTGATCAGGTATGGCGACGCAATCGTTACTGGTCGAATCACTTCGTTGGCACGTCGTCCGTTTTCAGAACGCGACGCGCCCATCGAGAATGTACCGCCATCAACACGACGCAGTGCCTGTCCGGTCGCGGTCTGCGCGGTTCTGGCAACCGAATCGCGGGCAATTTCTTCAAGTGAGCGTAGCTTGGCCGTAAGCGTTTGTGGATATCCGGGCCGCGGCGTTATAGTCCTGGACCAGTCACGAAAACCCCGGCGTTTCACTTCGATGCGATGCGGTGCGGAGCTTAGCCGTACAATGGTCTTGCCAGTACCGCGTGCCCGGCCATCGACATATACAGTCGCGTCTGCGGGTTCAACCATCAAAGTAACGGTGCCGACGCGTGCCGACAAGTCCACTGTTATCGATTCACTCGCCGCAGACTGCAACCTTAAGTTTCGGCTGGTGACGCCATAGCCTGCTTTTGACATTCCGATCTGGTAGTCAATGTCCGGCGTCAGCGAAAGCGTAATCGGTGACTGGCCACGGTAGCGACCATTGACCGTAATGTTTGCGCCGCGAGGTATGGTATTGACCAGCAATCGAGCATCCGCCGGTTGCAGTCGAATTAATGGCAGCGTCTGACCGATGTTCGGTACTGCGACGACGTTGCCGTCCCAGGCACTGAAGCCGTCTTTGATGACCGTCAGGTCATGCATACCTTCAAGCAACTGAATCGTCGCCGGTGTAACTCCAACTTCATCATCGCCCGAGAAAACCGTCGCTCCAGCCGGTTCCGACCGCACCTCGATCTCCGCCCAACGGGGTATCAGCTGCACATGCAGGCTCTCGAGACGGTCGAGACCGGTGACATCAATGAAATCGTTAAATGGCAGAAATCGATCCGCTTCGACGCGCACAGCATGCTCCCCGGGCTGTACCTCGATCGGGCCATAGGGCGCCTTACCGACCAGGGAACCATCGACGGTCACCACGGCATCGACTACCGGTTCCGTTACGACCATCAATCGACCCGGCTTCTTGCGCATTCTTAGCCGTACGGTCATTGACTGTTCGTCACCGACGACGAACGTCTGACCGATAGCGTAATAACCCTTTTTCTCGACATTGACTGTGTAGTTGCCTTTGCGCAGCAAGACACGCTCGCCAATGGGCAGCCGGAACCAGCCACCTTTGATACTAAACGCGTCAGGTTGTCCCGGACTGATTTCAAACTCGACCGATT
This sequence comes from Pseudomonadota bacterium, assembly GCA_022567295.1. Taxonomy (GTDB): domain Bacteria; phylum Pseudomonadota; class Gammaproteobacteria; order Steroidobacterales; family Woeseiaceae; genus UBA1847. The sequence goes on along the minus strand of JADFHE010000018.1, from coordinate 44,300 downwards.
TCGACGTAAACAGCAGGAATGACATCAACAGCAGAACAAACAATCCGCCGCCCACAATCATTTTTAATGGATTGCGCTTGGGTCCCTGGGCCGCAGCACGGGTCGCCGCGGCACGGCGAAAAGCCTTCGGCGCTATCGACTCAACATCCGGCCGCCCATCGACGTCACTGGCCTCGGGCGGCTGAGTAACATAGGCGCTGTCCTCAAGGCGTACGTCAATAACAACAGCTTTATCGCTGACATTGATGCGAATCTCGCTACCAAAAAACTGCAGAACATCGCCATCCACCAGGTGACGACTGGCCTCGAGTGGAGCGTCATTGATGCGTAACGATGTGTCGCGCCCGACCGGCTGCACTATCGGCAATCCGTCAAGCATATCCAGCAATGCGACCGGTTCACCCCCGGGCCCAGGCAACCGTAACTGACAATCACTGCCGGTACCGACGCGCAATGGCAGCTGATCCCGGCCAAAACTGCGCTCACCCTCTATATCCCTGATGATCAGCTCATTGAAACTCAAATCGGTTCCTCGCATTGAACAATGACCGGCCCGAAATCGACTTCCGGCGCAACGCGGAATTCCAGCCGCACGTCTCGAAAACCCGGCCGAGATCCGACGGCGATGTAGGTTCCGGGGCGTAGCCGCAATTCTTTTCTCATGAAGCTCCCCAGTCTACCGATCCTGTAGATCGCGACCTCGGTGACATTGTCTGACATCAGGCGCACGGTCAGCGGCGTCGCTGCGCGCTTCAATAAGCGTGACAATTCATCCCGTTGTGCTGCGAGTCTGGGCCCGACATCGGGGCGCGTTGTAATGTCGACAACCAGCGTCGTCGCATTTCGCATGACAGCCGGTGCGCTGAGTTTATCGGGCTCGACGATGAAATCATCCAGACGGTCATGCAATGCGCTCATCTCACGACCATAAGACAGGCCATCACGTGCAAAAGTTAGTGTGCTATCGACTTTTAGAATTTCTTCGTAGGTTCTGACGACAGCGTCCCAATGCTCGTCCTGCACCAGGAACTTCGCTTCCTGTTCCAGCGTCGATATCTCTTGCAAGCGCAAGCCCTGATCAACTTGCAGCAGGCCGTCCGCTGGTTCTGTCGACTCAGGGATGAGCCGCTTTGCGACACGAAATGCGGCGCGGGCGGCAAGGTAATCAGACGCGGCAATCGCCTCAAATCCTTCCGACATACGCGTATCAAACTCAATCTCGGTACGAATGATCTGCACGCGCAGGATGCCCTCATGTGCCGGCTGCCAGAGATTGTCCAGTTCGGCGGCCTGTTCAAAACTCCGCTGCGCTGCCTCAAGTTCGAGATCCTCCTCGTACTCGAGCCCCTGATCGACAAGCCTCAATACCGCTTCGAGGTTTCTTGCACGCTGGTAGCCGGCTTGTGCGCCCGGGTGGCTCGGTGTCACCGCCACCGCCAGTTCAAATAGTCGCAAAGCCTCCAAACGGTCGCCGGCAGCAAAAGCTGCGGTGGCATCGGCGAATGCCGTTGCAAAGGTTGGTTCGATTTGTTCGTAGAGCGGTTCGAGGATCGTTAATGAGCCAAGATACAGCTCTTCCGCATACTCGAAGTCCTTCTTTAGATAAGCGCTATCGCCGTCAGCGTATAAGTCACGGGCTGCGCGGTGCTCTCTGGCCGCCCAGCGCTCAACACCCCGCGCTTCGAGAACCTGGAACGCAGAAAGCAGTTCGCCCAGCGTCAACTCAACATTGAATCGCGCGCGGCCCTCATCGTCAAGGCCACTGTAATCGGCACGATTTTCCGAAAACGTAATGTCGTCGTCGCCAGCGAGCTTGCGAGTCGGTACCGTTGCATCTCCTTTGATTCGTCTGCGCAGTTCAGGGTCGACGAAGACCTTGGCACGATCGCCAACGTCGTCGGTTACTACCACCGGCGGCAATAGGCTGTCCTCGCCTTGCGTAAGTTCCGACCGTGCCAATTCCGGTTTTTCATCGACGTTGCCCGGCAGAACGAAAATAACCACAACAAGAACGGCAAGCAGTGCACCGAAGGCCGCAACCACCGTTGCAGGACTAACTCCCGATGCGTCCTGCTGAGCGATTTCTGCGACCTCGGTTTCCGCGCGCAACACCGGTCGAATCGATTCGACTGTTTCAATAACTTCGTCATCAAGCTGCGGTTGCACGACCCCACGAATCGACGCGGCACGCGGCACGAAGTCTGCGGCCTTGAGTCGCGCGACCACCTCTGCGGCGGCGGGTCGATTGCCCGCCTCTTTGTCGAGCATCTGCAGAACCAGCTCTACGACAGGCTCCGGCAGCTTTGAACCGTCCGCTGCCTGTAACGGCGGCGCTGCTTGCTGTTTGATATGTGCGGCAATATCAGACGATGCCCACGGCGGGCGGCCCGACAGCAGCTCGAAGATCAGGCTGCCCAGCGCGAATATATCGTCGGCTGCGGCTGCCGGGTGGCCGTCCAGCGACTGCGGACTTTGTGCGATCAGCGACCCCCCGGCCGCAATCTGTCCGATACCACGCGACACGCCGAAATCGCTCAGGTACGGCGCACCGTTCACATCCAGCAGCACGTTGGACGCTTTGATGTCGCCATGCACAACCCCTTTGGCGTGCACATAACTCAATGCATCGGCCACCAGCCCAATGGGCCCAAGTACTTCAGGTGCCGGCAGGCCGGTGAGAACGCTTAAATTCGGACCATCGATAAATTGCTGACTAAAGAATGCCGCGTCCGGCACCGCATGGAATTCGAATACGCGAACAATATGTGCGTGCATCAAACGAATATTGGCCTGCCATTCAGAGCGCAGACTCGCTGTGCTTCGTGGGTTCCCGTCTGCGATCTTCAGCGCAACCGACGCGCTGGTCAGACGATCTTTCGCGAGCCAGGTATGTGTCTGACTGTCGCCCCCCAGCCTGCGAACGAGTGTGTATCGGTCGGCCAGTTGCGTGCCTTGTTTGAGTTCGAGCATTTGCGCGGACTGCTTATCCCGTTGGTTCCGGCGCCCGTGCCGGAGCACCCACTTCTACGGTCTGGGAAAAGCCCGTGTCAGCTTCGTAGATTTCTTTAAGCAACTGTCGCCAACTCTCATATTGCGCTTCGGCGGTACCGGTCAGACGACGTTCCTGACCTTCGACGTTGACGACCATCGGCGCGGCCGCATTACCGAATGACTCGGAAAGCTCCTTAATAGCTTCCAGATGCAATCCGGCCTCTCGATTTCGTCTGAGGGCACTGAATATTGTATTAAATCCGCGTGAATAGCCCTGATATTGTAGCGCGCGATTGATATTTCTGGTGTTTCGACTGCCCGAGCTCGTGGTATCAATTTGAGTTGACCCGGCGAGCACTACGACTCCTACTAGCGCCTGTATTTGCGCCGATCGTTTTTCCTGTCGAAATTTTATGCTCTCTGCACGCGCAGTCTTGCGCCAGTTGCGATACGGAATTGCGATGCCATAGTAGAAATTGGCGTAGTGCTCGTTAAGTGTGTCGACAACCAGACGATCTCGCTCGCGAATCTGCCGCATGCGACCGACCGACGGATCGTTCTCGGCGGGTAAGCGAACAACATGAGTAATTCCTTTCTTGTCGATCGCCAGATAGCCATTATATGCCGCCGGCGACATATCGGAAAAAAACTGTAGTTCGGAAATTTGCCGCGTCTGTTGCAACTGCCGGGCAGGTATCGACGCCGCATGCTGCTGCAGATCATTGGAAAAGTCGTTGAATACTTTCTGATACGGATCACGTCGCCGGTCGCGTCTTTTCGAATACGACGTCAAGCCCGTCTGCGTTTCGTACGTACGCGTAAACCAGTGCCGTCCGGCGGCGTCCGAAACCGAGACTCGCAGCTCGATGTACTCGCCATCAGATTTCTCGATCGCGCCCTTGATGATAACGTCGGTAAAAGCACTGGTGGACGGAATAACACGGACCGCACCCCAATGGCCGGTGCCCTGTAGCGTCGTCTTGAGGTGATACGGAATGTATTTCGCTTCTGCCCGGCGAATGTCTCCATAAATCCCTGTTTTTTCCGGGCGATTACCTTTGGGTATTCCCGCATCGAATTCGACGATACCGACATCGAGCAACATGGCTTCGTCAACAGGCGCCGTAACGACGACGAGTTCAGTTTCTTCAGCGATGACCAGTTCCTGTACGGCGCAGCCCGAGCCGAATATCGGCATCGAAATCACAAGAATTATTATGACGGATCTTGTCATTTTTGTGGTGGCCCTATTTAAGTCCTTTGTACTTGCGATACTCCTCCCAGAGGCGTTCACGCAACTCGGGATCGTCTTCGGCGGTTGCTGCTTCGCGAAGTTGTCGTGCGACGATATCGTCATAGGCAGCAACCTCGATGTCGTCCGGTGTCCGAGCCTGGATTTCCTGATCACTCATCGCGTCGAGGGGCCCGGCCTGGCTTGCGCCGCTTCCTCCTGCGCCACCCGCTCCGCCGCTACCGCCACTGCTGCTGGAAGCGCCCGCGGCTTGCTCACCGAGTCCGATGGTACCGCCTGCGCCGCCGGAGCCATCGCCAAAACCTTCCGTATCGCGACCAACCGACGCAACCTGACGCTGTTCTTCGCCCAGCGCCTCATCGAAGTCGCCGATCGACTTGTCGAGTTCTTCACCCAACTCTTCGGCGCGATCCGGGTCGCCCGGAAACTGACCTACACCTCCGGATGGATCACAGCCGGCACCGCCACCGAAGCCACCGCCCGTAATTCCGCCATCCTGACATTCTTCCCCGCCGCTGCTACCCGCGTCGCCACCACCTGGCGATCCCATGCCGCCGCCGGGCATCTGCACGTCACCACTTGGCATGGTGCTGCCAGTGGCTCCACCGCCCGAGGATCCACCTCCGGGCATTCCCATACCGTCACCCGACGATCCACCTCCGGAGGAACCGCCGCCCGGCATTCCCATGCCGCCACCCGATGAACCACCGTCGGAAGACCCACCGCCCGACGAACCGCCCGACGAACCGCCTCCGGGCATGGGGAGGCCAACGCTGCCGCCGCCGGGAAGCTGCACGCCGGAGTTGTAGCCTGGGGCCGTTGCGCAACCGCTGAGCACGATGGCCGAAATGGCTATCGCTATGCCAGTGACAGGAATCACATGAAAATTCTTGCTGAACAGGGTCTGTTTCATCGTCGTCGGCCTCGCTGATATCTAAGGGTTTGAGCACCAAAAGGGCCGCGGAGTTCCGCAATCAGCTCGTGAATGCTGCACCATCACAATAATACTCCCCTCGACTGTGTCGATCATTACTTACATCACGAATTTTGGAACTGCGTTCGCGGCGTGGTTTTATTATAAGTCATTGATATTTATGGTTTCTCTATTTACCCGGATTTCGGAACAGGATGAGCGACAAGTCGTCCGGCTTGCTGGGCTGTCCGCCACGCGCTTTTTTCATACGCTGGCTGGCAACGTCCACGACGCGGCGAACGGCGTCTGTCAGAGGTCCTTTGCGAACGCATTCGATAATTTCGTCAACATGTACGTTGTCCATCAAGCCATCACTGGCTAGAAATACCGTATCTCTGGGATCGAGTTCGATCGCCGCACCGACATCGATACGCATGTCGGTCGTACCGATGAAATTCGATACCAGGTGTCGCGCTTCATGATGCAATGCTTCCCGCTGGTCCAGGAAGCCCGCCTCAACGGCAAAACCGGTCGGTGAATGTGCTGTCGTCTGCAACTTGATCAGCCCCCGTTGCCCAATCACTATCGCCTCGGAATCTCCAACCTGATAGGAACGCGCGAGTCGGCCTTCTATCGTAATGACCGTCATTGTCGTTGCAGAACCATTCGCGAGCCCGAGAACCGCAATATTGGCAGCTTCGATGCCATTCAGTATCGCTGTCCGCAACAAACTCGTCTTATCCATCGCTGACTGCAACGACGCTGCTAATGTATTAACGGCTGTCAGCGATGCACGTTTACCTGCTGGCAGTCCTCCGGCCCCGTCCGCAACGACCAAAACCGCCGCGGCCGGCCCATAAGGGACGATCGCGACCGTATCTTCGTTGTCGGTTTCCTTGTCGGGATCGCGACAGGTGTAGGCGATCGCCCTGCCGCCGGCAACAGCAGTTTCTACACAGTGCGGCGCAGACGCCCCGTCCAGCAACAATATGTCATCCATTCGTTTTTGCGGTGTCATTGCTGGCGATCACTCGCGTTTCACGGGCTCGCGACACCAGGCACAGTAATTCCAGAACTCGCGCGCAATACCCCAGTTACATGACTTACAGGCGTGCCCGTGGCTTTTCAATTTCCACGCCCGCCTGACTTTCTTGCGACACCATGGACAATAACGCATGAATGGCATCAGCGGCCCGCGACAACGTTTGTTATCGCAGCGCGCACAATAGCGCTTATCCGGATACGTTCGACTTCTCTCCTCGACAAAACCCGGCCCATAACACCAGGCGCAATAGTCCCAGTCGTTCTTGACACCACGTTCGCACCGCGGGCAACTCGATGGCATGCGTGACTCGGAACCTCGCGCCGGATTGTCGAAACCGCACCAGGGGCAACACTGCATGCTCTCGGATACAGGGCCTTCACAGCGACGGCACGAGTGGCGCGTTTCAAGCTGTTGTTTGAATTGTCGCCGGAACTCCCGCCACTGCATCTGTCGCCAGGAACTGCCGCGGCGTGCGGAGTTTGCTGGTCTTGCCCGCTTTTGTTTTCGCGCGTTACTTTGCGCTTTGGCAAACGCTGCCTGCATCTGCACCCCGTCGCGATAACGACGTTTTGGGTCCAGTTGAATGGCCTTCTGCAAAACAGCGATCAAGTCCGGTCGGACGCGTGCCGCAAGTTTCTCCTGGCCGGGTAACGGCCATTCGAATGGCCATTCGGGCAGACGGCCAGACAGAAGCCGGTAAATCACGAGGCCCAACGAGAAAACATCGGATTGAAATTTCGGCCTGCCCATCGCCTGCTCAGGAGCAATGTAGTCAATAGTTCCGGAACCAGAGGCCTTCAGGGTGCGAAGATTGAGCTTGGCAAAACCAAAGTCCGCCAGTTTCAGCCGGTTATCCGGAAACAGAATGAAATTTTCAGGTTTGATATCGCAGTGGATAATCTTGTGTTCGTGGGCGTGCGCCATCGATGCCAGCGCCTGGCTTGCAAGATCGAGCGCCCGCGTCGTGGATATGCGTCGTTCAATTCGATCGGCCAGCGATTCTTCGCCCAATTCCATGGCGATGACGAATTGGCCATCGATATAACTTGCGTTCAATACCGACAGGATATTCGGGTGCCTGAGCTTCGTTGCGACCCGAACTTCGCGCAGAAATTCTTCATGGCCCGTGCCGTAGCCCGACTTCGGAATTTTCAACGCAACTTTGATCTTCTGGATCGTGTCTTGTGCGCGGTATACATCCGCCAGCGGCCCGGACGCGATACGTCCGAGAATCCTGTACTTGCCAACTCGTTGCCGCGCTTTCAACACATCATCTTACTCATTACGTGCGTACGCGGCTGACGGCCGCTCTCCATCCTTGCATTAAATGTTCGCGTCGATCCCGCGACATCAGCGGTTCAAAGCGTGACTCGCACTGCCAATACTCTGAAATCTGTTCGCGGCGTCGCAGCACGCCGGCCTTATAGGCAGCAAGGTAGCCTGCGCCCAATGCAGTCGACTCGACATTCACGGGCCGCTCGACCGCGATATCGAGAATATCGGCCAAAAACTGCAGGAACCAGTTATTTGCCACCATTCCACCGTCGACACGGATAACGCTGGGCGCTATTCCGTCCTCCGCCATGGCATCGATCAGGTCCCGCGTCTGATAAGCCACCGACTGCAGTGTTGCGGTAACCACCTGATCGCGCCCGCTGCCGCGCGTTAATCCAAGCACAGCGCCACGTGCATCGGCATCCCAATGAGGCGCGCCGAGCCCTGCAAACGCCGGCACCACGATCACGTCGTCAACCACGCCCGTCCGCGCGGCGATGGCTTCAGACTCCGCAGCGGACTGAATTATTCCCATTTCATCGCGGAGCCACTGCATTGCCGATCCGGCGACGAACACGCTGCCTTCCAGACCGTAAGTGACCTCTCCGTCCAACCGCATCGCAACGGTTGTCAGAAGTCGATTTTCCGACGCCAACGCTTTCGCTCCCGTATTGGCAATGACGAAACAACCGGTGCCGTAGGTGCTCTTCGTCATGCCAACTTCGAGACCTGCCTGTCCTATCAACGCTGCCTGCTGATCGCCGGCGATACCCAGTATGGGAATTTCGCCGCCAAGCGACGCCTCTGTTGTCATACCAAACTCGGCCGCACAGTCTTTTACGGTCGGTAGTAACTGGTGAGGAATATCGAATATCTGCAGCAATTCATCATCCCATTGCTGAGTGTGAATATTGAACAACATCGTTCGCGACGCATTGCTCGCGTCCGTTGCATGCTGAGAACCACCCGTTAGCCGCCACAGCAGAAAACAATCGATCGTGCCGAACGCCAATTTGCCTGCCTCCGCCCGTTTCCGAACACCATCGACGTTATCGAGAATCCAGGAAATTTTGGTCGCCGAAAAATACGGATCGAGTCGCAAACCCGTCTTGGCCGCCACCGTTGCCTCAAGTCCATCGCCTTGCAGTGCCCGACAACGATCAGCGGTCCGACGATCTTGCCAGACGATTGCGTTGTAGACGCATTGTCCCGTATTACGATCCCAAATCAGTGTTGTTTCACGTTGATTCGTGATCCCGATCGCCGTGATATCGGCCGCGTTAGCTCGCGACGCGCGCATAGCATCTTTGGTCACGGCGCACACCGACGTCCAGATTGCCTCAGGATCATGCTCAACCCAGCCCGGTTGCGGATAGATCTGCGGGAATTCCTGTTGCGCGCCAGCGATGACCGCTATGTTGTGATCGTAGATAACCGTCCGGCTACTGCTGGTACCCTGATCAATTGCGAGCAGGTACTTCCCCATCAGTCGCGCACCGAAGCACGGTAGATTGGATTTGGCACCGTTATTTGTTGGCCAGCTTCGAGCGGCCAGCCCCACTCGCGTTGCAGATCCGCGAACGCCGCAATGCGCTCACGAATGGCAGCGGGCCACGGCGTTACCTTTCGTACGGCAAGATCGACGTGCAAATTCAGCCACTCCGCAGTCGACGCAAGATAGTGTTTTTCAGCGTGATACATGCGCATGAATTGTTGAATCCGTTTGTCATCGTAAGCCAGTAGTTGTGAGGTGATGACGTAAGGCTCATCAACAGCTAATTCGCGCTGCCAGGTAATATGGGTTTCAACAGCGAACGTTGAGCTGTTAGCGACGCTGATGTAGTCCTTTGTGATGCCGAACTTCTCCCACAGCGCATCAACGGCAAGATCAAAGGCAAGCACGTAGTAGGCGACGTTCATATGATCATTGACGTCAATCCATTCGGGCAGTACGGTGCCGCGAACGATCTCAATGCCTGAATATTCAGTTTCGGACAATTCAGGACACCCTAGGTCTCTAATTGCGGCAGGCCGCGATAGTACTCAAGTGCATCGGGATTGGCGAGGGCCTGAATGTTACTGACCTCCTCCCCGTGCACAACGGAACGCACAGCCAGCTCGACGATTTTGCCGCTTCTTGTGCGTGGAATTTCCGGCACCGAAATTATCTTCGCCGGCACGTGACGAGGCGTCGTATTTTCGCGCACGGTTTTACGTATGCGCTCGACCAGCTCGTCACTGAGCTCGACGCCATCCTGCAACACCACAAACAGAACAACGCGAACATCATTGTTCCAGTTTTGTCCGATGGCAATACTTTCGACGACTTCGTCAAGCTTCTCGACCTGCCGGTATATTTCCGCCGTACCAATACGAACGCCACCCGGGTTGAGCACAGAATCAGATCGTCCGTGAATAACAAGGCCACCGTATTCGGTCACCTCGGCAAAGTCGCCGTGTGCCCAAACGCCCGGATACTTCTCGAAATACGCTGCGCGATATCGAGCGTCGCCGGCGTCATTCCAGAACCCGACCGGTGTCGACGGAAACGGCCTGGTGCAAACGAGTTCGCCGTGTTCGCCAACAACCGAATTGCCGTTTTCATCGAAAATGTCCGTTGCCATACCCAGGCCCTTACATTGCAACTCGCCGCGGCGAACTGGCAAGATCGGATTTCCCAAAGCGAAGCAGCTCAGAATATCGGTTCCGCCCGAGATCGAGGCCAGTTGCAAATCGTCACCGATCGCCTCGTAGACGAAATCAAAACTTGCCGGTGCCAGTGGTGACCCCGTCGAAAGCACGGCGCGCAGTTCGGGCAACGAGAAATCCTCTATTGGCCTGACGGCCGTATTCTGCAATGCGGAGATGTACTTGGCGCTTGTGCCGAAGATTGCGATGCCTTCCCGCTCGGCAATTTCCCAGAGTATGCGACCCTCGTTGAAGAACGGCGCGCCGTCGAAAAGAATAAGGGTAGCGCCAGTGCCCAGACCGCAGACCAACCAGTTCCACATCATCCAGCCACAGGTAGTGAAATAAAACAGCTTGTCTCGCTCGGTTACGCCGGTATGCAGAACATGTTCTTTGCTCTGTTGTAACAAGGTGCCACCGTGTCCGTGCACGATGCACTTGGGAACACCCGTCGTACCGGATGAATACATGATGTATAGCGGGTGATTGAACTCGACTGCAGTGATCTCGAGAGTGGTGTCGTCAGCGAGGAAGTCCTGCCAGGCGACCGCATTATCGATGTCGATATCAACAGGCACCTCATCGACAAATGGCACGATGACAGTTTTCACGAGCGACGGAACGGCTCTCGCTACTCCGGCGACCGTTGTCCGCGTGTCACAAGTCTTGCCGTTATAAAAGTAGGCGTTGGCAGCAAACAGTATCTTCGGCTCGATTTGACCGAAGCGATCGACGACACCGTTGACGCCAAAGTCGGGCGAACAGGATGACCATATCGCGCCGATGCTGGTTGTGGCGAGCATCGCAATCACGGCTTCAGGACAATTCGGCAGATACCCCGCCACGCGGTCGCCTTTTTCGATACCGCAGGCGCGTAGAGACGCGGCAACGCGAGCGACTGTGGTGCGCAGTTTGTCGCGACTTAATGCCCGCCGGGTGCCGTCCTCACCGCAAAAAACAATGGCCGTCTCGCTGCCTGTGTGGCGCAGCAGATGCGCAGCGAAATTCAGTTCTGCTCCATCGAACCACCCGGCATCCATAATGTTTTCGGGACGCGCAAGAATGGTATCCGCCGGTCGCTCGAACCGGATCTCACAAAAAGTGCAGAGCGCTGACCAAAATGCCGGTGATTCGTCAATAGACCATCTATGCAGCGCGCCGTAGTCATCAAATCCCTGCTGTTGCATGAATTGGTACATTGCCGACCTGCGGATACGATCGCTGTCAGGCTCCCAGATTATTGGATTACTGCTCATTATCTCTACGCGTCGGAAGGCGCGTATCAGTATCCACAAAACCGCTCTTGTGTCCACGACCAATCGAGGGCGATACTGCGACACTATGAGCAACACCGCATTATTAATAATCATCGCTGTGCTGGCCGTCGCAGCAGGAGCTTACTGGCGCTTTCGAAGATCCGGCCGGCCGGTTCCTGCCGTGTTGCGTCGCGGTCAACCACTACCGGATTTTCATGCCATTAATGAAAACGGAGATCCTGTGCGATCAACCGAACTGCATGGCACTGCGACCGTCATGCTGTTTGTCCGTGGAAACTGGTGCCCGTTCTGCAGCTCGCAAGTTGAAAATCTGACCGTCCACTACAAGGACATCGTTGACCTCGGTGCGCGATTAATACTCGTGACTCCCAAACCACTTGAGACAACACGGCGTGTTGCCGAATTTTTTAAGGTCGAATTCGACTTTTGGCTCGACGTCGATCTCGCAGTCGCGAAACAGCTCGGCCTATTGCACAAGTCTGGCGTGCCCGACGATCACCGCAAGGAATATGGCGCGGACACCGTCTGGCCGACGGCGTTAGTGATTGACCCGAGCGGCATCATTCGCTACACGGAGTTATCGAAGTTCATCGTCGATCGCCCAGATCCGAAGATCTTATCGCGAGAATTGCGAACGGCACTCGGCCGCTAGAGCTTTACTCCAACCGCAGCACATAAGAACTTCATATAGGGCGTGGCGTACTTGAACGACGTTTCAACACTGCGCTGAAACTGCGGTTTCAGGCAGTCTTCAACCGCCAGGTTGCGAATGGCAATAAAACTCTTGCGCTTGATGACATCGATTAACGGATGATCCTTGTCAAAACCTCGCGGTGGACGTTGCAGTGACTCCCCGCCCAAATGAAAATGTCGTTTGAATGCCGGGGTACCAATCGCCCGTGTCCATTCGGCCGGCCTCGCGGCGATTCGTTCACGAATTTGCCGCAACGGATCGGAGTCGGGCCGCCACATGCCGACACCGATGAATACTTCATCAGGATCGATGTGCACGTAATAACCGGGCGAATGAACATCTTTGGCGCGTTCGTGGCGAAACTGAATTCCAATATTTGTCTTGTAGGGCAGCTTGTTCTTCGAGAAACGGGTATCGCGATAGACTCTCATCAACGAACCGCGCATTCGTGTGGGTACCGCCGTGAAATGCGGCGCGAATTCCGCCAATGGGTCCTGCATGGACTGAATGAAGCGTAACGCGACATCGAGGACGTCGTCTTCGTAACGTGACTTGTTGGCTTCGAACCATGCGCGATTATTGTTTGCGCGTAGCTCCTGAAGAAATTTGATCGTTCTCTTTTCGAACCGGCTGTAACGACTCACCGCCATCAGCACTGTGCCTCGTCACCGTCAGGATGTACAAACATATCCGCTTCATCTTCGCCTTCTCTCGGCGCAAGGCAGGCAAAATCTTTTTCCACAAGAATCGTCAACTTTTCGCCGTCGTCGAGTAATTGTTCACCCTCCACCGAAACCTGCTCCGTCGTTGCCCACGCCAGGACAACCGTCTCCGGCAGTCGAACCGTGATTTCATTATCGGAATAAAAAGCGGCCGGTTTGACACTTGCCGGACTGCTTTCGAGTGAGTAACTGAACTGTCGCCCGCCGGGGAAACCCGTGGTCGATTTAACCACGCCGTTATCGCGCATAGCGTCGACTTCGCCGCGTGTCAGGCGCAGTCGAATCGAATTGTCTCTGATACGAATCTTCACAGCAGGGTATTCTTGTTGCAGGACCTAGTGCTCTATCCATGTGATAATTATGCGTTCCGTCTCTTGGCAAAGGCGCCGCCACTGCCGGCGAGGCGCGCCTTGCCGTTAGCGGTGACAAGCTGACTGAACGCATAATTATCACATGGATAGAGCACTGAATTAAAACAGAATTCGGGCCGACCAGTAAGTCGAACGCGTTCTGAGGAGAAACAGTGATTGCGGACCCCTTATTTTACGCGGTCTCAATACCGGCCGTGTTGTTATTCGGAACAGCGAAAGGCGGCTTCGGTGGCGGACTCGGCGTTGCAGCCGTGCCGTTGATGTCACTCGCCATGTCACCAATCCAGGCTGCAGGGATTCTGTTGCCCATACTCTGCCTTATGGACCTGTTGAGCCTTTGGGCTTATCGCGGTAAGTGGGTGTGGCCTGAACTGCGTATTCTTGTGCCATCGTCGATGCTCGGAATTGTTGCCGGCACAATGCTTTTCGGCTACCTGAGCGCCGCCGTTGTCAAACTGATTATTGGCGTAGTGGCTATTCTGTTCACGGTTCATTATTGGCTTACTCGTCGCTTCGGGTCAGCAAGTGAAAGCGGCTATTTGCCAAAGTCTTTCGGCCTGCTGGGCGGAGCTGGAGCGGGTTTTACGAGTTTCATCGCGCACTCGGGCGGCCCGCCGATCAGCATGTACCTGCTGCGACGCCCGTTGAACAGAACAGAGTTTGTGGCAACAACGGTCGTATTTTTCGCTGCTGTCAATTACGTGAAGCTCGTGCCGTACGGCTGGTTGGGCCAGCTCTCGACCGATAACTTGATCGCTTCGCTGGTCCTCGCGCCATTCGCACCGCTCGGCATAGCGCTCGGTGTCTGGTTGCACAAAAACGTCTCGGACCGGCTTTTCTTCCGGTTCGTATACTTGTTGTTATTCGTCGTTGCGCTGAAGTTGATCAGCGACGGACTCGGCAGCTTTTGACCACTTTCGACTCGCCACTGGCAGGGTTCGGCTGGACTTACTCGGCGATTACGTTTTCCGCCTGGGGCCCTTTCTGACCCTGGGTCACTTCCATCGTGACTTTCTGTCCTTCTTTAAGGGATTTGAATCCTTCCATCTGCACCGCGGTATGGTGAACGAAAACGTCCTGACCACCTTCACGTTCGATGAAACCAAATCCCTTGTCGTCGTTAAACCACTTCACGGTTCCTTCAACTCTTTCGCCTGACATAAGTACCTCTTCACATCACTACCGTTCGATGACGGTGTCTACACCGGACCCTCATGGTCACAGAAGCCGAAATGGTACTCGCATATGGGTCCCAATTCCTCCTAAATACGTCGCGCACATTATAAAGTTGGTCATATTGTTCGATTTGGACCGCTGATTAGTGGGGTTCGGCGTTTTCCTGGATTTACTGGCTTCGAAATGGCTATTTCGTAATCTGGAAAAAAATGACTTGATGCGCGCGTTTGACGCCAACAAATCTCAGTCGCTACGGTGTCGAATGAATCTCGAACCGAGCTGGTCAACCGAATCGCAGCCAAGCAATGCCATCGTCCTTTCAACCTCGTCGCGCAACAGCGTGAGGCCTCTTTCGACACCCGCCTGACCGCCTGCTGCCAACGGATACAGATAAGCGCGCCCGATGCTGCAGGCGTTGGCACCGAGCGCCAGCGCCTTGACCACATGGGTGCCGCGACGAACTCCACCGTCGCATATGATCTCAAGCCGGTCATGCAGGGCATCCGCGACGTCGGCAATGCAATCGACAGGTGCCGGCGCAGCTTCAAGCTGCCGTCCGCCGTGATTTGACAGCATGACAGCCGTCGCACCGGAATTCGCCGCATTCCTGCAGTCGGCAACAGTCAGCACTCCCTTGATAACCAATGGCCCGTCCCACTGCGCTGCCAGCCATTCAACGTCCTTCCACGTCAGTGAGCGATCGAACTGACTGTCAATGTACTCCTTGACGCTCATATCGCTGAACTGCTCAGGACCTTGACTGGCAGTTATATTCACCATTTCCAGATCCTTCCGAATCGTCGCACGATACAACCATCCGGGGTGGCGTAATAAACTCATCACACTGCGAAGTTTCAGCTTTCCCGACGCTATTCCGAAGACGTGGTCACGCTCACGATTGCCGGCGACCGGAGTATCCACAGTGAGGCAAAGCGCCTTGAATCCTGCAGCTTTGCAGCGCTCAACAAAGTCCGTCGTCAGGCCACGATCCCTGAAGACGTAGACCTGATACATCATGGGGCAGGTACCAGCAGCTGCGACGTCTTCAATCGTCGTCGTACCAATCGTCGAGAGGCTATAAACCATGCCGAATTTTTCGGCCGCACGAACGACGGCAGGCTCACCTGCGGCATGAAATAATTTTGACGCACCGGTTGGCGATATCATCACAGGCCAGTCAATCGGCTCACCGAACAACGTCGTTCTCAAGTTCAGATTGCTGACATCTGATAGCTGTGCGGGCAGCAGTTCGTAGTCATTGAATGCAGTCGTATTTCTGCCCATCGTCCACTCATCATCGGCGCCACCATCGAGATAATGAAATACCGGCGACGGCAATTTGCGCCGCGCGATACGGCGAAAATCCATGATGTTATTGCAGTCCGAAATTTTCACGAATCGAGGTTAGCACGCATTGACGCGGGTAGCTTTTGTGCTGCTAATATTGCACTTCTGGTGCAGCAACCGACAGGCAACCGTTAGATGACTGATTCAGACCTGACTCGCTCGCAGGATCGCGCCGTCGCTATGTGGTTATTGATCTGCTGTGCGCTCGTCTTCGCGATGGTAATTCTGGGCGGCTTTACCCGTCTGACCGGGTCCGGTCTTTCAATGGTCGACTGGCGACCGCTGATGGGCTGGCTGCCACCGTTCACGGATGCCGAATGGCAGCACGTGTTTGATCGATACCAGCAATCACCTGAATTCCAGAAGGTGAATTCGCATATGGACGTTGCTGCATTCAAAGGCATTTTCTGGTTGGAATTCTTGCACCGATTGCTCGGCAGGACCATCGGCATCGTTTTTCTCGTGCCACTTATTTTCTTCTTCGCCAAGGGCTACATCAAGAGTGCCGAGTGGCCGAAGTATTTGCTGATGTTTGTACTCGGCGGCCTGCAGGGAGTACTCGGCTGGTACATGGTAAAAAGCGGTCTGGTTGATGTACCACACGTCAGCCAGTACCGGCTGACAGCCCATCTTGTTGCCGCTTTCCTAATTTACGCCTACATGTTTTGGGTGGCCATGTCGCTGCTGTTCCCTGCAGACGGCAAGCGGAAGCATTCCTGGTACAACAAGTCGCTGAGTCTGACTGTTCTGATGTCGGTGACGATCATCTCGGGCGGCTTTGTGGCCGGGCTAAAGGCCGGCAAGATCTATAACACGTTTCCGATGATGGGCGACGACTGGGTGCCACCGGGCACGATGGCGCTGCAGCCGTTCTGGCGCAACTTCTTTGACAACATGACGACGGTACAGCTGGATCACCGCATACTGGCAATCACGACCTTGATTGTCGTGGTCGGTTTCTGGTGCAAAGCCAGGAGTGCCGATTTGCCACCCCGAAGCCGGCCCGCGGTAAACGCTCTGCTGCACACAGTAATGTTGCAAATAGTGCTCGGCATCACGACACTGCTAATGGCAGTACCGGTGATTCTTGGCGCCATGCATCAAGCCGTCGCCATGGTGCTCTTCACCATTTCCCTCTACATTCTGCACAGCCTGAGGCGCGTCTAGCGCTATTCTTTAGACCTCGGTCAACCAGCCGTGGGTGTCGGGTGCCTGCCCACATTGAACGTCCTGCAGTGCTTTGCGCAACCTCACGGTGTTTGGCCCCGGTCTGCCGTCACGTACCATGATTTCGTCGCCGTGGTAGACCAGCGATCCAACCGGGAACAAACACACTGCTGTGCCGGACAAAGTCGCCTCGTGAGTTTTCACAAGCTCCAGAAGCTCGTCGACGGTAATATTTTTTTCGTTGATCCGGTAGCCGTTGTCAGCTGCCAGCCGCAGAATCGAGTCACGTGTCATGCCGTGCAAGAAAGTGGAATCCAGCGGCTTCGTAATGATTTCCTCGTCACTGATCAACAGAAAATTAGCGGCGCCTGTCTCCTGAACATCGCCGTCTGGACAGAACAACACCTGGTCGGCACCGTACTGCTCCTTGGCGTCAAGCGTTGGACCGAGCGCCGCGGCATAATTGCCGCCCGTCTTGGTGCTGCCTAGCTGCTCTGTCGTACGTGCTCGCTGATCTTCGACAAGTAGTTTCAAGGTTGCCGTTCCGCAGTCGAAATAATCTCCAACGGGCGATGCCAGAACAAACAGCGTCGCTTCAGAAGAAGGCGCTGCTGCCGCCCCGATATTCTCCAACGTACCGATAAGGGTCGGCCGCAGGTACAGGGAACTCGGCGGCGGCGGTATATTGTCGATCTGGCTGGCGACGAGATCGATCACCATTGAGGACAACAGATCGGCGTCCGGCACGGGTAGCCGCATGGATGCCGCGCTTTTCTGCATGCGAGCAACATGTCCCGGCAAACGAAAGATGCGCGCCTTGCCGTCTTCCCAGCGATAGGCCTTGAACCCTTCGAAACAAGAGCTCGCGTAATGAAGAACATGTGCTGCCGGGTGCAACGATAAGGGCTTCAGCGGCTCGATGAACGATGCCGACCAAGCATCATTTTCGAAGCGCGCGATTGCAATATGATCACAAAACTCTGTACCAAACTGTGCCATGGACTGCTTACTCTGCTAGCAATTTTTCAGGGGCGTAACTGTGCCACTAAAGGACGTCCGATGACTAGTAATCCGTCAAGGTGATATTGACGGGTTCAGAGCCACCCAGATGATTCAAGACAAGGCGCAGTCTGCAGGAAATGGCGAGTCCTTTTCAAGGACTGCAACGCCGGATTGGATCATCCGGGTGGCTCCCTTCGGGCGAGCCGTGAAGCGGTCGTGCGCGTTGTTCCGTCTCTTGGCAAGGACGCGCCATTACCGACGAGACGCGCCTAGCGCGCAACCGCTTCACAACTCGCTGAACCCATCAATATCACCTTGACGGACTACTAGAGCACTGTGGCATTAATTTGCAAAAATCGGCATCTATTTGGCGGGGCGTCGTGACGGGCCGACGGCGATAAGCGCGAACAGCTCAAACAACAATTGTGCTGCAACATGTGCTGTGTTCGTGGTCGGATCGTATTGCGGGGCGACTTCAACCACATCACCGCCGACGATATCTAGCCCGGCCAGCTCGCGTAAAATCATTTGCACCTGCAGTGGTGTCAAGCCACCGACCTCGGGCGTACCGGTGCCCGGCGCGTAGGCGGGATCGATGCCGTCAATGTCAATCGTAATGTAGAAAGGCTGGTCGCCGACCACGCTTTTCGCAGTCGCGACAACCGCATCGACGCCCTGACGTTCAACATCCTCAGCATGGATTACCGTCATTCCGGACTCATAGGAGAATTCACCGTTGATCTCAGATGCGCCACGAATTCCGATCTGCACAGACCGTTCCGGATCAAGGACACCCGATAAAACGGCCTGCCGGAACGGCGCGCCGTGGTGGAATTTCTCGCCCTCGTAAGCGCCGCCGGTGTCCATATGGGCATCTATATGAACCATGCCAACCGGTTCGTTTTCGCCGAGAGCCTTGAGGATCGGGTAGGTCACTGAGTGATCGCCACCGACGCTGAGAGGAATGACACCCGCCGCCACGACCTTCCTGTAATAGGTCTCGATATCCAGAAGGCTCTGCGCGAGACTGAAACGCGATTGCATCGGCACGTCGCCGACATCCGCGGCATTCAGTACGCCGCGCGGCACCTCATCGAGTGCGTGACTGTACGGCCCAACACGCTCGACAGTTCGGACCGCGCGCGGTCCGAACCGCGCGCCGCTGCGATTGGTAACGCCAAGGTCCATCGGAATGCCGATCAGTGCAACGTCCAGACCATCCAGATCCGGATTAAATGGCATATCGAGAAACGTCGACACTCCGGAATAGGGCTTGAATGTCGAATTCGGCCGGTCTGCGAGTTTTTTTCCGACATGGCGAAATCGATCAGTAAGATATTCCGAGCCGTCGGCGTCACCGTACAACTCACGTAATTTCTTGAGTTTATTCTCGTCCATATCAGATTTATGCCGGCGTCTGTTCAAGACCTCTCAAAAACTTCCCGATCAATTCATCGACCTGCGCTGTTGTGATGACCAGTGGCGGACGGAGCGCCGGTGTCATTCCCCCCAGCGACGTGCACCACAAACCCGCGAGTCCCGCGAGATATTTATTGCCCTTTGAGTCGTGATCGTAAACGACCTCGCCGCGGTCAACAATCATTTGCTCGACGGCTTTAGGATTTGTACTTGAATTAATAACTGATGTCATGGGGGCTCGCTGATGGCTATTCTGAACGTGGGCCAATTCGGATATTAACGCGGCTGTCTTAGAATGTGGGCGGTGTGCAGGCTGAAATGAGTTCGCAGGGCTCGTTGCCCGGGTTCCGAAACTGGTGCGGCTGGTTGCTCTTGAAGTAATAGGCGTCTCCTTTCATCAATATCTGCGACTGCTCGCCAACCGTGACTTCGAGCCGCCCACGCAGGATAATTCCGCACTCCTCTCCCTCGTGAGTGATCGCATGCTTGCCAGTGCCAGACCGTGGCTGGTAACACTCCTGGATCAACTGAATTGCGCGGTGCGACAGATTAGCGCCGACCTGTCTGTACGACACCCCGCCGTCGGCAATTTCGGTCAGTTCCTCCGCGCGAAAAAATACCCGGTCGCGGACCTCAAACTTATCGCCGAAAAATTCGCCGAGACTCATCGGAAATCCGTCCAGCACCTTCTTCAGCATACTGACGGTCGGATTCAGCTTGCCCGCCTCAATCTGTGAAATGGTTGCGTTCGCAACGTCCGACTGCCTCGCCAACTGGCGCTGCGACAGCTTGCATCGCACGCGGATGTTCTTTAATCGCAGTCCGATTTCATTGTCCATGAACGGTATGTCCTCACGAATGTTTAGCATATTAAACATTCTCCGACCAACGGCCAATAAAATCAATGATTTATAAAGATCTAGCTAACTAATTGTTTAACATCGGTTGCAGAGCGTAGAATTCCTCCTCTTTAGAAAATCAGCACGGAGCACTGCCCATGAGCGTAGCCGCAAGCAACATTGACGCCTACTGGATGCCGTTCACAGCGAACCGCGACTTCAAGGCGAATCCGCGAGTCATCAGTGGAGCATCAGGTCATCACTACACGACCGAGAACGGTACAAAGTTGTACGACATGTTCTCCGGACTGTGGACTTCCGGTTTGGGACATTGCCACCCCAAAATCGTCGCGGCGGTACAGAAGCAGGTTGCCGAACTCGACTATTGCATGACTTTCCAGGTGACGAACAATAAGGCCATTGAGCTGGCTGGTCGAGTCACCGAAATGGCGCCGGAGGGCATCAACCACTGCTTTTTTACTAACTCCGGATCCGAATCTGTAGATACGGCGTTGAAAATCGCTCTCGCCTGTCACCGTGCGCGCGGCGAAGGCAATCGTACGCGCCTGATCGGTCGCGAGCGTGGTTACCACGGCGTAAATTTCGGCGGCATGTCAGTAGGCGGCATCGCGCCGAATCGCAAGGCATTCAGCGCGAACCTGATTCCCGGTGTCGACCACATTCGCCAGACGCACGACATCGAGCGCAATGCGTTTTCGCGTGGCCTGCCGAAGCATGGCGCCGAATTGGCGGAGGACCTGGTGCGCTTATGCGGACTGCACGATAGCAGTAACATCGCGGCCGTCATCGTAGAACCGGTCGCAGGATCTACCGGCGTTTTGCCGCCGCCGGTTGGCTATCTCGAGCGGCTGCGTGAGATTTGCGACCAACATGGAATTCTGCTGATTTTCGACGAGGTGATCACCGCGTTCGGTCGTCTCGGCAGGCCGTTTGGCGCGCACCGGTTTGGCGTGACCCCCGATATCATCATAACGGCCAAAGGATTGACCAATGGCGTTATTCCCATGGGTGCCGTTCTCGTGCGCGACTCGGTTTATGATGCCTTCATGCACGGGCCGGAAAACATGATCGAGCTGTTTCACGGCTATACTTATTCCGGTCACCCGGTCGCCGCTGCAGCAGGTATCGCAACAATGGACGTTTACGAGGAAGAAGGCACGTTCGAACAAGCCGCCAGCCTTGAACAAGGCTTCGAGGATCTGTTGCATTCGTTCGCCGACCACAAGCATGTTATTGATGTTCGTAATTACGGGCTGATGGGCGCGATTGAAATGGCGCCGCGCGATGGCGCCCCGGGCGCTCGCGGCACTGAGACGCACAAGAAATGTTTCTGGGACGAGAATCTCGTGGTCCGCAACGGTATGGATACATTGCAATTTTCCCCATTCCTTAATTCGAAGCCGGATGAAATGGAGCAATCTTTTGCCGCCATTCGCCGCGTTCTCGATTCAATCGAGTAATTATCAGCAGTATTTGGAGATAGACATGAACGCCACACCTGCAAAGAACGTCGACGCAGCCGAAATCGTCGGACACTTCATCAATAACGCCGATGTTGCCGACGACAATCGTCCCGAGCCGATAACCAACCCCGCGACCGGTGCAGTAACGCGATACGTTGCGATGGCCTCAAAAGCGACTGTTGAAAGCGCTATCGCTGCAGCAGATGCAGCCTTTCCGGCATGGCGTAATACACCGCCGGCAAAGCGTGCCCGTGTCATGTTCAAGTTCAAGCAACTGCTCGAGGAACATGCTGAGGAAATTGCCGCCGCCATCACGAACGAACACGGCAAAGTGCTCGATGACGCCATGGGTGAGTTCGGTCGTGGTGTCGAAATCGTTGATTATGCGTGCGGTATTCCCGAGATGCTGAAAGGCGAGTTCTCGCGCAACGTGGGTCCGGGCATCGATAGCTGGTCAGATTTTCAGCCGCTGGGCGTCGTCGCCGGTATTACACCTTTCAACTTTCCCGCCATGGTCCCCATGTGGATGTATCCGATGGCCATCGCGTGCGGCAATACCTTTGTATTGAAGCCATCTGAAAAAGATCCGACTGCGCCGATGATCGCAGCCCGTCTTTTGAAAGAAGCCGGTCTACCCGATGGCGTTTTCAACCTCGTCAATGGTGACAAAGAAGCCGTCGATACATTGCTGAACGATGCACGCGTTCAAGCGATCAGCTTTGTCGGCTCTACGCCGGTCGCCGAGTATATCTACAATACCGGCACCAAGAACGGCAAACGCGTACAGGCACTTGGCGGCGCCAAAAATCACGCCATCGTCATGCCAGATGCGGACATCGACAACGCGGTCAGTGCCCTTATGGGTGCGGCGTTTGGCTCGTGCGGCGAACGCTGTATGGCAATCTCCGTTGCCGTCTGCATCGGCGACGAAGTCGCAGACGCCGTCGTCAGCAAGTTGCAGGCGGAAATCGACGACCTCAAAGTTGGCTCGGGTACCGACACGTCAAATCACATGGGTCCGTTGGTGACTCAGGTGCATTACGACAAGGTTCGTGGGTACGTCGATCTCGGTGTCGAAGAAGGCGCTGACCTCGTTGCTGACGGTCGTGATTTGGTCGTCGATGGTTACGAAGACGGATTCTTCCTCGGCCCTTGCCTGTTCGACAATGTCACGTCAGAAATGCGCATTTACCAGGAAGAGATATTTGGCCCGGTATTATGCGTCGTGCGCGCCGAATCAGAGGAACAGGCTATGCGACTCATTAATGATCATGAGTACGGAAATGGCACTTGCATCTTCACGCGCGACGGCGAGGCTGCACGTTACTTCGCAGACAACATTAAGGTTGGCATGGTCGGAATTAACGTCCCGTTGCCGGTGCCCGTGTCATACCACAGTTTCGGCGGCTGGAAACGCTCGTTGTTTGGCGACTTGTTTGCCTACGGTCCTGACAGCGTCAGATTCTACACTCGTCGCAAAACCATCACGCAGCGCTGGCCGTCGGGGGGAGTTCGAGAGAAGGCGCAATTTTCGTTCCCGGGTCGCCAATAACGGCCCATTGATCATCCCCTCACCAACCACGCACCGGAAAATAATGGACAACAAGAAAACTGCCGATTTTGTTAGCAACATGTGGGATGACGAGATCATTCCGCAAATTTCTGAATACATAAAAATACCCAACAAGTCGCCGCACTTCGATCCCGACTGGCACGAGCACGGCCATATGGATCGGGCCGTAGAGATGTTGGAATCCTGGTGCAGAACGCAGCCGATAGAGAACATATCTATTGAAGTCTGTCGTATCGAGGGACGAACGCCGATATTGTTCATCGACATACCGGGTGATTCGGACGAAATCGTGTTGCTCTATGGCCATTACGACAAGCAACCGGAATTTAGCGGCTGGGACGATGATCTCGACCCCTGGACACCCGTCATAAAGGACGGCAAATTGTATGGTCGCGGCGGAGCCGATGACGGGTATGCCACGTTCGGCTCTCTAACGGCGATTCGGGTACTGCAGGAACAGGGCATTCCCCACGCGCATTGCGTCGTATTAATTGAAGGTTGTGAAGAGAGCGGCAGTTTCGATCTACCGCATTACATCGAGTTGCTCGGGGACAGGATCGGTGCACCTAGCCTTGTCATTTGCCTCGACGCCGAATGCGGCAACTACGACCAGCTTTGGTGCACGACTTCATTGCGAGGAAACCTGACAGGCACGCTCCGCGTTGATGTTCTGACGGAGGGTGTACATTCCGGAACTGCCAGCGGCGTCGTACCCTCGAGTTTTCGTATAGCTCGCCAACTCATCAGCCGCATCGAAGACGAGTCCACCGGACAGATTCTTATCGACGGATTGCATGTCGAAATCCCGCAACAGCGATTGGAGCAGGCTGAACTCGCGGCGGCAACGCTGCAGGAACTGATCTATGCAAAGTTTCCATGGGCAGTTGAGAATCCATCGCCGAGTGAGTCCCACACCGAGCTCATGTTGAATAACACCTGGCGTCCGACGCTTGCGATCACGGGTGCAGAAGGCATGCCCGCGATGATTGACGCCGGCAACGTGTTGCTGCCCTATACGAAACTTAAGCTGTCTTTCCGCTTACCGCCGACCTGTGACGCTAATGAAGCGGCGAATGCGGTCAAGTCGGCACTGGAAGCCGATACGCCACCGCTCGCAAACGTGTCATTTGAATTCGAATCGACGATGGCGGGTTGGAATGCGCCAGAAGTTGCGGACTGGTTGGAAGCCTCCATGCATAAGGCATCGGATGCCTTCTTCGGCAAACCATCGATGTACATGGGTACGGGCGGCACGATTCCTTTCATGGGCATGCTAGGCGAGCAATTTCCTGAAGCTCAGTTTCTGGTCACCGGATTATTGGGCCCGAAATCGAATGCTCACGGACCCAACGAGTTTCTGCATATAGAAACGGGCAAGCGCCTGACGAGTTGCGTCGCGCAGATCCTGGAAGATCACTATTCGAGATCTGCCAACTAAGATCGACTATACGTTAACGACGTAATCTGTTCGGAAATCAGTCCGATCAGAAAAATGATCACGGAGGCACTGATAAGCAGCAGGCTCATATTCGTGAATCGCCCTGACGTGATAAAAGTGTAAGCGTAGTAGCCAAGGCCGGTGGTGAAGAACAGCCCGCTTACAGGCAGGAAAATCTTCAATGGCGAATACAGTGTCGCGATCTTGAAAATGATCACCAGGAAACGCACGCCGTCGCGAACGGGTCGAATATGACTCTTGCCCGCTCGCTTTGCCGCTGAAATCGGTTCGAACGCGATCGGATAGCCACTGCGCAAGAATGCCATCGTGATAGTTGTCGGATATGAGAACCCGTTGGGCAGCAGATACAGAAACTGCTTGAACTTTTTTGCTCGCACAACGCGGAACCCGGACGTCAGGTCGAGAATTTTGTGGCCACTCATTATTGACGCGATAGCGTTATAAAGACCGTTGGCAAACAAGCGACCAAAGTTGGCATGCGACCCTGTGTCTCTTGCACCGATGGCCATTTCGTAACCATTGTCCAAGCGCCCAAGCAGCACCGCCAGTTCGCCCGCATCATGCTGTCCGTCACCATCCATAAATGCGATGATTTCACCGGATGCAGCTCGCGCGCCCGACTTAACCGCAGCTCCGTTACCCAGGCTTTCCGGATGACTAACCACAACTGCACCAGCGCCGGAAGCGACACTAGCCGTATCGTCGTTTGAGCCGTCATCGACGACGATAATTTCTGCGTCCGGATAATTTTCTCGCGCGACCGCAACAACCGCACCGATAGCGACACTCTCATTTCTAGCAGGAATTACTATGGATAAGGACATCGATTTTGTTCCATTCTCAAGTCTTAGATCGCGTCTACGATGCGAACATGATCATGATGCCAGCAGCCACAGCCGAGCCGATGACGCCAGCTACATTAGGGCCCATTGCGTGCATTAGCAAAATATTTTGTGGGTTGGCCTCCAGCCCGACCTTATTGGCAACTCTGGCAGCCATCGGTACAGCCGAAACACCCGCGGCGCCGATCAGTGGATTGATGGGCGTGGTTGATAATTTGTTGAGCAGTTTGCCCATCAATATTCCGCTGGCCGTACCGATCGCAAAAGCGACGAGGCCGAGTAACAGTATGCTCAACGTACGCCAGTCGAGAAACTGTGCGGCATTAAGTTTGGATCCGACCGCCAGACCAAGAAAGATTGTGACTATGTTGATCAGCGAGTTTTGCGTGGTATCGGACAGGCGATCAACGACGCCACATTCGCGCATCAGGTTGCCAAAGCACAGCATGCCAAGTAGTGGTGCTGCCGACGGCAACAGCAACGCAACCAGCAGCAGCAGCAGCAACGGAAAGATGATGCGTTCAGCCTTCGATACCTCTCGCAGCTGCACCATTTGAATCCTGCGCTCTGATTCAGTCGTCAAGAGCTTCATGATCGGTGGTTGGATGAGCGGTACCAGAGCCATATACGAATAGGCTGCTACCGCGATCGCGCCCAATAAATGCGGGGCGAGCTTCCCGGCCACATAAATTGCCGTTGGCCCATCCGCTCCGCCTATGATTCCAATTGCAGCTGCTTCCCGCAGCGAGAAATCCATCAAACCGAGTTCGGTCAGGCCCAAGGCGCCCAGCAGCGTCGCGAAAATTCCGAACTGCGCCGCCGCACCGAGAAACAACGTTTTCGGATTTGCGAGTAACGGGCCGAAATCAGTTAGCGCCCCGACACCCATGAAAATGATGAGAGGAAACACGCCGGTCTCAATACCAACAACGTAGGTGAGATGTAACAGACCAGAGCCGGTCGCGATCTCGACGCCCGGAATATTACTGAGCAAACCGCCGAAACCGATTGTAACCAGCAACAACGGCTCGAATTTCTTAACAATGCCGAGATAAAGCAGCAGCAGACATACAGCGATCATAGTGACCTGGCCGCTGCTTATCTGATAGATGCCGGACTCAGTCCATATTTGTCTGATCAAATCCATTGCTTATCCGATCGCAACCATGGCGTCACCCACCGCGACGGCGTCGCCCTCGCTGACGAACACGTCTGTGACCGTTCCGGATCTGGGTGCACTGATGACCGTCTCCATCTTCATGGCTTCAACAACAAGCAATGGATCACCCTCTTCAACCACTGCGCCAAGCTCTACATGGACCTTGAAAATATTACCTGCAAGCACGGCGTTTACGGCTTCGCCCAGCCCCGACGACGTTGATGAGGCCGTCGCGGGCGCCGCAGTGACAGCACCGAGTTGCCCGCTCGCAGTGACTTCAACCGTGTAGGCTTTTCCATTGACGCGCACCACATAGACACCAGTGTCGTCCGACGTCGCAGCACCTCGTCCTCCGTTGGTATCCAGCTCCCCGGTAGGCACTGGCTCAAACGCATCAGGATTACTACGGTTCTCAAGAAACTTGATGCCTATCTGCGGAAACAATGCGTAAGTAAGAACATCGTCAATAACTTCAGCGGCCAGCGTGATGCCCTTTTCTTCTGCAATGCGGTGCAGCTCTTCAGTCTGGTGCTCAAGTTCAGGTGCTAACAGATCAGCCGGGCGGCACGTCACAGGATCCGCCCCGTCGAGAACCTGCGCTTGTAATTCAGCATTCACAGGTAACGGCGTCTTGCCGTACTCGCCTTTCAGGACCCCGGCTGTTTCATTGGTTATGGTTGCGTAACGTGACCCGGACAGTACGTTGATAACAGCCTGCGTACCGACAATTTGCGATGTCGGCGTGACCAACGGCAGCATTCCAAGGTCTTCGCGAACGAAGGGGATTTCCTCCAGCACTTCGTCTAATCTGTCGCTCGCATTTTGCTCACGCAGCTGAATTTCCAGATTCGTCAACATGCCACCCGGAACCTGGGCAACCAGAATTCGCGAATCGACGCCACGAAGTGAGCCCTCGAACTTCACGTACTTTTTTCGAACCTCTCTAAAATACGCTGCAATTTCTTCGATGGGCTTGATGTCCAGACCCGTGTCCCGGTCAGTGCCTTCGAGTAGTGCGACGAGCGACTCGGTCGGTGAGTGCCCGTATGTCATGCTCATTGAAGACACGGCGGTATCAATATTGTCGATTCCGGCTTCAGTGGCTTTAAGGTAAGTTGCCGTTGATAGTCCTGTGGTCGCATGGCACTGCATGTGAATGGGGATATCGACGGACGCCTTGAGCTTGCTCACTAATTCGTACGCAACATACGGTCGCAGCAGTCCTGCCATGTCTTTAATGCAGATCGAATGAGCACCCATGTCTTCGAGGCGCTTTCCCATGTCGACCCATCCATCGACCGTGTGCACCGGGCTAACGGTGTATGAAATCGCGCCTTGCGCGTGCTTATCTACAGCGAGCGTTGCCTTGATCGCCGTCTCGAGATTTCGTAAGTCATTCAGCGCATCGAAAATTCGAAACACGTCCACGCCGTTGACCGCACAGCGCTCAACGAATTTCTCAACCAGGTCGTCAGAGTAATGACGATAGCCGAGTATGTTCTGGCCGCGGAGCAGCATTTGCTGCGGCGTATTTGGCATTGCAGCTTTTAGCAGCCGAATACGCTCCCACGGATCCTCGCCCAGATACCGGATGCAGGAATCAAATGTCGCTCCGCCCCAGGATTCTATCGACCAGAAACCAATTTCGTCGAGCTTGCCGGCAATCGGCAACATATCGTCGATGCGCATGCGCGTAGCGAGTAAGCTTTGGTGCGCATCGCGCAACACCAGCTCGGTAATACCAAGTGGTTTTTTTTCAGTCATGCAAATTTACATCAATTGTTTTTTCGATGCTGCGTAATCGCCGCCGTGATAGCCGCAATCTCTTCTTCACTGGCGTTGTCATTGGACATCGCTGACATGACGCGCACCGCAATAGCCGACATCAACATCATCCCGAGCACCAGCATCGTCAGGAAGACAAACACTGTTCCCATACCAACCAGCATCAGTGCAACACCCTGATCTAAAAGAGTTGTTTCCAATGAAACCTCCGACGCAGCAACGGTAGCAACCGATTATACTGTTTCCGGACGACAGACAAAGCATGCGTCGGACAACCCACTTGGCGGAATCGATTCATGAACCGAATTCATCAACGTACATTATTGGTTTTACTGTCATGCCTGATCGCGGCGTGCGCGACAGAGCCTCGAACGGAAGTGCTTACCGCGAATGAAACGGCCGAGTGCGTCGTGCTGCTACACGGGCTGAATCGAAGCTGGCGAGCCATGCGACCGATGGCCAAAGCGCTACAAAAAGGGGGTTTTACAACGGTGAATGTCGATTATCCGTCGCAGGCCGGATCGATTGAAGACATTGCTCCGCTGGCAGTTGGCGCCGGACTCACCGGGTGCCGCCAAACGGGTGCGACGCGAATACACTTCGTGACGCATTCACTCGGCGGCATCCTGCTTCGCTACCAGAACCAACAATCACCGATAGCCGATCTCGGTCGTGTCGTTATGCTCGGACCACCCAATCAGGGCAGCGTGTTAATCGACAAAACGCGGGACTGGCCTGGATTTGAAATATTGCACGGCGACGCGGGTTTGCAGCTAGGCACGGATGCCAGCAGCGTGCCGTCACAACTGGGACCCGTTGATTTCGAGCTCGGCGTTATCGCGGGAACCGGTACGATCAATGTGTTGGCTTCAGCGATGATTTCCGACCGTGACGATGGCAAGGTTTCGGTGGCCACCACGCAAGTCGAAGGAATGGACGACTTTCTCATCGTCGGCAATTCGCACCACTACATGATCCGCAGTGATGTCGTCATTCGGAACACAGAGTTTTTTTTAAGGAACGGTTCGTTCCTGGCCAGCGATAAAGCATTGATGACCAAGTAGCTTTAGCTACAAAGATCATCCTTCTTGATTTTTGTTTCGTCTATTGTCGTCTGTGCTTCTTCCTCAGACAAAAACTCTCGCTCGCCAGCCTCATTGGTGCGATACAACCGTGGCGCATGAATGTAGGAGTCGTATATCTCGGTAGCGCGCTTGCAATAGTACTCTTGCGTATCTTCCCTCGCCGTCGTATTCATGCCGGCAAGGTCACCCTTCGAATGCCAGATGAGCTGGATTGCGATCGCGTCTTCATGATCAGGTGTATCGCTGTAGAACACCTCTCCGCTCTCATCGACCCACGTGTAAATAGTGGTGTTGGTATCAACCAGATGCGTTACGCCGTCCGCGCCGACCCATCTCCATATGTCCGCCGCCGCTCCGCCAGAGACAAATAGTGACAGCACCAGGATAATTTTAATTTTCGACATTGGCGCTCCTGTAGTAGCTGGCCAGTATGGTCGATAAATCCCAACGATCCTTTGACTGACGTCACATATTCTCGAGCATTGAGGAATCCTATTGAAACTCGATTCGCTCCTCCAACTCCTTGATTTTCTTCTGTTGTTCCTGAACAACTCGCGTCAGGACCGCGACGATATCCATGCTGCTAAGCGCCTCTCTATCACTCATGGCGACCAGGTCGGGTACATCTTCGGCGATGAACCCAACGTAATTTTCTCCTTTCTCATTTCGGTAGTTGAAGACGACAGGCTCGAGTGCCATTAGCGTCGACGCTGCCTGCTCGGCTGAAAGTGACTTAATATTTTCCTTTCTGTTACGCGAGGAACTGTTCGTCCAGACGCCGCCCGCAGTGACACGAGCGCCGCTTGCCATTTCCAGCGGATAGTCAGGATGCGAGACCGCGAATCCGACATTACCGTCACGGTCGATCGTAATTCTGTCTTGCGATCCTGCACCGATAGTCAGCGTGTTCGCGCGATTGTGCATGATGTAGCCCGTGTCGCCTGACGACTGCGTGATTACAAGGCCGGCAACACTGCTATTTCGATCATGTATCTGAATGCTGCCATTCACTTCGAGACGTTGCTTGGGCTCCGTCGTACCGATACCAACGCGCATACCGTTATCGTAGATTTGCGAAACACCGCCCTCCATCACATCATGAAACTTTACTACGAAGTTTTTTGTCCCCTCGATCTCAATGTGAGCTGCAACGACTTCCACTACCGGCGCCTCCACGACTTCTTCGGCGACCTCTTCGGCGACTTTTTCGGCGACTTCTTCAGCATCCTGCTCGACGTTCGCCACGACTGCTTCGACGGCAGGTTCATCAACAACGACTTCGTCGACTACAACGCGAGTCCAGTCGGCGCTGATATAACCAGTCGCACCGCCTTCCAGTTGAACTTCGTACCAACCCTCTATCGAGCTGACAAGTTCTGTTGCAGCACCTTGATCCAGTCGCCCCACAATTTCCGATGACGCATCCGGAAACAAGCGAATATTGACGTTGTCTTCGACTTCATCGATCGGCACGACCCAATCTGCAAAAGCAATAATCGACAAAAACGGGACAAGAAAAAATGCCAGGATTTTCATGTTCATCTCCTCATCGGCTGGTGGCGTCGATGAGCGCAGCAATCGCTGCGAACATGAATCGCCAATCCTCAGGATTGCTAGCGTCATCACGTGCGCTGTGCAGGGCGATGACGACTTTATTGCTTGGGTCGATGTGTATCTGTTGGCCGAATATTCCGCTGGCCGCGTACGCACCACTTCCCCGCATCCACCACAAATAGCCGTAGCCTGAATGTCCTTTAGACGGTGCCGTCGACTCGATCATCCAATTATCCGGCAGTACCTTGGTGCCGTCCGGCAGGACGCCGCCATTCATTGCGAACAGTCCGATTCTGGCATAGTCGCGAAGCGTAGCATTCAAACTGCTGCCACCAAATTCACCAGCACCCGGACCTGTTAGCACCCAATACGCACTGTGTTCCATGCCAAAGGGTTTCCAGATTTTTTCCGAGAGATAGGTTGACAGGTTGTTACCTACCGCCGAACGCACAACATCGCCGACCAGGTTTGTCTCGGCCGTGTTGTAATTGAAGACTTCGCCCGGTTCCGACTCACGCGGCTTGCTACGCAAATAGTCATAGACCTCCAGGGTGGCCCATGGTGTTACGTTGATATCTGACTCTGGGTCGGCGTAGTCCTCGTCCCATTCAACGCCGGACGCCATTTGCAGCACATCGCGAATGGAGGACTGGTCGTAGGACGAGTTCTTCAGCCTTGGAATGTAGTCGGTAATCATTTCACCGACATTGTCGATATAACCATCCTGAATCGCTGCACCAACCAGTAACGATGTAACAGACTTTGCGACGGAATAAGACACCCAACGGGACTCCTGCGTGTTACCGAGTTCGTATCGTTCATAGACGATAGAGCCGTTTTTGACGACAATCATTCCGGCGACCTTTTGTTGCCGCACATACTCATCGATAGTCCAGGTCTTATCCGCGAATCTGAACTCTGTCGAGCCAAGGTCCGTTTCATTTCTCGGTAAGAGATATGGACTACCGCCCGCCGGAACCGCTCGGGTCCAGCTGATCTTGTCCATATTGCGAAAACCCGCGACCTTCTGCTCGAAATTCCAAAAAAGCTGGTCTTCCACAAGTCCGAAATTTTCCGCGTCGATAGCGACGGCGGTCGTGGGGGTTTCGACGTCCGCCGAACACGCGGACAGCACCAAGAGTACAGGAATAAATTTGAGTAACTGATGCATACGGAATAGTAGCACTACGCCAGGCACCTCATTCGGCGCCACTTACTCGCCGGGTTCTGCCTCTGCCCGCCGAAACACGCCTTCGATCGAACTGACAGTCAACGGATGATAGGCACTTCGCGCCTTGGCGAACATGGACTTCGCGAGCGCCAGATCCTGACCATTGGTAGCCAGTGAGCCATAAACAACGGCAACAAGACGAGTTCTACCGTAACGGTTCAGGTGCTCCTCCAATTTTGCATACGCAGGCTCATAGCGACGTGTCGCTACCTGGATAAACCAGGTACGTCCAATCTCGGCATTCCGTGTATCACTGAGCCCCAGATATTTATCCAGCGACTCCAACTGCTTGTCGTCGAGATCATCAGGCAAGTTGTTTATGAAGTGAATCGTCGCCTGCGGGCTCCATGCGGCGAAAGGAATATCATCGAGAGTGACTTCACCGATGGCCCAGGCAACGGCCAGTTCAGCAGCTCGATCAAGCGTCGTTGATGAAGGAATCGGCGCGTCGTCCGGCAGCCCCGGCTGATACATCCACGCCTCTGTCTGTTCACGGGTAATGATGCCCGGATCGGATCTCAGTAAATTCGCATCGAGATAGTCGAGGAATACTTCCGTCGTTATGGTTTGAAAAGCGAAGTCTTCAAAATACCTCAGAAGAAACCGATCGAATCGCTCGCGCCCGAAGCCGTTTTCCAGGTACTGCAAGAACAACTGCCCCTTGTGATAGTGAATCGTGCCTTGAACATCATCCGGGTCACCTGATTCGAGACGGGGCGCCAGACCCTGTCGCTCGACTGGCACATACTCGAAATTCTGCAGTAATTCTTTGTAACCCAGAACGCGCTCTTCGTCGGCGCGGTTTTCATCGTAGATAATTTCCATAAGTCGAGATTCGAGATAACTCGTCATGCCTTCATTCAGCCAACTGTCCCGCCAGGTCGCATTCGTCACCAGATTGCCCGACCATGAATGGGCAAGTTCATGAGCAACCACGGAAACGAGACTGCGGTCACCAGCAAGCAGGCTCGGTGTCAGGAATGACAGCCGTGGATTTTCCATGCCACCGTAGGGAAAGCTCGGTGGCAATACGAGCAAGTCGTACCGCCCCCATTGGTACGGCCCGAATTGCTTGACCGCGACATCCAGCATATCTTGCGTATTGGCGAATTCGTAGACTGACGCGTCGAGCAACTCCGGCTCGGTATAGACGCCGGTATCTTCACCCAGCGGTGCAAAATACAGATTACCAACGGCGAGTGCGACCAGGTACGACGGTATTGGCTGCGGCATTTCGAAGTGGTACTCGCCACGTCGCGGCACCAACGGGTCATTGTTTGCGCTCATGACCGCAAGAAGTTCACTGGGTGTGTGTATGGTGGCTTCGTAAGTGAATCTCACGGCCGGCGTGTCCTGCAGTGGTATCCAGCTACGCGCGTGGATCGCTTGTGATTGAGAGAACATCATCGGGTGCTTGCCACCCGCTGTTAACTCGGGCGGTAACCATTGCAAGGCCGTTGAACCCGGACTGGTTTCATAATCGATCCTGACAACCACTTCCGCTTGGGTGTCGACGCTGGCTGGTAACGCGATAACGAGCGGCGCTCCCTTGATGCTATCGACTTCCCCGATCTCGAAGGTCGCAGGTTCGGGCGACCCGCCTGGCGCTATGAAGATAATCCTTTCGACAGTGAGGTCGCGTGTATCGAGAATGATCTCGCCGGCCGACTCGTCCAACATTTTCATGTGCAGTACGACGTTGCCGCGCAATTTCTCGGCCCTGAAATCGACCTCCAGATCGAGCGCAATATGCCGGGTAATGAACTGACCGGTATTGGCAAACGAGAAGTAGTCGTGCGCTGGATCGTACTCATCCTTGCTACCACACGAAACAATTCCGGCCATAGTAAGAATCAACAGTATTCTTCGCGACATTGCGATGCTCCTTTGAATTTGTGCGAATATTGCTGCCCCCGAGACTCAAGTGCAACAGATACAGTCGATTTTTCGGCTGGCGCCGTTGTTACCAGTTCTATTGATCGCGATCGTCGCACACGGTCATCCGGAGGATGATTTCTGCACCTGAGAAATTGATCACTTATGACGACTCGACGCACTATCATCGTAATTTTCCTGAGCGCTGTTCTTGGCGCCGTGTGTGGTTGCGATACTCACCTGCCAGCGATAACGCTGAGCGGCGATTCAATGGGGACGACATTCAGTATTGTCATCGTCGAGCCGTCCGCTTTTCCCCCGCTCGATGATTTGCAGTCGCAGATACTAAGCCGGCTTGAACATATTGAGGATATCGCGTCAACGTATCGAGACTCGTCCGAGATCGGCCAGTTCAATCTCAGTTTGTCGACTGACTGGGTCATCGTCTCCGAGGAATTTTGTTCCATGGTATCCAGGGCTCTCCTGGTTGCTCGGGAAACTGACGGCGCATTCGATATAACGATTGGGCCCCTGGTTAATCTGTGGGGATTTGGGCCTGGAGGAGCCGTTAGTTCCCCACCCATTGCCAGCGATATTGAACAGGCCCGCAGCAATATCGGCTACGCTGGTCTCAACGCGGATTGCGAACGCGGGGCAATTAAGAAGTCAATTCCAGCCATGCAGATCGACTTGTCCGGGTGGGCAAAAGGCTATGCAGTAGACCGGCTGGCCGAGCTGCTGGACGCGATGGGCATGAATAATTATCTGATCGAGATTGGCGGCGAAATTAAGGTCAAAGGACACAACGCCAAAGATCGCCAGTTTGCCATTGCCATTGAAAATCCGTTGCATCAAACCGAAGATCAGCTCTCAATTATTCACGTCAGCGACACTGGCGTAGCTACATCGGGTGATTACCGGAATTACTTCGTATTTGAAGGCACTCAATACTCCCATACGATCGATCCAAGAACAGGGCGACCCATTGCGCACAATCTTTCTGCGGTTACGGTAATTCATCGATCGACAGCCTATGCCGATGCCATCGCTACGGCGCTGCTTGTTCTCGGTCCCGACGAGGGGATGACGCTCGCTAATGAATTGGGTATTGCCGCCTATTTCGCCATCTCAACCTCCACGGGACTGGATTACCGAGCATCAGACGCGTTCTCCTCGCTGCCGGAAAGCTGACCGCCCTGCGCTCTGATATAGTCGCTCGATCATCCATCGGCACTCACCGAATGAAACCCATACTGGTCATAGGTAGTTCAAATACCGACATGGTGATCAGGGTCTGTAACCTGCCGCAGCCGGGGCAGACCGTCCTGGGTAAAAATTTCCAGATGTTCGGCGGCGGAAAAGGGGCCAATCAGGCGGTCGCCGCACAGCGCGCGGGAGGCGATGTTCGATTTGTCGCGGCCGTCGGAAGTGATGACTTCGGGAGGGCTGCGCTTGAAACACTTTCGATCGAGGGCATAGATACCCGCTACGTACAAACACTCGACGGCTTGTCATCCGGAGTCGCGATGATATTCGTTGCTGACAGCGGCGAAAACTGCATTAGCGTTGCACCCGGGGCGAATAACGCATTAACGCCTGAGTATCTCCACAGTCACGAACAGATTTTCGCAGATATCAGCGTACTTCTGGTGCAGCTCGAAACGCCGATCGAGACTGTAGCCGCAGCCATCGAACTTGCAACGCAACAAGGAGCGGCATGCATTCTCAATCCCGCTCCAGCCACACCCGTACCGGATCGTGTTATCGAAGCGCTTTTCTGTATTACACCGAATGAGTCCGAGGCTGAAATGCTGACGGGAGTCACCGTAACAGACGAAAAAAGCGCTGCTGCCGCGGCCGATGAGTTACTGCAACGCGGCGTCAAGAATGTTGTTATCACAATGGGCAAGAACGGGGCATTACTGCGTAATGCCAGCGAATCGCATCGGCAGACAGCAGAGTCCGTCAATGTCGTTGACACGACGGCAGCCGGCGATACATTCAATGGTGTGTTAGCAACCATGCTCGCGAAGGACCGCTCGATGCGGGACGCAATCGGTATCGCTGTTGCCGCCGCTACGCAATCGGTGCAGATAGCCGGGGCTATAGCAAGTATTCCGCATCTAGACCAGTAGCGCGATCAGGTCTGTCGCGAAGAGCGAGATCAGCGCGAAACTTACGCCACCGATCAATGCCGCTGCAAACAGACCCAAAACAAAAGGACGCATTCCGATCTTGACGATACCGGCGAACATTGACGTCAATCCGACCGCCGCCATCGCCACCAGCAGGCAACGCTCCGCCGCGTCGCGCACATACAGCACGATTTCTTTCCACAGCGTTGGATCGAGAACGCCGAATGGCTTGTCTCCCATATCGCCAACCGTGCGAATCGCAGACATCAACGCAAACCCGACGATGAACCACGGAATCATCGACAGGTAATCGATACGTATCGAATCGCCGCGGTTGCGTTCCACACCGTACAAGAAACCGATCAGAGGGATAACCGCGATCATGCACAGGTTGCGAACCAGTTTGGTAACCGTTGCGATATCCAGAGCAACGGGTGCGTTAAAATGCGCCTCGTACATCATGCCAGCGCCGGCAACCTGAGCGGTTTCGTGAATTGACGTACCGAGGAACAATCCCGCGAGTTCGGGTTGACTCGCAAACACCTGGTGCGCCAGGACAGGATAAATGAACATTGCGGCAAGCCCAAAGACAGTGATGCACGCTACGGCGTAGCTGACTTCCGATTCATTCGCCTTTAGCAATGGGGCGGTTGCGACAATGGCTGTACAGCCGCAAATACTGGTGCCAACCGCGATGAGGCCACTCAGTTGTTTCGATAGCCCCAGGTAACGGCCCAATAGCCCTACGGTAAACAGGCCGATGGTTATGGCGGCAATGACAAAGGGCAACGCAACGAGCGTAAATTGCCCTGCACCCGTCAGGCTCAGTCTAATACCAAGCAACATGATGCCTAAGCGCAGTACCGCGGACGCGCAAAACCTGAGACCTGGCTGCAGACTTTCCGGAAGCCTGATCGCGTTCGCGATTATCATGCCGAGAACAATAGCCATCATAATTGCACTGACCGGGCTTTTTGCGAAGCCAAGCACCGCAACGCCAATCCATTCTGCGACCAAGCCGGCTGCTGCGGAAACGAAAACAGCGAGGCCTATTCCGGCCCACCAACCTGGCATTTTCAGGTTTTCTGTCACTGCAACAAATCCAACGGCATTCGAGGCGCGCGATCATAACGTATATCAGGTCGTGATGACGCTTCCCTGCGGGCGTCCTGACAGGCAGAATCAATTGCTCTGTGCCAACGTTGAACTGACATGTCTGAATCCGTAATTCAATATGGGTCCGTCGCCAATCCGGATTACACCGCGCTGCTCTCGGATCTGACGGCAGTCTTCGTCAGTGGCAAGACCCGAAGCCTCGCCTGGCGTCGGATGCAGCTCGAAGCCGTTGAACGCATGATGAACGAACGCGAGGGCGATTTATTTGATGCGTTGCAGTCCGATCTTGGCAAGTCCCCAATGGAATCATTTACGACTGAAACCGCGTACGTCAGCGGCGACGCGGCACATTGTCGCAAGAACTTGAATCGCTGGACCAGAAAGCGACGTGTTTTCACTCCGATCGTCGGCCAGCCCGGAAAGAGCTGGGTTCAACCCGAGCCGCTCGGCGTCGTGCTCATAATCGGCGCGTGGAACTACCCTGTTCAGCTCACCCTTGCCGGAATGTCTGCCGCCATTGCAGCGGGCAACTGTGTTGTGATCAAGCCATCCGAGCTTGCTCCTGCAGCGTCCGCGTTGCTGACCCAGCTGGTGCCTGAGTACCTCGATTCTGACTGCATAAAAGTGATTGATGGCGCCGTACCCGAGACAACGGCCTTGCTGGAGCAGCCATTCGATCATATTCTTTATACGGGTGGCGGTAGTGTTGGCCGGATCGTCATGGCCGCGGCCGCGAAACACCTGACACCTGTCACTCTTGAACTCGGTGGCAAGTCACCATGTATTGTGCTGCCGGATGCCAACCTCGAAACAACGGCAAGGCGCATAGCGTGGGGAAAATTTTCGAACGCCGGACAGATCTGTATCGCACCAGACCACATACTCACGGACGCTGACACTGAGGCGCTGTTGGTTCCGCTGCTGGAAAAGGTCATCCGCGAAATGTTCGGCGATGACCCACAGCAATCGGATTCGTATGGCCGCATAGTCAATGATCGCCACTTCGAGCGCGTTAGTCGCCTGATCGATTCCGGCCACATTGCACTCGGTGGCCAAGTCGATGCAGCAGACCGATACATAGCGCCGACGGTATTGACTGACGTGGCGACCGACAGCCCGGTAATGCAGGAAGAAATATTCGGACCCGTGCTGCCCATAGTACGCGCGGAAAACCTGGAAGACGCAATCGCACACATACGCGGCGGCGACAAACCGCTTGCCGCGTATATATTTACCAACGATAAGTCGGCGCAGAACCAATTTCTTGAAAACGTCAGTTGCGGCAATGCTTGCGTAAATGACGTAATGATGTTCATGGCCGTCCATGAATTGCCATTCGGTGGCGTCGGGCAGAGCGGCATGGGCGCGTACAGCGGGCGAAGAGGCTTCGAGACGTTTAGCCATATGAAAGCCGTGATGAAACGCGGATGGTGGCCTGACCTCGCCGTTCGCTACGCGCCTTACACCGAAAAGAAATTCAAATTTCTGCGCAAAATTCGCTAAGCAATACAACGCAAGAACTAGTTTCCGACCGCCCACACATGCCAAAGATGACTCCAAGCACACTTCGCATTGGCTATCGTTACCGGCCGGGTCGCCTTGCAGCCAATTACGACGCTGTGGTTATCGGCTCCGGCATGGGCGGCCTGACGACGGCGGCCATGCTCAGTGACCTCGGCTGGAAAGTATGTGTCCTCGAACAACATTACACGGCTGGCGGTTATACCCATACCTACGAACGCAACGGATATGAGTGGGACGTCGGTGTCCATTACATCGGTGAAGTGGGTGCGAAAACGCGCAGTCGTCAGATGTTCGACTACTTGTCAGACGGAAAACTTGAATGGGCTCCGATGGACGAGGAATACGACCGTTTCTATATTGGTGACAAGGTATTCAACGCCAAGGCGGGAAAACAGAAATTTCGTGACAATCTGATCCGGCAGTTTCCTGGCGAGGAAAAAGCGATTGACCGCTATCTCAAGTTGCTCGATAAAGTGGGGAAAGCGCTGCCAGCCTATGGCATGAAACGAGTGTTCGGGTTCTGGCACTACGTCGCGATGTGGCCGTACCTGTTAATGAAGTCTTCGAGCTTTCTCTTCAAGAATACCTACGACGTACTCAGCAGACTGACAGATGATCAGGAGTTAATCGCCGTCCTTTGCGGGCAGTGGGGCAATATGGGTCTGCCGCCCAAGCAGTCGACCTTCCTCATGCATGCGATGATTGTTCGTCACTATCTGCATGGTGGTTACTACCCTGTTGGCGGATCGTGGCGCATCGCCGACAGCATCATTCCGAAGATTCAAGCGGCTGGCGGCGAGGTTTTCACCTATGCACGAGTAGAAAATATTGTCGTCGAAAACGGCAAGGTGACTGGTGTGAAGATGAAAGACGGACATTACATTGCGTGCCAATGTGTTATTTCGTCTGCTGGAGTCGGCAATACGTTTCAGCAGCTTTTATCGGCCAACATCGCCGAAAAGTCCGGTTACAAACAAAAACTGAAAAGTGTCGAGCCCAGTTTTTCACATCTGGGTATATACATCGGACTAAAGAGCACTGCTGAAGAACTGAAATTGCCCAAAACGAATTTCTGGATATACCCGAACAGCGATTATGACTCCGCGGTAGAGCGATTTATCGAGAACCAGGACGCACCGTTCCCGGTTGTCTACATTTCGTTTCCGTCAGCGAAGGACCCTGACTACGTCGTGCGGCATCCCGGGACCGCAACTATCGAGATAGTGGCGCCAGCTCCCTACCAGTGGTTTGAGAAGTGGCGAGACGAAACCTGGGGCAAGCGCGGCGAGGATTACGATGCGTTCAAGGCGAAACTCGGTGAACGTCTCATGGCCCACCTGTACGACAAGCTGCCTGAGTTGCGAGGCAAAGTTGACTACTACGAGGTTTCCACACCGCTGTCCACGAACTGGTTCGCCAGCTACCAACGTGGCGAACTTTACGGATTGGCGCACACACCAGGTCGCATGAAGCAGAAATGGCTGCGACCAAAAACAACTATTCCCGGCCTGTGGTTGACGGGTCAGGACATTCTGACGTGTGGCGTAACCGGCGCGATGATGGCTGGCATGCTTACCACGACAAGTATCGTCGGGATTCGCAAAATCGCGCCGTTGATGAAACGAATTTACTCGTAGGACGAAGTCGGGCGCGTATCGAAATTGGGGTAAACTCCGATCCCCGTAACAACAATAATGCGGAGTTACCGATGAGTGCAATTAACCGATCGATCGCCGCTTTGTTCATAATTTTGGCGATTATCGCCTGCGACCAGCCTGTGATGGCAGCTGACCAAAAAGCGGTCCTGGTCACAGGGGCCAGCACCGGAATCGGTCGTGAGATCGCGGAAACCCTCGCCCGGGACGGTTACTTCGTGTACGCCGGTGCGCGCAAGCAAAAAGATCTGGATGCATTGAACGCGATCGAAAACATTCAGGCGGTGCGCCTCGATGTCACGATTCAGGCCGAAATTGATGCCGCTGTGGAAACCGTCAAGCAAGGTGGCAAAGGACTGCACGGTCTCATCAACAATGCCGGCGTCTTTATCGGCGGACCACTGATCGAGATCGATATTGGTGAAGTGCAATGGCTGATGGATGTCAATGTTTACGGCGTGGTGCGCGTAACGCAGGCATTTGCCCCAATGATTATCGAGTCAAAGGGCCGCATTACGACCATCGGCTCGATTTCTGGAATACTGTCGGGGCGATTCTCCGGCCCGTACAGCATGAGCAAACATGCGATTGAGGCGTATACGGATTCGCTTGCCACGGAAATGGCCAAGTTCGATGTACATGTCAGTGTCATTGAGCCAGGCAACTATGACTCCGCTATCGCAACAACGGCGCTCGCCAGAATGTCTGGCGACAACTATTCAAATGACAACTCCTATTATGCTGAAGAGTTGAAGGAGTGGCTGAGCCGCCCCTGGGATCGCAGTGATTACAAAAGCCCGGAAGAGGTAGCGGAGGCTGCGGTTGACGCGATGTTCGGCGACGCGCCCGTGCGTCGTTACATGGTGGTGCCTAGCGAAGAGGAAGCCGGGTGGACCATTGACAAGGCCATACAGGAACTCGTGCAGCTCAATGAATGGCAGGCCTATTCCTATACACGTGAGCAATTAATCGAAAAGCTGGATGCTGCGATGGCACCCGGCGAAGAAGCGGTTGAATAAATTCGCCGTGCCCAGGTTAAGGCGTCATGTGCCGGCGCTCTTGTTGGCCTGTCTTGGCACCGCCGCTTGTTCTGATGAGCCCCTATCGACCGCTGCCGTTATGGAGGCGTTGGAGGAAACGGACTGGCGCCAGCCTGATCAGGGGAATTTGCTGTACATGCGACTTCCGCATGGCGAGATCATCATTGAACTTGCACCAGGCTTCGCGCCTGAAAACGTCGCGAACATCAAGACACTGGTACGGGACCAATATTTTGATAATCTGGCGATCATTCGTTCGCAAGATAATTACGTCGTGCAATGGGGTGACCCGGCCGCGGACGAGGATCAGGCCAGACCGCTCGGTTCGGCGGCCGAGACCGTGTCGCCCGAGTTTTACCGCTCAGCAAACGGCATCAACATTGCAGTGATCGATAGCCGCGATGCTTATGCAGACGTTGTCGGCTTTGCGAACGGGCTTCCAGTTGGCAGCGACCGTGGGCGGGTCTGGCTAACCCATTGTTATGGCATGTTGGGCGTTGCGCGTGGTGTGGAAACTGATAGCGGTAATGGGTCGAGCCTGTATGTTGTTACGGGACACGCCCCACGCCATCTCGATCGCAACATTACACTGGCCGGTCGTGTGTTATCCGGCATCGAAAACCTGACGGCATTGCCGCGCGGCACCGGGGCATTGGGTTTCTATGAATCGGCCGACGAGCGCACGACCATCGTCAACATTCGTTTGGGCGATGAAATCGCGAAAGAAGATCGTTTAAATATCGACGTCATGCGTACGGACACGGCTGCATTCGCCGACTACGTTCAGTCCCGGACCTATCGTCACGAAGAATGGTTCGTCGATCCGACCGGACGCATTGAGATCTGCAACATCAACCCACCCGTGCGAATCAACTAGCGTGTGAAATTAACATTGTGAAATTCTTTCTGTAAAATTTCATGCCTTTCTGGCGTAGACTGGTGCTAAGTCGTACACCGACCGGAGATCGAAATGCCACAGCCGATACCGCTTGAAACGCCGGATGCCGTTTCGCTGCTTGACGACCTGATACCTCTTAAGAGTGCAAGCCACACTGACGTCGTCGAGTATTTAGTGGAAGTGCCGATGCGCTACGCCGAGTGTTTTGCATTGCTGCAGGACGGCCGCAAAGTAGGCTTTGAGGAGCCGTGGAAGTTCATTGGCTGGTCGAGCTACGAGCCCAGCCGGTCGCTGCTGTTTCGCGTCAACGGATCACATCTCGAACTGCACGTTGAGGATGAGCTTGCCGGCAAGACGCCTGGCATGGTGCACAACATTATCATTGAAGCCATGACGTTGCGCTGCGCCAGTACGATGAAGAAATTCATCGGAATTGGCGGCGACCTGGTGCTGCTGCCAACAGCCTGAGTCGGGTGTCTGGTTGTGATTGTCTATGCGCCGGCCTTGGGCGTCCATCGAAATGATTGTATCTGGCCGTAGGTCAAAGTGCGCCACAGCCACTCGACTGGACCGAATTGGAAACGCCCGATCCACCGGGAACTGGCGATGATCATCAGTGGAAATATCGCGAACACGGCCATTAAACCCCAAAACGGCCCCATTTCACCGTACAGTCCAAGCCCCCATTGGTAAGTAAATGCAGCAATTACGAACGCGTGAAACAGGTAATTCGTTAACGCCAATCTGCCAACGGCGGCGAACGGTAACAGTGCACGCCTGCACGCTTCCTTTTCCATCACCAAGGTGACGATTGCGACGTAGCCAAGTCCGAGAACCGGGGCGCCGAAGGGCCAGAAGGCGAGTTCCCCGATCAATGTCAGCAGGTCCGAACCTGCACCGCCAAAGTGGTTCAACCACACGTGAATCAACATCCCGGCGGCC
Organism: Pseudomonadota bacterium; assembly: GCA_022567295.1. Lineage (GTDB taxonomy): Bacteria > Pseudomonadota > Gammaproteobacteria > Steroidobacterales > Woeseiaceae > UBA1847. The sequence continues at coordinate 765 of JADFHE010000018.1, read as the reverse complement.
CCTATGCTCAGCAACCACGGCAGCGCAGTACGTGCCATTTTCAGACGCACGGCGGGATCCTGGAGCGCCCCACGACGGCATACGTAGCAGCCAAGTAGCATCAGGCCGAGATAGTTTACACCCCTCAGGTCCACGTACTCCAACAGTCTGGAAGCGCGGTAGCTCGCGATCTCCTTGAACGAGCCTTCTCGATAGACACGATCTCTCTCGTTCTCGGCTAATGCTTCCGGGCTGGAACGGTCATCGACGAGTTCGATTCGTTCCGACTGCTCCGTACTAATCAGATCGCTGACATCTTCGATACGGGATGAGACGACTCCGATGACGAAGCACACGATAGCGGCGACCAGTAGAAAACGCGCAGATCGTCTCGAGAAGAGCAGTAGCAAAAGCCCGTATTTGGCGTAGTCGATCAGGATAACCGTACTGAGCCCGGCAACGTAGGCCAGAGCGCCGATAAAGAATAGCGCTACAAGTCGCCGCAGGTAGGTGGCGAGGAACGGCACTCCTCGATCCCGGGCGCGTTCCAGCTGAAGAAAAAAACCCACCCCAAACAAGAATGAGAAGATCGTAATGAACTTGCCGTTCGTCAGGAGTTCAATCAGGATCATCACGGTGTTATCGGCTATGTCGAGTGGCTGTTCCCAGAACGCCGATCCCCAAGGTAAATCCGCAGTCATGTTCACCGTGAACATCCCGAACACGGCGAATCCGCGGAGGACATCTAGAAGGACGATGCGTTCTCTGGCAGCGGTTGGCTCCATG
>JADFHE010000047.1 GCA_022567295.1 Pseudomonadota bacterium | reverse complement strand
TGGACTTTTTGGAAGCCCGGATCATCGATTGAGAAGTCGTGACTATCGCGGTCAAAGTTGGCGAAGAAGCCAGGCACGCCGCTGCCGTTGGTGTGTGTCTGGGAGGCAGGGCCGTCACCGTCGATGTCCGTGTATTCGTAGCGCAGGATCAACTCGGTGTTGTCGGTCGGAGTCCATACCAGCACCGGGCGGATCATGGTCTGTTGGATGGCGCCGAAGTCACTGCCGTCGAACTGGTTTTCGAACCAGCCATCATCGTCGTTGTAATAGGCACTCAATTTTATTCCGAGCGTGTCGGAAACGGGGCCGCCGATGCTGCCCATCAGGTAACGGTTTTGACCGCCATCGCCGCCGCCATCGACCGCAGCTCGAATGCTAATCTCGAACTCGTCACCTGGTTTCTTGGTGTTGATCAAAATGGCACCACCGGTAACATTGCGACCGAATAGAATTCCCTGTGGGCCGCGCAATACGGTGATGCTTTCAACGTCGAACATGTCGAAAATGGTGCCGACATTGTTGCCAAGATAGACGCCGTCCAGGAACACACCAACGGTTGGATCAATCGACGGAATTGAGCTGTTGATGCCGAGCCCGCGTATCGAGAAGTTGGCGCTACCGCGGAAGGTGCCGATATCGTCAAGTGCAACGTTGGGCATTCCGACCGACATATTCATCAAGTCGCGTATTTTCAGCGATTCGATTTGTTCGGCGTTGAAGGCCGTAATCGCGAGCGGAACTTCCTGGGCGTTTTCTTCGCGTTTGCGGGCGGTGACTATAATCTCCTCGAGGAGAATATTGGCGCTGCCGCGCCTCTCCTGAGCCACCGCATTTGGGGCAAACAGCGCGCCCCCGATGCAAGTCACTGCCAGAATCATCGGAGCCAATAAAGTGGAAAAATGGCGTTGATAGTAAATCATAGTGTTACCCCGCGTTCGCGCTGTGTGTCATATGGAGACATTCGTTACTCTATCGCCTTGATTCTTTGTCAGTTAGCACTTCATTCTTGCTCAAGGCACGCAGTCACGCAAGCGACACTAAGGACTAAGTTAGTCGCCTGTCCCTCCTGTTTATTCGTCCGCGTTGATATCGTTGGATTTTTCTCGAAAGCAGTCAGCGTTGATTTCCGCGACGCAACCCTGATTTCCTGGAAAGCGTGTATCAGCGCGTTTCATCGGAACCATCAAGAAAGCGCGCCCGTAGACTTTCATCTGGAACCCAGCAATCCTCTTTCATGCCAAACCATCTATACCGACGATTACCAACGTAGTCGTAGACCTTGTCTGCGATGAACGGTGGTACCCAGAAGAAGAGGAAATAAAAAGTCGGCCACGCTCCGTCAAGTTGCCGGGCGATGTTGAGAGCTGCGCGGGACTTGCGGGAAAGCTCCCCATTGTCGATCAGAATTATCGAGCTCAGCTCATTCGCTTCATATTGAAATTCGTCAAGAATCCGCCGCCCAGCCTCGGACTGTAATGATGCGAAACGAAACCGTGACTGTCGATCATGTCGAATTACGAACTGCACCGAACTCTCGCACAAATTGCAAATTCCATCGAAGAGAACGATCGGAAGAGGATGCTCATTATCCATGTTGGGGGCGTTCTCGCTGACTCAAGAGTTGTCCTAGTGTCGACATTGATTTGGGTGTGGTTCGTCGACCAACCGAAAAGACATGTATTTTCGCTCCAGCCAGGACTGCGCCTTGAAATGCTCCTGTACAAAGGCCGCGAAATCATCCGGACTGTCGATAGGATAAATCGTGTCGCCAATCTTTAGACGCACAGGTAACGCGAGATTTTCGCGTTCGGAAAAGTGTCTTTGAAAGTCGAATGCGACGATACCTAGTTTTTGCTTCACTGCTACGTTCAGCGAGTCGTTCAGCGCGTCCTCAACATAAATTATGGTGTCCTGATAATGAAACAGCGGAATAGGCTTCCGAATAATATAGTGGTTTGAGATGCCGCCTTCGGTGCGCAAGCCACTGAACATCGCGAGAACGCCCCCGGTTCCCAGTCCGATATATGGACTCAGACAATATAAAAAGAACCAGATCGGGAGTAGGTTCAGGGGCAGGAAAGCAGATCTCAGCCGGTATGGAGCGTCGCCCTGGCGAATACTGCCGTGCTTGAAAACCAGGGCAATGAGAGTCACAGCGAAGACTGCGAACAGGGTATTTACAAGATAGGCTTCGCGAGTCGTCGCCATATGCAAAGCCAACAGAACCTGAAGCAGTACCAGTCCAATAGTGACCACTTGAAAGTTAGTGGCGGTTTTCAAAAACGCTGGAAGATATCGCTCTTGACAGATACGTTGCCCAAAACCAGAGGGTACAAAAAGCGTATGCAGTGCGAGTGCGAATGCAGAAAAATGCGCAAGAGTCCCATAATCGGAAATGCCGATCATAAAATGAAACGTCATTCCAAGGAGCATGCCGACATACTTGGTGCGTGTGGAAAGCAACAAAAACATCGCCACAATTTCGAGAATCAGCGTGCCGTAAATCGCAACATACTGCAGCCATTCATGTGAAGCCAGACCAGAAATTAACGGGAATCCCTGGAGGAACGGAATCGCGCAGCTTGAATCAAGGTTCATGAACCCCGGATTGATTTTGTGAAAGGTCCCGTACAAATACATGATAATTAATAGCCAACGTCCGACGGGGCTGAAGAGATCAAACATTTCCGTTGTCGTGATTCGCAAAGAGCGCCGCTTCATCGCCAGATAAATGAACGACAGAACGATACTGATGTGCAGCAACAACTCCATTACCAAGTGGTCCGCGACGAATGGAAATCGCAGGCAGATCGCCACGAGCTGACTAACAGAAAAAACGAGAAGTGCAATAGTCCTGGTGGGGAAGCAGGCCGCGATGAATGCCGTTGCAATCGACAGGAAAATGAGGGGGGTTCCGAGCGGATCGTAGTGGAACCAGTATTTGACGATATCGCTGGACGAGGAAGTGTAGTGCCAAATGCTGGCGATGGCGAACAGCCAGATAAATACCGATGTCTGGCTTGGTCGGGTGTTCGCATCGCGAATTTGGGATTCGTCAGTCATTTCGAAGTATCTCTCTCCAGCCAGCTCGCACACACGTGTCGACCGCCTGATTCAGTCTGTTTATGGGCGTGTTGCAGATTTTGGCAGGCTAAGTTGCAGGACTATATAGGCAATCAACGCTGACAGTACTATGTGCCGCCCTTCGGGCTGGCCGAAGGCCCATCTCTCCGGGCGCGCCATCTCCTCCGTGAGTGCATTCGGTAGTGGCCCTCTCCCGATCCACCGTCTCACGACGGTCAAAGTGGTTCGAATCCGGTAGGGAGTGCCAAATTTCTGACATAGAAAAAAGAAGTTAGGCCCGATGCTCTGTCGGGCCTTTTCATTTACGTAATATTTTCGTAACGGTCGTCCTCCGTACAGGCAAAGTACCGCAGCTCGAGGTACCAACCCGTGGCAGCAATATTGATGTGATCGTGGATGAACCCCGAATCGCGACCGACCTCAACGATTGCAGCAGATGGCCCGAATAAGCAAGGTGTTATGTCAAAACAATTGTTGTTAACTGTGAAAACTGTCACGTCTGTTGGGTGCAATCCATTGCTACTCTTGCAATTGAAGTGTTATTTCGGGTCGTTTATCAGCGGGCTGGTTTTAGCAGGCTGATTGACCGTTGTTTTTAATGAGTATGAACAAGAGGTGCAGTAATGTTGATTTTCCGGAGTAAACAAATTTGCGCATTTGTGATTTCGGCCTGCTTGATCAGCCTGCCGCTGATGCAGCCTGCCGATGCAGCAATAATATCGACCCAGACAGCGATTGAGATGGCAGAGCGACAAGGACGCATTGATCACATCAACGAGATTCTGGCCCAAAAGTCCGTACAGAGTACGCTGATTCGGTACGGTGTTGAACCGGCCGACGCTAGTGCACGCGTTGCTGCGTTAACCGATACGGAACTGCAAACGCTGGAGCAGCAGTTGGGGCAACTTCCGGCCGGCGGTACCGGAATTGTCGAAGTGATTGGTATTGTTGCGATAGTAATCATTATTCTGGAACTGCTCCATATAACGAACTTCTTCAACGAGTTCTAAGTCGGCGTGATGCTGACGGGATCGCAACAACGGTGGTTTGCAGTCGGCCTGCTCGCTTTTATTTCAGGATGCGCTAGTGATATTCGTAACATGCTGTCCGACCTTGAGCAGCAACGTGGCGACATAGAGCTGATACAGACACCGTTCTACCCACAAGTAACCGATCAGTGCGGACCGTCAGCATTGGCAGCCATACTGAATTCATCGGGCGTAACAGTTACACCGGAAGCCCTGAAATCACGCATCTATATTCCTGGCCGGCAAGGTAGCCTGCAGATTGAATTGCTTGCCGCAACTCGTGGGTATGGGCGCATGCCCTACCTTATCGATACGGACATTTCGGCGTTGCTCGATGAAGTGCGAGGTGGTCGGCCGGTGCTGATACTGCAGAATCTCGGCCGCAAGCGTGCGCCCGTTTGGCACTATGCGGTGGTAGTCGGTTATCTAGCGGATCAAAGGCGATTTGTCCTTCGTTCCGGTGACCAGAAGCGTCAAGTGATGAGCGCGTCCAGATTTATTCGCACCTGGCAGCGAGCCGGATACTGGGGCGTTCTCGCGTTGCATCCTGGCGAAATGCCGGCATCGCCGGATGCCGACAAGTACGTTCGGTCAGTCGCCGCGGTCGAGGCAATCGGCCATATCGAGAGTGCTGTGGCGGGATACCAGGCGGCGACAGAACGGTGGCCAGGACATTCTCTTGCTTGGTTGGGTATGGGAAACGCCTATTACGCACAAGGCAATCTGGCATCGGCGGAGAGCGCTTACAGGCGGCTTCTGTCGGTGGATTCCGAACACCTGATAGCACTTAATAACCTCTCACAAGTGCAAATTGACCGCGGCTGCTTTGAGGACGCCTCGGCCACGCTGGACACCGCGTTATCTGCAGCCAAATCGGACACAACGATATTCAGAACCATTCAAGACATGCGCAGGGAAATCGAGTCAAAAACTTCGTCTGCTGCCTGTTTGTAGTACCGGCACCCCAGTATCGGTGCGCGGTTGCCTGTCTCATTGGATAGATCATCGATAGTTTGAACATCGCTTGCCTAGCGATATTGCAGTTCTCGTAGTAACGACAGATTTTCCTCGGCAGATGGGAAGTAAGTCGGCGATAGGCGGATCGCCTTGGTCAGATAATGCTCGGCTTGCTGCAGGTCACCATTTTCTATCGCCGCATGTGCGGTGTTGTTCAACGCGTTCGCCTCACTCATAACGAGCTTGTAGGTTTTTACAGCGCTGCGATACCAGCCGTTCTCAGCGTAAATCTTTCCGAGATTCGCCCAGGCCCGTGAAAATCCCCGATCATTGGCCGCCTCATAGAAATCCAGCGATGCGCCGTGAAGATCGCCGGCCAGATACCTGGAGTAGCCGCGATTGTTAAGCACGTGTGCTGCATTGGGGTTGATCGACAAAGCAAGGTTATAGTGCTGTATCGCGGTCGAATAATCCCCTGCCTTGTCCGCGTAAATACCAAGCGCATTATTGGCACGCCAGAGACGGTCATCGTTCGCCACTGCCGAAGTCAAATAGTTGACAGCAGTCGCATCCCTGCCTGCAGCCATATCGATCAGACCGAGGCCTTCAAGCGCTCTGCTGCGGTTGGGGTCGTGGGCTGTCGCCATCAGGAAAGCCCGCTTCGCGAAAACGAATTTCTGCCGTTGCAACTGAATCTCCGCGATCTGCAACAGCAAGTCCACATTGTCCGGGCGAAACTGCAAGGCCCGGACAAGGTAAAATAACGCCTTGTCAATTTGGCCTTCCTGAATAGCCTGATCTGCCCGTGATAGTGCATCCTCCTCGGATTGCAATGGAAACTCGGTTGCGAACAGGACATCCATGGAAACGTCGTTGAGCCCTGCGTGGGCAATCATCGGGTCTGCGTTGGTGTCAGGTGCGCTTGCGCAGCCACTCAACAGGCCAAGCAGGCATATTTCGACAAGCCACGTTTTCTTATATTTGATTGTCAATATTTTTCTCCAGGAAACCGGCCTGCTACCTGCTATTAGCCATTCATCCAAGCCATTATTCGTATCATTGCGGGTCCGATCGCAATGATAAAAAATATGGGGAACATGCAGAGCACCAATGGGAAAATAAGTGTCGTAGCCATTTTTGCTGCCTGTTCTTCGGCTCTTTGCATGCGCTTGTCACGAAATTCTTCCGAGTAGACGCGCAAAGCATCACTGACTCCGGTGCCGAAACGCATTGTCTGTACCAGCAGGCCGACGAGACCCTTGATATCCGGCAGGCCGGTCCTGTCAGCGAGGTTTCTCAATGCCTGTTCGCGAGGCCTGCCGGCGCGAATCTCTGCGTTAACGGTGGCCAACTCGAACGCCAGGTCGGGGTGGCTGAAACTGAGCTCGTCTGCCACTCGCTGGATGGCGGCGGCCAGCCCGAGGCCAGACTCGACACAAACAACGAGCAGATCCAGGGCATCCGGAAAGCCGTTTCTCAGGGCTTTTCTCCGTTTTGCGATCAGTTTGATTAGCACGAAATTCGGCACAAACATGCCAATGCCGCTGGCGAATATGGCGTAGGTCAACGCGGCTCGAGTCGACAAATCCGGAAGCCATCGCGAGCTGATCAGGACCACCATTGGGAGTGCGACGATGAGCAAGGATTTCACCGTGTAGAATACCTGTAACGCCTGTGGTGACCGAAACCCGGCGCTGATCAGTTGTTCCGTCATATTGTTTCGTTCTGATTCTTTCTGCGGTAATACATAGCTGGCGACCGGGCCCAGCGCGGTACTGACGCGAACCAAGAACCGGTCCTTGGCCGGCGGCTCGTGTGCAGCGAGCCCTATCCTGCGTCGTAGCGGGCTCGTCAGGTTCATTATCAGCACGGTGAGCCCAAGACCCAATATGAATATTGTCAATGCGGTGACGCCAACCAGGATGCGGCGAAAAGTGGCTTCATCGGCCAGGTAACTATTTAAAAGATCGAGGAAACTTTCCAAAACGCTACACCTCGATCCGCAGGATTTTTCGTATCCAGAAAATTCCCACTACGCCGGAAAAGAAACCATAGGTAATCATTTTTTTGCCGGTCTCATCCTCGAGCAATACTGGAAGGTAATCGGGTGATGTAAACCATAGAGTTACAAACAAGACCGTTGGCACCGCTGCCAGGACCCAGGCCGACATGCGTCCTTCCGCGGAATACGTTTTAACTTTTCGCTGCAGCTTGAACCGGGCACGGATAACGATCGCAATTTTCTCCAGGATTTCAGCGAGATTGCCCCCGGTTTCCTTTTGCACGAGTATTGAGGTAACCAGCGCCATCACCGTGACGCTCGGGATGCGGGATAGCAGACCCAGCATTGCCCTGCGAACATCGTTGCCGTAATTGATGTCGTTGAACGTCCTTTCGAATTCTTCAGCTACCGGATTGTCCAGTTCCTCCGCCACGAGTTTTATCGAGGCCCCCAACGGATGTCCTGCTTTCAAGGCGCGTTTCATCGTATCTATTGCATCCGGCAGTTGTTCTTCAAATTGCTCCATGCGTTTGCCGCGATCCATGTTGATTTTCATATAAGGCAAGTACGTTCCCACTAAACCGGTAATGGCGGCCGCCATGAGCGTGCCAAAATAAAACCAGCTGAACAACGTGAAGGCGATTCCGATAAACAGTGAAAGGACAACCATCCGATAGGCGAGGACCTTGTGTCCGGACTGTTCTATGCGGCGCGCAAGGGCTTCCATTGCGGGCAGCAATTCCAGCCGACGTTCGAGCGGCGACAAGGTCCGCAGGTATTTTTCACGCAGCAGCGACGATAATGCCTCATCATCTCCGGAGGCCTCTATGTCTGCTATGCGTTTTTGAAGGCTCTTCCGGGTTTTGGCGCTTTCGCCAAAGGCCGGCACAACCAGCGCCTGCATTAGCAGGATAACGATTACAAAGACCATTACTATGAAAAGCGACGAGCCACTAGTCATTCGCTTGGCCGCCCGATCCGGACCAGTCCGGTTCAAACACTTCTATTGGAAGGTCTATACCGCGGTGCGCAAGATTCTTATGAAAGGCGGGTACGATCCCAGTGGTCACCAGCTTGCCAATGACATTATTGTTCTCGTCCATGCCCTCGCGTTCGAACTTGAACAGCTCCGACATCGTGATCACATCGCCTTCCATGCCGCTGATCTCCTGCAAGCTCACGAGCTTGCGTCTGCCATCATCGAGCCTGGCAATCTGTATCACGACGTCGATGGCAGAAGCGATCTGAGACCGTAATGCTTTGATGGGGAAATTGATGCCCGTCATCTGCACCATGTTTTCGATACGTCCGAGCGCATCTCTCGGAGAGTTGGCATGAACGGTAGTAAGAGATCCATCGTGTCCTGTGTTCATTGCCTGCAGCATGTCGAACGCTTCCTCGCCGCGCACCTCGCCTACTATTATGCGTTCAGGTCGCATTCGGAGGCTGTTTCTAACCAGGTCCCTGGACGTTACCGCGCCCTTGCCTTCGATGTTTGGTGGTCGGGTCTCCAGTCGAACAACGTGCGGCTGCTGCAGCTGCAATTCAGCTGAGTCCTCGATCGTGATAATCCGCTCGTCGTGAGGAATGTAGCCCGAGAGTATGTTCAGCATTGTCGTTTTGCCGGAGCCGGTGCTGCCGGAGACAAGAATGTTAAGGCGCGCCTTGACAATGGCCATGAGGACCTCGGCAACTTCGGCCGACACGGTGCCCAGTTCGATCAAACTGTCCATGGACAGCAATTCGGCTCCGAATCTGCGAATCGACATTACCGCACCGTCGAGCGCCAGCGGAGGAATAATGACATTGACCCGCGAGCCGTCGGCCAGTCTTGCGTCGACCATCGGCGACGACTCATCGATACGCCGGCCTACCGCCGAAACAATACGATCGATCGTATTGACCAAATGCGAAGGGTCCGTGAAACGGGCGTCGGTGAGTTCCAGTTTGCCACGGCGTTCGATATAGATCGTGTCGTAGCCGTTAACCAGAATGTCCGAAATCGTAGCATCAGCGAGCAGCGGTTCCAAAGGCCCCAATCCCATGACCTCATTTTCGATACACTCGATAATGAGTTGTCGTTGTCGGCGACTGAGCGGCGCGGATTCTTCGGTAAATAGCTTATCGACAATGCTGCGAATTTCCTCGCGCGCACTGTCAGTGTCGATGGTGTCAATTAAGGATAAATCCAGAACGGAGAGCAGGCGCTCGTTGATACGCTGCTTCCAATCCATTTCCTGAGCCGTCAACGGGCGACTCCGCTCCGTTTCTTCTTCCGCGGCATCAGCGAAATCTTGACTAACACGACTTACACGATTTTGAATTGCAGTGGCGATTGACTTATCCTCCCAGGAAGTTCGGCATGAGACGTTGCAGGAAACCCGGATCGGGCTTGTTGTCCGGGTCGTCAACTATTGCTTGCAGCTTTCGAATCCCCTTTGTCAACGGCGCAGTGCGGGAAATTTCAGCGACCGGAATGCCTGCATTGATGCTTTCAGTTGCGATTTTGTAGCTATTCGGCACGGTGAACAGTTCATCTACGCGCAGAGCTTTCTTTATGTCGTCCGCCTGGATTTCCGCGTTCGCCGACCAGCGGTTCACCACGACGCTAATGCGCTGCTTCGAAATACCAACCTCGCTGGTTAGCAGTTGGATTTGTCGCGCACTATCTTGTATGTGCGGTAGCGATTGCTGGGTGATCAACATGATAAAATCAGCACGCGAGAAACACAGCTCCGTTACCGCATCCAGCCGCGCGGGCGAATCGGCCACGACATAGTCGTTCAGTGACAGGTACGAATCCATGACAGCTTCGAGTTTGTCGATCGATACACTGTCTGCCATGGTCAGGAATTTCGACGGTGCGGCAAGCAATCTCAGTCCGCTGGAATGCTCACAGGTGAATGCCTGAGCAGACACCTCGTCTAGTTCGTGAGCGGACTCCAACGCCTGCAGAATGCCAACCTTGGGTTTGAGATCGAGATAGCGGAACAGTCCGCCGAACTGCAGGTCGAGATCGATCAGCGTCACACGAGCACCACCGTCGACAACCAGGCTGTGTGCGAAATTCGTTGCGAGAAAACTGGCGCCCGAACCCCCTTTACCGTTGACCACAACAATGAGCTTCGCAGCAGCGGACGTTCGCGCCCGTTGCATGTCCTCGTGGACTCGTGCAACGCTTGCGATGAGGTCTGACTCGGATGTGTTGTCCGGCAGATAGTCACGAGCACCGGCTCGCATAGCCAGGCGCATGGCATCCGGATCATCTAGCGGCCCGCAGACAATGAGCGCCAGTTTTTCTCGTAAGCCATTTTCGGCGAGATAATTCAGTTCACTGCTGCCAGTACTGTAGTGCAATAACAGAAGGTCAGGTAGTTCCCTGACCCCGAACAGCGGATCTTCGTGTCCATTGGCGATCACCCGAACCTTGACTTTGTATTCGTCATGCTTGGCCAGGCAGGCGGCCAGACTGTCCACGGCGGCTCGCGAGCGACTTGCAACGACAACATTTAACGTCTGCATAGCCTAATTATTCCTCGATCGCATCAGCATGGCGTTATAACGCCTACGCGTGGAACACCCAGGCTTTCGCGCGGCAGCACAGTGGCGTACTCGGCCATAGTGAACTGGGTCAGTGGGGACATGAGCGGGATGAACATCTGATGCTGAAAGCCGACAACTCTCACGCGCACATAACGAATCAAGCGGAAATCTGCCGGGTCCGCCGGATTGATAACGAGCCCGCCGTCAGCGTCCAGGTATTCGACGGCGATGTCACTGGGATCCAGACCGTAAACCAAGGAGTTTTCGAATGCCGCCGCCTGAGCGATTGCCGGGTCGTTGATGGGACAGACGGCTGCCATGCGAGCACCTCGCCGGGCCGCCTCATCGAGCGCCGACGCAACAAAGAATGCGCGTCCGACCTCGATTACGCCAAAGATCAGCATGAACAATACGACTGCGACAATCGCAAATTCGACCGTGGACAAACCGAGTTGTTGGTGCCGTGTCATTCTACAAAGCTCTCATCGTCATCTCTGCGCGGAGACTGTGTATCGTACTTGTGCCACTGCCGCCGTAGAAATTGGGTAGCATTGGCCCCAATATTCCGGTAATCGCATAGGTGGCGCTGACTTGAATATTGTTGGTACCGGCAATTTGCAAAACAGTGATGTCCGTCAGGGTCAGGCCGGGCAGAACTGGAGCCGTGCCTGCCACGGGAGCTATGAAGCCGTACACCACAAGATTTCTTGCTTCGTTCTCGAGCGTCGCGCTGACTTCTACAACGCCTGTCGTGCCCTGGAAGGCGTTTGCTGCAACGTAGCGGGCACCGTTGCGCACCGCTTTCGTCAGCGTGTTGTGATCGATGAAGGCCCGTGTCAGCTCGCCGGTCGCGAGGAGGAGAATCAGCAGGATCGGTGTTACCAGTGCCATTTCTGCAAGCACGGCGCCGCGTTGACGAGCGACTGGTTTTCGAATGATGCCGGTCATCAGGAGTCCCCCGAATCCGGGTCCTTGTAGAGTTGAATCAGATAGGGCCCCAATCCGGCCCCCGGATTCGGACCCGGCGCACCGCCAGCCAGGCAGCCTTTGACAAACTGGCCAAAGATATTCTTGTCCTCGCCGCCCCCAATCCTCTGCAACATGAAGTAGCAGGCAAAGCCGATGATGTCCAGCGTCGACTGGCCGGTTTGGTCACCCGTGCAATTCGCCACCGGCAGCGCCAGGATGCGCCGCCACTTGGCGCCCAGCGGTGGGTCGCCTTCCGGGACATCGTGATATGCAGGATTCTCGGTATGATAGACATAGGTCGAATAGTCGAAGATTCCCGGCTCGGTTGCCATAACCATCTGGTTGGTGGGGACTATGGGATCGTCGCAGAGTCCCAGGCATATCTGGTCTTCATAAATGCCCGAACCCAACGGAACCTCGACCGTTTGCGTCTCCAGGCGCGGCACAGTTTCTTGAGTGACGACATCAGGTGGGTAGTCCCACGCGCTCACCGGGCCCTCGTAAATTCCGAACCTCGTGTTGAAACCCTGTGATGTAGGGCCGGCGGTTACGCCAGGTTCAGTCTCAACGCTCTCATCGGTTGTCGCACAGACGTCGTAAGTACCGGCAATACTCTCCCGAATACAGTCACCGCCAGGGCAATCAAGGCGTAACAACTTGTAATTGCCGGGCCCCACATCACCAGTGTCGCCGGGGCTTGGCTTCAGGACCATCAGAGCGTCCGGATTGAATCCGTAGTAGTCGACCGCCGGGTCAGCGTTGTTGGCGCAGGCGACCATCGGGGCGATGTTGCAGGCGTAGTCGATTGTCGGGCTGGGACCCGCAACCGCGGATGCGCCGATACCAATAGTGTTGATACCGAGGACCGAGATGAGTCCGGTCGGCATATCAAAGCCGCTGGCAATCACCCGGACATAAGGCCCGATACCAGCCGGCACAAAAGGATTCAGCGTTTCCGACCACTGCACAACGACGGAAATATTACCGCTGTCATATTCATTATCAATCTCGAAATTTCCGCTGCCATCGGTGTTCAGGCCGAACATGCTGTGGGCCATGACAGTGGAAAGAATGGTGTCGGCCGTCTGGTCATAATCCTTAGCCGCCGCCAGGGCTGCAGCGTCGACCATATTTTGCAGGCGCGTCTTGTTGACGAAGGCATGGCTACTGTCGATGGCAAGTCCGGCCATGGCAATGATTGCGAGCAGCCCGACGACCACGATCGGCATTGCAGTGCCGCGCTGGTGACTGCGAGCGCCGCAGCTAGTGGCCAGAGGTCCGGGTTGATTGTTGCTGATCATCGATCTGCTTCCATTGTGCGGCTATTAATTGCCGATGTTGACGTTGATGGGCCGCTGCGGAGTCTCCAGGGGCCTGGCGGCGCCTTCACGGTACGCGTCGACCACAGCATTCAAACGGTCCGGGTCAGAGCCCGCGACGGTATCCGGCAGCGGATGTAAAGGTGCTTCGTGGTCGTAAATCTGGTGATCGAAGACAGTACGCACTGTTTCTCCGAATTCTGCAGCCCGAACCGTTGGCTGGCGGCTGCAGCTACTGGCAATCGCAATAGCGACTAGCAGCGGGCAGGTCAGAATGAGATTTCTTGTCATTGCCATATTCCTGTTCTATGAACCGGTGACCTTATGGTCGTTTGGTTTCATCGTCGTCCTGGCCCTTTTACGCGGCCCTGAAGTTTGCCTAGCAGATACCAGCCAAATTCACCTGACTCTACGATGTTGTCTGTCGGAAGTTGTACTTCGGCGGGGACAAGTGGCTTCACCAGGCGTGGTGTGACCAGGATCAGCAGTTCAGTCTCCCGTTTCTGGAAGTCCTGGCTGCGGAACAGCGCGCCGAGAATAGGGATACTGCCGAGACCGGGAAATTTTTCCACATTTTCGCTGAAATCTTCACTGATCAGGCCAGCGATACCCAGGGTCTGACCGTCTGCGAGTTCCACGGTTGTTTGGGCCCCACGCTTGAAAAGAAAAAAAGCCCCGTTGATGGGTGGACCCAGTTCGCTGACGACGATATCGAGATCGAGGCTGATGCGTCCCGAGTCGAGCACGACCGGCAAGAAACCGACCTGAATTCCGAATTCTTTGAACTGAATAGAGTTACCTGAAACGCCATTCGAAACCACAAACGGAAATTCGCCGCCAGACACGAATTTTGCTCTTTCCCCGGACATAGCAACAAGGGTCGGTTCCGCAAGGATCTTTGCCAATCCGTTGTCTTTTGCTGCGTCGAATGCCACGTTGAATAGCGCATTCGCAGAAAGGAAGCTGGCGAATAAACCCTTGTCTTGAATAAACAGGTCGTTGGGTGCGAATTCGTCGATGACAGGGCCAAATGGCGCCGGGTTTGTGAATACTGGAATACGGACGTCATTGGGCGCAAAAAGTGCATCCGGAAAGGCTGCACCGCCGTTAACGCCACCCCAATTCCACGTGCTGCTTCCCGTCAGAATGGTATTGAACCTGATATTCAGTCGTTTGAGTTCCGTACGCGAGATCTCGGCGACTTTGACTTCCAACATCACCTGGTGCACACCACCCACTTCCATCATGTTAATGACTTCACCGACGCTTTTGTCTGCGCGAGCTCCTGATCCTGGCGTAGGTTCGAACGTCTCGCTCTCGACGGCCGACGCGAGTTGCGCAAAATATCCCTCTGCTATTCGCACTGCGGCATTCATGTTCACGATATTGGAGACACGACCGGACAAAACGATGTTTCTTTGTGCGGAGTAAACTTCGATCTTTTCCTCGGGCAGTAGCAGAAAAAGTTTTTCCTTAAGTGATTGAAGATCGTGCGTCACTTCAACATTCACGGTGCCGATCAGGTTGTCGCTCCGGTCCCATAACAAGACATTTGTGGTGCCCAGGTCCTTGCCAAGCACATAAAGCTGGGTGGACCGCAAAATAATCAGGTCCGCGATATCCGGGTTACCGACAGACACCCGGGTTGCCGGGGCGGCCAATCTGATAATACGTGACTTGTACAGCGGCACCTCCAGCGAAGTTTCCGAGGCGGTGCTCCGTCGCAACAACTGGTCCTGGGCACTCGCCTGGTTGGACCAGGCGAGAAACACGAACACAAGCAATGCCATCCACGCTTTAGCGGCCTTGTATTGTGATTCACATTTCACGTTGCAGCTCCTTTTTCCTGTAATGCGTGCGTGGGTATCCGAACCTGATTCAGGATTTTGTCTTGGTCTTCTTAATGGTTGTGCCTCGAATCACGATAACCTCCGATGGTGGCGCGGCCCGCCTCACTGGAGAAGTTTTCCTGGCCACACGTTTTTTCGCCGCCGGAGTCGGTGGTTCGGGCTCCATTTCCAGCGGGTTACGCAATGTCAGTTGAATGCTGCCCTCCGTTCTTGCCTGAAAAAGCACTTCGGCCTGTTTTGGCTTCATCTCCAGCGTCACGGCACGCACGATGACGGGTTCGTTGCTTTCCGACGACGCCGTCTGATCGACCGCAAGAACTTTAATGTTCGTCAGTATTGTCTCGGTTATTGCCCGTTTGCCTCCCACCTTGCGCGATGCGAGGATATCGACCGTATTGCCTGGCAGCAGGAAGCCGGCCACACCGACAACGTCGTCCACGCGTACCGTTACGGCCCGCATGTGTTCAGTAACCAGCGCCGCCAGCGTGCTGCCGGTTGTATGGGTGCGAAATCGCTCGGTGACGAGAATTTCTCCCCGCGAAATATTGGTCGTCGATACCTTGCCTATAACGTCATCGATCGTCTTGAAGAATCCGTCTGGAGCCAGGCCTTCTGGCATCTCGACCAGCTTGAGGTGGCGTTCGTTAACTTTGGTCGCGAACGGAATCGCCATCGCGGCAGCCACTACGCTTTCTGAATTTTCCCCGTTGCCCTGACCAGGAATCACACGCGCGACGACCCAGTTGTTCGCTACAAATGCTGCGCCCGCGGCCATCAGCAAGGACAGAAAAATCAGTACAATACCTCTACGTTTCACCATGTTGATGTACTCCTGATCAAGGCATTGTCCGCCCGGTCTGTTCGGTGCGTCCGTCCACCGGAACGAAATAGTTGTCCCAGGCCCAACGAATGTCATCGATACTCACTTGCTGCGATTCTTGCTCGTAAATTGCATGATCAAGGGCCATGCCGAGCAAGTCTCTTGGATGGCAGGGAAGCAGTGCAACACGTCGTTTCGCATGCAACTCATTGAGTATGTAATCCAGGACTTTAGGGTCATATTCGAGCTTGTATGTCACGCAAACTTCGCGCCATATACGCTCGTACAGTTCTGCCGACAGAGTACCGAATTCAATCTTGTAGCCGATTCGACGAAGGAAGGCCTCGTCTGCAAGGTCCAGGGGGTGAATGTTGGTTGAGAACACGAGGATGACGTCGAATGGGACCGTGAAATGACGCCCGGATCCGAGGGTCAGATAGTCCCGCTTCTCCTCCATCGGCACGATCCACCGGTTGAACACCTGCGCGGGAGACACTTTTTGCCGGCCCATGTCATCGATAATGAACATTCCGTTATTGGCTTTGAGCTGCAACGGCGCCTCGTACAATCTCGTTGCCGTTTCAAATTGAACCTCGAGCATTTCGCCGGTTAATTCGCCCCCGGTGATGACCACCGGTCTTTCACAGATTACAAATCGTGGATCGTGGCCCTCGTCAAATTTCAGATCATCCCGGGTCGGTGCCTGATGCATTTGCTTGTGAATCAATGGATCAAACATCTGCACGACGGATTCGTCGATGGCGAGGGCATGCGGAATCAGCGTCGGCTGACGAAACAACCGGCACAAGCGTTGCGAGATGTAGGTTTTTCCTGTCCCGGCCGGGCCATACAGAAACATGGCGCGGCCGGAGTTCATGGCGGGCCCCAAGCTGTCCAGCAAGCGCGCATCCAGTGTTATATCGTGAAACGCTGCCCGCATGGATTCCTGCGTCACCGACCGATTGTGAACAGACTGAGCACGGGCAATCAGCGCATATTGCCGGAGTGGCACCGGAGCGGGTCCGAGATAGCCGCTGCGCATCATGGCGTCCAGCGCTGTGACGCGGCCCCTGTCTGTAAGCGTATACGCGAGTCCCAATGCATTCGCCTGGCCCGGGCGAACCTCGATAAGTGCTTCGGTGCGCATGAAACCCAGCACGCCCTCAACGATCGATCCCGCAAGCGCGAGGATTGAGGAAAGCTCGGCGAGGGCCAGGGTGCCTCTATCCAGGATATGTTTGGCGACTAAATCGGCAACAAACGTTTCTGACAATCCGGTGTCGGACAGAGCGGTTGGCCGTGGTGTAAGTTTCGATGCCCGCAGCAGACTGAGCTCATCCCATTCGCGACCGGACAATACCGCACTCTTTCCATTGCTCATCTTGCTTATCCCGGAAATTGTTCAGGTAGAAAGCCGATGTACCACAGTGCCGCCAGCGTTCCGGCCGCTATAGCCGGGGCGTAGGCGATGCAAGTGCTGCGGTCTTTCGATCTCAAAGAGGACAAAGCCGCACCGGCGTGTATTCTGCCGGTCGGTGGACTTGATACTTGAATGGCATGTATTTCGAGTGCGGGACGGATACGTCGCCAGGCGATGGCAACGCTGCCGAAAATAGCGCCAACCATCATCGTTGCCATACCGGCGGCAACGGCACCCAATGGCCCCAGAAAGCAACCTACGACACCCAGCAGCTTGACGTCACCCGCCGCCATGCCGCCGACAACATAAAGTGGCAAGAGCATTACAAGACCCAGCGCAAAGCCCGCGGCCGCCATAATCAGGCCGTCCGCGCCACCATGCAGTGTGTGTACCAGCAGGGCAACGCTCAGCGCAGGAGCAAGAATAATATTGGGTATGCGATGAGTTCTTAGATCCGATACCATGGCAGCCGCGAGAAGAACCAACAGCGTACTAATAATCGCTGCGCTGTAAGTTGCATCAATGTCAGCCATACTCGATCCTATGGTGGACTTCGGGCCAAATGAAACCCTTGGCCGGCGAGACCAAATCCTTGGCCTCGCCGATCACTACTTACCGGGGTGGACTGGTTACGGCCTGTCCCGGTGCAGCTTGGGCTTACGCGGCTGGTGCGGTCAGGTAACCATCAAGGGCGACGATGATGCCGTTTATTGTGCCGCCGAGAGCGAAAAATGCGGCCGCAACAGCAGCGGTAATCAGCCCGGCAGCTACCGCGTATTCCACGATTGTCAGGCCATCTTCCTGGCGAAGAAATGCCATTATCTTAATTTTCACAGTCTTTCTCCTAATTTCTCAATGCAAAACAATCTTGCTTTATTTTCATCGGCCCTGAATCACATGAAGATGTTGTCAAACAATAAATTTTTAACGGTAGTCCAAATGGTTCCAGAGACAACGCAAACGATATGGGAAAAATCGAAGCGTGAGTTAGAAGTTTCTTGTTGATGATGAGAAACATCTTGCGACGTAAGCGTATCTAGTAGCAGTTTCTTGTTGACTTAGAGAATTATTTTGCGGTGATGGGCAAAAGCTGAACTCCCGAGCGCGGATTTGCATTAGAATGTATTTTGGTTTTTTGCCGATCAGATTATGTGAAATCAGGAGGGTGAAGGGTCGCAGTTGCGGCAATAAAAGTTTTCGACATCCCCAAAAAGCGCCATTCGTAAATTGGCGATTAACAAGAACAGTTTTAACGGATGCAAATTCAATGGAGCGACCCGCAATTCTATGGGTAGATATGACGATTACGACTCGTCATTCTGAGCTGGACACACTTTTTTTCGAGTACTTCGACATACGTTACGGTACTGTGCCGAACCCTGCGGAGGGTGAGCTGCAGTTGGGGCCCGGCGAAGCACTGGCCTTCGAATTTGATTACCCGGATCGGCCCGGGCTGTCTCTTCTGCGCAGTACCAAGCAGTGTTACCCACAAGTCCCGATTGTGATGATAACCACGCAGCATTCGGAGCAACTGGCCGTATGGGCGTACCGAAATCGGGTGATCGACTTCCTGACGATGCCCGTTACGCGGACAGATCTGGTTCGTTGCAGTCAGCTATTACAAGCGGTACAAAACGCAGACAGCCGGCAGAAAAAACGAACGATTTTTGACCACCACTCAAGAATTCCCGGGGAAATTCCGGTGGGCCAACGAGTGCGTGGAGTACGACTGGAAGCTGCTTTGCACTTCGTGCAAACAAACTTCCGACGCACAATTCGCATCGCCGAGGTTGCAAAGCTATGTGACATGAGTTCGTTCCACTTTAGTCACGAATTCACAGAGGCATATGCTCTAACGTTCCAGGAATATTTGCTTCGCTATCGCATTCTCGAAGCTTGCAAAGAGCTGCGACATCCTAATGTTCCGGTCGCAAATGTCGCTTATTCCGTGGGCTTCAATGATCCGTCGTATTTTGCGCGCATATTCAGGCGATTTATCGGCTTGTCACCATCGGAATACTGTGAGCAGATGAGACACGGTAGTCATGAAGAGCGACTGCAAGAGGTTGTCGAACGGCTGGAGTTGCCGGCGCTTGAATCGATAGAGGAAATTGGTCGCAGGGAGGAGCGCCAGCAAAAGTTAATGCAATACAGTCACGTCAAGGATGCCTCGAAGCAATAGCTCATGGGAATGATCAAACTGTCTGAATCGTCGTTACGCGGGATCGGCCTGGCGGTCACCAATATGCTGTTGGCAACTTTCTACATTTTCTTTGCGTTCGCCAACGCTCAAAGTTTCCTGGAAAATCCGCGCTTGAGTGTTTTCCTGATCGTTGTCGCAGAAACGATCGCAGCGATATTCCTGATAATCAGGCACGATCCGCAAGAAACCCGGCATAGTTGGCAGACTTGGTTGACGACCACTTGTGGAACACTGTCTCCGTTTCTTCTTCGACCGGTCGAAGGCGCCGAAGATATATTGGTCGGCGATATCCTGCTCGTGTTCGGGTTTGTCATACTAATCTTTGCATTCGCGTCGTTAAACAGGAGCTTTGGCTTGCTGCCCGCGTTCAGGGGCGTGAAATCAGGCGGGCTGTATGGTTGGGTGAGGCATCCGCTTTACGCTGCCTATGTCATCGTTTTCCTTGGTTACCTGATCAACAATCAAAGCCTCGTGAATGCCGCAGTCGTTGTATTCGGGATTGCCTTTCTTGTCATGCGCATTCATTACGAAGAGGACCTGCTGATCCAGCACGCCGAGTACAAGCATTATGCGAGCCGGACCCGCTGGCGGCTGATCCCGGCCGTCTGGTAATCAGCTGTTTCGAGCAACGAACTCCCGAAGAGCGTGCCTGTTGAACCGACTGCCAGTGTTCGTCGGTCGCAGCCGTCGTAAGCAAAACGCGCTGAGCGACGATTTCACTGTCCTGATGCGTGACTATAGACTTCGCCGTAACCGCTGTCGCCGCGCTCATGAAACGTGAATTTGCGCAGATTCGGTCCACCGATCACGCGCGTGATCGAGCATGGCCGGGAAATCGAGGCCGTTGCTAGCGTAAAAAAACACCCGCAGCGATCTGCGGCTAGGTAAAGAGCCTGATTCTTTTTCGGCTGCGAAGAACCTGGTCGATGCCCAGTCCCCGGCCAGAGGAACAGATCAGTAGTGTGAACATCGCCCAGATGTACGCGGCTTCCAAGCTGGGCATCCAGACGCCGAGGCCGACTGCAAATGTGTAATTCAGGACCATGAATATTCCGAGCGCCGCGCCAAAGCGTGTAAACAAGCCGAGAAATATGGAAAAGCCTACGGCAAGTTCGCCCCAAGCCACGAGTACAGCGAATTCGCCGGCGTTGGGTATGACAAACGACTCGAGAAATGGTCGATAAAAGCCATATGCGTTTTCGAGGTTTGATAACACAAAATCGTGCAAGCTTGATTCATACGCCGCGCCCCAATTGCCCGCGGCGAGCTTGCTTTGTCCGCCGATCAGGAACGCCAGGCCGACTGACAATCGAAGCGGCAACAAGAGGAGGACTGAAACAGAGTGAGTCTTCGACGTGGACATAAGAGGCTCCGAGGTAGTTGGCATACCTACCGGATGAGGATACCAGTAATTGGCGGTCTTTTGGATTGTTGCAAGGACTTTTGAGGGGCATGGCTGAAGTCGTGGCAACAGTGCGCAAGGCGTATATGATCATGAGCTGACGATAATGTTCTGATTAGGAGCGAATATGAGCTATTCAATCCGTTTTCTGCCATTTCATGCTGCGATTCTGACCATCATTGCTCCGGTCGCATCCCTCGCTCAATGGGCTGAGCCCGATGAAGGGGAACTTATTATTCGTGGCGGCTGGTTATTCGATAGCGTTAGCGATACACGGCGACGCAACAGCGCCATCATT
>JADFHE010000073.1 GCA_022567295.1 Pseudomonadota bacterium | reverse complement strand
TGAATATGGACGATGCAGTGTCCGTGTCCGGAAATACATAGGACGTCGTCTGGTAAATGGGCGTCGCGCGAGCGCCAAACTCGCCATCGACTGTTTGGCCGGCGTGCAGCGCAAGCGTATCGAAATGGTAAAAATGCGACATCGTATCAGACCTGTTCGAGTGCTTTATCCAGTGCACCAATCAGGTCTGCAACGTCTTCGAGTCCAACAGAAACACGTACCAGTCCGTCAATAATGCCAACCCGTTTACGCTCGGCTTCTTCGACGTCGGCGTGCGTCATGGTGACAGGATGCGTGATCAGCGACTCTACCGAACCCAGGTTTTCCGCGAGGCTGAAGACGTCAATGGTATCCATAAGTTTCTTGCCGGCGGCGACACCGCCTTTCACTTCGAACCAGAGCATTGCGCCATATCCGCTAGCCTGACTGCTCGCCAGATCGTGTTGTGAGAAAGACTTGAGGCCCGGATAGCACACCTGCTCAACCTTCGCATGTGCCTCGAGGTGTTCGGCGATGGCCATGGCATTGGCCGACTGCGCATCCATTCGCAGCGCCAATGTTTTGCACCCCTGCGATGTTAACCAGGCAACCTGCGGTGACATGATGCTACCGGTGCTGTTCTGGATAAAGCGCACGGCTTCCGCAAGTGCTTCCGTCGCGCTGACTACCGCGCCACCGATTGTCGCGTTATGACCATCCATGTACTTTGTTGTGCTGTAAATGGATAAATCGGCGCCCAGTTCCAAGGGTAGCTGGAAGTACGGTGTTAGATACGTGTTGTCGACAGCATGCACCGCGCCTGCTTTTTTGGCTATTGCAGAAATGCCGGCAATATCCGAACACTTCATGGTGGGGTTCGCTGGAGTTTCGGTCAGAAACAGGGTGGTGTTGTCACGAACGGCCGCAGCAACCGCATCGAGGTTCGAACCATCGACGAACGTAAACTCGACACCGAAGCGGCTAAGTACTTTAGTGCACAAGCGGTACGTACCACCATAAGCGACGTCCGAAATAATCGCGTGATCGCCAGCATTAAGAAACGCAAGCATCACGCCCTGAATCGCTGCCATACCGGTGCCAAAGCAGGAGCAATCAACGCCGCCTTCAAGGTCGGTAAGTTTCAGCTCAAGCGCACGAACCGTGGGATTACCCGAACGGGAATAGGAATACCCTGTCGACAGGTATTCGTCCACCGATGGCTGGACGTAGGTTGTCGTTTGATAAATCGGTGTCAGGATCGAACCGGTTAACGGATCGGGTGTTACGCCTGCATGAATCTGTCTGGTGCTGAACCCCATGTGTTTTTCCTCATCCTCTCTGGGCAGCGACGGTGTCGCTGGCGGGGGTCGAATATTACAACGAATTCCCCGTCCCGTGCAGTGAAAAGCCGGCTCCTCTGGGTTGCTATCTGAGCCCCAGAGGGTCATCCGGATCCACCCCTTCCATGAACTGCCGGCGACGGTCCAGATTCGTGAGCTGGTAGACGAGGCCCAGCCAGTTGTTGACGATTGCTTTGCCCGTATCGCCCCAGGTGTTATCGACGAGGGCTTGCAACTCCGAATCTGGAAACTCCGGCACAGCAACACCGCTCGCTTTCGCAGCCACGGCTGTCTGCAGGAATCGGGACGCAATAACGCCCGCCTCTTCGGAGAAATAGTTCTCCGGGAACCGCGGCGCGTTATCCCGCACGCCGCCAATGAAACGCAAGACCTCGCGCTTGTATTCCTTGAGCAGGCTGATCGCATCGTACTCAGGATGACCCTGAAAATAGATAATACGAAACTGGTCCGGACTGACGGCCAGATAGGCGCCGGCATCATCGCTGTCTGCCAACACGGTGAGTCCTGCCTGTTCAAATTGTTCCTTGCTAATCTCGTTGTAGCGAGAGTGCGGCGCATCGAAACGCGTGTTGATCTCCCACATCAGAGGATGCTCAGGAGCACTGATTGTGTGGCTATAGACGCCCCACTGTTTTCTGGGCAGGCGCTGCCGTTCGATACCGTGATTGACCTTGACCAGCACGTGGGTAGCCAGACAAGAGCAAAAGATAGAAGCGACGTTTTCGCTTGCCCACTCAACAATCTCGATCAGAGGGCCCCAAAATGACTCCTGATCGAGCGATGGTTTAACCGGATTGGCGCCCGTGATAATGAGTGCGTCGAGACCCTGCTGACACAAGTCAGAGAAATCGAAATAGTGCTGTTTGATGTGTTCCATGGCCTCGGGTTCACGATCTTGCTCGGGAATTGCGAACGGATACACATAGAATTGAGCTATCTGGTTGCTGGCACCGACCAATCGGATGAACTGATATTCGGTCGCAGCAAGCGCCGCATCCGGCATCATGTTGAGAAAACCAATATGAAGCTCGCGTATATCCTGCTGTTTCGCACGCTCTACAGACAGCACGTCCTGACCACGATCACGGAGGCGCTGAAACGTCGGCAAATTATTGTGTGCAACGAGCGGCATTCTTTCTCGTTTTTCCCGGCATCCGCAACAGGTGCACCAGTCTACCTAATTACCGCAGCGCCTTTTAGGCAAAAAAAAGCCCGGCGGGAGCCGGGCCTTCATTAATTGTGCAGGAAATGCACGACCTTACATCATGCCGCCCATGCCGCCCATGCCGCCGCCCATGTCCGGCATTCCCGAGCCGCCTGCATTGTCCTGCGGTGCATCAGCGACCATTGCTTCGGTCGTGAGCAGCAAGCCTGCTACAGAGGCAGCGTTTTGCAGCGCATAGCGCACGACTTTGGTCGGATCCAGAATGCCGGATTCGATCATATCACCGTATTCGTCAGTTGCAGCGTTGTAACCGTAGTTGCCCTTGCCTGCGGCAACCTCATTCAGGACAACACTTGAATCACCACCCGCGTTGCGAACGATCTGACGCAGCGGCTCTTCGACGGCGCGCTTCAGAATGGCGATGCCTACGTTCTGATCGTCATTGTCGCCTTTGAGCTTCGAGATCTTGGCAACCGCACGAATGTAAGCAACACCACCACCCGCTACAACGCCTTCTTCTACAGCGGCGCGAGTAGCGTGCAGCGCGTCTTCAACGCGTGCTTTCTTTTCTTTCATCTCAATTTCGGTAGCGGCACCAACCTTAATGACGGCAACACCGCCAGACAGCTTGGCAACACGCTCCTGCAGCTTCTCTTTGTCGTAGTCCGATGAAGATTCTTCGATCTCAGCGTTAATCTGGTCAACACGGCCTTTGATGTCTTCACTCTTGCCTCCACCGTCGATAATCGTCGTAGCTTCTTTGGTGATCTGAATCTTCTTGGCCTGGCCAAGATCTTCGATCGTCGCCTTCTCAAGCGACAGACCAACTTCTTCAGAAATTACCTGGCCACCGGTCAGAACGGCAATGTCCTGCAACATAGCTTTGCGTCGATCGCCGAAGCCTGGAGCCTTAACAGCAGCAACCTTTACGATGCCACGAATGTTGTTCACAACCAGCGTAGCCAGAGCTTCGCCCTCAACATCTTCCGCAACGAGTAATAGTGGACGGCCTGCCTTGGCAACGGCTTCGAGAACCGGCAGCAGATCACGAATGTTTGAGATCTTCTTGTCGTACAGAAGAATCAGTGGGTCCTCGTGCTCAACCTGCTGGCTGCTTGCATCATTGATGAAGTAGGGAGACAGGTAACCGCGATCGAACTGCATGCCTTCAACGACATCGAGCTCGTTAGCGAGGCTAGTGCCCTCTTCAACCGTAATGACACCCTCTTTGCCCACTTTGTCCATGGCATTGGAGATGATCTCGCCGATCTCGACATCAGAGTTGGCGGAGATGCTGCCAACCTGGGCAATCGCCTTTTCGTCTTCGCAAGGCGTAGATAATGCTTCCAGCTCGGCAACCATTGCAGCCGAAGCTTTGTCGATACCACGCTTCAGATCCATCGGGTTCATGCCGGCAGCAACTGACTTCAGGCCTTCGCGCAGGATCGCCTGAGTGAGAACCGTAGCAGTCGTTGTTCCGTCACCGGCGACATCGGATGTCTGGGAAGCAACTTCCTTAACCATCTGCGCGCCCATATTTTCAAACTTGTCTTCGAGCTCGATTTCTTTAGCAACCGATACGCCGTCTTTCGTGACAGTCGGTGCGCCAAAGCTCTTGTCGATCACGACGTTGCGGCCTTTTGGACCAAGGGTCACTTTTACCGCGTTCGCGAGGATGGTGACACCAGCAAACATCTTCTGCCGGGCATCATCGCCGAAACGTATTTCTTTAGCAGCCATCTTAAAATTCCTCTTTAATCTTCGATTACCGCCATGATGTCGTCTTCCTTCATCACGAGCAGTTCTTCACCTTCAACCTTGACCTCGGTGCCGGCGTACTTGCCGAACAGGACCTGGTCGCCAACTTTGACGTCGAGAGGGCGAACATCACCGTTCTCGAGGATCTTGCCGTTACCTGCAGCAATGACTTCACCCTTGATGGGCTTTTCTGTCGCAGCATCAGGAATGACGATTCCGCCGGGTGATGTGCGCTCTTCTTCCACGCGCTTTACAATGACCCGATCATGAAGCGGACGCATCTTCATGGTGTATTTCTCCTGTAAATTATTGATTTATAACCGACTTAAGGCGGTTTTCCCGGCCGACGGCAATTAGCACTCGGTCGCAAGGAGTGCTAATAATAGGCATCGCGCGCAAGAATTCAAGTGGCAAAATCTGACCTGAGTCGATGACAGGGCCAATCAAAGGCGTAACAATCGCGTCTCGAAGCTGGTCCTTATCATCGGACCGCCACGATTAATCCCCGAGTAGGGCTCTATGACACTGTTTCAAAAGGTATTTACAGCATTCGTTCTTGTTTGGGTTGCAGGGATACTGCAGGCGGCCGATGACCGCCCGGCACCGCCGCAGGACGTATTTCATTACGTTGTTTCTGATGTGGGCGATGCACTTGAAATCGACTGGGCGGTCGAGGACGGCGCCTATCTGTACCGCGACCAATTCGGCTTCGCCGTCAACGATGCCGCAATCGTACTTGGAAAACCCGAGTTGCCCGAAGGCGAGATACACAACGACGAATTTTTCGGCGAGCAAGTTGTCTACCGCGACAATTTTTTTGTCCGTCTTCCGTACACGGTAACTGGCGACAAACCCGCCTCGATTACGTTAACCATTGACAGTCGCGGCTGTCTCGATGCAGGTTATTGCTACATGCCGCAAACCTGGATTGAGACGGTCGATCTCAAACCCGCCGAACCGCGGAAAAAGCAGTTGAGCTTCGGCGGTCTTGCCGGCAACTCCAGCGATCGGGCATTGCCTGCCGATGAAGTCTTCTTTCCAAACGCGTTTGCCGTCGACGGCAATACGATCGAATTCGGTATCCGGCTGTTACCGGACTACTACCTGTACAAAAGCAAAATCACCGTTCGCTCGCTAAACGACAAAGCAAAGGCCGGGCAACTCGACTTACCCAAGGGCAAGATAAAGACCGACGAGTGGCTTGGTGAGCAGGAGGTTTACTTCAACGAGGTTTTCGGTAGAGTCACCATCGCCCGCGCGACACCTGCGGCGATGGACCTCGAAATCGAACTCGGCTATCAGGGATGCAAAGTCGACGGCATTTGTTATTTGCCCATCACGAAGGTGCTGACGGTAAGCCTGCCCGAGGCATCGACGACAACAGATCTCATACCCGTATCAGAGCAGGCGCGCCTCGCACAAATCATTACAGGGTCGAGCATCTGGGTGGCTGCCGCTCTGTTTTTCATCGCGGGACTGGGTCTTGCATTTACACCGTGCGTACTTCCGCTGGTGCCCATCCTTTCTGGAATCATCGCGGGCGAAGGCGACAACGTCAGTCCGCGGCGTGGCTTCACGTTAGCATTGAGCTATGTCATGGGTATGGCAATCGTGTACACAGCGGCGGGTGTCGCCGCGGCGGCGGCCGGCCTGCAGCTGCAGGCAACATTCAATCAGCCGTGGATTATTATTCTTTTCGCTGGCCTGTTCGTCGTTCTCGCACTCGGCATGTTCGGCGCATATGAGCTGCAAATGCCGAGCGCACTGCAAAGTAAACTGGCAAGCGTCAGTGGCAATCAGAGGAGCGGCACGATGATTGGCGCTTTCGTGATGGGCGCACTGTCGTCATTAATTGTCACGGCATGTGT
>JADFHE010000017.1:57744-62004 GCA_022567295.1 Pseudomonadota bacterium | reverse complement strand
CAGAAGCACAGAAGCTTACAGGCGAGGCTGCCGCCAAGGCACTTGCCATTGACCCAGATCTTGTCTTCGCGCAAGCGTTGTACCAAGTAGGAAACGTCGAAACCTATTCACACCTGGCGGAGATTGAGGCGTTCGAGCGGGTCGTGCGCGAACAACCGAGTAACACGGCGCCTCTGGACGCATTGGTCTTTGACCTGATGTTAGCCGGGTATCTCCGGGAGGCTTTAGGTCTTGCCGAGCGATATGTCGATCTCGACCCGTTATCGCCGACCGCACATTATCGCTTGTCCGAAGTCCTCTATGCTGTCGGGCGTACCAGTGAAGCTATCGCGGCAATGGAACTCACCAACCAATTGGGTAGCAATTTCAGGAATTGGGAAAGTGGCGAAATGAATCTGGTGGAAAAGCAGGATGACATCGCCATCGCTCACTTTGAAGCTTATCTGCGGCAACGCAATTCCGACTCAGCCTGGGTCAGGGAACTGGTGACCGGCGCCCGTGATCCGGTAACCGGTCAGGCGTATCTGGACCGCCGCATCCCGCAAATCGTCGCTTCCATGCCGGAAGAGGAAGCGTACCGCTGGCAAATGGACCTGACCAGGTGGTATCTGTTTCTCGGATTCCTTGACCGATACTTCGAGCTAATTCTTGATCTTGACCCTACTGACTCAACTTGGACGGATGCGGACAACCCTGTACAGGCGGGCACCGTGTATCGGCGATTCGCTTTTACAACGCATTCAAAGTATCTCGACGTCGCCGAATCGATGGGCATCATTGACATTTGGGAGCAGCGCGGACCGCCGGATTTTTGCGAAAAGGTGGACGGCCAATGGGTCTGCGAATAACAGGCAGAAACACGAAGTTGCCGTAGGAAAAAGCCGTCTATTGTTGCTCTAAATGTAAGCTGTTCGTGCGGAAATCATCGTAGCGTGATGAGTGCTCGCGATGTCCGCTTTGGGTCACTAGCGGACCTTATACCGGATATTATCTTAATGTCTGCTTTCGGGCGTATACCGGTCGTTCGATAATGATTTTCCGACAGTCTATTTCTGAACGTCCGCTTTCAACCAAAGCGGTCATTCAAACGGCTATATTTCTCTCATGCTCACCGTCTGCTTTCGGCCACAAGCGGACCTTTGTAAAGGTCCGCTTGGCAACTTGGGCTCAACTCGCAGCTACCGTTACCGTCGCCGCGACTTTTTCTTCGTTGTGGCCTTTTTCTTTGTGGCTTTCTTCTTTGGCTTGGCGGTTGTGGGCGGCGCCTCATATTTGAATGATAGCTTGACCTTTGCACGGTAGGTCTGGACTTTCCCGTTTTCAACAGTCATATCAAGCTCGCTCACTTCAGCGACACGCAACTCACGCAATGACGCCGCGGCGGTCTCGACCGCGCGCTTTGCCGCATCCTCCCACGACCGAGTGCTAGTACCAATTATCTCCGTTATTTTGTAAACGCTACTGGCCATTGTCATACCCTTTAATTGTATTTGTCGCAGCACGGGGCCGTGCTCCGTTAATAAGATAGCAGAATCTCCGAGTATCGCGTGGCGTGAATACTAATCGTCGGCCGAGGCTGATCACAGCCGCACGTCCGCAATGGGTCATAAGCGGACCCTTTGGCTAATTCTAGCTTAATGTCCGCTTTTGAGCGTATAGCGGACGTTCCCTTTTGTTTTGTAGCGGCGTGACAAGCACCCTTATGACGATATTCGAGATATGAAAGTTTGCCCCCACCACCCCCTCTGGAAGGGACCCATTTCAGCAGGATTAGGATAGTTTCTAGAGTTGGAAGCGGTCCATCGGTCGATCATGCATGCCTCATGCTCACCGAAGTCTACATTGAGACACTGCTAGTCAATGAGGGCCTGGCTGACCAAGTGTGGGAGTTGTGGAATGCTGGTGTGATTGATGATGAACTAGCAGCAATAGCCTGGATGCTGTTGGCTTTTTGAACAGCCGCTCCACCCCCGAAAGCGGACGACAACAAAGGATTAGACGATGCAATTTCAATCACGGTAAACACGGAATTACTGGTCGAGCATGATATGGGGGCTGATCCTAGACATCGCTATTGCATGGGCGCTTGCAGAATACCTCGGTGATGGCGGTTTTATGACCTTCATTTTCGCCTATGTCGGTATTCAAGCATTGCTGCTAGTTGTCTGGCTTAGAAATACTATCTTGCAGTGGACATTTTTTAAAATAGCCGGCCGAAAGAGAACTGCCGCATTTTACGCCGACTATTTTCAGCAGGGCGATTTTCCAGAACCTGATGAGTTCGAGTCGTCAGCCGAAGAGTATCTGAACAGGGTGGCCGACGATGAGACTGTTAAAGTCGATACGCGTATCAAAGCTGCATTCTTGGTCGCGTTTATTCAGTACCCGGTGGCCATGCAGAAGTTGGCCGATTCCTTACGCTTGAATCTCGCCATGGAGGACGCGTTGGAAAGCTACAAGGCAGGACTTGCTAACGCCACACGCGTGTAACGGACGCGAATCGTCCTACAACCGCCTATGGCCGTTAGCTGCCGTTTGAATTGAAGTTTTGCAATGAAACTGAACGTCCGCTATACCTCGGAAAGCAGACATTAAGCTAAACTTGGGCAAAAGGTCTGCTAATGACCCGAAGCCGACATTCGAGTAACAATTGTCTAT
This sequence comes from Pseudomonadota bacterium, assembly GCA_022567295.1. Classification (GTDB taxonomy): domain Bacteria; phylum Pseudomonadota; class Gammaproteobacteria; order Steroidobacterales; family Woeseiaceae; genus UBA1847. Next base: position 59,346 of record JADFHE010000017.1, on the reverse strand, counting down.
GTCACGATTTCATGGTGACATATAGTTTTGGCGACATAGTCGGCTATTAGAAGTTATCAATTCAATTATGTCGATATTAAAAGCATTTCTTAAGTTTACTGATGAAGCAGCCCTGATCGGCCGCATGCTGGCGGGTTACGCCGATTTGGAAATTGGTTTGATGAATTGCGTGCAAGTTGTACGTAACGATTTTGACACCGTCCTAAAATCAATGTTCAGAACGCGTGGTGAAACACAACGAATCGATGTGGCAGACGCATTTGGTAGACAGTATTACGACCGTCTTGGGATTGGGACTCAATTTGGGATGGCTATCGGCGCTGTCCGTTATTGTTTGAAAATCCGCAATCAATATGCCCACTGTCAATGGTGGGATGACAATAGCGGGCGACTAGCATTCGCGAACCTTGAAAAAGTAGCTAAGGTAAATACGTTGGTTAAAGATTTGCAGAATCTGACAACTAATTATGTAGACATGGCCCTGCTTGAAGAGCAGCTTGCCTATTACGAATACGCCGAAAGATTACTCACATGGGTAAATCTAGAGGGACAAAGACTGGCGGATCAGTCTTGTATGCAGAAACACGCCTGTCCCGAACATGTAAAGCTACCACCGCTTTTGTAGTCTGTCTGAGGTGGTTGGTAATGACCGCTTGTGGCCGAAAGCGGCCCGTCATACTGAAGTTATTCATTGAATCTGAACGACCGCTATTGGGAAAAGCAGACGTTCAGATTCGGATTCTAAGAACTCGTCTTTTGAACGACCGCTTCACGCTCGAATGCGGCCGTTCGCGTGGTAGAGTTATGAACTTCCGCTTGTGACCCAAAGCAGACAGTCAACTCATGGGTCAAGCGGCGCTTCCCTCAAAACCTTGACTGGCATAAAAGATGCACAATCCGCCACGTCGAATGTCACCTCTACAGGCTCGATTGCCTGTTCCGCAATAGTGAGTGCCTCGTCTTTTCTGTTCAGGCCAATGGAGGTCGCCAGAGAACAATGTGGCACCCAGACACCGGGTCGATAGTTCTTGCGACAAATACTGGTATCAATCGTCGAATGAATGCGCGCGTGTGCGGCAAGAAGTTGTTTTGGAAGAATCGGCGCTGCCCACAATATGATGACATCGGGCGCCTCAAAGTAGCCCAGTGATTCAAATCGGATAGTCATCCTATTCAGGGAATCCAACGCGGATTCGAATCCTGCAAACAGATCCGGTAGCCGGATGTCGTCGTAGATCGCCAGCGTGAAATGCGGCGGATATTGCATCGCTTCCATGCTCGGCGAAGTCTCAAGAGCTCCACACGTTTTCCACAGAGATCGTATGCTGTCGCAACTGTCGTTATCGGACCGAATGTTGATTGCGTAAGCCATTGGCGTAGTCTAGCTTGTTTGATGGACCACGGCTCTTTGCAGAAAACGACCTGTAATGACTAATGGCATTTTATCGATCAATTAGGTGAAATTCTGAAATGATTCGGGCTCAGTACTATTTTTGTAATTCAGACGATGGCTTGCTGGCTTGGGATGTTCGTCGGCTTATCGAATTGAGCAAAGACTTGCCCGTCGAACCCATCGACCTCGCTCAGATTGTGGAGTTGGAT
>JADFHE010000017.1:53630-57645 GCA_022567295.1 Pseudomonadota bacterium | reverse complement strand
GAAAATCATTGGTATGCGAATGGAAGCGAGTCGCCGACCTGTCGATCGCTGCTACAGCACATGCAACTTATTGAGGAGGCCGACCTGACGTTTCCCGTTATATTCGATCAAGAGGGCAGAGTAATGGACGGAATGCATCGAGTTTGTAAGGCTGTTCGGGAAGGTAAGAATCACATTCTCGCTGTTCGATTTCCTACGAATCCTGAACCAGATTTCGTCGGTTGTGATCCTGATGATCTTCCATACGACCAATGACTGCTTCTGGCCGTTAGCGGAAGTTCGCGTGATACGATGATGACCGGTTGAAACCGCAACCCAAAGCGGACATTCACTACTCCATGAGCGCTCCTAGGCCTATGCTAAGTTGCTAGATAAGACAATGACGGCCGGAGCCGCTCGCATATAGAGCGGGTAGGACAAAGCCAGGTGAAATACCGATGACCGATTTTTTCTTAGTTGGAACGCTGCTGGGACTGGTAGTTAGTCTTTTGCACGTAGCATATTTGTCCAGAATCGTCACCAGCAGCACAAATTCTGTGACTTCAGGCACACGAGTTTCTGCGCTCAATTTTGCCTTCTGGACTGTCGGTCTGTGGATACTGATGGGCGCATACCTCCTTGGATTCTGGCTAATCGCCGTCGTTTTTTATATCGTATTTAAGGCGTTTCGCTAGTGAAAACTAACAATACTAAAAAAATTGCCATTATCGGAGCTGGTGTGGCCGGTCTTAGTACTGCAAGACAATTGATTGGGGAGGGCTTCGATTGCATATTATTTGAGCGAAATAAAGTGCTCGGTGGGGTCTGGTCCGATGGTTACCTGAATTTTGGTGCGCAGGTCCAACGTGAGCTGTATGAATTTCCGGACTGGCCTTTACCCGAAGGGACACCGGATTTCACTCCTGGTCCGATTATCCAGAAGTATCTCCAGGATTATGCAGACCACCATGGGATTAGTTCAAAAATTCGCTTTAATACGCAGGTAACAAGTCTTGCCGAGGCCGATTCCTCTGTTGCTGGATGGACGATCACGTCTGAAAATGAAAGCGAAACCAATGAAGAACATTTCGATCTGGTCGTGATTTGTATTGGTTTATATTCCGATATTCCCAATATTCCTGTCTTTTCAGAACGGGATAAATTTCATGGTGAGGTCATACATAATTCCTTACTGAAATCGGATCAGCAACTAAAAGGCAAGCGAGTAGCCATTATTGGATACGGAAAAGGCGCAACCGATGCTGCTTTGGAGGCTGCCAAAGTGGCGACGCAAACTCACATCATTTTTCGCGATCCACACTGGCCAATTCCGCAGAAACTGGCAGGCATATTGCCTTTCAAATGGGGATTGCTAAATCGGCTTTGCAGCACTCTTATACCCGTTTATCAGGAAACGACACCGATCGAGCGTGCAATGCATAGCATTGGAAAACCGTTGGCTTGGTTTTACTGGCGAATTGTCGAAACACTTTTTTACTTTCAATGCCGGTTGGGTTCGCGCTTCGGAACCAGGGTTAGTCTGGTTTCCAAATTGCCTGTCGAGATCGATTCATTCGGTGAATCAACCCAATGTCCCAAACCCGAATTTTTTCGACTCGCTCGGACCGGGCACATCGACCTGCACCGGACTAGCGTAGAGAAATTCACAGAAAATGGCCTACTGCTTGACGATGGTAAAGCATTGGATCTCGATACTGTCATCCTGGCCACAGGCTGGAAAACCGATTTTAGTTTTGTGTCCCCGGACGTTTGGGCGCGACTCGATCCTGGAAATGACGGATTTTACCTTTATCGCCATATAATGAATCCGAAAGTGCCAGCGTTATTTTTTATTGGCCGGGCATCCACGATTGTAAGTATTTTGACTTACAGCCTGCAGGCCTGTTGGCTCGTAAATGTCCTAAAAGAAAATGTACATCTACCCTCTGTCGAAGAAATGAGTCACAATATTGAAAGAATGAAGGCTTGGAAGCAATCTTGGATGCCGTTTAGTCCTGCCCGAAGTGCGCGATTAATCGCTCACGCCCAGCATTATCACGATGAGCTGGTCAAAGATTTAGGTAAGAATCCGTTACGCAAAACCGGATTTTTTGCTCCACTCAAGGAGTTGATTTTTGCATACGAACCAAAGGATTATGCCTCGATTGTATCTGGAGACGAGAATCTTCAGTAAGCATTAAGTTGTACTTCCGAATATCGAGAAAATCGGGACATACAAACGACCGCTATTTCCCGAAAGCAGACATAGTGTGAGGGAGTTCACACCATAGTTCTGGAAACCGTGAAGTCTATCGGCCTCGTCATATTCTAAAGTCTATATTATCTACTGACCTTTATCATATAAGGAGCTTGTTGTGGCGGAACTAAAAGGACTCAAGAAGCCAGTTAAACTGAAAGCTGATTTGGCCGAATTTTGCGGAGTAAGCAGTCTGCCCCGCACGGAGATCACAAAGGAACTTTGGAAATACATAAAATCCAAAAAACTTCAAACCAGATCTGCTAACGGCAAACCGGAAAACGCTGGAAAATACATCGTCGCCGACGCAAAATTGCTTAAGGTGTTTAAAAACACGAATTCCACCAGCAAGTCGGGCAACCATACCGATCTACGCAATATGAAGGAAGGCGACACCATAGACATGATGCAGATGGCTGCTGTGGTCAGTGCGAACGTGGAGTAGCCTAAAGCGCCCTTACCACTGTTTTTTTCTAACAATGGTGGATGGGATTCTTACTGGATAACCCCGCTTCATGCGGGGTTTTCTCTATCCGGCGAATGTTCTGAAATAGCCGCTAACGATCCAAAGCGGCCCCGCCCTTTGGCCGAATTTTCTTCTTTTGATGATGGTGTAGGCTGTACTCTATGCGGTCAACGACATTCGACAGGTTCCTGCTGAGCTTGAGCCCTGTTTACAATAGAAAAAAGCCTCACCGATTACAGACCCGTCGATCTAGCTATCGCTTGCACTCGGAATTAGGTCGAAAAAACGTAGAGCGCTAATTAATCAGGAGTATCGAGTTTGGGTACACAAGAAGGCTATGCCAGTGTTGATGGCAAAAGAACGCCGCTGGATGAGGGCACCGTTCCCATTACAGATCGTGGCTTTTTATACGGTGATTCGGTTTACGAAGTATTCCGTACCTACAGCGGCGTACCCTTTTTAGGTGCCGAGCATTGGCAGAGGCTGCTGCGTTCAGCCAGCCTGATACAATTGCGTATCAGTGATTCGATGCAGGAATTGCATGCAGAGGTTGCCCGCACGATAGCAGCTTGGCACAAGAACGGCGGCACTGGTGATGCATACGTTCGTTATACTTATACACGCGGCGGTGGACCAATAAATCTCTACCCAGCGCCCGACCTGCTGCCGCTCCGCGTCATCATTGTGAAGACGATACCCGAATGGCCTGCACATCATTACAGTGAAGGACTGACGCTTGCGATACCGTCCGTTCGCCGCAATCCGATAAACGCTCTGAATCCATTTATCAAGGGTGGCAACTACCTCAACAATGTTCTGGGTGTCCTTGAGGCTCGAGAACTCGGTGCGGAGGATTGCCTGATGTTGAATCAGAAGCAATATCTTACTGAGGCCTCCAACAGTAATGTTCTCTTCGTGATCGATGAAACTGTGCAGACACCCTCAGTTGAATCCGGAATCCTTAGCGGCTTGACGAAGGGTATAGTTTCAGAGCTTTGTATGTCTGCAGGAATTTCCTTTAACGAGACTTTGCTTTCTGTCAATGACATACGTTCCGCAACGGAATGCTTTGTTACAAGTACTACTCGGGAAATTGTTCCAGTAAAGAGCCTCCGGCTTGAGGACGGGACATTGATTAGGTTTCCGATGGGTGGTGGTAGCATTACACGAATGTTGCGTTCCTCATACAAGGACTATGTGAATCGCTACGGGCAAGAGAACATTGACAGCTGTTTGTTTTGACTGAGGGCGCCGGTGTTGCGTCGACCGGTGTTCTAAAGTTTAACGTTTCTCTGGGTCTCTCGTTAAGTCGT
>JADFHE010000017.1:6767-53532 GCA_022567295.1 Pseudomonadota bacterium | reverse complement strand
ATACAAGGACTATGTGAATCGCTACGGGCAAGAGAACATTGACAGCTGTTTGTTTTGACTGAGGGCGCCGGTGTTGCGTCGACCGGTGTTCTAAAGTTTAACGTTTCTCTGGGTCTCTCGTTAAGTCGTTTGGCGACTGCATTCAGTCTGTTCTGATAAACGTTTGAGAGATCCATTCCTTTCGGGAAGTACTGCCGCAGCAGGCCGTCGAGTTGACGACTGTGCTAAATTTTACCAGTGCTTGCAACGAGAATCCTCGGAATTATCAACACCCGATCAATTGCCTGACTCAGTAGATTCCACCGTAATTGCGATAGCCTCGGTATACTGAATATCCACAAGATCGCCTGTCTTCAATTTGCGTGCGAACGCTTGACCTTCTTCGCGGCGGACATCAATGGATTGCAGCAGCCCATCGGCGTCGCGAAAGCTGACGGCCTTACCGTCCGACGCAACAGAGAGAATTTCGACCGTCTGGCGTGTCGCCACGGCAACCATTGCACCGGGCCGGCCGCCTTGTTCGGCTCGGCCTGCCGCAATTTCAGCGTCTGCACCTGCTTTGCCAGGCTCTGCCATGGAGAAGACGAATCCCGTGTAATAGCTGACACGCAGGACGTCGCCGACTTCGACTTGGGGCAGGTTGCGTACTTCAGGACCTACTCGCAAGGCCACAGCATTACCGGCTGGGCCCTGCAAAACCAACAGTCGGGCATCGGCATTGATAGCCAGCACGGTTGCTTCAATCACTTCTACGTCGCTTACTTCAAGCGGCTCTGGGGCCGATGCACAACCAGCAAGTACAGCGACTAAAACTCCAATGGAAAAAGTACGTTTCTTGTTCATTATTTTCAATCCAATTAATTTGGGTCGCTTTTGATGACTGGAAATATTACCAGATATCGTCGACAAATAGTTCGGCTACGCAAGCACCGGTCCGCTTGCGAGCATGCGATACTTTGCCGTGAACGCCCCGACACCGAGAAATAACACGACGAAGACAGAGAAACTCAGGAGAATAATTTCTGATGCCATCAGAGCAAAGTGTCCATTTTGCCGCCCGGATTATTGTCGCCTAGCAGTGATACCCAAACACGAGGAATAGCCAGGAGACCGAGAATTAAGCCCGGAAACAAAACCAGCGGGAAGTCAATCCACCAATGCGATGCCGGTAACAGGCCAACAAAAATTTCGACTGCGTGCCCCAGCGCGTGAAGAATCATGAAGAAGGAAACGAGCAGGAACACGGGGCGACGATCTTTTAGCTGCAATGCGCACCAGTTAAGCGCAAATCCAAATACTACATAGGCAAACCCAACGTCACGAATCAAATGGCCGTTTGGTTCACCTGTCGCAGGCATGTCGGCAGGAATTTGAAAAAACCACTCGATCGCTCGCGAGACCATCCAGATTCCGTTACCGATCATGGCAACTCCAACGATATGGATAAATGTTCTAAGAATCTGTTGCTTCGGCTTCAAGTATCTCTCCATTCGACTTTAATCAGCGTTGATCAGGACATATCGGATCAATGTCCGGCCCGAGGTATAATGATTGTCAGTTTCTTCGTCCCGCAACTTTCACGTATTCTGAAAGGAAATGATAGGGGGTGTGGCAGGATATGAGCACCGAACTGACTGATTCTCAGCTAGCCGTCGACGCTAGCGAAACGTTGCCGTACAGGAGATGGAATATGGGTTACAAGAATTATTGCCTTGTGTCAGGTGCTGTGTTTTCTTTGGTCGCGCTAGCTCACTTGCTGAGAATCGCGTACAACATGCCGGCCACGATCGATGACTTCGCGGTCCCGATGTTAGCGTCGTGGATAGGTCTGATCTTGCCGGCCGTTCTGGCTGTGTGGGCCTTTAGAACTAGTAGCGGGTCGAGCTAGTCGCGAACGGGCGCATTACACAAGGTTACGCTCACCCGAATGACAACACACGTCTACTTCGACCTCGACGGCACGCTAACTGATCCGTACGAGGGGATTACGAAGTGCATACTCTACGCCGTCGATAAGCTCGGCTTTCCTCGCCCATCGGACAAATTCCTGTTGAGCTGTATAGGACCACCGCTTTATGACACGTTTCCCGAGGTTGTCGGTGAAAACCTCACGCTTCAGGCCGTCGATCTCTATCGTGAGCGTTTTAACGAAATCGGCTGGCTCGAGAACAAACCCTATGAGGGCATCCATGATGCGTTGGCAACTGTCGCCAACGCCGGTTACACGCTGTATGTCGCAACCAGCAAACCACATGTCGCCGCAGATCGCATCGTCGAGCACTTCGAAATGCGGCAGTACTTCGAAAAAGTTTTCGGTTGCGAGCTTGACGGCACCCGTTCAAACAAGACCGACTTGCTTAGACACGCAGTCAGTGAAAATCCGCGAGCATCGTCCCGCATGATGATCGGAGATCGCAAACACGACCTCATTGGCGCGATCGAAAATAACATTCGACCCATCGGCGTCTCTTACGGCTACGGATCGGTTGAGGAACTTGATGCGGCGGGTGCCACCGCGATTGCTCATTCGCCGTCACAACTACCTGAGACAATTATGGGGCAGCACGGTCGATCATTGAACGCATTGCTGTAATGTGTTCGGGACCCGTTCGACAACAGCCGCCGATAATCTTCGCGCCAGCCTTGATCCATTCACCGGCAGCGTCGGCGCAGTCACCCGGCGTAACGGTACCCGACCAGCTGTTATCGCTCGCATTGTAGGTCTCGCCCGAATTTGGATAGGCGATGACGTGCTTGCCCGGTAATGAAGCGCGTACCTCGCGGATTAGCGCCGGTACGTATTGTGGTGGCGTGCAATTCACTCCAACAGCAACAACTGAAGGATGGTCCACAAATAGCTTTGCGACCTCCAGGATCGGCGTACCGTCGCAAATATGTTTTTCATCACGGCACGAGAAACTAACCCAGGCCGGTGTCTCGCAGTCGCGTAACAATTCCGCTAGCACGTGTGCTTCCTGTAACGATGGAATCGTCTCCAGCGCGAGTACGTCAATAGCTGTTTTATCGAACAACCGCAGTCTTGCACTATGAAACTCTCGGAGAATGTCTGATGAAACGCCGTAGTCTCCGCGATACTCCGAGCCATCGTGCAACATCGCGCCATACGGACCCAGGCTAGCCGCAATGGTGGCAGTAGACCGAGCTTCCCTGCGCGCCCGGTTCGCCAGCTCGACTGACAGCAGCATTAATTCATCGGCTTCGTTCGACGTAAGCCCGATTTTTGCATAACCCTCACGACTCGCCTGATAGCTCGCCGTCGCCAGGCATTCTGCTCCGGCGTCAGCATACGCACGATGTGCTGCGACGATTGCGTCGTTGTCCGTTTGTAGCAAAGACGCCGACCACAGCACATTGCCGATATCGCAGCCCTGCGCCTCAAGCTGCGTCGCCAAACCGCCATCGAGGAGAATCGGCCGGTCCTGTTCGAGCCGCCTCGTGAATGCTGTCTGCCGAAACTCGGCCATGCTATATAACCCCCTCAATGAGTGTTGTCGTTAAGGGCGGTGTTCTGGTCAGGACGCCGAGCGAGCAAGCCACGACGGATGCTCATACACGGTAATCTCCACTTCATCTCCCGGGCTGATCTCTCCGGCCACCTCAACCACGCCGACAATCCCACGTAATAATTTCGATGCTTTAGAAAAAGCCGTGTTTTCCAAAGCCTCGCCTGACCGCGTCGAAAGCGTTTCGGCCAGTTTTGTACTCATGCCGAGACACGGCGGATTGTATTCCGCAACCATCAGTTCGGCGCCGGACGGAAAACGAAAGATCGTCCCGTTCGGCAATCGGGACAATTCGGCAATACCCTCCAGGCAGAGGTTTGCCCCAAGAGCCGTCGCCGTCAAGGGTTCTGCCAGATCCATAGCCTCCTGAATTTCGGCCAGTTCTTCAACGGAAACTGCAGACCATTGCCGCTCATTGCGCCGCACTGTTCCTTTGGGCTGTTTGTCGCCGGCCCAGGTTCCACGCGTGTACGAGCGGTGGCGATCATCAACGACGCCATCCAACTCGACCATTATCGAGGGTTGCTCTTTTTTGGCGAGTTGATCGCTAGCTCCCGTATGAACGGAAACAACTATTGCTTTAGTGGTCTTCATATCAGTTTTCGCTTTCGAGCTCTGCCCAGATTGTACGCACCCAGTCGCGGATTTGTAGCGACTCTTCCCATCGATCTGACAATTCGTTCCGCTCACCGTCTGTTATCGCGTACGGTGGCGGCCCGAGTTCGCAGAGAAACACCAGCGTTGCATCGTCGTTGTTTCGCCCGCGCCACTGCCGCATACCTTCCTTCCACCAACCTTTGAAAATCTCCACCCAGACCTGATGTTGCGGGAAGTTAATCTGAATCTGAACCTGTTCCCGATTCGCAACGCGTCCCTGAAAACAGTCAGACCGATCGAGCACCGTGCTGATGTATCTTTGATCGCGCTCCGGAATTGGCGAGCGCAACTCGCGATCTACAACAAAATGCGAAAGGTCCGCGCACAGCCGCATCTCGGGTATTAGTTCCATCAGTTGCAGTGTGAAGTAGAGATCATTCAGCAGTCCATCACGATGTGTTTCAAATAGCAACGGCATGTGGCGGTCGTTGGCCTCAGCGATCCAGCGACGCACATCCTTAACGGCATCTTCGGGTTTGATCGGCATAATGCCGCTGATGACATTCACCATGCAGGATTGCATCTCTACAGCGAAATCGAGTAACGGCGCCATATCGTCCGGCGTGTACGGAAATGCGTTCACCATGCAACCGAGACTATGCTCGCCAAACAAGTGCGCATACGCACGGCACTGGGAAATTTCATCCACCGACGGATCCATACACGCACCATCGAATCCAGCCCCTGCAATCATTGAAAATACTTCGTCCCTGGTTCGCTCCGGGTGGCGCGGGCTGCGTAACTCCATACCCCATAGCGATTGATATATATCAAGTTTCTGCACGTATTTTCTCTCGTCGATCACGGCCGACAACGAGCGCGTCGACAGCAATCGAGCCGCTTTCGTTGACGATGACCGGGTTTACATCGACTTCGGCCAATACGTCGCGCAGCGCGTGCGCCATGATCGAAAATCGTTCTGCCAGCTGACAAAAACTCTCGATGTCTACTCTGTGTGTGCCACGCACACCGTCAAGCAACGGCCGTAGTTTCATGCGATCGATGCAACGACGCGCGTGTCTTGCACCAAACGGCGGCAACGCAAATTGCACGTCAGCAATAGTCTCGGCCAAAATACCGCCAAAGCCGAGCAAAACGACAGGCCCGAATTGCGGGTCACGCTTCAGGCCGAGAATCATCTCGACGCCGCTGTCGACGACGGGTGCCACAAGCATGTCATCGCCGAGGCGGCTCTGCATCAGCCCAAACATCTGGCGCAACTGATCCTCGTCCGTGATACCAACGACAACACCGGCCTGATCCGACTTGTGCAGTAAACCCGGCTGCGCCGTCTTCAGTACTACCGGGTATCCGCACTTTTTCGCCGCCGCGATAACCGCATCTTCATCAGCAGCCGCGATCGGGGACGATGTCTGCACACCAAAATCCGCCAATAATGCCAGAGCATCCAACTCGCCGAGCGTCTCACCAGTTCGCAGCCTGCCTTGCCAGCGCGTTACGATGCCTTCAGCCGGTGACTGCAGTTCGTCCGCATCACGTAACAGGAAATCTCTGTAGGCAAACAGGGCGTTGGCACCTGCCAGGAACCGGCTCACACCGTCGAGGACAGGGAATCCCGCGTGGGTGCTGGTAATAACAGCGTCGTCATAACCCGTTCCTTGCGTTGCCGACACTAACGCTACCGGCTTTCCCGATTCGGCGCGTGCGCGCTGCATATAAGTAAGGTAACTCGGATATATTTTGCCAAATGGTGCCCGGTCGTGAACAACAACGCCCAAGGCTGCACCGGGATCCTGCATTATCAGCGTCAATCCCCGCGTCATTTTCTCCGCTGCATCGGGTCCACCTCGGCTCCATGCGTCCAGTGGATTGACGGCTGGCAGTTCAGGATCCAGCACATCTCGTAGTTTGCTAATGGTGTCGTCGGATAATTTCGTCAATGGCACATTCGCACTGTCTGCCAGATCAACGAACAGCTGCCGCTCGCCGCCTGAGTCATGCAGTGAAACAAGTTCGCCGGCACCGACCGGATGCAACTCCGCGAACATGATGAGCATAGTCGTAAATTCATCCTGGTCACGCGCGCGTTGCACACCGTAACGATCAAACAACGCTTCGTATGTTGCGTCATCGCCCGCCATTGCCCCCGAATGAGAAACTGTGAGCCGGGCCGACTCTTCAGTCCGTCCAACCTTTAGTGCAACAACAGGAATTCGACGTTGCGTGGCCTTCTTAAGCGCGGCCCGGAATCCATCCGGATTTCGAGCCGTCTCTATAAACAACCCGATAACGCGTGTCTCGGGCAGATCGAGCGCGAAATCGAGATACTCGTCCATCGTCGTGCCGAGCTCATTGCCAGCGGAAACGGCGAGGTTCAGTCGCAGCCGTTGTTCGCAATCCATTATCCCGGACATTCCGGAGCCGGAATGGCTTATCAACGATACATTGCCCGGTGCTTCGTGCAGCGCGCTGTCAAAACCACAAGACCAGACATGGTCGCGCACGTTGTAGTAGCCCATGCAATTCGCGCCGCAGACGAGTATTCCGGCGTCTTTGATTTTTTGTCGCACGCGATCTTTAAGCAACGGCTCGGAGTCATCGTCCATGACGAGCGTCGATTGAATCACGGCGGCCGGTACGCCTGCGGCAATGGCCTCATCAAGTGCCGCTTCCAGTCGTTGATCGCCAACGGCGAAGATTACGAGGTCGGGAACCTCAGGCAGCTCGGACAGCGCCGCATAGCACTGATGCCCTTGCAGCTCCTCGTAGCGAGGGTTGACGGGATATATTCGGCCCTTGTATCCGCCGATTTCGAGATTCTTCAGTGCCCATTGACCGAGTGTATCAGCACGCTTCGACGCGCCCACTACTGCAACCGATTTCGGGCGCAGCAGTGGATCCAATCGGTGCTTCTTCACGCGGGGTTCCCGCTAATAGGGCCCCGGCGGCATGGCTCCGCGCCGCGGCGGAAACCAGAACGGTTTATCGACCACAGTTGCTTTCGCCATTGCCCGATTCCAGTGCATTTCGCGCTGGTAGTAAATCTCTACCCATACCGTATCACCAGGTTTCCCGTGTGGCGTACGTACCGTGCCCAGCGCGATGTTCTGCTTGCAAATTGGCGACCATACGGCCGACGTAACAAAGCCGATCTGTTTCTTGTTACCTTTCTCTTTCGCAAAAATGTATGAATTATGCGCGGCCTTGTTGCCATCGATATCAAGTTTCACAAGACGCCACGTCGAGCCGTTGCGCTTTTCCTCGGCCAGCGCACGGCGCCCGTTGAAATTAGGTTTCTTGAAATCAACCAGCCAGTCGAGTCCAAGCTCCAGGGGTGATCGAGAACGTCCGGTACGAATGGTTTCATCGACTGGCAAGAACTCCGTGTACGGTGCGAGATAGCCCGCCTCGATCCGTGCCAAGTCGAGCGCGTGCGTGCCGATCGCCCGAATTCCGTGCAACTTGCCGGCTTCGAACAAGGCATCCCAAAGCTCCAGCGCTTTGCTCGGTTCGATCCACAACTCATAACCCAGGTCCGCCGTATAACCAGTACGCGAAACCATCAGCTCTGCACCCTGAAAATCGAAATGCGCGAGGCCGAATGGCTTCAGTTGATCCAGTCCTTCAAGACCCATGTTGCTAAGCACACTAAAAGACGTCGGTCCTTGCACAGCCAGGGCGGCAACGTCTTCGGTTTCGTGGGTAATCGTTACATCGAAGCCGATACTGGCCGCTCGCAGCCAGGCGAAATGACGTTCCTGACAACAAAGTCGATACTCGCCTTCACGCAGGTGGAAAATCGTACCATCATCGATGACCTGGCCCTGATCATCGCACCAGACAGCATAAGCAACGCGGCCGGGCTTGACCTTCGCCATGTCCCGAGTCACCAGGCGATTCAGATAATCGAGGGCATCCGGTCCGGTGATCCGGTATTTGGTCATCGGACTCAGATCAAACACTGCTGTTGAATTCCGGATGGCGAAGTACTCCGTTTCTTCGCAGTACAATAAGTCAGGACTCGAGTACCCTTTCCACTCGTGCCACTGATTGACAGTGTCGAGCTTCTCGATACGCGGGTAGAACGGCGTCTTCAAGCGTCCTTGGTGAACGGGCTCTCGAATTGTCATGCTGCTTTCTCCCTGCGCAGGATGGTTCGTGCCGCATTGCGCCCTGCGGCGCCACTGACACCCCCACCCGGATGCGTTCCCGCACCGCATAAATAGACACCATCAATCGGCAAACTGTATTGCGCCGCGCCATTCACGGGTCGCACAAACAGAAACTGATCCAGGGTTAACTCGGCGTGATGCCAATGACCGCCCGAAATATGGAACTCGCTTTCGATATCCGCTGGCGTCAGCAATTCGCTAGCTGTGATTCTCTGCTCAATATCCGGCATGTACCCGGCCAACGTAGACATGATCGCCTGCATGAAATTAGCTTTCGCTTCTTCATTCCAGCCACCCTTCAAATCATAGGGTGCGTATTGCACTATCGCCGACATGACGTGCTTGCCAGCCGGCGCGAGCGTTTCGTCGCGAAAACTTGGAAATGTGATTTCGAGAACCGGGTTCGGTGAACTCTCGCCGTACTTGGCCGGGTTGAAGGCACGCTCTACATAGTGCTCGTCCGGCGCAATAACGATGCGTTCCGCATAGTCCTTTTTGGACAGACCGTCAATCGCAGGCAGTCCGTCCAGTGCGAGGTGCAGTTTCGCAGCGTTGCCCTTGGCCCGGAGGTGACTGATGCGTCGCGCGAACCCGGTCTCAACATGTTTCGCTCCGATCAGGTTCATCACTGTCGTTTTCGGATCCGCGTTCGAGATAATCATCAGGCTTTCGAAGCGTTCTCCCGACACAGTTTCCACACCTGTTGCACGTCCGTTTTCGATAATAATGCGCTTGACTGGCATGTCTGTCCGAATCGTTACACCGGCGTTGCGCGCTGCGTGCGCCAGCTCGTTGCTGACACTTCCCATTCCGCCAGCGGGAACCCCTGTGCGACCGTGATCACCAGCCTGTCGATAGAGATACGTCATGATCGTATTCGGAGAGCGCGGCCCCAGATGCGTACCCAAAACGGCATCCAGACTAATCGCTCCCCTGAGCTTCGGGCTTTCGAATCGCTCCGTAACTTCATCATGAATATTCATGCCGATGAGGCGCAGGAATTCCTGCATCTCTTCCTTGCCCAGCATGCGCATATCCAGACCGAGTTGTCCGAGCGTTATGAAATCCTGAATATTTTTCGTCCCCAGACGCGGTGGGCGTTTATTAAAAAACTTTCGCAGCAAGTCCGAAAAACGCGTCATACGTTTACGGAAGCGACGATATTGCTCAGCATCCTCGTCTGAGACACCCTCGACGCTATCCGCGCTGATACGCAAATGATTGCCATCTTCACTTAAGGCAATCGTCGTCATGTCTTCGCTGGCTAGTCGCGTAGAGAGCTTCAGATCCTTGCGAACCTCTGACTGCAACTGGTACAGCAAATGCGCACAAGCTGACACCGAGTATCCATCGGTAAATTCGCGCGTAATAGCCGCGCCCCCTACCTGACTGTTGGCTTCCAGCACCAGCACTCTTTTGCCAGCCTTGGCCAGCAATGCAGAACACACCAGGCCGTTGTGGCCGGCACCCACGACAATTGCATCGTATGTATCAGTCATCGCCAAAGTTCTCCGGTACGGTGTTGGGACGTTTGAGATCACTCAAGATCTCCCGTGCCGCATTTGCCCCGGGTGCCGCCATGATGCCGCCGCCCGGATGATTACTGGATCCACACATGTATAAACCACCGATTGGCCCGCGATATTGCGCGTAGCCCGGGATCGGCCGGTTAAACAGCAGTTGATCCATCGTTAGTTCGCCGTGGAAGATGTTGCCTTCGGTGATACCGATTTCGCTCTCGATATCCTGTGGCGTGCGAATTTCGACATGCAGTATCAGATCCTTGAAGTCGGGGCTGTAATTCGCAACCTGATCGATTACACATTTGCCAAACGCTTCCTTCTCTTCGCTGGTCCAGTCTCGACCTTCGATCTTGTGCGGGCAGTACTGCACGAAGCAGCTCATGTAGTGCTTGCCCGGTGGCGCCATTGTGGGATCGCTCATTGTCGGGATCGTCATGTCGATGTACGGATCCTTCGACCAAGTTCCATCTTTCCAATCGTCATAGGCACGTTCCATACGTTCCATTGAATCGATGAAATGCATGTCGCTGTGATACAACGAACTGCCTTCCGGCAACGCCGGAAAAGTCGGCAGGCCGTCGAGTGCAATGTTTACCTTGCCGGACGAACCGCGAATCTTGAAGTTCTCAACACGGCGATAGAATTTCTCCGGCAGATCACTCTTGTCCATACAGGTCAGGAAGGTACGCTTGAAATCCATTGCCGAAACGACGACGTTCGCGATGATCTCATCACCGTTATCCAGAGCGACGCCCGCTACCTTGCCATTTTTGACAACGATTTTATCAACGCCGGCCTCAGTGCGTAGTTCGCCACCTGCCGCCTGGAAGGCGCCTGCCAGGGCGTCTGCTACGGCACCCGTGCCACCACGGGCGAAACCCCAGGAACCTACGTTGCCGTCAACATCACCCATGTAGTGATGCAGCAATACGTATGCGGTGCCAGGTGAATGAATGCCGAGTGCCGTACCAATGATGCCGCTGCCCGAGAATGCTGCCTTGATCACATCTGTCTCGAAGTATTCGTCAAGATATTCAGCGACGCTCATCGTCCAGAAGCGAATGGTTTCGTACATGCGGTCCTCGCCCATCCCCATGAACTTGCCACCAATGCGGGCAAGCTCTTTCAGGTCTTTGGGCTTGAAGGACGTCGGGTCCGGTGGGGTGCTCAACAAAAAGTCACGAATAAATCGACACTGCCTCATCGTGTCCGCTGAGTACGACTTATAGGCGTCTGCGTCGTGACGCGAGAAGTGCGCCATTTCACGATACGCTACTTCGGGATCGTGGTAGGAGCCGTAGAAGTCGCCGTTCTCCATGAACGTCACGGAACCGCCGAAAGGCGTAATCTGCAGGCCGTGCTTGTGTAACTCGAGTGAACGATAAATTTCGGGGCGCAGAAGACTACACACGTACGAGCAGTTCGAATACAGCCAGTCCTTGTAGAGGTTGCGACTCACGGTGGCACCACCGATGTAGTCGTTCTTCTCCACGCACACAACGTCGAGTCCTGCTTTGGCAAGATATGCTGCTGTGGTCAGGCCGTTGTGTCCAGCACCGACGACAATTGCGTCATAAGTTTTCATTGGTGTATCGGTCCTCCGGCGGCGACCGCTTGGCTTTGTTCGAGTTTTGGCAGTGTAATGTCCACTGCACGCTCAAATTTGTCCAGCGTTTCATCCAGGCATTCCACATTATGAGACTCGCACAGAAACCATGGCTCCCGCGAGTCCGGTTCGACGAGAATTCCGAGCTCATGCAGCTCCGGCGCAAGCGCGTCGTAAAAGGCGTAATCCGAGTGAATCCACTCTCGATAATTACTCGGCGGCTTGTCAGCAAAAAACAATCCCATCAACGCCGGGTGCCCGGAAAAACAATGCGCAATACTGCGGCGCTCGAGAATGGCGCTCAGTCCCGCCTGTAGTTTCAGGCCGTAGCTTTCGATGTCGGCCAGCGCTGTAGTTTCGTCAAGAATTTCCAGAGTTTTCGCCGCTGCTGCCAATGACACCGAATGGGCCGTAAATGTTCCGCCGTGAACCACGCCGTCCCCGATATGGCGCATTATATCTTCGCGCCCGGCGACTACGGACAGTGGATATCCATTTCCGATCGCCTTCGCAAACGTGCATAAATCCGCCTTTATGCCGTACAACTCCTGCACGCCGCCCTTGGCAACCCGAAAACCGGTTTTTACTTCGTCGATGATCAACAGGACGTCATATCGATCGCAGATCTCACGTACGTCTTGCATGTACTGCGTATCCGCTTTTATCCCGCAGCAGTTGCCCATGATCGGTTCAATCAGGAACGCACCTATTTCGTTATGCTTCTCTTTCAACAAGTCCTCAAGCGCATTCGCATCATTCATGGACACCGTATGGAACAGACGCTTCAAGACTGCAGGAACGCCTTCGCCAAAGGGCATGACCTCGGGTGCGCCTTGGCCCGGCACCCAGTCTTCAACCTCGGTGTACCACATGACCTCACTGAAGATACCGTGGTAGCCGCCCTCCATGACAACATGTCCGTCCTTGCCGGTAAACGCCCGGGCAACTCGCAGCGCCGCCATGACCGCTTCGGTTCCCGAGTTTGAAAACCGCACCAGCTCTGCTGCGGGCACCATTTTGCTGATCCGGCTGGCAACGTCGAATTCGAGTTCCGTTGACAGGGCGAACACTCCACCAACGTTCATTCCCTTGCGCGCTGCCTCGTCTACACGGTCATCGCCATAACCGAGAATCACCGGACCATACGCAAGCCGGTAATCAATGTATTCATTGCCGTCGATATCCCAGACGCGTCCGCCCTTGCCGCGCTCGACATAAATAGTCTTGTCATCGCCCCAATAGCGAAAGTTCGACGAAACGCCGAGCGGCAGTTTCGCTTTCGCTTTCTTGAAGTGCGCGTTAGAGCGGGACAAGCTGCGCATGCGGGTCTCCAGTGTAATGAATCGATAAAAATGAATGAGTATTCATTCATATTATGGCATACTTCAGCGATGGCGACCACAGCAAAAAAAACAAGTCGCACCGCGACCCGCGAGAAACGCCGGCAGCAGCTCATTGACGCGACAATGAAGTGCATTGCGCGCAAAGGAATGGGCAGCACAACGTTGGGCGATGTCGCCGGCGAAGCCGGCCTCTCGCAAGGCATTGTCAATCTGCACTTCGAGAGCAAGGATAATTTGCTTAACGAGACGCTGCGCTATCTCGCTGACGAGTACAAAACTCAATTCAGCCACGCATACGAAAAATCAGGCCCGGGAGCCGCAGACAAACTGCATGCCCTGATGAAACTCGATCTGAGCCCTTCTGTTCTGGACCGCCGCAAGGTCGCGGTCTGGTTCGCATTCTGGGGCGAGGTGAAGTCGCGGCCAATCTATCGGGATATCTGCGAGAAATCGGACGAATACTACGATGAGATCGTTCGTAGTCTCTGCAGTCAATTGATCGCTGAAGGCGACTACAAAAACATCACCGCATTAGCGATATCGACTGCGCTTGCCTCAATGACTAACGGCATGTGGCTTTCCTGCCTGATCAGCCCAAAACTATTTGATCGTCAGAATGCCATGATTGCCGTGGACGAGTATCTGCACAGCATTTTCCCCGAACACTTTCCGTTGTGAGAAGACTTTGAAAATCGAAACGAGTAAAGACGCTCAACACTGGCGAGCGATCGCCCGTGAATACGCCGATGAGTATCTGCAACCGCACGAAGTTGAGGCAGAGTTAAACGATGGAGTATTGCCGCAAGAAATTACCAGCCGCAACAAGAAGCGTGCGATCGAGCTCGGCTTCACCGCCATCGATGTTCCCAAGAGCCACGGTGGTCTCGAGCTGCCGATGGAGTCGCAGGTTGCGCTTTGGGAGCAGCTCGGTCGCGTGACCAATGCCCTGTCGTGGTGTTTCGCCGAGGCCCAGGAATGGATGTTCGATGCCTGCTCAGAAAGCCAGATTGAGAAATACATTCTGCCCATGATGCGGGGTGAAAAAAAGGATTGTTACGCCATCACTGAGTCCGGCCCGGGCTCAGACCTGACGGCCCTCGAGGCCACGGCCACCAGGGATGGCGACGACTATGTCTTGAATGGAGAAAAATGGTACGTCACAAGCGGGAATTTAGCTGACTTCTTCTGGTTTCAGGGGCGTATTCCGGACGACAACGATGATGTGCTTTTTCTGGTCGATCAGGGAACGCCAGGGATCGAGATCACTGCAACACCGAAATTCAGTCATACCTATGCGGCCCACCATCCGACCTATCAGTTCACCGATGTTCGCGTTCCGGCCTCTCAACGTGTGGGCAAATCCGGCGACGGCATGGCCTACATGCACAGCTGGTTCCGGCATGAGCGGTTGATGATCGGTGCCCGGTGTTGCGGGGCGGCAGCACGGTTGATCGAAGAAGCGATGGCCTTCGCGAATGAGCGCGTCGTCGACGGTGTGCCGCTCAGCGAAAAACAGCTTATTCAGGTCATGCTGGCCGATAGCGCGACCGAGCTTTACGCTTCACGACTCATGACCTACGAGGCAGCGCGTGCCGTGGATCGAGGCGAGAACGTCAAAGTCTTGCACAGTCGCTGCTCGATGGTGAAGCTCTATGTGTCCGAGATGGCGAATCGCGTTGCCGATAGAGCAGTACAGATATTCGGCGGTCGCGGCTACATGCGCGAGAACGTCGCTGAGCGTTTTTTCCGCGAATTGCGTGTTGATCGAATTTGGGAGGGTACAAGCGAGATTCAACGCCTTATAATCGCCCGATCGCTTCTGAAGCGCGGCCTGGACGAAATGTGACTTTTCAACACCTGTATCGCACCGGCACAATCATTCTCTTATTACTCGCCGGTGCTTGCGGGGGTAACGGGGACGGCGCTCGTAATAACGAAAACATCGTCAACGTCTATAACTGGGCCGATTACATCGCCCCGGATACGGTCAAAAAATTCGAGGCCGAAACCGGAATAAAGGTTAATTACGACATGTACGACTCATCCGAAGTCGTCGACGTCAAATTGCTGGCGGGTCAGAGTGGCTACGATGTTGTTATCCACAGTAATCAATTCTCGTCGCGCCTCGCACCGATCGGGATTTTTCAAAGCCTCGACAAGAGCAGGTTCACCAACTTCAAGAACCTGGATGCCAATATCATGAGTCGAATTGGCGTCTATGAGGTCGTTCTCGACTACAACATTCCGTATCACTGGGGCACAACGGGTTACGCCTGGAATGTCGAGATGGTTCGCGAACGACTGCCCGATCATCCCATGGACAGCGGTGACATCCTGTTCGATCCGGAGGTCATCTCCAAGTTGGCCGATTGCGGCGTCAGTCTTCTCGACGGTTCAACCGATTTGTTTCCGATGGTGCTCGCCTACCTGGGACTGGATCCAACGGCGTCCGACGACGAGAGTCTCGCCGCTGCTGAAGCGCAATTGGCGAAAGTGCGGCCCTACGTTCGCTATTTTAGCAACACGAAAATGCTGTCCGATCTCCCGAACAAGGAAGTCTGTGTCGCGATGAGTTGGTCGGGCGACTACGCGACCGCGGCGAAACGTGCGGCGGAAGCGGGCCTGGATATTGAGCTGCGATACACGGTACCCAAAGAAGGTTCCGGGCTGTGGGTGGATGGCATGTATATTCTGTCGGATGCGCCACACACCGATAACGCCTACAAGTTCATCGACTTCATGTTGCGCGGGGATATCGCCGCCGACATAGTGAATACGGTTAACTACGCAAATGCCAACCAGGCATCATGGAGCCTGATCGACCCCGCCATATATAACAACAAGGCAATTTTTCCGGATGATGAAGTCTGGGCTCTGTTGTATCCAATTGTCTCCGCGGAGCCGAAACAAGAGCGCGTCAGAACTCGTGCCTTTGCGCGCGTAAAGAGTGGTTTATGAAAGACTTCATATGCATTGAAGGCGTCAGCAAGTTATTCGGCGACTTCAAAGCTGTCGACAACGTTGATCTCGAAATTGGCCAGGGCGAACTATTCTCGATCCTGGGCGGATCGGGCTGCGGCAAGACTACGCTGTTGCGCATGCTGGCCGGATTCGAAATTCCATCGTCCGGCACCATAAAAATCGACGGAGTGGATGTCACGAACATGGCTCCTTACGACCGGCCGGTCAATATGATGTTTCAGTCTTACGCAATTTTTCCTCACATGAACGTAGCAAAGAATGTCGGCTACGGCCTGCGCAAAGATGGCATCGCGAAGCCCGAAATTAAAAAACGTGTCGATCAGATGCTGGAGCTTGTGCAGTTGTCGGAACTGGAAACCCGCAACCCCAATCAGTTGTCCGGTGGACAAACACAACGCGTTGCACTTGCGCGCGCACTAATAAAGCAGCCAAAAGTGCTGTTATTGGATGAACCACTAGCTGCGCTGGACAAGAAACTCCGCGAACGAACCCAGTTCGAACTCATGAACATTCAGGACGAACTTGGCATTACCTTTGTTGTAGTAACTCACGACCAGGAAGAGGCCATGACGCTTTCCGGCCGTATTGCGGTGATGGACGAAGGGCGGTTCGAACAGATTGGTACGCCGAAAGAGATTTACGAGTTCCCAACGAACCGGTTCGTCGCAGACTTTATCGGCACGATAAACATGTTTGAGGGTATCGTCACAGTTGTCGGCGAAAATCAGATCCAGGTATATTCCGATGAGATCGGTGAAACGCTGACGGCACTGGGGCGGCAACTGGTCGAGGTCGGGCAGGAAATTGATATCGCCGTCCGGCCTGAAAAGATATTCGTTAGCAAGGAAAAGCCCGCTGATGAAGACGGTGTTTGCGTACAGGGAATGGTTGATGACCTCGGTTACCTCGGTAATCGCTCTCTTTATCGCATTCGTCTCAAGTCCGGGAAAATAGTTCAGGTCAGTTCACAAAATCGCAGGCGCTCAGTGACGCGCTTCCTTGAGTGGGAAGACAAAGTCTGGATTTCGTGGCGCCCGCGCAGCGCTGTCGTTTTGCTGGATTAGGCGACGATGTCACTGGCAACCCAACAACAGGATGAAATGTGGCGGCGCGTGGCCATAGTTGCACCCTACTTGTGGTTACTGGTCTTTTTTCTCGCACCGTTCGCCATCATTTTCAAGATCAGCCTGGCTGATCCGATAATCGCACAACCACCATTTACGCCGACATTTGACGAGACAGGCAGCCTGAAGGCGTCGGTAGACAGTTTCACCTTCATACTCACGGACAAATTTTATGCCATCACCTATATGCGATCCGTGCTGATGGCTGCTGCCGCTACTATCATGTGCCTCGCGCTTGGTTTTCCGATGGCCTACGGAATTGCACGTTCGAACCCGTCCACTCGAAGCCTGCTTCTGCTTCTGATCGTCTTGCCGTTCTGGATTTCGTTTCTGCTACGCGTCTACGCGTGGATGGGATTAATGAACAACTACGGGGTTATCAATAATTTCCTTATGTGGCTCGGCGCCATCGATGAACCTATCCAAATGATGTATACCGATTTCGCCGTGTTGATCGGCCTCGCCTACTCGTATTTGCCGTTCATGATATTGCCGCTGTACGCGTCGCTTGAACGTATGGACTTGGACCTGGTTGATGCCGCACAGGATCTTGGCGCATCACGTAGCAGGGCGTTCTGGGACATCACATGGCCGCTCGCAAAGCCCGGTATAATCGCTGGCTGCTTGCTCGTGCTCATCCCGGCGATGGGGGAGTACGTTATTCCTTACCTTCTCGGTGGGCCGGAATCGTTGTTGATCGGTCGCGTGCTGTTTGACGAGTTCTTTGTCAACCGTGACTGGCCACTGGCGTCCGCCGTCGCGATTATTTTGTTGTTATTGCTTGTCGTCCCTATCGTCTTGTTGCAGCGACATCAAGCTCGAGACCAGGAGGAGGCAGTATGACGCACCATTCCCGGTTCATTATTTCCGTATTATCGTTCGGTTACGCGTTTCTCTATATTCCGTTGCTGCTGGTCGTTATCTATTCATTTAACGACTCCGCCATCGCGACGGTCTGGGGTGGCTTCTCGACCCGCTGGTACGGCGAGCTTCTGCAAAACGATCTGATACTGGACGCAGCATTTCTTAGCTTGCGCATTGCAGTTACTAGCGCTACGGCAGCCACAATACTGGGAACTATGGCCGGACTTGTGCTGGCAAGATTCGGCCGCTTCAAGGGTCGCACGTTATTCTCGGGAATGATTTTCTCGCCCATGATTATGCCCGAAGTGATCACAGGCCTGTCATTGTTGTTGTTTTTTGTGACACTGCAACAGCTGACCGGCTGGCCTGGCCAACGCGGTTTCTCAACAATAGCCATTGCGCACACAACGTTTGCGATGGCCTATGTTGCCGTCATCGTGCAATCGCGATTGATGGCGATGGATGAGTCGCTTGAAGAGGCCGCGATGGATCTTGGCGGACGGCCGCTACGAGTAGTGTTTGATATCACACTGCCGCTCATCGCACCGGCGATGATCGCGGGCTGGTTGCTATCGTTTACGCTGTCTCTCGACGATTTGGTTATCGCGAGTTTCGTCTCCGGGCCGGGAAGCACCACGCTCCCGATGTACATTTTTTCGAAGGTCAAACTCGGCGTGTCACCCGATATCAACGCGCTTGCATCGATGATCATCGCCGCCGTCAGTGTCGGCGTTGCAATCGCCTGGTTGGTTTCCCGACGGATCGCGAGGACATCGTCGAACACCTAGGGCCGCTGCAACTCCGCCAGAATCCATTCGATGTAGATTCGCTCCAGATCCTCCATTCCCGAGAACGGTCCTGGCTCGTAGTATTTCGAATGCACGCCCCTGGAATTGTTGACGATGATTACCTTGTCGTGCTCCGTCGTGATATCCCACAACCAGGTTAGAGCATCAACATCGTAGTCCTTGCCTTCTTCGGCGTCCCCTCGAACAAGCCAGTAGATCTGGCAGTTCGAATTCTTGTGATCGATGGGCGTGAAAACGTAGCACACGACGTGGTCGCTGTAAGCCAATAGGAATGAAAGCGGCCCGAAGGATATGTCGGTAGCGCCTCCGTCGTAGCCGGTCAGATTACCGAGCAGCGGTGCGACCGGGCCGCCATCTTTGCTGCCGGTCTTGAATTTCTTGAACAATGCAGAACGATAGTATCCGTAGCCTATCTCGCCAGGACGCGCGGCGGTATCGACGAAGTCGATCGAATAATCCTTGACGCCACAGGCCTCCATCCTCTTCTTCATTCCACTCTGAACGCGCGACCGCTTGTCGTCGTCCAGTATCAGCGTATGCATCCGAGCATATTCCGGATGCGCGTGCGCACAGTGATAGCACTCCTGGTAGTTCTCAACGGACAACTTCCAGTTCGCCGCGATATGGTAGCTCTTCTCTGCCGCCACTTTGAGATTCTCGAAATCGAACAGCGCCATCGGCGCCTCGAGATCATGTATGGCTCCCTCGAGAGACGGTGAACTATCGCTAAAGCTGACGAAGACCAACCCATGAATGACGCCAACGGAAACCGGCTTTAGACCGTGACTTCGTTTGTCGAAATCGTCGGGCATGTTGCGTGCGGCATGAAGATTGCCGTCAATGTCATACATCCAGCCGTGATAGGGACAAGTAAACTTGTCGACATGACCTTGAGACTCGAGACACACCAGGGATCCGCGATGGCGACACACGTTCGCAAAACCGTTGAGATTGCCGTCTTTGCCACGGACAATGATCGCCGATTCCCGCCCAACGTTGAGCACCCTGAAATCACCCGGCTCCGGCATCTGCGAAACATGCCCTGCGAGTATCCAGTTACGGTTGATAATTTTTTCTACTTCAAGATCGTAGATCTCAGGGTCAGTATAAAACCGTTGATCAAGTGAATGACCTGGCTTCTGACTTGCGATCAATTCTGCGATTGATTGCACGTCCCTTTTCATGACGGCACTCATTTTTTCTTCCACAATATGAAACGATTTTTGACAAGACTTGCTACGATATCACAACCTCATAAGTCGACGAGATACGTGGTTACCGAAATGCCAAGAAAATTACTCACGCCCCTGTTTTCGGTCGCGCTGTTGCTCGCTTCATGTAGTGAACCTGCGCCAAACGTAACGAGCACAATTATTACCAATGCCATCATTTACGATGGCTCTGGTGACGGCGCGTTGCGCGGCGCAGTTCGTTTCGATGGCGATCGTATCGTTGCAACCGGTGCGCTTGAACCGCTCGTGGGTGAAACGGTTATTGATGCCGGCGGCCGTGTGCTCGCGCCTGGTTTTATCGACACACACAGCCATCATGACAGTGCCATGGTCGAGTATCGGCACATGCCCGGCGTTTTGAGCCAGGGCGTTACGACGATCGTGCGCGGTGCGGACGGCTTTTCGAAGGACGATGATGGCTTGCAATTCCTTTCGCAAGCGGAATTCAACCTGGCATTTGCGAAATCACCTGCCGCTGTAAATGTCGCTTCATATTCTGCACACAATAGCATTCGCTACGTCGTGATGGGTGACGACAATCGACGGCCGGCAAGTCCTGAAGAACTTGACGCTATGGCGGCACTGGTCGAGGCCGACATGAAAAACGGTGCTATCGGATTGGCTACCGGTCTCGAATACGAGCCGGGTATTTTTTCCACAACAGATGAAGTTATTGCGCTGGCGAAAATCTCCGCGGCTTTTGGCGGTCGTTACATGAGCCACCTTCGGGACGAGGATGATCGATTCATGGATGCCATTGACGAGATCGTCCAGATCGGCCGCAAGGCCGGATTGCCAGTACAAATTTCGCACATCAAGCTGGCCGATCGCGACTATTGGGGTACGGCAGACGCCGTGATCAAAAAACTGAATGCGGCCAGGCAGGATGGCGTCGAGGTTTCCGCGGATATCTATCCCTACGAGCGCTGGGCCAGCAATCTGGCGATCCTGTTTCCTGAACGAGATTTTTCGGATCGAGAGGTGGCAGAGTTCACATTCGAACACACCGCAGCGGCAGAAGACATTGTGCTGTCGGAATACGCACCGAATCCTGAGTTCAACGGTCTCACAATTGCAGAGGTTGCCAGAATAACTGAACGAGATCTGCCGACAACATTAATGGAATTAACGCAGGCCGCCGATGACTATCGTCGAGATACGGGACGCGGTGGTGCATCCATCATTGCTAAAGGTATGAATGAAGCCGACGTTGTCGCGTTGATGAATTGGGAATTCACCAACATCTGTTCAGATGGCGGGCACGGCCCCGGTCATCCACGAGGATATGGCGCTTTCCCACGTGTGCTCGGCCGTTACGTACGTGACCTGGGGGTGCTGGCCCTACCGGAGGCCATTTACAAAATGACCGGACTGTCCGCTGCCGCGATGGGGATCGCGAACAGGGGTCGTATCGAGACAGGGTTTTACGCCGACCTGGTTTTGTTCGATCCGAAGGTGATCGAGGACCGGGCTACGATGCAGAACTCCACCGCCCTGTCAGTTGGGATACATAAAGTATGGGTAAATGGTGTGCTGGCATTCGACAACGGCGCACCGACGATGCGCTATCCGGGTCGCATCGTTTCGCGAGATGAGCAGTGACTGACAGTTACGAGAACGTAGAAGAATTGCTGCGTGCGACAAATCCACAGAAGCCCGTGTATTGCATTTATCCACGCGTGTACCAGGATCGCACTAAAGATTTTCTCGACGGCTTTCCCGGACGAGTTCTGTACGCAGTCAAGGCCAATAATGATCCTGGCGTCTTGAAACAAATCTTCGAAGCCGGAGTTCGACATTTCGATTGTGCCTCGTTACCGGAAATCGAACTCATCAGCAGGGTTTGTCCCGGCGCCACGATGTACCACATGAATCCGGTACGATATGAAGGAGACGCGCGCAGGGCCCAGGAAGAATATGGCGTACGACACTTCGTTGTTGATCACCACAGTGGTCTTGCTCCGCTTATCGACGAGATCGATCCGAAAAATTCGGTAATCTTCGCGCGCATGGCCGTATCGCACGAATCAGCGCTGGAAAACCTTTCGGCAAAATTCGGCGCCAGGCCTGAAAACATCCCGGCGTTGCTTACAGCAATTTCCGATACTGGCGCCGAGCCGGCCCTCGCGTTCAATGTAGGGACCGGGGTCACTGACCCAGAGGCCTATGCTTATGCTATCGGCGTCGCTAAAGACGCGCTGGAACAAATCCCGTTTCAAATTCGTTTGCTGGATATCGGCGGCGGTTTTCCAAAGTCTTACCCAGGACTCACCGTGCCGTCGCTCGACGAATATTTCGCCCGTATCCGAAGTGCGGCCGAAGAACTCAATCTTGCCGACAACGGCGAGTTGTTGGCAGAACCCGGTCGCGCGCTCAGTGCGCCCGGTCTGTCGGCTGTAACCAGGGTTTTACTCCGTAAGACTGATCGCATATATCTCAACGATGGCATCTACGGCGCATTTTGGGAGCTTCGGTTCATGGGCCATCTGCTCTACCCGTGCAGATCATTTCGTAACGGCACACCGTTGGCCGGGGAGACGAAGGCGTTTAAAATATTCGGGCCGACATGCGACTCGACTGACATATTGCCGGCACGAGTGGCGTTACCGGCAAACATTGAGGTCGGTGATCACATTGAGTTCGGGTCGTTAGGCGCTTATAGCCTGAGTGGCAGAACCGACTTCAACGGCTTCTACAGTGACAACGTAGTGTCGTTTACCAATAAAAACGCCCGGCCACCTGAGTAGCGATCTAGTTTTCGACCAGGATACCGTCCGCGCCAGATAGCCCGGCCACCGGCGCCGCGAGCGTACCCAGGAAGACTTCGAGTTGATGCAGCTGCCGGGCGCTAAGGCCTAGCGGTATTGCCTCGTTGTGACCGATCATCGCATCCGGGGCTTCGTTGTAGTGTTGCAGGACTTCAGCAATGGTCGGAATTTGCCCTTTGTGCATGAATGGCGCCGTGTTCTCGAGGTTGCGTAGTGACGGCGTCTTTACCGCTCCGGTCAAGGTGCTCCCGGTGCGGGTGAACTGGAGCTCGGCACAGCGGTGCTCGACATCGTCGCTGTATATTCCCAGGCAATTGAACTCGTTCCTCAGCACTTCTCGCACGCCGGCAACCCGCGCCTTGTCCGGCACGTCGCCGGGAAAACTGATGACACCGGTGTTGTGAAATTCGTGATTCGTAAACAATGGGCCGTTGTGGCACTGCGTACAGTTTGCCTCACCGATGAATAATTTCAGGCCACGAACTTCGTCATCATCGAAAAGCCGTTGCTGACTGCCGGCATCCTGATCGACAACGGCTCGCACGTATTCGTCGAAGCGCGATGGCGTCGGCATGACCAGGCGTTCGAACGCCGCAATCGACTTGCCGATATTGGCGAAAGCGGTGTTCAACATTACGCGGTCAGAAGAAGCAGGGTCCGGCAGTTCTCCGAACAGTGACTCGTAAGTCGCACGGTAGGTTTCGTCCTGTGCTATCAGGTTGACGACCTGTGCTCGATCAGTGCCGTGCTCGTCTGGATCTTCCAACGGCACGAGCGCTTGTGACCATTGGCTGTCCCTGCGTCCGTCCCAATACTGCCAAGGGCTGTACGCCGTACCAACGATGCTCGGCGTGTGCCTGCCGGTTGTACCGATAGCTTGCCCTTTTTGCAGACCGTCCGTGAACCGGCGTTCGGGCTGATGGCAGGTTGCACAGGAAATTCCACCGTTTGAACTCAAGCGTGTATCGAAGAAGAGTTGTTCTCCGAATTTCGCGGCAATCGTGCTGTCGGCGACAGCATTACTCGGGTCGGGTGGTAGTTCAGGTAACGACTCAATCCACAGGGATCGGAGCATGGCCACTTCGACCGGCGTCCATTTCGGCGGTGAGGCCGGCCATCGCTGCCAGGCAACGACAGCAACAATGGCAACAGCCAGAGCGACGACAACTCTGGATGCGCTGACCCTCATAATCGCAGCGGGATTATCACTATCGATGTGCCATCGTCCGTCGTAACGCTTACGACGATCTCCCAGTAGCCACTCATGTGAAATCGCATGCCTTCCAGCTTGTAGTCACCGCCGCCGAGTTCTTCGGTAACGCGAGGTTTCGTCGGCAAGCCATGGTCGTGCTCCGGCATTCCGCCCTCAACCTCGACGGTCGCACCTTCAACTTCGGTTCCCGCCTCGTCTTCGATATGCAGAATCCAGCTGTGCATTCGATTCAATTGTGGATCCCCGTCGGGAGTTGTGTAAGTGACAACAACGTCACCGGCAAAGGACACCGGCGGCGCCAACAGTAGAAAAATAGCGAATCCCGTCACAACGGTTGAACTCTTACCATACCAGCGTTTCAGCCGACCGCTCATATACAGGTAATGAATCTGAATCAACACAAGTAATCCTGCGAAAATCGGCCAGTAACCGAAGCCGGTGAAGCCAACCTCAAATGGAAACACAGCCGCATAAAGTTTGCCGGTTTCTGGATCTCGTGCTGACACGATACCGATGAAATCACCTTCCTCGATAAATTCGTAATTCACTGCATAGACGTCCGGCTCAATGACGGGTGGCTGGTAAAAAACTGTCGCACTATCGATATCGGAGATCTCGTAAATGTCTTCCAACCTCGCAAATCGTCCTTTTCCCGTGACGTCACGGATAATTCGAAAATCAATCGGCATCTGAGACAATGAATCGTGCTGGTATTCCATGACAAAGATACTTTCAGATGCACTGGGAAGGTCTTCGCAATATTGTTCGTGCCCGGTCGCGCGCGGTTGGTAAACCTTGAAGTGCGCGCGAAGATAGTTGACCTTGATTACACAAAGATCATCCTCTTCAACCACGCCACCGTGCGCCAACGCATTTTGCTGCGAGAACACAACGCAAAGGCAAAAAAACAGGCAACAACAAGCGATACGGTGCACAATCATAATCCTATTCTAGCCATAATCACCGTCGCCTCAAAAGAATGACTTTGATCTTAAGCATTGCCGCGCTACTGCTCGGTCCGGTCATTTATGCGGCTGGCAGTCGGAACCGACTTCTTCGACGTACGCTCGACGCCGTGATCTTATTGACGATCGCGGCCATCATCGCCGTAAACATCATCCCCGAGGCGCTCAAGCATGGCGGCAAGCTGGCGATCGCCGTTCTGGTGCTTGGAATCGTGTTTCCGATGTTGCTGGAGCGCTTGTTCAGGACCGCAACGGACGCAGCACACCTTGTTATCGTCGCTATCGCTGCGCTAGGTCTGTTAATCCACGCAGTCATTGACGGCGTTGCCCTTCTCCCTGAAAGCGGCACAGGGCTTGCCCACGCCATCGTACTACACCGGCTGCCGGTCGGAATGGCTCTTTGGTGGGCCGTGCGACCCAACTTCGGCAAGATAATTGCCGTGGTCGTATTCGCGCTCGTTATCCTGGCCACTATTGCTGGCTACTTTGTTGGCGAGTCAATCATCGAAATGGCTGATATTCGAACGATTGCCATGCTACAGGCCTTCGTTTCGGGGTCGTTGATGCATGTCGTTGTGTTCGGCGTTAAACACGCTCACGCCTGATCGACGTCGCATTATTTCAGATAGTGCCCGCGATAGAAAATCAGCGGGTCAGTTTTGCGATCCTCGCATTTCAGTACACGGCCGACGATGATCTTGTGATCACCGCCATCGTAGCAATTCACCGCTCGACATTCGAAGGCCGCAGAGAACTCCGGCAGAATCGGAATGCCGGCAATGCCGTCGCTACATTCCAGACCGTCAAACTTATTGGATCCGCGGGCCGCAAACTGTTCACAAATATCCTGCTGGTGTGTTGCGAGTACATTGACCGCAAAATGCTCAGCGGCGATGAACGCGCTGAAGCTCTGGGAGTCCTCGCCGATACTCCAGAGCACTAACGGCGGATTCAATGAAACAGAATTGAAGCTGTTGACCGTAATACCAATCTTTTCGCCTTTCGTATCGAGGGCCGTAACCACGGCAACTCCGGTTGCGAAACATCCCAGCGCACGCCGATATTCTGCAGAATCTATTTCATTCGATGACAATGGCCAGCCTCTTTCTATCGAAGACAGTGTATCCAATTACCAGTAACCCACCAGCAATCAGATGCCATACCCCCCAGACGGCCGCGATCGCGGCCGCGCCACCGACACCCTTCAATTGGGCCAGCAGGATAATGAGGGCAAGACCTGAGTTTTGGATACCGATCTCAAAAGTCAACGCCCTGCGAACCGCCGACTGCCGGGACAACACCCAGCCTATGGTCGCACCCGTCGCAAACGCTACGGTATTGTGAATGATGGTTACGCTGGCGAGCAATCCTACGGCCGGCCAGAGTATTGGGTAGAAATAGACAATACCGTAGATTATTGTCCCGCCAAGTACTGCCGCACCGGTTAGTGTCGTCCTCTTACGAATTCTCATCGCAACGTCCGGCGCACGGGCTGCGACGATCATGCCGGCCGCGAGCGGAATCGCAAGTAGCAAAGTTGTCTGGCCGATGAAAAGTAACGGACTTACCTCCAGCGATGCCAGAAGTTTTGCAGTTGGCGCATAAGCCTGTGCCCAGAACAGCGTTGATACTGGTGTAAGAAATGCCGCAAGCATGCTGGATGTCGCGGTCAGCGCGACCGATACGGCAACGTCACCACGCGACAGGTACGTCAGCAGATTGGAAACTGAGCCGCCAGGACAACAGGCGACGACGATCATCCCGAGTGCAATGGAAGGCGGCGGGGAGATCACATGGATCAAGCCGAATGTTACGAGAGGCAATACCAGAACCTGTGCGAAGACACCGCCTATGTACAGAGAAGGTTGGGCCGCGAGGATTCGAAAATCCTTTACTCGCAACCCGAGAGCGACACCGAACATGACCAGCATCAGAGCTATAACGACACCGGCCTGCCCTAACGGGTCCAGGACTATTCTCAGGCTGTCGAGCGTTTCGGTGTCCACGTGACTAATCTAGTCGGCGGCCGTATCTGCTTGTTTCGGCGGTACGGGCGAGAAGTAACCTACAACCAGCAACATAACGCCGACACCAAGAAATGAAACGATTCGCTCAATGGTTCCGGAATTGCCGAGATCAATAACAAAGAGTTTCAATACGACCACCGTCATCAGCGCCGCGCCGGTCATCCAGATCCCGCGATTCGCCCGCTTTGTCCCCAACACCATGCCGCCGAGTCCGAGTATGGCCCAATAGATTGAGAGCGTGCTCTGCACCCCGTCCGAGCCCATCAAGGCACTGGCGTGCCATGCAACACCGGTAACGTGATGAACGATGCGCACCATCGAAATCGTTGAAAGTAGCAGCGCAATAGCACCCAGGAATAAGCTGGGTACTTGTGACAAATTGCCGAGATCCCAACTTTCGTTTTTTGGCTCGAGCCGCAGTCCATGCCAGATCAGAGCTATGGCCGCTATCGAGAGGATATCGAACGGATTGAGGACAGGTATGTACGGCAGCGGCGACGGATTGCCCGGGTCGTTGATGCACGCGACAATGACCAGCATCGTGTAGAGAACGATCAGCAATAATGATGCAAGGAAGTAACTGTCATTAAACCGTGCGAACGGCCAACGGTGACTCTGCCGCTGCGATAGCAATGCGAAAGCCGCGGACGCGAGAACCAGCAAGCCAATAGTCAAAGACCAGACGTCATTTGTGACCACCTGGTCGACCTGCCAGTGAACCTCAAACGCAAGCAGGCCAACAAAAAACATGGCACCCCAGCCATGCCAGAGTGTCGCCTTGCTGCCGTCCTCATAGGAATAAAGAATCCAGATGTGGGCAGCGATGGCGACCAGCCAGCCAAGCGCTCCCAGCCCATCGAGAAAATGATTGTGCTCAAGCAGGTAAGCGAGCGCCGCAATTAATAATGCCGGCAGCAATGCCAGCGACACTCGCCGGTAGGCTATCCAATCGAAATGCCTGCCGGCGAACGCGATCGCAGCAAGGCTTAATGAACCGAAGAGCAATAATCCATGCAGCTGTTCCGGGGCCGGCACGCGATCGAATATCTCCATCACGCCGGCGCCGAACCAGAACGCCAGTCCCCACCCGAGCAAACCGACGGAAATGTTCCTTAACGAATCGTCGGCTCGCTCATCGGTACGCAGCTTGCGCGCCGAGTACAGCGCCATCCACGCGATCATCGCGCCGCCGAGGAAATTGCCATTGAGAACCGGAATCCCGAGATCGTCGGTCCAACCATGCGCCAGAATTCCGGCGCCACCGACCAACGGCAGGAATCCGAGTGTAATTTGCCACAGCGACAACCATTGCAAGCGATTGGCGGCAAAATTCATGGCGACGAAACTGGAACCGAAAAACATGACCGCCGTTAGAAACTCCTTATTGTTCGGTACGCGATCCGATATCTCGGCAAATCCGGTTCCAAACCACCAGACCAGGCCCCAGACGAGCAAACCCAAAGACGCGATTTTTTGCCATTCGCGACCGCGGTCGTCTTTAAGCAGCATGTGCGACGAATACAGCGACGACAACGCGATCAGAACGCCGCCTATGAAATTTCCGTTAACAACCGGAAACCCAAGGTTGTCAATCCAACCATAACTCAGGAACTCGGCGCCAGCAGCAAAAGCGAGAGCGGCGCCGGACATCTTGGCGAGGGTGGTTTTTTGTCGAACGCCAATCCAGGTAAGGGCCCCGCCTTCCATGGCCCAGGCGATAGCGGTCCAACGGTCGTCCAGCGCCAGCGGAACAGCCACGGTGCCGAAGGCGACCGCAAGCGCGATGAATGCTTGCTGCAGTAGATCAAATTTCTCCTCCTGCGTGCGTCGCAACCACAATGCCATTGCCGCATAGAAGGCCGAAACCACCGCCGCACTGATCGCGAGTCCGTACTCGGTATCGCCCAGCAGTTGCGTTTGTAACGCGAACGCGATCGTCGGCGTACCGAACAATAAGGTCCCGTCGACATAGCCTCGCAATTCGGGTCGCTGCCGGAACGCAAACAGAACGGCGATGATCGTGTAGAACAAAAAATACAAGACGAGGAACGGCTCTGTACTGGCGAACAGCTCAGGCACGTAATACTGATAGCCCCATATCGTGCCAACACCGAATGTAAAGACGAAGCCAATTATGTTGAGCTCGCGCCAGGCCCTGAACCATGCGACGCCGAGCACCGCACAATTGAGAATAAGGTAGTAGCTAAACAGGACGACGTGATCGCCGCTTCCCGTTGAAACCAGCAACGGGGCAAGAAAGCCACCCGTCGTTCCGAGTATTGCGAACGCCCTCGATTCTTGCTTGATGGCCAACACACCGGCCGCTGCTGTTATCAGAATAAGCAATCCGAACGCGACCGTCGGCGATAACAATGCGTGCAAACGAAGCGCGGCAAACACCGTCAGGAAAAGCACGCCGATTCCACCGCCCTGAATACTCAAAGCGAAGACGCGATTGTCTTCTCGCTTGCGCCAACCGAATGCCAATAAGCCTGTCGCAAATCCGGCAACCAGAAGATAGCGAACACTGATCGGAATCGAGAACACCTCATTCTCAATGGCGTATTTGAGAAGGAATGCGACGCCGAAGAACGAGATGATGACGCCAACCTTAACCGGAACGTTGCCGGTCGTCAGCCATCGTTTGGCGACATCAATAGCATGTGCCCCCATACCCGGCTCGGGTGGCGGCACGGGTGTTCGATCCTGAACCGTCGAAGCCGGCTCCGCGAATTTAGCCTGCATTCGCGCAGCTTCGGGCTCCGCTGTCTGCTCGGGTTCGGGTGCGCTCCCCTCAGAAACCGATGGCTCCACCGGAGTGGGCTCGTAAACAGAAACCCGCTGCGGTGTGACGATGGGTTTGGGCTCGGTATCGAAGGTCTTTGCCGTGGCTTCATGGCGTTGCTCAAGGCTGTCGACGCGATCTCCCAGCTGTCGAATGGTCGATTGTGCCTGCAACAATCGGTGCAACAGCCAACCGAGCAGCATACCGGCGAGAAACCCGAAAAATGCCCGACTCCCGGACATTATCCAACTACCACCGATCGCACCGATCAACGTGAATACGAAACCCATATCAGTTACCTCGATGTTCGTCGAAGAACTCGAACATCAATCGAGATCCCCATTTGTCGACCGTGTGATCCGGAGCAATGCATATCAACTGTTCGGGCATGCTTTTTGCCTGCAACTCTGTTACACAGTAGCCATTGCTACCTCGAAAATCCGGCGTACCTGGCCAACGGTGATTGCCCTGTGCCCAAACGCAATCGATAGACGGATGATCCGTATCGCCGCACGAGATAGTGCATCGCACCTCTTCTCCCTCAATAGTCGGTGACAGCCAGTCACGTCGCTCGGCCGCGCACGCTGCACCTTCATTCCAGTGCTCGGTCACCGAGGTGGTGCCTGCAAAGAAATAACCCCCCGAGCTCAGACTACCGTCGTGTGGCACGGTCCTGTCCTGGCCGCCGTTCATCTGCAACAGCGGCAGCCTGTTCGCCGGTGTGCACTCGAAGCCGCGTTCGATTCTGCCGCCCACCAGCGCTGCGCCAGCGAACAGATCCGATGCTTCACACGCGATTCTATTGGTCATCATCGCGCCATTGCTGAACCCGGAAACGAAGAAACTGTTGCTATCGATTTTGAAGTCGGTCGAAATAACCCGCACGAGTGACTTAAGAAATCCGACATCGTCATTACAAGACGTCCACGCGCATTTTCCACACGTTCCACACTCGGGCGGGCATGGAGACTTGCGAGCGTCCTCGGTACAAATGGGCCCGTCGGGTCCCGTGTCGAAACTGTCCGACAAGTGATTCCAGGACGTGACCTCCCACTGCGTTTCAGGTGTGTCGCCGGACATAAACCAGGTGCCTTGTGGATACACCATGACGTAGCCATATTTCTCCGCGTAGAAATTCAGGCCTTGAGCAACTTCGGCTTCGGTCCCGGTCGCCGTGCCACCATAGCCGTGTAAAAAAATCGCAACCGGGTGATCTTTGGCATCATCGTAGCTCGATGGCAGGAAAACGAAGTACTCACGTTCGAGTCCGTCATGTTGCAGCGTATATCGAATCATCGCGGCAACGTCTTCCGCCATCTCATCGGCGCACCCAACACCAGTCATCGCCGAACAGAGTACGCCCAGTCCCAAACTGATAAGCTGCCTGACCACGCTGACTCCCTTATTTACTGCCAGTAAAACGGTTCTGTCGTTCTATTACCCGTGACCTTTTCGTTCATTGTTGCGGCGTCGTACAGTCGCCCGTTGAGCATCACCATGTTGACTTTGTCCGACTGAAATATGTCCCGGAGAACGTTTGCATCAAGGATGACCATGTCGGCGAGTTTTCCCGCCTCGATCGAGCCGATGTCATCGTCGAATCCCAGCGCTTTTGCGGGCGTCGTGGTTGCGGTTCGCAATGCTTCGAGAGGCGACATTCCGCCCTGCACGAAACCCCACATCTCCCAGTGGCTCGCCAGTCCTTCGCGCTGCCCGTGTGCGCCGATGCTCACCATGACGCCTCGGTCCGCCAGCAATTTAGCCGTTGCCGCGCTGACCGTGTGGTAATAGTCTTCCTCCGGCGCCAGCACGCGGCGTACTGAACGTGGCTGCAGAATATGCGGTGGAACAAAATGGGACAGGATCGGATGTTTCCACACTTCCGTTTCCTGGTACCAATAGTTCTCGCCACTCAAACCACCGTAGGTCACTCCGAGAGTTGGTGTGTAAGCAACG
The DNA here is from genome assembly GCA_022567295.1 of Pseudomonadota bacterium. Lineage (GTDB taxonomy): Bacteria > Pseudomonadota > Gammaproteobacteria > Steroidobacterales > Woeseiaceae > UBA1847. The sequence continues at coordinate 22,021 of JADFHE010000017.1, read as the reverse complement.
TTGGTCTGACTCCAGAACTGCAGCACATCGTCATACAGCATGGACTGCGGCAGGTTATGCTCGATGGCACTGTTGCCATCCGCGACCATGGACAGGTCCATGTGGAACAGCGAACCACCTTCGGAGACAACTAGCATCCCCTCTTCTCGTGCTGCGGTCGTCACCTGCTGGCGCTGCTCGCGTCGCGGTTGATTGTAGTTCTTGATGCTTCGCGCGCCTTGCGCTTTCAGGCGGCGTACATGCTCGCGGGCGTCGTCGAGCGAATTGATGTCAGCCAGATATGTCGATCGCGCCCCGTAAACTATGTCGCCCGTCGAGAAGATTCGCGGCGCCAATATCGCGCCTGTGCGCTGCATTTCCGCCGCAGCAAAAATCTCTGTCGCGTCATTCGACGGATCATGCACGGTCGTAACACCAAACGCGAGAGTCGCATAGCTCATCCAGTTTTGTTCGGGAATTATGCCAACGCCGCTAGACCCGTGCGCGTGGGCATCAATCAATCCGGGGATGATCGTCTTACCGGCAACATCGACTCGAAATGCGCCATCAGGAACTACAACATCTGCAGATGAGCCGACGGCACTGATACGATTGCCACTAACGACGACTATACCGTCCTCAATAACACCGCCATCATCCTCCGACATCGTCACAATGCGCGCGCCTATCAGTGCGACGACCGAAGATGGAACTTCGGCAGCAAGGCGCATCGACATGGACACGCCGTCTTTGGGAGGCGCGTACCCGGAATCTTCATCATCTTTCGCCGGCAACGCGAAGAGCGCTTCGACGTCTGCACTGAAGAGCGTCGCCCCCAATGTCCACGCCAGAGTATTCCCGCCGTTCACCCAGTGAGGATAGTTGCCTCCGTCGCCGCTAGCCTTCGTTGTTTTCATACTGGACACTTCGGTCGAAATGGCCAGAGCTTTTCCACCCGGCGGCAACGGCAACACGTAAATCTGGTAATTCTGTCGAAACGCGAAATGTTGATCATCGGGGGCGACTTCGTATTGCATCAGATGTTCGCCAATCGCGTGAATCCGTTCTTTCTCTCCATTGAGGTCCATGCTGACTAACGACCGACCATCTTCACCGCTTCGCGTTACATACAGGCGGTCGTTGCTCGCGCCGAAATGCGGATTGCCGCCGTCGGACGTGACAAGTTGCGAATCACCTCCTGACGCTGGGACGACAAAAACTCCTGTCCGTATCGACCAGTCCGGCGATGTCAGATAACCACCGCTTCTTGCCTCAAACGTAATGGAACGACCATCTGCCGAATACCGCGGGCCGTGATAGTGTCCCGGCTGTTGCGTCAACCGCGTACTGCGTCCCCCGGATGAACGAACACGGTGCACGTGAGCAAGCTCCTGATCGTCCCACGTAATGAAGGCGATATTTCTGCCGTCACGCGACCAGGCCGGATCGTATTCAAAATGATCAACCGGGTCTCGCGTAAGCCGCTTTGCTTCTCCATCCGGCAGCGTCTTGACATAGAGTCGTCCCACACTCTCGAACACGACCTTGGAACCGTCCGGCGACACTTCGGCGTTGCGCACCATGGTGGTATCGAATACGGCCGGAGCAACCGCAATCTTCGGGCGCGGCGCATCATGAACCGCGCGCGTATCATTAACGTGAAACTGGATCTCTGAAACCGACTGGCTGTCAATGGCGACGCGTTTGATGCCACCGCCGGCCCAGAAAACAATACTCTGTGAGTCTGGCATCCAATCCATGTTCGGATACGTACCGTGTACGGCCCAGACTTGCTGTAAATCCTGATCAAGCGTCTCGTAAATTGGGTATTCCGCGCCGCTGGCCAAGTCTTTCAAAAATAGCGCGCTCTTGCCACGTATGCGTCGTACGAAGGCGAGATATTTACCGTCCGGCGATGGCGTCGGCCGAACAGAACCGCCCGCACCGTTAACATATAGTTCGTTTTCACCCGTCTGCAGGTCGAAACGACGAATAGCAAACACGTTACCGTTTGTATCCTGCGCATAGATAAACGTGCCACCGGGCGTTTGATCCAGTGTGTAGTAGATATATCGGCCATCCGGAGAAAATACCGGCTCGCCCAGTTCCTTCTGATGGGCCTCGCTGGGCATTTCGACCACAGCGACACCGCCGCCACCGTTTCGATGGTAAATCCAGACTTCACCGGTTCCCAGTGAACGCGAAGTCGTGAAGTGCTTCCTGGCTGCGATGTATTTGCCATCCGGCGACCAGTTCGGACTATTCAGCAGTCGAAAGTCTTCCTCGGTCAGCTGTCGCGCATTACTGCCATCGGAATTCATGATCCAGATGTTGTCGCCGCCGCCCGCGTCGCTCGTGAACGCGATTTCAGATCCATCGGGTGAGAATCGCGGCTGCATGGACCACGCCAGCCCGCTGTTGATCGATTGGGCGTCACCGCCCTCGATAGGGAGCACATAGATGTCACCCAGGAGATCAAACGCGACTGACTTGCCATCGGGGCTGACGTCAACACTCATCCAGGACCCCGAACGAGTATCGATAGTGATGTCCCGTGACTCACCCGGAATCGAATTAACGTCCCATTCTTGTTCTTCTTCGGCAGCAACTGCCGTCAATGGAAGCAAGACAATCGCTGCGCCGAGGAATTTCTTGGACGTCATTATGAGCCTCATACCTTTAAAGCAGGTCGGGATGATAGCAGTCTTCCTTCGTGCAGCCACAGCACGTCATCGGCCGCCTGCAGCATCAGGTCACTGTGGGAGACCACGATCTTCGTCGCAGTGATTTTCGACAATGACCTAATGACTCGCTTCTCCAGATCACTGTCCAGACCGCTGGTCGCCTCATCGAGCAACAGCAGCGCCGGCCGACGATAGAAGGCCCGTGCCAGTAATATTCTCTGCACTTGCCCACGCGACAGTGACGAACCCAAATCGCCGATTCTCGTCTGGTATGCCATCGGCAACAATTCGATGTCGCCAGCTATGCACGCCGCTTTTGCCGCGTCGTGCACTCGTATCATGTCGAGATTGACGTCGAAAAGAGCGATGTTTTCAGCGACAGATCCCTGCAACAGGCTGTCGCCCTGAAACACGACCGCCATTTGTGAACGCAGGTCTTGAATGCTCCAGTGGCGCGCCGGCCGGCCGTTCAGAAGAAGTTCGCCGCCCGATAGTATTTCAGTCCCGGCAATAATCTGCAGCAACGTACTCTTCCCGGACCCGGACGGCCCTGCGATAACCGTAAGCGAGGATTCCTGAAAGCGCGCAGTGCAACTGACTAAGATCGCGGCCTCATCACGCGAGTATGAAAATGAAAGTTTTCGCAGTTCGATTTCGCCGATAGGTAATTCGCTATCGCCATGCTCAGACGATTCTTCTTCGCTGAATACGATATCGGCCAAGCGGTTCAACGGTACTTCGAGGAGCTTGTATTCCAGCACACGATCAACGATTCCGCAGCCACGCGTCGTGAACATGCCTAGGTAGGCAACGTAGGCTGATATCATGCCGATGCTGATCTGCCCGCTCAGACCTCGCTTGGCAAGTAAGTAGACAACCACAATCCGAGCACCCTGAAATAAGACCTGACGAACGGTAGAATCGGCGATCTGCAGGTTGCCAACACGTATGCGCGTGTTCGTGGCACTGGCGAACAGATTGCGCCACTCTGCTTCGCGTTGTGACTCGCCATTGCTTACTTTGATCGTTTGCACCGCTCGCAGCGTTTCCAGAAAGTGGGTCTGTACCGATGACTCAGCCTGTGCGCTATCGCTCGACAGTTGCAGGCTGAACGAGAAAATCAGCGTCCTCCAGGCGCACCAGAGAGTAAACGTTACAATCATCAATAGCGTCAGCTGCGGTTCGTAGAGTGTCATCACACCCATAATCAGGATGACAAACAGGGTATCCAGCACCAGAGCTGGCACTCCTTGTACAATGAAACCCTGTATTCGTGCCAGCGATTGAACACGGTGTTGAATATCGCCAAGCTCCCTGCTTCTGAAAAACCGTACCGGTAATCTGAGAAGCCTGTGCAACACGCGGGTTGTAATATCAAAGAACGTTACATGGCCAAGAAAGAGAAACGTGAGCTGCCGCATCACGTTAGCCAGGACATGGAAAACCAGGAGAACCGCAAATGCCGCCGCCAGTGTATTGAGTAACACGGCATCACTCCTGCCAAGCACCTGATCGATAACAACCTGCAAGTAGAACGGCGTAGCCAGCAACAAGACCTCACAAATCAGTGCCAGCAGCAATCCCGCAATAAATTTCCGGCTGATACTTGTGTCATGAGATATCAGACCGGCCAACTGCAGGCGCAACGGCGGAGCCGTACGTCGCAATCGAGAAGCGGGTGTTACTTCCAGTGCAACGCCCGTGAACGCGTCGCTTGCCGTCGCTATAGTCTCGACAATGACGCCCCTCGCAGGGTCATGCACGGTAATCCGATTCAGACCAACTGACTTCAGAACAACGAAGTGATTGAATCGCCAGTGCAGTATGCAGGGCTTGCGAAGTTTGTTCAGCTCACGATAGCCACAGCGTACGGCGCGAGTGGACAGCCCCAGGTCATGACAACATTTACTGATACTCGCAAGCGTAGCGCCTTTAAGCGAAACCTCGTGCGTGCGCCGCAGTCCGGCAAGATCTGTTGGCGCACCAAAATATCCGGCAATCATCGCAACACAAGCCAGCCCGCACTCGGTTGCAGTGGCCTGCCGCACGACGGGCAGCTTTCTCTTGCCGCTGACGTATAGCCACGCCACTTACCTTGCTGTACTTCGACGCAGGCGCAGTGGCTCCAGCAACCAGTCAATAAGATTTCTCTTTTCGAGAACAATCTCTGCCGCCAGCAACATTCCGGGACGCAAACTCGCGATACCTGCTTCAGTATCAATCACGGTATCGCGAATCTCCACACTGACCTTGTACGTCGCCTCGCGTAGCGGGAAGGTCTGCGGGATCTCATCCGGCAGCAGCACGAATTCTGAAACGCGACGAATTCGCCCTTCGAAGGTACCGAACTGCTGTCGCGGAAACGCATCGTAGGTCAGTCGCACTAATTGACCCGGACGGATGAATCCAGCAGCCCTTGATGGCACGTAGACTTCCGCAGCCAGTTTCATGTCTGCAGGCAACAGGGTCATAAGTAATTGCTGTGGTGCAACCGTACTTCCGGCCCGGATCTCAACAGAGGCGACGGTTCCAGTGACTGGAGAATTCAATACGGACAAGCGCTTCGATTCGAATTCTGCGATTTGTTGAGCCAATTGCGTGCGTCGCGATCTGAGAATGGAGCGTTGGATTTCAGCCTGCAAAGGGACGCTTTTCTGACGGCTGGTCAACAGCTCACGCTCCCGCTGCTGACTTGCCATGTCCTGCTGCAGCATGCCCAGTCCCTGTTCAAGCGCGCCGAGATTCTCCTGTTGCTGAATCAGGTCCCAGTCAGTCACGGCGCCGCTAAGAGCAGCGTTTTCAAGACGCCTCAGTTTTTCGCCACTCAGATTGAAAAGGTGGCGTTGTTCCCTGATGCGGGAGAGCAATGAATCGATTCCTGCGTCGAATTCCTCTAACTGCAAAATCAGGCTGTCGGTATCGAGTTCCTGTTGCGCGCGAGACAGGTCGAGCTGCGCGTCCACCTCGTTGACTTCCTTACGCAACTGCACCAGTACCTGTTCGTTCATGCTGTTTCCGTCAGCCAGGATCGAGTCCATCGACAGGTAGATCAGCGGCTCGCCCTGTTTTACCTGTTCACCGGATTTTCGAACGACGTCCCGCACTACTGCTGATCCTTGATGGACGACCCGGACTACACCAGGCTGGGACACGAGCCAGCCGCGCACAGATTCCTTGCGTGAATATTCTGCGTTACCCAGAAACAACGCGATCGACAGGAACAGCACGACGACCAGCCCATTCAGCCACAGCCATGGACGAGGCATGAGGCAAATCGGCCGGCCCACTGGTTTTTCGGATAACGATTGTATTGCCTGCCTGCGGAACAGATTTTCGTTTTGAATATTGCTCATGCTGCCAGTGTGAAATGAGGCAGGCGTCACCCGCAAAGCACGAAAGCCAGCAATACAAAAAGAAAGAGGCGCCGCTATTCTCCCGGCATCGAGCAGACCGCCGGATCAGGTCCTGCGGAATTCCTGCTAACCTTTCCGCCCACTAATGCATCAAAGCTTCAATGGTGGCGGTATTGAATATCGGCGGCGAGCCGACACAAGCGGACTTTCACGAAGCGATTTCGGCGAAATCGGATCGCTGGTATTCGGCCTGCCTGAAGATAACACGCAATCCGGACATGGCTGCCGACGCCGTGCAGGACGCCCTCCTCAATGCCTGGAACAAACGCCATCAGTTCGAGCAGACCGCACGTCTCGATACCTGGATACACCGCATCGCCATCAATGCCGCCTTGAATCAGATACGCAAGTCCAAGCCCGGCGTTTTCGAGTCATTTGACACCGATGTTGAAAGCGATGTCGTGACGCCCCACCGGGCCCGGGAAGAACATGAGCTTGAGAACACGCTCGCCGCCGCCCTAAGCCGCCTGACTGAGGTTGAGCGCGTGTGTTTCGTTCTCAAACACCTGGAGCAGTGGCGCGTTAAGGAAATCTCGGCGGAACTTGAGCTGAACGAAGGCCGCGTCAAACAGGCCGTATTTCGTGCGGTGAAGAAACTGCGTGTAAGCATGCAGGAGATACAGAGAGAAGATTATGAATGATGACATTGACGATCTCGTCGCTGCGCATCGTGAAGATGCGCACCAACCACCGTCCCACCGCGTCCGGCAATGGCACGACAGCATCGACGCAGCGGCCGCGCTCGAACGCGGTCGCGCGAAAGAGCCGCAAGACGGGTGGCGCCCCGGTTCGCTTTTTTGGGGCATGGCCGTCAGCGCCGCGCTCGCCATCGGCGTAGGAATTGGCTTTTTTGCCTCTGACGATGGCATCGAAAATGACGTTTCGACACTCGTCGCAAATCTGCCACAGGCGGGCGTAATTCCGGCGGCGTTTACACGCGGACTTCAATACCACTTGCGTGACAGCAGGAAGCAGCTTGCGAGTTTCGGTTCGGATTCCGACCGAATAATGTTGGTCCTGCAGCTCATCGAACAAAACCGCCTGTTTGAAAACGCAGCGGATCAGAACAACGCCCCGAAACTCGCGCGTGTATTGCGCGCTTTTGAACCCATACTGCTGCGCCTGGCAGCGGCGGATATCGCGCCCGAGGATGCCGAGGCATTGCGAGCACAATTATCATTTGAGTTGAATGTGATGCTAACGAAGTTGGCCAGTAAGTCATCAGATGAGACACATTCGACATGACACAGGAAACCGAAATGAAAACCGTGATAAAACTCGTACTCGTAACTGCTGCATTGCTGTTCGCGGCAACAAGTGCTGCACAAGACGAATCTCGTGATGACGCCGAACAATTGAAGATCGCCGCGATCGAAGCGCTGATGCATGCGCCACCTGAACGTGCGCTCCCGCTGGTTAGAAAAGTCCTTGCCGGCAACCACAGCAACGAAATCAAGGAACGCGCACTATTCATACTCAGCCAGGTCGATGACCCGGCGGCACAAGCAACCTTGCTCGAATTCGCTAACGAATCGAGCGGCGAACTGCAGCTCGAGGCAATCCGCATGATCGGCATCGGCGGCGACGAAGATGCGCTATCGAATCTGAAAGCGATTTACGCGTCAGGCGATAGCGACGCACGCGAGGCAGTACTAGAAGCCTTCATGATTGCCGGCGACAAGCAGGCAGTATTTGATATTGCTGTCACGGCCGAGGGCGATGAGTTCGAAAACGCTGTGGATATGCTCAGTGTGATGGGCGCTCGTGATGAGCTACGTGAACTTCGCAATCGTACGGGCGCGTCGGAAGCCCTAATCCATGCCTATGCCGTTTCGGGTGACTTCGAGCCGCTACGTGAGCTCGCGCTTGATGGCACTGATGTTGAATTGCAGGTGGAAGCCATACATGCCATGGGTATCGTTGGTGGCGAACAGGTGGAAGCGACATTGGTTGAGATTTATCGCGGTGCCACGGCGGAAGATATTCGTGAAGCCGCGCTGGATGGTATGTTGATCTCCGGGTATGACGCCGGAGTCCTGGAGCTGTATCGCTCATCTCAGGATGCGGCGGAGAAAATGGAATTGCTCCAGCGTCTCGTGATAATGGGAGGCGACGAAGTCTGGAATATCATCGATTCGACCCTCGACGGTAGCCAGTAATGCGAGGTATAGAAGTTGCATTCCTGATTTTGTTCGTCGGCACACTCGCCTCGAGTGAGCCATCGGCCGCCGCAGTACCTGCCGCGGATGCCGACGGCTGGCACTCGTGGCAGGTCGATGAGGCAAACGCTTCGACAGAAATGTGCTGCTTTACCCGGCAGCGTGGCGATAAGTCACGTGGCGGATGTAACCTGGACGGCCGCAATATCAGCTTTTCTAACCACGGCGATTGTTCCGCGGCGCCTGGCACGCTGCAGGTATACGTTCTAATGGATGCCGGCAGACCAAAAGACATAAGGGTCCTTAGTTCAAACTGTCCGGTCTCGGCAGATGCGGACATCACCGATCATGGCCTCGTATCCAGCGATGACAACATCGCCTGGTTTCGCACCATAATTGAAGACAGAAATCTTGGCCATGACGTACGTGAAGAAGCGCTGTTCGCATTGGTCCTGTCGGAATCGGACGCAGCCTACGCTTACCTGGATCGGTTGTTGACAAGCCAGTGAACTGACACGAATTTCCTGCGTGAACCTATGTAATTCGATAGAGTCCGTAATCCGGTGTCAGCCAAGCGCGGGAATGCTCATGCCAAAGAAGGACAGTCGCTCAATCAGTCCCAAGCGGCCGTTTCGTTTTTTTGATAATCGCCAGAAATACCTGGCCTTCGTCAACACCTGTAACGAAAAGTGGAAGGTCGCTGAGCGTGCAGCAAAAGAGCTCACCCACCTGCGGCCGGAACCACCGGCTCTGCGTCTGTTCGATGCGGGAATGGGTGACGGTACGGTTCTCACTCACGTCATGCGCGCGATGCACCAGCGCTACGCGACGTTACCGTTCTACATTGTCGGCAAGGAAATCAGCCTCGAAGATGTGCGCCTCAGTCTGGAGAAACTTCCCGACCGCCTGGTAGAGCACCCTGCAACTATTATCGTATTTACCAATCTCTACTACTCGGAAGCGCCCTGGCTCATGCCGCGCGACGTCAATAAAGCGGCCGCCCTCAACTGGAAAACAGTGGAGCTCGATGGCGACTCCTCTTATGGCTTCGGCCAGCAACTGCGAAGCCTGGACGAATTTCTTGTCGATGCCTGGCAAGCAACCGCTAGCCCAAAAACGGGCAATCCTCTGTACGTGCGCCCGACCGTCATGACCATTTATCGCAAGGACCACAAGTTTCTGCTGGACTCAGTCATCCCGCAGCGCGGCAAAGGCGGAGCGGACTATGACCTGGTGCTCGCGTCGCAACCGTGGCGCGCCCGCATGGATGCCGATTTCAAAGTCAAGTTCGTGCTCGCCCCACTTGCCCGTGCATTATGTTCAGGAGGACGTTTGCTCACTGTGCAATCCAGAGGCAACGATGTGGGTCTGGAGTTGATCAGGGAAGTCTGGCCTGATGAGGATCCGTTTCAGGTCGATCGGCACGAACTTCTGAAAACGCTCAAGACACAACTAGGGCACGAGGCGAGCAATTTCAACCTTAAGGCAATGCCGGATGAGAAGGCGATCTTCCAGTACCAAATGCACACGCTGCCCGATGAGATAGCCGAGAGCATCGGTACATCAACATTGTTTGCAGCATGGAATGCGGCAACCTACGTGGCACAGATAGAGGACCAACGACTGGAGGAGGCACTTGCCTCGCACAAGTATTTGGAAGCAACAGCAAGAACGCTGCAAAAACATGACGGGCTTTGGTTTAATGACGAGAGCTTTGTAATCTCCAGGCGCGGTAACTAGCCATGACGAACGACACAAAACCGATAATTGCAGAAAGGAGTCCGAGCAAAGCCGAACTGAAGGCTGGTGAGAAATATTTCTGGTGCGCGTGTGGGCGCTCCTCGTCGCAGCCCTTCTGTGACGGCTCGCACCGCGGTTCGGGCATAACACCTTTAGCGGTGTCTGTGGATGAAGATACCGAAGCATTTCTGTGCCGGTGCAAGGCAACGGCCAACCCGCCCTACTGTGACGGCAGCCATGCGAGACTGGGTGCTGCGAAGCCGGGCGATGTTACTCCGCAAGTGCAGACCAGCGGCCCGCCCAAGGCTGTTCCGACACCTGAGGAACCGACCGTTGCCCGTATACACGCAATGGCCAGAGATGGCCTTGCGAAAACCGGCCATCACGGCGAAATGGGTGCGATGGGCGTGCCACTCACCGAGCTACCGCGGTGGGAAGATATTCAGTTTGTCACGGCACAGTTCGCGACCAAACCGCTGATGGACGATGCCGCAGTCGGTACGGAGCTCATTATCGGACCGCGGGCCAGAAAGCCGCTGCAGCTGAACATTCCGCTGTTCGTTTCGGACATGAGTTTCGGCGCGCTGTCGGAGGAAACGAAAGTTTCGTTGTCAAAGGGCGCCAACCTTGCCGGAACCGGTATCTGTTCAGGCGAAGGCGGCATGCTGCCAGAGGAACAAGCCGAAAACTCCCGCTATTTTTATGAGCTGGCGTCAGCCCGGTTCGGCTGGGGCCTGTCTCTTGTTGAGCGTGTTCAGGCGTTTCATTTCAAAGGCGGTCAGGGTGCGAAGACCGGCACGGGCGGCCATCTGCCCGGCAACAAGGTTTCGGAAAAAATCGCCAAGGTCCGCGGGCTGGCTGCCGGCGAAGATGCTATTTCGCCGCCAACGTTCGCCGATCTGGCAACACCGAAGGACTTCAAGAAACTGGCCGACGAAGTGCGCGAGCGCAGTGGCGGAATTCCGATCGGCTTCAAGCTATCGGCTCAGCATATAGAAGATGACATCGATTTCGCTCTCAAGGCAAGTGCGGACTACATTATTCTCGACGGCCGCGGTGGCGGCACGGGTGCCGCGCCTTTGCTGTTTCGCAACAATATCAGCGTTCCGACGATTCCCGCGCTGGCGAGAGCACGACGCCACATGGACAAAAAATCGGGGCATGATGTCACATTGATCATTACGGGTGGACTCCGCGTCCCCGAGGATTTTGCCAAGGCCATGGCGATGGGTGCCGATGGTATTGCTGTATCCAACGCGGCTCTGCAAGCCGTTGGCTGTATTGCTGCTCGCATGTGTAACACCAACAACTGTCCTGCCGGAATTGCTACACAGAATCCGGAGCTGCGCGCATTGCTGGATATCGATGCGGGCGCCACACGACTAGCAACCTATTTCGATACCTCGGTACAACTGATGCAAATCCTCGCTCGTGCCTGCGGACACGACCAGCTGTCGAGCCTGACCCTCTCGGATCTAACGACGTGGAAAAAGGACATGGCAAGTTTGAGCGGCGTTGCGTTTGGCGGGATCAACTAAAACGTCAGGCACTACGATACAAGTAAATTCAGTATAGTCAGTATCCATGATCAGGATACTGACAATATTTCTGGCCGCTTGTCTGCTCGGCTCGTGCGCTGCACCATCTTCGTTTATCCTTTCGCTTATCGGCACCAACGACGTACACGGTGAGCTGATACAGAAACCGGACCGCGGCGGGCTGGTAATCGTTTCGGGCTACGTAAACGCCGTTCGGAAGGCGCGCGAAAACGACGGCGGCGCCGTGCTGCTGATCGATGCCGGAGACATGTGGCAAGGGACGCTTGAGTCGAACCTGACCGAGGGTGAATCGATTGTCGCAGCCTACAATGCCATGGGATACACGGCAGCGGCGGTAGGCAACCACGAATTCGATTTCGGCCCGGCCGGCCCTGCTCCGATACCGAATTCCGATACCGACGATCCTCGTGGAGCGTTAAAGCAACGAGCGTCGGAAGCCTCCTTCCCGTTCCTGGCCGCAAATCTTATTGACCAGTCAACAGGCGAGCCTGTGGCTTGGGACAATTTTCAGCCCTCCGTTCTCGTCAATGTCAAGAATGTAAAAATCGGTATCGTCGGCGTGATGTCGAGGGGCGCGTTGACGCATGCGATAGCTGCGAATACAACTGGCCTGATCGTTGCGCCACTTGCAGAAACCATCGAAAGAGAAGCACAGGCATTAAGAGATGCTGGCGCGACGATCGTCATAGTGACTGCTCACGCCGGCGGTAAGTGCGTTGATTTTAACGACCCATTTGACACATCATCGTGCGATCTGGGAAAGGAAATATTCCGGCTCGCCGAGGCCTTACCCGGCGGACTGGTCGATCATATTTTCGCGGGACACGAGCATGACGGCATCGCGCACTTCGTTAACGGAATTTCTATTACAACCAGTTATTCAAGGACCCAGGCACTCAAGGGATTGACGTCGAACCGGATCCCGCCGTCGTTGCTATCGCCGATCAAGCAATTGAATTCACGGCTGCAATAAAGCAGGAGAAGATCGGTATTCGACTCGCAACGCCGTTCGTACGCACTGAGAGTCCCGAATCGGCGCTCGGCAATCTGTACACAGACGCATTACTCGCGTCCGTCGATGCGGACATCTCGATTCACACAATAAACAGCAGCATTCGAGCGGACTTGCCGGCTGGTGAGCTGACGTTCGGCAGCGTCTACGAGATGTCGCCGTTTGATAATCAAATTGTTGTTATCGAGCTCAGCGGTTCCGAGCTTCGGCAGGTTATTTCGGAGCAGGCCCACGAGCAAAAGTCTCGCATTGGCTTCTCCGGGATGCGCGTAAGTGCTGCATGCACCGGCACTAAGATGACCGTTGACATGCGCCTGACCAATGGGCGCGGCATCCTGGATTCGGACACGATCAAAGTGGTCGTCGTCAACTACCTGGCCCTGGGTGGAAATCGCGTCTTCGAATCGGTGATGCCCGATGGTGGATATGAATTGCAGCTCGACGCGCCGTTCGCACGCGATGTGATCATAGGGTGGCTACAGCAAAAGGGCGGCACCATCAATGCCAGTGAGTTCCAAAGTGATGACAATCCGAAGTGGACGTTGCCTGCTTCACTGGACAGAAGGTGCCGACTGGGCACATGAGCAACAATTCCAGCGAAGTGTTGTTGTCCCGTCACAAATTAACGGATGAAACGGAGTCGATTGCTGCAACGACCTGATCAATCTCGCTCCCGGTGTTGTAGTAATTCGGCGAGATACGCAGGGCGCTTACGACATTTTTTTTATCGTAGTCAATCACCGCATACTCACGCCCTTGCGCCGATACATTGATTCCCTGGGCCCGCAAGGCTGATACCATTGCATACGGATCGTAACCATCGACTGTTACCGTCACTATTCCACAAAGTTCTTCGTCATTTCCCAGGACCCGCACCTTATCGACGGACGACAGGCCCTCGCGAAGCTGCCGTACCAGCCCTTCAACACGCACACGAATGTTGTCAACGCCAACACTAATCGCGTAGTCCGCTGCGGCTCCGGTTCCCAAAACCTGTGCCCAGGCAAACTCCCAGTTCTCGAAGCGTTTGGCCGTGTCGACAATCTGGTAGCTGTCTTCACCCGTCCAGCTAGCGCCGCTCATATCGACGAAAAGCGGTGCCAACTGCTGCTCCAGCATGCGATCCGATACGTAGAGAAAACCGGATCCGCGCGGGCCGCGCAGGAATTTACGCGCCGTCGCTGTGAGGAAATCGCACTGTATGTCGTCCACGCGAATTGGTAACTGTCCGATCGACTGGCACGCGTCGACGAGATAGATAATGCCGGCGGCGGCGCACGCGTTTCCAACCGCGTTGATATCCTGTACGAGGCCCGAATTCGTTGGCACATGCGTAACGCAAACCAACCTCGGTCGGTGCTTGTCTATTAACGCGATCAACGCAGCGACGTCCACGCCTCCCTGATATTGATCCGGCGCCCGAATCACTTGCACACCGAGACGAGCCTGCAGCGAAAGAAACTGAATCTGGTTGGACGCATAATCATTGCGCGTCGTCAGAATAACGTCACCCGACTCGAACGAAATTGCTGACAGCGCTTGCACGAACGATGCCGTCGCATTTTCTGTGAAAGCGATGTTGTCGGCTGTGGTGCCAAGCAGATTCGCGACCGACCGGTACGCTGCGGCTATCGCATCACTTTGCGCGTCTTGTGCCTCGTATCCACCGATCTCGCTTTCGAGCTTGATGTGGCTGGTGATCGCATTGATAACCGGCGACGGCATCAACCCGGACCCGGCATTGTTCAGATGGACCCGGTGGCTGCAGCCCGGGGTATCCGAACGGTAGCGTTCTATATCCACACGCCGCTCGCTATTTCAATTTCGGCAACAAACCGCTGATACCCGAGCCGACGATTACCAATGAGATCGAAATGAGGTCAAGCCGCGCGACTGGCCCTCCTCCATAGCCGTACATTGCGAGCAACGCTACCCCGAGACAAATCATCATCGCGCCAGCAATCTGCCGTGCCGCCGCCGGAATAGCCGCATCGGCCGCTCGCCCTCGCCGCTCCAGCGGTGACAGCAGCAATGCAACCGGTAACAACAGAACAAACAAAATTGCTATCCAGACAGGCCTTGACCACCACCAGTCCGTCGTTCCGGGTTCGATTCCAAGGCCAATCCCGCCCGCCAGGTACAGCAGCGCAGCAAAGATCACCATGACGGTGATATGCCAGAGATAGACCGTCATGATCATACTGTTAATCAGTACGGTCGCCGTCCACAGCCGCAAGCCGTTTAGCGCGCTGCGCATCGGTGTCTCCAGCGCCAGCAGCAAGCCAAACTGAAAAATACCGAGAGCGAGTAACGTAACTTTCGGCGGCAAGGTATTGCTTAGTTCCGGATCGGGAGAACCGACCATCGCAAGCGGATAAGGTCCTTTGGTAACCATCAACCACAGTGCCGCGAACCCCGCCGCTGAAAACAACAGGCGCTTGGCAACGCGACCCAGTCGATCGTCACGCCATGCAAAGCCCAGATGGTGTACGGCGAGCCAGACCCACAGGTAGTTGGTCCATCCCAGCCAGTGCAGTTCGGCCGCAAAAAACGCGACGTCAGTCAGCGCCGCGCCAGCGGCGAACACCAGGAATGAGGCAAACCCGTAACGCCGCCAAAACTTGTAGGCACCTGGCGCAAGTATGACAACCACGATATAGATCGCGAGAAACCAGGTTGGTATCAGCGCAGCCTGAGATACATATTGG
>JADFHE010000017.1:0-6668 GCA_022567295.1 Pseudomonadota bacterium | reverse complement strand
CGAACACCAGGAATGAGGCAAACCCGTAACGCCGCCAAAACTTGTAGGCACCTGGCGCAAGTATGACAACCACGATATAGATCGCGAGAAACCAGGTTGGTATCAGCGCAGCCTGAGATACATATTGGACTACCGCGGGACGAGCGCCGAAAAACGCCATCGCGACCGCGATGACCGCCCACGCCACCAGCAAGACAAGCAGGGGTGCGACGAGACGATTGAGTCTTGCCGACAGCCAGCCAGCGTACCCGACGCCCTTGCGCCTGGCGCTTTCCAAAGAAACCGCGTTCGAGTAACCGCCAACGATAAAAAATATCGGCATGACCTGGAATAGCCAGGTTAGCCACTGCATTTGTGGCTGCTCTGAGAGCAAGTGTCCGACCGTCATCTCGCCATCGACAACATAGGCCGTCGCGATGAGCCAATGCCCAACAATGACAACGAGTATTGAAACCGAGCGCAGGAAATCGACGTAGCGATTCCTCTCCGGCGGCGTCTGCGCAGCCATTTGACTCGCTTGAGACCAGATATGCATATGCCTGCTCCACTGTCCGGACATAGGGAACTACGTCACAGAAACTGAAAGTATTATGGTAATTCAGCCTGAATCTGTGGCCAATATCTCATATAGGGCCACCCATAGGGAGCATATTCGGGCTTCGTCAACAAGGGAGAATGACCATGTGGATACCGACACCAGTATATGAGCGCATCCCGCAATTCTGGTTCTTGCTGGGGCTGCTGTTTATTGCGAACGGGTTGTACATCGGGCTCGATTTCGCCGCTGCATTTGGCTACGGTGCAATTGGCCTCATATGCTGCGCCTACGGCGTGGGAATTGAAGTCATGCGGACGCGATACCGCAGTAATAAATCGGCGGACGATGATGCGGCCGAACCTGCAGAATCTGCAGAGCCTGTAGAAGCTTTAGATACGGCGTCTCAAGAGACAGACGCGCCAGAGACAGCTTCGCCAGAATACGGTTAAGATCGATCTGTGGCAGTACGCACTGCGAGAGATTCATGTCTTTCAGCACGGCCTGGAAGCATGGATCTTCGCGCAGTGGCTCGAATTTTTTCATGAGCCATGCTCGTTGACTCGCATGGTTATCCTGCTTGAGTCCGGCTCTTCACGACCTTCAGGTAGATCACTAAGGACGTGACGAAACCAACACCGCAGATAGCCGCAGTCGTCAGAAAGAAATAGCGATAGCCCTGCGGCCCAGGAAAAGTATCCAAGAGAATACCGCCAAGTAATGGCATGAATATGTCCGGCGTGTAGCCGATCATTGAAATAATACCTGCGGCCGTGCCGGTAACCGCCAGTGGCACGCCACCCTCTTCCAGTAAGGCGAAGTAAATGCCGCGCATTGCGAAAACAGCGAGTGAGGCAAGTATTACATTCGCCAACATGAACGGCAGTAGTTCCGGCTTTCCGGGCAGAACCGCGAAAATACTAAAACTGACTATCAACACAACAAACAAGAAAGAAATCGATTTCGCGATACCCAGTTTATCAGAGACGAATCCGGCAACAAGCGCCGCCAGTGGCTTTAGCCACATTTTGGCTACGCTTATGGCTGCACCAATAGTTACGCTTAACATGAAAATGTCTGATGCGTAAGACGTGAAGCGGAACGTGCCCCAGTAGGCGCAGTAACCCGTGAAAATAACGGCCGCTATCAACCAAATTATTGGCATTTTCAGGACACTTAAAATCTCTTTGATACCAACCTTGGGTTTCTGTTCTGACTCCTGCCCATCATCGACGCTGTCTTCCAAACTGAACCAGGCGATAACACCGAGAAAAATGGTGAGTGCGGAGCCTTGTGTTATCACCATCGAAAGAGCGAAGTTGCCGCTCCCCATTAAACCAAAGACAGCCAGAAGCGCCATTGCACTCAAGACCTCTGCGAGGCCCCGGCCGGTCTCGAGGAAGCCGAACGCTTTTCCCTGCTCGCTTGCGGGCGCCCAGTTTCGAGTGACGCGTATCATCGCTCCCCAGAAAAGAAATGTAACGGTGATGCCCCAAAGGGCATGAATCGCCAGGCTGATCCGGTAACTCGGAAAAGTCGCAAAATACAGGCCGGATGCGCCGGTCGTTAGCAGCGAAATAGTAATAAGCTTTCGCGGCGATACGCGATCGGCCAGCCAACCGCCTGGAAAATAGGACAGCATCGCTGTTACACCGAATACGCTCATCAAGGAGCCGACCTCGGTGTTGTTAAGGTTTAGCGCGTCGGCAAGCGGTATGTAGTACACCTCCTGTAAGAACGGCAGAAGGAAAATGATACCGCCCGAAAAACTCAGGACGGTCATGATTACCCAACGACGAACTGTCGACATTATTGCGTACCTCTCGTTCTTGGCACCCGCCGCAATTTCATGTTGCAACATAGCAGGCCAGTCGAACCAAAGCGATTATCCGAAACGCCGCTTGCAGCCCGTTTCCTTCTGGCATACTACCGACCGATATGCTTAGCACGATCGACACCAGCATAATTTTCGCTTACCTGGCACTCATGGTTGCCATCGGTCTGTATGCGAGTCGAAAACAAAACAGCGTTAAAGATTATTTTATTGCCGGGGGCACGCTCGGTACTTTTTCGATCGCATGTCTCTGGATGGCGAGTTGGGTCGGAGGCGCTGCTATTGTCGGCGGGACCGCCAAGGCCTACGAGGTTGGAATCTCGGGCGGTTGGTACACCATATGTATGGCGATCGGCTGCCTGCTGTTCGGCTTATTCTTTGCTGCTCGCGTCAAACGTTGGGGTGAAGACGGGCAACTTCTTACCTATCCGGACCTCATGGAGTCGCGCTACGACAGCCGTACAAGAATCGTTGCAACAATAACGACGGTATTGGCTTTTGTCGGATTTGCCGCGGGTCAGCTTGCTGCGGCAGGCGCCATCCTGAGCACTCTGCTCGGCTGGGACTATTCACTATCGCTGCTGCTGGCCAGTGGAATTATCGTCGTCTACACGGCAACCGGTGGCTTTCTCGCAATCACCTACACCGATTGGGTGCAGCTTGTGTTGCTGTTTGTCGGCGTCGTCATCGTTGGCATACCGGTTGCCATTTCCAGTGGCGGCACCTGGGAGGCGCTGACCACGCAGCTACCGGCCAGCCACTTCAACCCGACCGGCTGGGGCGTTTCAACTATGCTCGCGCTCGGTGTATCGATACCCATGAGCTTTTTCGTAGGGATGGACAGCTTTACCAGAATGTTTGCCGCGAAGAATGAGCGAGTCGCCCGGCGCGGCACACTCTGGGCGGCGATGTTTCTATTGCCTCTGGCCGTTGGCGCTGTGTGGCTCGGTATGACGGCAGCCCTTCTATACCCCGATCTCGAGAACAGCAGCAATATTCTGTCCAGATTGGTATTGGACACGTTCCCTGTCGGCCTCAAAGGCCTGATGCTGGTCGGCATCCTTGCGGCGCTGATGTCTACTGCTGATATCTGCATTTTGACCGCATCGGCTAATGGCAGTCGTGACATCTATCAACGCTTCATTAATCCGGACGTTGCGCCGCAAAAGATGTTCCGGATCAGTATTGGGCTGGCGGTAGTCGTTGGTGCTGCGGCCACGGTAATGGCATGGCAGATGCAGGACATCATCAGCATTTTGCTGGTCGCGTTCACGATTAACTCCGCTGCTTTGTTCGTACCGACGATCGCATTGGTGGTATCGAAGACAGTCAGTAAGCCGGCTGCGTTCTGGAGCATCACATTGTCGCTGACTACGGTTGTCCTTTGGTACGCCGCATCGGCGATTGAGCTCGCACCACTCTTTGCTGTCGATCCACTATGGCCTGGCCTGATGGTTTCGCTCGCCGTTTTCGCCGCTATCAGCTACTTCTCCGGCGCGCAGGAATGACCAAAGTTGTCGTCGCCGAAGTCACGGTTAGCGCAGATCGAAATCTGAATATTGAGCGCGGCATTCTCGGCGCTGACGTGGAGCTGGTGCATCACACTTACGACGGCTGTAACGGCGATCTCATCTCCGTATGCCAGGATGCCGATGTCATTCTCACCGACTACGCCCCGCTGACCCGGTCGGTCTTAGAGCAACTGCAACAATGCAAGCTGGTTTCGGTCTCAGCAACCGGTTACGACTGTGTGGATATCAGCGCCGCTGCCGACTGCAAGATCAGTGTCTGCGCCGTCGATGAATACTGCACTGACGAAGTGGCAGACCATTCGATTCTTCTGATGCTCGCGCTGTGCCGACGGCTGCCTGAATACCACGATCAGGTGCAACATCAACATCGATGGCAATTCGATTCATTGTCGGGACTAGCCCGACTACGAAACATGACGCTTGGCATAATTGGCTTCGGCAGGATTGGTCAAGCCGTCGCCCGGCGTGGGCGCGGGTTCGGATTGACAACGATTGCCCACGACCCTTACGCGGATTCGGAGGCGGCATCCGCATGGGGAGTCACGCTCTGCGACTTACCGACACTACTTGCTGAGTCGGACATCATCAGCCTGCACTGCAGCCTGTCAGCGGACAATCAGCACCTGCTTGACGCGGGCGCATTTCGGCGTATGAGCAAAAAGCCAATATTGATTAATTGCGCTCGCGGCGGACTGATAGATGAAGCAGCGCTGGTCGTGGCGCTGGACACGGAACTGATCTCGGGAGCGGGTCTGGATGTCTTGGACGATGAATCTCCGGACCTTGGTACGTCACCGCTGGTCGGTCGAGACAATGTCATTCTTACGCCACACATGGCGTTCTATTCGGACACGTCGATACAGGAAAACCGAAGAATATCGGCGAGTAATATTCGTCACTTTCTCGACGGTGAACACTCTGGCGTCAAAAGATATATTCATCAAGCGAAAAGTTGAGAGGGATTTGTTATGGCTGGAACGGTTACATTTGATGGCGCGCCTCCGCCCGGGACGATTAATCTCGGCATTGGTCAGCCATCCGCAGATCTGTTACCGGTTGATCTCGTGCGTCAAGCCAGTGAATCCTTTTTCGACAACGCACAACCCTTCGAGCTTAATTACGGCGTCATGCAGGGCGATGAACGATTTCTCCGGTCCCTCGCAGGATTTCTTACTGAGGGTTACGGATCTGCAGCAACAGCGGACGAACTGTTTGTCACCGGGGGCAATTCGCAGGCGCTGGATCTGGCCTCGGTCGTATTTGCCAACCCCGGCGATACTGTTTTCGTCGAAGAGCCCAGTTATTTTCTGGCGTTTCAAATATTTCGCGATCACGGCCTGAAGTTAGTTGGCGTCCCCGTCGATGATGACGGGATTCGTATTGACGCGTTGCGGCATGAACTGACATCTCACAAGCCGGCATTCTTGTACACAATTCCGAGCTACCACAATCCCGGTGGACAATGCACGAGCGAAGCGCGGCGACAGCAGGTTGTCGAGCTGGCGAAGAAGCACGATTTCTTGATCCTAGCCGACGAGGTCTATCAGCTTCTCTATTACAATGACGCACCTCCTCCTGCCTACGGCACGATGACCGCGAGTAACCGCGTCGTGTCACTTGGTTCGTTTTCAAAAATACTGGCACCCGGCATGCGCCTCGGCTGGATTCAAACATCCAGTGAACTGCGAAACAGGCTAATGGCCAGCGGCTTCATCAACAGTGGTGGCAGCATCAATCACATCAGCTCGCATATCGTCCGGCATGCAATCGACGAAGGATTGCTCGTCTCACATCTGGCGAAACTGCGAGGCGCGTATCGCGGCAGAGTCGAGGCAATGGATGAGGCGCTGCACACACATTTTGATGGCCTGGCGGCGTGGGCACGCCCGGAGGGCGGTTACTTTTTCTGGATGCGATTCGACGACTCCGTAAGCACGTCGCCGTTGCGCGAAAAAGCACGCAAACTCGAAACAGGGTTTCAGTCCGGTGACGTGTTTTCCAGTAAAGGGCAACTTGGCAACTGTCTTCGCCTGAGTTTCGCTCACTACAACGCAGAAGATATCCGCGAAGGAATTGCCCGAATGCGGCCACTCTTCGACTAAGCAGGATCACGTATACTGGGCGCCGGGGGAATTTAATATGACACAAAGGCCGACCAACGTACGCTGGCTCGTTTTTCTGGCACTCGCGCTAGCCAGCTTTATCTCATACGTGCTGCGCTCCAACGTATCGATAGCCGCGCCCACGATGATTGAGGATCTCGGCCTTAGCGAGATTCAGTGGGGTTGGGTGCTCGCCGCCTTCACGGCCGGGTACGCAATATTTCAGTTCCCGGGCGGCATATTCGGCGACAAAGTCGGGTCACGCAAGGCGCTCGCGATCATCGCGGCTCTCTGGAGCGTCTTCATGATTCTGACCGTCGCGATCCCCGGTCCCGATGTGGCATCAGTTGGCGTCGTCATCGGTTCGCTGATGGGCGTGCTGAACGCCCTGCTCGTTCCGTGGTTTGCGCAGTCAGTCGGCTGGGATGTTGCACTCGCATCTGGCGCCGGATTCGCTGTTGTCGGCGCGATACTGCTGTTGTTTGTTCGAGCGGACGAACCGATCGATCTGCAGTAACACAGCTGGCCCGAGGTGCAATCTTGATCAATTATCGACGGCTTCTCGTAATCCCGATTATTTTGATTTCGACTGTTGCTGCGCAGGCGCAGTCAATCTCGACATGGATAGACGAGAACTGCGACTACTGCGCAGCACGAATGTCATC
>JADFHE010000046.1 GCA_022567295.1 Pseudomonadota bacterium | reverse complement strand
TAAACTGGCAAGCGTCAGTGGCAATCAGAGGAGCGGCACGATGATTGGCGCTTTCGTCATGGGCGCACTGTCGTCGTTAATTGTCACGGCATGTGTCGCGCCGGCGTTGATCGCCGCGCTTTCGGTGATCGCACAAACCGGCGACATGCTCCGCGGTGGCAGCGCATTGTTTGCCATGAGTCTGGGCATGGGCGCGCCATTGCTGTTGGTTGGCGCCGCACAAGGAAAATTGTTGCCGAAAGCCGGCGGCTGGATGGTCGCCGTCAAGAACGCCTTCGGTTTTATGATGCTGGCCCTGGCTGTCTGGATGCTATCCCGAATTCTGCCTGGGACCGTAACGATGCTGCTGTGGGCTGTCCTGGTATTTATGGCTGGCGTTTTCATGGGCGGACTGACAACGCTGAGCACCGATTCCAATGTGACGCAGAAACTCGGTAAGGGATTTGGATTCCTTGCAATTATCTACGGCATCATCCTGTTGCTCGGTGCACTAACTGGCGGCAGCAATCCGTTGCAGCCGCTCGCAAGCATCAACCTGGGTGGTAGTACATCGACAGTTGCCGAAGCGGAGCACGATCTGCCGTTTCGACGTATCAAGACGGTCGATGATCTTGACCGCGACGTCGCGGCGGCTGCCGCAGAAGGCAAGACCGTATTGCTCGACTTCTACGCCGACTGGTGTGTGTCGTGCAAGGAGATGGAGGCTTACACATTCACCGACGATGATGTTCAGGCGGCACTTTCCAATACGGTCTGGCTACAGGCCGATGTAACGGCCAATGACGAGGCCGACCAAGCGCTGCTGAAACGCTTTGGAGTATTCGGTCCGCCGACCATTATCTTTTTCGACGCGGACGGACAACAACGTCACGGCTACGAAGTCGTCGGCTATATGAAAGCACAGGACTTCGCCAGACATGTTCGGCAAGTATTCTCGGTATCGGATAGCATGTCGGCCCGAGTTAACGAATAGCAGGAATCACAGTGTCACGAATTTTCTTGATCTTCGCATCGGCGCTGGTCGCGCTGATGGCCGGCGCATTGTTTTACGCCGCGCGAATTCCGGTGCAAGCGCCGCAGCCGGCACCGCAATTAATTGAGCAGCCAGAGGCGCTGGAAATCGTAACACACCCGTCTTTTACTTTACCCGACCTGTCCGGCACAGACCGTGACTTTTCCGAGTGGCGGGGCAAAAATGTAATTCTGAATTTCTGGGCCACCTGGTGTGCCCCCTGCCGCCGCGAGATTCCACTGCTCAAGGCGTTCCAGGATGAACAGTCGGGCAACGGTTTTCAGGTCATTGGTATCGCCGTCGATTATATGGACACGGTTGCAAGATATGCGGAGACAGCAAATTTCAATTACCCTGTTCTCGTTGGAGAACAGGGGGCGATGGCGATCGCTGAATCTTCGGGCATCCACTTCAGCGTTTTGCCATTCACGATGTTCCTTGCCTCCGATGGCGAGTACATCGGTGCCTATATCGGTGAATTGCATCAGCAGCACCTGGATACGATTGTCGAGGTTATGACGCGCCTCGATCGTGCCGAAATTTCCAAGGACAGCGCTCGTGCGGCGCTGAATCGACTCTGACACGGCAAAAGTTGTAGTAAACCCCGAAAAAACCGTTAGAATTGTCGCTATCTTCGGCTATCTGGCGGCGAACCCCTCGAAATGTCCTCTTTTTTGCTGATCAACGGTCCAAACCTGAACCTGCTCGGTTCGCGGCAACCCGATGTCTATGGCGCAACCGGTCTTGCCGACATCGAAGCGCGCTGCATTACGGTGGCTAAAGAGCTGGGACATGATCTCGATTGTTTTCAAAGCAACGCCGAGCACGAACTCATCGACCGCGTACATCAAGCCGGGACCGATGGCGTCGAATTCATCATCCTGAATCCGGGCGGTTTTACGCACACGAGTGTTGCATTACGTGACGCCTTTCTGGCCGTGCAGATTCCGTTCATCGAAATTCACCTGAGCAACACGTTTGCGCGGGAAGAATTTCGGCATAACAGCTATTTCAGCGACATTGCGAATAGCTGTCTGTTCGGGTTTGGGGCACACGGTTACGAATTGGCGCTGCAGGCCGCTAGTCAGCAGGTCGGCAATGCCGAGGATAAATAATGGATATAAGAAAAGTAAAAAAACTCATCGAATTACTCGACGAGTCCGGCATTGCCGAAATTGAGATTACCGAGGGCGAGGAATCTGTACGCATCAGTCGCTACCCACCGGGATCACCGCTGGTAGCCGCTCCGGTTGTTGCTGCACCTGCGCCCACTGCCGCACCGACCGTCGTACCCGCTCCGACCGCCGCACCGGCGGCCGCAGCCGAACCCGAAGACGACGGCTTTGAGGTAACCGCGCCCATGGTCGGTACGTTCTACGCAGCATCGTCGCCTGGCGCCGCGCCGTACGTTCAAGTCGGTGACCGCGTAAATGAGGGTGATACGCTGTGCGTCATCGAAGCGATGAAGATGATGAACCAGATTGAAGCGGACGTTTCGGGAGTGATCAAGTCAATTCGCATTCAGAACGGTGAACCGGTCGAGTTCGGACAAACGCTGTTCGTCATCGATCAGCGGCAAAACGACTAAGCGGGCCGACTAACATGCTCGAAAAAATCGTTATAGCCAATCGCGGCGAGATTGCGCTGCGCGTGTTGCGGGCGTGTCGTGAAATGGGCATCAAGACGGTCGCCGTGCACTCGACGGCCGACAATAATCTCAAGCACGTATTGCTGGCCGACGAGACAGTTTGCATCGGACCGCCACCGTCGGTCGATAGTTATCTGAATATGCCGGCGATTATCAGCGCGGCTGAAGTTACGGACGCAACCGGCATCCACCCAGGCTATGGCTTCCTGTCTGAGAACGCAGACTTTGCGGAGCGCGTGGAATCCAGTGGATTCACATTTATCGGACCGAAAGCAGATGCGATTCGATTAATGGGCGACAAAGTTTCTGCCATCGCAGCAATGAAAAAAGCTGGCGTACCTTGTGTTCCGGGATCTGACGGCCCGCTGGGCGAAGACGCCGACGAGAATATGCGAATGGCACGGGAAATCGGCTACCCGATCATCATTAAAGCATCGGGAGGTGGTGGCGGACGTGGCATGCGCGTCGTTCATGCCGAAGCGTCCTTGGTTGCCGCGATAACGGTAACCAAAGCCGAAGCGAGAGCCGCGTTTAACAATGACGTCGTGTACATGGAAAAGTTTCTGGAACAGCCACGGCACATCGAGTTTCAGGTGTTGGCGGACTCGCACGGCAACGCCGTACATTTGGGCGAGCGCGATTGCTCTATGCAACGGCGCCATCAAAAAGTCATTGAGGAAGCACCAGCGCCGGGCATTACCGAGAAACAGCGAAATCGCATCGGTGAGCGATGTGTTCAGGCCTGTAAGGAAATTGGTTATCGCAGCGCGGGCACGTTCGAGTTTTTGTACGAGAACGACGAGTTTTATTTCATTGAAATGAATACTCGCATTCAGGTCGAGCACCCTGTGACCGAGATGATAACGGGCATCGACATTGTTCGTGAGCAACTGCAAATCGCCAGTGGCGAAGAACTCACGGTGACTCAGGATGACATAAAAATTCAAGGTCACGCTATCGAGTGCCGGGTGAATGCTGAAGACCCCAAGAACTTCATGCCATCACCAGGGCTCATTACGCTTTGGCACCCGCCAGGCGGACCCGGTATTCGCGTTGAGAGTCACATCTACAGCGGTTACAAAGTGCCGCCGTACTATGACTCCATGATTGGCAAAATCATTGCACACGGTGGATCGCGCGAAACAGCATTTGCACGCATGAGAAATGCGTTGACTGAAATCGTAATCGAGGGCATCAAGACCAACATACCGCTGCACCAGGAAATCTTTCAGCATGCAGCGTTCCAGGCGGGCGGAACCGATATTCATTACCTCGAGAAACGTCTCGGGCTGGTGTGACGCGGAGTTCAACTACGGTGGCATGGCGTCAGTTTGTTATGCGTCTCGACGCGCTGGATTCCGACGCTGTCGAAGAAATCTTCGTACGCTTCGGTGCCAGTTCGGTCACTCTGGCCGACGCAGGCGATGACCCGGTACTCGAACCCGGTCCTGGAGAAACTCCGCTTTGGGCCGACACGATGATCACTGGATTGTTTTCACCCGACGTCAATATAGGGCAGCTTTGCAAAAGCCTGCAAACTGAGCTCAAGCTAACGAAATTGCCGGCACACCGCACCGAGAACCTTGAAGATTGCGCCTGGGAGCGCGAGTGGCTGAAAGATTTCGGGCCAATGCGATTCGGACAACGGCTCTGGATATGCCCGACCGGAAGCGATATTTTAGAAAGAGACGCCGTTGTCGTTCGCCTCGATCCGGGCCTCGCCTTCGGGACCGGCACACATGCGACCACCGCCCTTTGCCTTGAGTGGCTGGACGGATTGCCGCTGGCGGGTAAGACGATGCTTGACTACGGCTGCGGATCGGGCGTTTTGGCCATTGCCGCGTTGAAGCTCGGCTGCTCTGCAGCGACCGCCATGGACATTGATCCGCAGGCCATTATCGCGACGCGTCAGAATGCCATCGACAACGCTGTGCTGGATAATTTGCAAATTTTAGGCGCGACGGAGGCTATTGACGGCGTTTTTGACGTCGTTATAGCCAATATCCTTGCCGGGCCACTTGTCCAGTTTGCAGAATCCATCACATTAACGTTGCAACGGCGCGGTATGCTTGCTTTGTCCGGCGTATTATGTGAGCAGGCCGATGACGTAATGGCAGCTTTTGAGCCCTGGATCAACTTTGACGATCCCGTGGTCAAAGAGCAGGACGGCCAAATATGGTCGAGATTGACTGGAAGACGGAGAGCGGGCTAGTGGTCCAACACGCTCATATTGATGGGTGCAGATCTACCCATATAATCCAAAGCAAGGCGCAGCCCAAAAGAAATGGCCAGATCCATTGCGAGGGCTGCGACGCTGCGTTGGGTTACCTGGGTAGCTCCCTTTCGGCGATTTGTGAAGCAGTCGCCAGCGTCGTTGTGCCTCTTGCCAAGGGCGCGCCATTACCAGCGAGGCACGCCTCGCGATCAACCGCTTCACAAATCGCTGTACGCTTCAATATGAACGGGCTGGACCACTGATGTACACCCAATGCCCAGACTGCGGAATTGCATTCAAAGTCACAGCCAAGGTCTTGAAACAGGCCGCTGGCAAAGTCCGCTGTGGTGGCTGCGGCAACGCATTCGATGCACTTTCCTATTTGTCCGAGAAAAAACTGAAGCAATCTGCGGCAGGAACGACCGATCAGGCCGTACCGGAACTTAAACCCGAAATCATCGAAACGGACGACGGTCTTCCGCCGTCTATTTCGGCGGAACAAAATGCCGCTCTTTTGAAAACGCTCGACGAGCTCGCCGGATCCGATATTCGTATCGAGGACACGGGGGTCGAATGGCGAGTCATTGACGAGGAGGAAGCGGCAGAACTCGTCGCCGATAATGACAACGCCGGCCAGGTCAATGCTACAAAGATCGATGAAACACTCGATGCCTCCGCGACTCCCATTGACGAAATTCTGACGAAGACACCAAACATCGTAGATGAACCCGAGATATTCGAGGAGCCTGCTGACGGACCTTCCAAGAGACCGATCGACGAATTACGTTTCGATGACAACACTCCACTGCCAGACGACTTCGATCTCGATGACGAGTCTTCTCAAATTCCGGAAAAGGAATCTGAACCTGAGCCGGAAAAACCGGAAGCAGAGATTGCCAGGCCGCAAGCGGATCTCGTACTCAGTGAGCCGGACGAGTGGCAGGACATACTGGGCGAATTTCAAGAGTCAGCCGAGGAGGTGGCAGCGCGGACTGATGCGACGGTTGCTGACACGGACGATGCGAAAGATGACGGTGATATCGAAGCCGAATCTGAGTCCGAACCAGAGTCAGAGTCGGGCGACCCGCTGGATATGGATACACAGTTCGCGCTCCAGGCTGAGGCGATGGGCATTGATCTGAGCGGCATCGACGAACTTGACGAAGAAGAAGATTCCGAGGACGACGATGAGTTCGGGGAAGACACCGCTCACCTGGATATACTCGACGAGCAGGTAGAACCGATCGTCGAAAGCCACAGAATTGAAGATGAACTGGCGGGCCTCAATGACGAAGAGAAAGATGAGCACTATGTGCCACCTATGACGGACGAAGAACATACCGCCAATATGCAGATCGACCAGGACCTCATGGCACTCTCTAGCGAAGACGAAGACGGCTTTGCTTCAACAATCGTTATTCCGGAAAACGATACTGAGAAAAAAGCACTCGAAGAAAACCTCAGCGCTGCCGACGGCGACCTCGAGGATGAGCTTGAGCATGAGCTCGAGCATGAGCGTGAGCTCGAAGATTTGGAGCACGATTCGGGTTTTGAAACGATCGTTATGGAGGGCGAATCTATTCGTGCAGCGATCGACAGTAAGAAACTCGCTAAAAATTCAGCCGCTGCGGCCAAATTGGCAGAACTGGCCCGAGTTGAAGAAGCGGAACAGGCGAATCACACCGATCGCAGGCGCAACGGTTTTATCGGTGGCATCGCTGTCTTGGTTCTTCTCCTGATCCTGCAGATGATGCACCAGTCGCGCGAAGCGCTGGCGACAATCCCTGCATTCAGCGGCACCATCGGTCAGGTCTATCGCGCTTTCGGCCAACCAGTGCAGCCGGCGTGGGATATCACCGGCTGGCGATTCGAGGCAACCAAAGGCAGCACCCAAGGTGACGATGAGGAACTGACTATCTACTCGCGCGTCGGCAATAATTCGGACAGCCCTCTGCCGTACCCACTAATAGGAATCTCGTTAACCGACCGTTTTGAAGAAACCATTGGCAGCCGCGTACTCGATCCCACTGAATACCTGCCGACTGATCTTGATCCCGGAGAGATGGTTGCACCCGGAAATACTTTCAACGCTGTGATTACGATTAAATCGGCGTCTGAAGACGCGACAGGATTCAAACTAAATGTCTGCTACAGATTGTCGGATGGTCAGCTGCGTTGCGCCATTGACGATTTCAAGTGAGCCTTTCGCCCCTCAAGATCGGCCCCTACACACTCTCCAACCCAATCGTTCTGGCTCCGATGGCGGGCGTTACCGACGCGCCGTTTCGACGCATTTGCAGATCGTATGGCGCTGGAATGACGACGTCGGAGATGACCACCGCCGACACCAGCCTGTGGCAAACGCCTAAATCCCGACATCGGCTCAATCTGGATCTGGATGCTGAACCCGTCGCCGTTCAAATTGCCGGTTCGGACGCCGAACAGCTTGCGACAGCGGCTCAGGCCTGTGTGAAACGAGGCGCTCAGATCATCGACATCAATATGGGCTGTCCGGCGAAGAAGGTCTGCAAGAAACTTGCGGGTTCGGCATTACTGAAGGACGAAAAACTCGTCAAATCGATTTTGACCCACGTGGTATCCGCCGTTGCGGTGCCTGTCACCCTGAAAATTCGGACAGGCTGGGATACCGAGCACCGAAACGCCGAGATTATTGCGCGAATCGCGGAGGATTCCGGCATTCAATCGCTGGCCGTTCACGGCCGAACTCGCGCATGTCGATACAAAGGCGACGCTGAATTCGAAACTATTTCGCGTATTAAGGAGATTGTTGATATACCCGTATTTGCCAACGGCGACATCACCACACTGAAGAAGTCGCTTGAAGTATTGCGCCTAACGAATTGCGACGGCTTGATGATCGGCCGCGGCGCGCAGGGACGGCCGTGGATTTTCCGCGAGCTCGGACAACTTCTAAACCCGGATCAGGATTTGCCGCAGCTGGATAAATACGAATTGCGTGATACTATGCTCGGCCACTTGAATGAACTACACCGGTTCTATGGGGAAGTGACCGGAGTTCGAGTGGCTCGCAAGCACCTGACCTGGTATTGCAATAGTTTGGCAAATGCCGGCGATTTTCGTCGCCAGGTGGTGCGTGTCGAAAGTGCTTCAGAACAAATCGAATTGACAAAGATGTACTTCGATCGAGAGGACGGGGGCATTTATTTGGCAGCATGATTTTTCTGAAGTTTTGGGGAGTACGGCTCGATGACCGGGCCAATGATTCAGGATTTAGCCAACGTGGCAGACAATAACAATAACAGCGACTCGCTCATGGCGAGAAAAGGCAAAAAGCCGCTCTGCAAACACACTGAAGACGCACTGAATCAATATTTCACCTCCCTGAATGGCGATCGACCGGGAGATCTGTACGATCTCGTCATCGGTGAGGTGGAGCGACCACTCTTCAAGGTCGTCATGGATTACACGCGGGGTAACCAGAGCCAGGCCGCCGATATACTCGGGCTCAACCGCGGCACGTTGCGTAAGAAACTCAGAATCTATTCGCTCATTCAGTAGGAGCCGCTGCGGCATACCCCCCTTTCCTCCCAGGTGATTTGATGTTCAACGTTCGACGCGCGCTGGTCAGTGTTTCTGACAAGCGTGGTTTGGTTCCTTTTGTTTCCGGCCTCGCCGCGCTCGGAGTAGAGGTCCTTTCGACGGGCGGTACTTGCCGGCAATTACGAGCCGCAGGACTCGATATCATCGAGGTGTCTGAGAAAACGGGGTTCCCGGAAATTATGGATGGTCGCCTCAAAACGCTGCACCCCGTAATTCACGGCGGCCTGCTGGGGCGCCGAGGAACCGACGAAGCCATTATGGATGAACACGGAATCGAGCCAATCGATTTGCTGGTCGTCAATCTCTATCCGTTCGAGCAGACCATCGCTCGAGACGATGCGACAATCACTGACGCGCTCGAAAACATAGATATCGGTGGTCCCGCCATGATTCGTGCCGCATCGAAGAACCACGACGGCGTCGCCGTCGTGGTCGAGCCGGACGATTACGAGGCTGTTCTCGAAGACCTGAAGAACGGCATGCTATCGCTTGAGAGTCGTCGCCGACTCGCCGCGAAGGCGTATGCTCATACCGCGAGCTACGATACAGCGATCACCCAATACCTTTCTAATGCGCTCGGCGACAATGCCCTGGGACAACGATTTCTGTATTCAGGCCGCCTGTCGGAAAAACTTCGTTATGGTGAGAATCCGCATCAGGATGCGGCGTTTTATGTTGATCAGCAAGCACTGGCAGGCTCTCTGGCCACGGCACGACAACTGCAAGGCAAATCCTTGTCGTACAACAATATAGCCGACAGCGATGCAGCTCTTGAGTGTGTGAAGCGGTTCGAAGATCCGGCCTGTGTCATCGTCAAGCATGCAAACCCGTGTGGCGCTGCAGTAGCCGACAACATTTTCGATGCCTATGACAGGGCATTCAGAACCGACCCGACGTCGGCCTTCGGCAGCATCATCGCTTTCAATAGAGCGCTTGATGCAAAGACGGCTGCGGCAATAACAGACCGGCAGTTTGTAGAGGTGATCGTCGCTCCGGCAGTCGATGCCGATGCCGCCGAGATAGTGGCAGCGAAGAAGAATATTCGGGTGCTTGAAACCGGCGATTGGAGCGATTCGGCCGCATGGCGGCCTCCTACATTTGACTTCAAGAAAGTGTCGGGCGGGTTGCTGGTGCAGAATACTGACCGCGGCGTGATTACCGTGGACGACCTCAAAATTGTCACCGATGTCGCACCGACTTCAGGCCAGATTCAGGACATGCTGTTCGCGTGGATCATTGTAAAATTCGTGAAGTCGAATGCGATCATATTTTGCAAAGACAACATGACAATCGGTGTCGGCGCAGGCCAGATGAGCCGTATCTATAGCACGAAGATTGCAGCGATCAAAGCCGCGGATGAAGGCCTGGAAATTAAGGGTTCTGTTATGGCGTCCGACGCGTTTTTTCCGTTCCGCGACGGCATCGATGCCGCGGCAGAGACCGGCATTTCGGCGATCATTCAGCCGGGTGGGTCGATGCGGGATGATGAAGTGATACAAGCCGCGAATGAACATGGGCTGGCCATGGTCTTCACCGGCATGCGCCATTTCCGCCATTGAGGTACGTTATCCAACCATGAAGGTCCTGATCATCGGCAACGGCGGACGCGAACATGCACTCGCATGGAAATGTGCCCAGTCGACCGATGTCGACGAAGTGCTCGTCGCAGCCGGCAACGCCGGTACCGCGCGCGAGGACAAGGTTCGCAATGTTGCAATTTCACCAGATGATATTGAGGCACTTGCAGAACTCGCGCACGACGAAAACATCGGTCTGACCATCGTGGGCCCGGAGGCACCCCTGGTCGCGGGCATCGCCGATCGCTTTTCTGAGCTCGGCCTGCGCTGCTTCGGACCGAATGCCGCTGCTGCCCGACTGGAAGGATCCAAGGCGTTTACCAAGGACTTCCTCGCGCGCCACAAGATACCGACGGCGGACTACCAGAACTTTACTGACCTTGATCTCGCGCTCACATATATACGCGAACAGGGAGCGCCGATCGTTATCAAGGCGGACGGGCTTGCCGCGGGCAAAGGCGTCATCGTTGCGATGACGCTTGAGGAAGCCGAACAGGCCGCAACCAATATGCTCCATGTCGGCAGTTTCGGAAACGCGGGCGCGCGCATCGTTGTCGAAGAGTTTCTCGACGGCGAAGAAGCGAGCTTTATCGTTATCACGGATGGCACCAGCGTGTTGCCACTGGCGACATCGCAAGATCATAAGGCCCGCGACGAAGGCGACGTTGGCCCGAACACGGGCGGAATGGGCGCTTACTCCCCGGCCAGTGTCGTGACTCCGGAAATCGAACAACGCATCATGGATGAGGTTATCAGCCCAACGCTGGCCGGCATGCGAGCCCATGGTCATCCGTACCTTGGTTTTCTGTATGCCGGTCTGATGATCATGGCGGACGGCACGCCGAAAGTGATCGAATTTAATTGCCGTCTGGGTGATCCTGAGACCCAACCTATCCTGTCGCGCCTCCGGTCGAGTCTGACTGACCTCTGTATGGCGACGCTCGACGGAACGCTTGCGAGCCAGTCCGCGGACTGGGATTCGCGGGCCGCGCTGGGCGTTGTTCTCGCTGCTGGCGGTTACCCGGACACCTACGCCAAGGGCAGGGCCATTAGCGGCCTTGCCGATGCCGATAGCGACGATCAAAAAGTTTTTCACGCGGGCACTGCCACTGACGGCGACAAGGTGGTAACAAACGGCGGACGGGTGCTGTGTGTCGTCGGGCTTGGGAAGTCGGTCGAGGCTGCTGCAGTCTCAGCTTATCAGTCCGTGGACAAGATTCACTGGGAAGACGTTTATTCCCGGCGTGACATCGGCCACCGCGCGATCGCGCGCGAGCGGCGCTGAGAGCAGTGTGCTAACCACGGCCGAAGCACTCGAAGCCGTACTGGCCGCCACACCGGCCTTCTCCTCTGAGGCGCTCGCTGTGGTGGATGCTACAGGACGCGTGCTGCGTCAGACCATACGGGCTGAACGCGACCAACCGCCGTTTGATCGCGTCATGATGGATGGTATTGCGTTCGCCTGGTCCGATTATGAAAACGGCCAGCGCAAGTTTCCGATTCAGGCGATGCAGGCCGCCGGCGACGAAGTTCTGACATTGAAGAGCGGCCACTGCATCGAAATCATGACTGGCGCCGCAAATCCTGTGAATGCGAACTGCATTGTTCCCGTTGAACGCATCGCCGTTACAGACGCTTCCGCCGAGATCGAAGACGACTATGAAGTAAAGGAAGGCAGCTTTATACATCCGCGCGGATCGGATTACGCCCAGGGCGCGCATCTTCTTACGCCGGGAAAGAGAATTTCTCCTTTCGACATCGCGATTATTGCTTCATGCGGGGAGACAGAAGTCAAAGTTGCCACCGATCCCGTCATTCGGGTTATTTCCACCGGCAACGAGTTAGTGGCCGCCGGACAAACTATTGAACCGCATCAGATTCGCATGTCGAACGGACCGGCTGTCGTATCGCTGTTGGAGAGTCACGGCTACCAGCGCTCGGAACACGATCACATCGTCGATGATATCGATGCAATGCACGACCAGCTGGGTCAACACCTGGAACAAGCCAGCGTACTCATCGTGAGTGGTGGTGTTTCTATGGGAAAGGCCGACTATGTGCCGCAGGTGCTCGAGGACCTGGGAGTCGACGTCGTGTTTCATAAAATCAGTCAGCGCCCCGGCAAACCGATGTGGCTTGGCAAGGGCCCGAACGATCAGATTGTCTTTGCACTGCCGGGGAACCCGGTGTCGGCGTTGGTTTGCTGTCGTCAGTACGTGATACCGGCCCTGAGCAAGGCATCGGGCGAACCCGAATCACCGCCCGAATTCGCTGCCCTCGCTTCGAGCGTGTCATTCAAACCGGCGCTAACGTGTTTTCAGCCAGTGAAGCTCGTCTCTAACACAGCTGGACAGTTACTCGCCATGCCAGTGAAGACCAACACCTCCGGTGATTTCGCATCGTTGTCGGCGACCGACGGCTATGTTGAACTGGCAAAAGATCAGACCGATTTTCCGGCCGGTACACCTGTGATCCTGCATCGATGGAATGCCGGTTGATCACGAAACAGGCTACTGTGCGCAGATGATTTCTGCCGTTGATGCACTTGAACGCCTCCGCGAAGGCAACCGCCGGTTTGTTTCCGGAGAGAGCGCCAATGATGTCACTACAAGCCACTTGCAACGACCCGATATGGCTTCTGGTCAAAACCCGTTTGCGATCGTTCTCGCGTGTTCCGATTCGCGTGTACCAACCGAATTAATTTTTGATCAAGGCATCGGCGATTTGTTCGTTATCCGAGTTGCAGGAAACATCGTAGCCCCGTCACAAATTGGAAGTATTGAATACGCCGCGACACAATTTGGTACACGACTCGTTGTCGTACTGGGTCACAGCAACTGCGGGGCTGTCATCGCAACGCTTAAGGAACTAGCGAAAAAGGATGACCATAGATCACCGAATTTGCGAGCCATTGTAGACAGGGTGCGGCCGGCCGTTGAGCCCGTGCTTCGTGAACACAAGGACAGCGATTCTGAGTTCGTTATTGGCGAAGCTGTGCGTGCAAATGTGCGGGCTTCAGTAGCACGATTGCAACACGGCTCGTTGATCATCGAGAACTTAATCAACGAACGTGAACTGCAGATTGCAGGTGCTGAATATTCCATCGAGACCGGCGTGATCGAGTTTCTGGAGGACGATTGAGTTGAGCATCGTTTCCGGCCGCTGCTTCTGCAACTCGATCCAATTCGAAGTGGAAGGACCAGAGAAGTTCGCTTGTTTTTGTTATTGCGAAAGTTGTCAGCGCGCCGCCGGGGCACCGGTCGTCGCTTGGTCTACGTACGAAAAGACGTCGTTCCGATTAACACTGGGCGAACTGCAATGGCACCATTCGTCGCCCGGCGTTACCAGGGGGCATTGCTCAAACTGCGGCTCACCGATCACCTACGAAAATGCTAAGCGACCCGGCGAAATCGACATTACGGTCAACACGCTTGATGACCCGAACGGACCAACATTGTGTGCACACATCTGGACCGAGGATAAGAAGGCGTGGATGACAATCTGTGATGACCTGCCCGTTTACGAAAAAAACATTGCTTAGAAAAACCATGCCAAAGCCACGCCAACACGAGTAGCCGAGTCGCTCGAGATTCGGACTCGACTCTCGTTGAGCAGCGTCATTTCGTATCGACTGTGAAACTCTCTGCCAATGCTGGCTGCTAGCATAAAATGCGTATGCGCGCGCCAGTTAAGCGCCCACTCAAGCAAGTATGCCTCGTAGATTAATTGGGAGTGCTTAGTCAGGCTCTTGTCCTTGACATACCACTCATTCCCATTCGGCGCGATCCGCAGTAAGGAAGTAAGACTCTTTGTTACCTGGTGGCTAACTTGCGACGTTGGGAAGCCGATTTCAATTTTCCAATCTGGATGGGGTTGCCAATGAACACTGATCACAGGATAGACGTGATATTCGCCAAAGCGATGATCGCCACAGAAACCGTAGCGCAAACCCAGACCATCGGACCTCTGCCAACCCCAAATCACGGCTGCCAGAAGTTGCAGCGCGTCAGCTGTGTATTCATCAGGGTCACTGGTGACGTTGGACGAGGCAGACAGCGCAGGCGCAATGCTGAAACGAAAACTCTTGTTACCAGACTGACTGAGCCTGTGCACAGGGAAGAAGAAGGTGTGTAAATAACCATTCGTCTGTAACTCGAGTCGATCGACGTGCAAGATCGTGCTGCGGTGTCCACCCCCCAATATCCAGTTGCTGTTCAATTTGAACAGCAAATCAGTATTGTAATTTTCTGGGGTTGTTTCACCAAGGCTTCGCTCAAGCGAGGTCTCTTCTTTATCGTAATATGCGATCGACAGATGAGATTCCGCCGTCGGCTCCTGACAAATATCAACGCTGGCTGAACTGTTTGCGATACAAGGTAAACAGAGGCCCACGCAGCCCAGGAAAGTACGAAACCGATGAGCGTTCATCTTTATGACTGCAATTCGCACTGATTTTCGCCATTTCATTGAGCCGGGCCTGCTTGCAGGACTATCGCAGATCAATGCCGTGCTCGATATACGCTTTCAGGCACATGAGCATGTGCATCCAGCCGCCACAGTTGTCGTGAGATCCCTTGAGACCTTCGGCATCGGTTTTCCAGCCTTCCTCGCTGATGCTCAGCATCGTGGCGCCGTCTTCCAGTTCCTCGAATTCGAAAATTACGAGCACCTCGTAGGAACCCTTTTTGGTTTTCTTCCATATTTTCGACTCGAGCGCGAGTACGATCAACTCATTCGGCACGATTTTCCTGACAGTGACCGGAAAATCACCCCAGTCATTCCAGGTCCACGTGATGCTCTCTCCTTCCTTCATATCACCGCTACTGCTATTCGTGAAGTAACGGGTCAAGCGGTTGCTCGATACGATGGCGTCATAGACATCAGCGACGGGCCGCGCAATTTGTGTGTTAACCGTATAGTTCCTGGACATTGTGTCATCTCCATATAGTTGCAAATCATGTTATAAAAATATAACATATCTGTCAATGGTCAAAAGGAAAAGAACTGCGGGCCGCAAATCCGAGGACGATTTGGTGTTCAAAGCACTGGCGGGCACGGATCGACGCAAGATACTTGACCTCTTGCGCGACGCGCCCATGACAACAGGTGACATCGTCAAAAAGCTGACGTGGCTCGACAGGACTACCGTTATGCAGCACCTGGGAGTCCTGGAGCAGGCACGCCTTATTATCAGTAAAAAGGAAGGGCGCTGCCGCTGGAATTACCTGGACGTGAGCCCAATCCAGCGAATTCACGAGCGCTGGATTCAGGAATATTCGATGCCGTCTGCAAGGTTGCTGAGCCAGCTCCAGCGAGACATCGAGTCCCTGTAATTGCGCTGCGAAGCATAGCAACAATATTCAAGATAATTATCGACAGTAGATACAGAAAATCGTCCTCGCTGATGAGGTCCGCTATTGGCGGTTTGTGGAACAGGTTTCACACGACCGAGTCGGGTTCGAAATGGACACGCTTGAGCTGGAAACTGCGTCCATTTGCAGCTAATTTGTCATCGAATAGCAGCGTAGAGCGTTTCGTCCAGACGAGGAGCAAGCCGTGGCCCATATCCCCAAGAGGTCACGTCGCGAGGTTCTTGCCTGGGGCGCGGCGGTGTCAACCGGTTTAATTGCCTGTGGAGAGACGAAGGACAGCATGACTTCTGTGGATTTGACCGGCTCATTACTCGACCTTTCTGCCGCCGACGCCGTAGCGGCAATGCGCAAGGGAGAATTGAGGTCCGAGGCCTACGCATCCGCCCTGTTGGAACAATGCCAAGAGTTCAGTCGCCTGAACGCCTTCATATCCCTTGCGCCGGAGAAGGTGATGGAGGCGGCCCGGGACGCCGATATGAAGCGCGCCGCGGGAACCGAACTCGGGCCGCTGCATGGACTCCCGATCCCGGTGAAAGACAGCATCAACACGATGGATTACCCGACCACCGGCGGCACGCCGGCGCTACGGAATTTCAGACCAGGCCAGGACGCGAAGCTCATACGTTTGCTTAAACAAGCCGGAGCGTTCGTCATGGGCAAGACGAATATTCATGAGCTCTCATTCGGTTGGACAAGTAACAATTATGCATACGGTGCTGTTCGGAATCCCTACAACACCGACCGTATTCCTGGCGGCAGTTCGGGCGGCACGGCAGCGGCGATTGCGGCTCATATGGCGCCGCTCGGTATCGCCGAAGATACTCAAGGCTCGATTCGGGTTCCTGCTGCACTTTGCGGGATTTGCGGATTTCGTCCGACGACTCACCGTTATCCGAATGAAGGCGTAATGCCTGTAACACCGCTGTTTGACCAGGTCGGTCCGCATGCACGATGCGTCGAGGATCTGCAATTATTCGATACCGTCATTGTTGGCAAGCAGCCGGCATCCGATGTTGCGTCGCTGCAGGGGGTGAGGCTGGGAATTCCACGTCGATATTACTTCGGTGGACTAGATAGCGACGTCGAACGCATTACAGAAATTGCTTTAGGGAAACTCGCCAATGCGGGAGCCGTTCTCGTGGAGGCCGATGTGCCCAATCTGGAAGACCTGATCGGCTTGACGACGGCGCCGGCGCAACTGGTAGACGTAGAGCGCCGATTCAGCGAGTACCTTGGGACCTATGGGGGCGGTATTACATTTAGTGATGTGCTCGAGCAAGCGAGCGACGATATCAAAGGCATATTTTCCGAGTACGTTCTGCCGGGCGGCAAATACTCAATGTCACAGGCGGCATTTGATGCCGCTCGTGATGTTCATATTCCGGCCTTGAAAGAAATAATACGTAGCTACTTTCGCGAAAATGACATTGTCGCCATGCTATTCCCGGCAACAATGACGACGGCGACCCCGATCGGGGAAGATATCATGGTCGAAATCGGCGGCAATCCGGTCACATTGGAAATAGCGATGGCGAGAAACATCTCACCGGGCAGCACGTCGGGTATCCCGGGCCTGGTACTGCCGGCCGGTCTTTCATCTGGCGGACTTCCCGTGTCAATTGAGTTGGATGGGCCCCAGGACAGCGACCAGTCACTGTTGGCCCTGGGACGGGCGATCGAAATGGTACTTGGGCGGTTGCCGCCACCCGGCGTCTGAATCCACCGATTGCGAAGCAACCGAGTTCAACGTCTGCTTTGCGCCTGATGCAGGTTGTTGAAGTGATAGAGCTTTGAACGGACTTCGCTAGCAGCGAGATGCTCCATCTTTGCACCCCCAGATCGACGTGTCAGGATGAAATGCGGCCCAAGCGAACCAATACAATTGCACCGCTTCGAGCGGGACGCCATTTGAGTCTAGCGCCACGGCAGTCTGATGCTTGTGGTCGAATTTGATTGTCACGGCAATGTCGCCGATCCGGTCCTGGATCAGCGACGACTTTTTTTTCATTTTCCGGAACGGATACGCTCTGGCGATTTCCCCCACGGTCACGCCCAACACCCAATCTTTCCTGCGCAATCGCTTGTCTGAGTTCGACACCGCAAACCAAAGTTGGTTGCTGTTCTTGTATCGTGCATAAGGGTCTCGATCGTAATCAAAAAACGCGAAACCGGTCTCGGTCGACAAAACTCGGGTGTCGGGATAGCGTCGCCGCCAATCCTCCCAAGTTGTGTGCCGTAGTGGCAACTGCACCAGCTGAGACCCCTTTAGCGGGCCATTGATAGCCGTTTTCGATATCTGCGACCAAAGCGATTCTGTATTAAAGTCGTACAACAGGACATCGCTGTTGTGGAGTAGGCCAGAGACACCGAAGCTCAGCGAAACATTTTCGACTACTGCTGAGAATGCGATACCGCTGCCGCACAATGGACAGTATGTAATGACCACGGGTCGCTCGCTGATCGAATCATTGACAATTTCGTGTCGGTTGAGGATTCGCACAGGATATGCCTTAGCATTGCCGTCGATCGAAATCCCGAGTACGCGGTCGTCATCATTGAGAAAATCTGCAGCCTCGGCTGACACAAAAAGCGGCGAATGAAGCGCGGGGATGCCATTGCGTGGTGGGCCGCCTTTTTCAATCGAATCGGCTGGCACCAGCGGATCTACGATCAAGAAACCATTGAGGCGCAGATTTTCAGCCGGGCAGGCCATGCCCCCCGATACGAAACAAAGCACTGCAACGATCAGTATTCGCATATAAGCACTAGGACCGGTCACAAAGGACTTTTATTTCAGGGGCTTGTTGGGACGATCGAACAGACTGATCATTTGACCTGGCCCGGAACCACACGTCCGCTATTGATCGAAAGCGGAAGTTCGAGTGATAAGATAACGACCGGCTGCTTGTGACCCAAAGCGGACGTCGACGATTACGTATACTGCACCCAGAAGCTCATAGGATAACCATCGTGAAAAAAACCGTTTTGTTCTTCGCAAGCGTCCTCATTTTGGTTGGTTGCTTGAACGAGTCCACACCGAACAATACCGTTTCATCGCAATACCTTGACAATACCGGCCGTGACGATGCGCTGAGCGGCGGCGTTAAGATAATTCCGGTGGAAACACCGAAGGGCATCTTTCGAGTGTGGACGAAGCGTATCGGCAACAACCCCACCATAAAGGTTCTACTCTTGCACGGCGGACCGGGCGTAACGCACGAATACCTGGAAGCTTTTGACAGCTACTTTCCGTCGGCGGCAATTGAGTATTACTACTATGATCAACTCGGGTCCTATTACAGCGACCAGCCGGAGGAACCGGAGTTGTGGGACCTGCCACGCTTCGTTGAGGAAGTGGAGCAAGTACGCCAAGCATTGGGACTGGGTCGGGAAAACTTCTATCTGTACGGTCAATCATGGGGTGGAATACTGGCTATTGAGTACGCACTGAAATATCAGCAGCATCTCAAAGGGCTGATCATCTCTAACATGATGGCGAGTATCCCAGCGTATAACGAATATGCAGACACGGTGCTAATGCCAGCCATGGACCAGACAGTTCTGGCTGAGATTAAGGACTACGAGAAAGCTGAGGATTACGCCAACCCGAGATATATGGAGCTTCTCTTTGAGCATCACTACATTGAGCATATTCTGCGTATGCCGCTTCAGGAGTGGCCAGACCCGGTAAATCGTGCCTTCAAGCACCTAAATGCAGCCGTCTATATTCCGATGCAAGGACCCAGCGAACTCGGTGCTAGTGGCAAGCTGGTGGACTGGGATCGGACAGCCGCGCTCTCAGA
This sequence comes from Pseudomonadota bacterium, assembly GCA_022567295.1. Lineage (GTDB taxonomy): Bacteria > Pseudomonadota > Gammaproteobacteria > Steroidobacterales > Woeseiaceae > UBA1847. Next base: position 2,471 of record JADFHE010000046.1, on the reverse strand, counting down.
AATTCAGGTGCGAACCTTGGTCATTGGCGCTGAACACGACACGATGGACCCGAAGCATATGGAGTGGATGGCAAGCGCCTTTCCGAACGGTCGTTACCTCTACTGCCCCAATGGTAGCCACTTTGCCTTGTATGATGATCAAGTGACTTACTTCGAGGGTCTCATCAGGTTTATTCAAGACGTGGATGTCGGCCGTCAATGAGAAGGGCAGAACCCGTCACGACCTGAATGGGCGCTTGTGGCCGAAAACCGACGTTGAAACGAGATTGATCCAAGCGGCTTGAATGACCGCTATTGAACAAAGCGGACGTTCCGGATGAACCGCCAATCAAGACTCATTCTGGATGGCCGGTAAGCGCCCGGAAGCAGCCCTTGAGGTAATATCAGGCAAAAGGTCTGCTTGTGACCCAAAGCGGACATGCCAGTACTATTCTGAAATGGCGATCTGCGGTTTCTGAGGGGGAGAGGAATGATGAAGTCTCTTAGCTCGCTTTTACTCGTAGCGGGGCTGGCTATTTCGCCATGTTGCCCGGCGCAAGCACAAGATAGTCAACTCCCCATTATCGATATGCATGTGCACACTCATCCGTGGAGTGCCCCGAAAGAAGGGGAGCAGCCGATGGGCTGGCAACAAGGGTGGGAAGAGACGAAGGTGCTCATGGATCGCTCCAACATTGTCCTGGGTCTCGTCAGTGGGCCAATGGAAGCTGCTGAGGACTGGAGGCAACTCGCACCATCACGACTTATCGCCGGAATTATGTTTCCGTGCGATGGCGGTACCGTTCCAAACAGTAATGGGCGAAAGTGTCTCAAGAACGGAGAATCCTACCCGAATCTTGACTGGCTCAGACAGGAAATAGAATCGGGACGCATCGGTTTCTTGGGTGAGGTGGTTTCCCAGTATGCGGGACTTCCACCCAATGATCCTGCCCTTGAGCCCTACTACGACCTTGCAGAGGAACTGGACATTCCCGTCGCAATCCACATTTCGATTGGGCCACCCGGGGCAGCATATCACGATGGATGGTGTGGCAAGGATCCCTGCGCGCCGCGGTATCGGGCGAGTCTAACAAGGCCTTTGCTTCTCGAAGAGGTACTGATCCGGCACCCACGCTTGCGCATCTATGTTATGCACGCGGGCTGGCCGATGCTGGAGGAAATGATCCACTTGCTATTCAGCCACCCGCAGGTTTACGTGGACATCGCCGTGCTTACCTTCGAAAACGTAGTGCCGAGGAAGACATTTCACGAGTACCTTCGGACTTTGGTGGACCATGGGTTCGGGAAACGAATTTTTTGGGGGTCCGACTTCAATTTGAGTTTTAAAGAGGCGATTGAGGCAGTAGAATCTGCGGCCTTTTTAACTTCGGAGCAGAAAGCAGATATTTTCTACAACAATGCGGCACGATTCCTACGGCTCACTGAAGATGAAATTGCAGCACACCACGGGCGCTAATCAAGTGCAAAGGCATGTCCGCTATTGGCCGTAAGCTGCCCTTCAAATTACTCGATTTCATACGGCGTGAACGTCCGCTTTGGATGAAAGCGGACGTTTAGCCAGGGACTTCTGAAAAATTGTTTCTGAGTGACTGCTTTACCCCCGGAAGCAGACATTAGGCTAGTATTGGCCCTAATGACCGCTAGTGACCCGAAGCAGACATACACGATTTGTTACGATTATTGTTCCGACACCGGCGGTCTCTGATCTTCGCGCCAAGGTCCGCCACTTCGACTAACAAGGGAGAGTTTCCATGACTATAAAAGAGGACAACGAGTCGCGCCGCAGCTTCCTCAAAACCGCTGCCTCGGCAGCTGGGGGACTCGCGCTCGGTGCTAGCCTGGGTTGCACGCAGGAGACTCAGGTGCATGTAGTTGAGATCAACGCCCTGTTGCCGACCCCGGAACAGATGCAGACTTTCCTCGCTCTTCCCGACAGTCCGGTTATGATGGTGAACTTGCTTAAGTTCAAACCCGACGGCGGCGCGGATGAGTACGCCAAATACGTTACTGGCGTAAGGCCACTGCTCCAGAATGTGGGAGCGAAGATCCTGTTCACAGGCGAGGCAGTAGCGTGCCTTATCGGAAACGGTGACTGGGACATGATCGTCGTCGTGGAGTATCCGACTCCGGCGACACTTTCCCAGATGGTGAATTCTGATGAATATCAAGCGATCCGCCACCATCGACTGGCCGGGCTCGAAGGTCAGGTACTCTACGCGGTCTTGCAGAGTCATGGTGCCGCATAACAAAACACTGCATTAGCCGTCTCGAATAGTCTGAGTTAATGGCGTCCGCTTCTGGCCGTTTGCTGCCCTTCAAGACATCGTTTTTGTAGTCATTTGACCGGCTGCTTCATTGCAATTGCGGCCATTCAGACAAGCGATGATCGGCCTATAGTGTGCAAATGACGAGATCAATAAAAGCTGCGCTTCTATCTGGCCTAATATTTCCTGGTATCGGGCACATGGTCT